>CP076354.1:1206666-1810000 GCA_018798825.1 Ochrobactrum sp. BTU1 | reverse complement strand
TTGAAGCCCCAGTAAACGGCGGCCGTAACTATAACGGTCCTAAGGTAGCGAAATTCCTTGTCGGGTAAGTTCCGACCTGCACGAATGGCGTAACGACTTCCCCGCTGTCTCCAACGCAGACTCAGTGAAATTGAATTCCCCGTGAAGATGCGGGGTTCCTGCGGTTAGACGGAAAGACCCCGTGCACCTTTACTATAGCTTTACACTGGCATTCGTGTCGACATGTGTAGGATAGGTGGTAGACTTTGAAGCAGTGGCGCCAGCCATTGTGGAGTCATCCTTGAAATACCACCCTTATCTATATGGATGTCTAACTGCGGCCCGTTATCCGGGTCCAGGACCGTGTATGGTGGGTAGTTTGACTGGGGCGGTCGCCTCCTAAAGAGTAACGGAGGCGCGCGATGGTAGGCTCAGAACGGTCGGAAATCGTTCGTCGAGTGCAATGGCATAAGCCTGCCTGACTGCAAGACTGACAAGTCGAGCAGAGACGAAAGTCGGTCATAGTGATCCGGTGGTCCCGCGTGGAAGGGCCATCGCTCAACGGATAAAAGGTACGCCGGGGATAACAGGCTGATGACCCCCAAGAGTCCATATCGACGGGGTTGTTTGGCACCTCGATGTCGACTCATCGCATCCTGGGGCTGGAGCAGGTCCCAAGGGTATGGCTGTTCGCCATTTAAAGCGGTACGTGAGTTGGGTTCAGAACGTCGTGAGACAGTTCGGTCCCTATCTGCCGTGGGTGTAGGAATATTGATAGGATCTGTCCCTAGTACGAGAGGACCGGGATGGACGTATCTCTGGTGGACCTGTTGTCGTGCCAACGGCATAGCAGGGTAGCTATATACGGACGGGATAACCGCTGAAGGCATCTAAGCGGGAAACCCACCTAAAAACGAGTATTCCCTATCAGAGCCGTGGAAGACTACCACGTTGATAGGCCGGGTGTGGAAGTGCGGCAACGCATGTAGCTTACCGGTACTAATAGCTCGATCGACTTGATCACTCCCATTTACAATATCCATCAAGCAAAGCTTGATGATGATAAAAGCACGAAAGACAACCAGCTTCTCATATTTGTGTTCTTCGCCGACCTGGTGGTTATGGCGGAGCGGCTGCACCCGATCCCATTCCGAACTCGGCCGTGAAACGCTCCAGCGCCAATGGTACTTTGTCTTAAGACACGGGAGAGTAGGTCGCTGCCAGGTCTGCTAAGCACACAAATAATTCCATCTTCTCAAATCAATACAAAACAGCTTTACTAGCGCTATGCGCACAAACTACCCAACCGGTTCAATAAACACCCTGGCGCGGGGTGGAGCAGCCCGGTAGCTCGTCAGGCTCATAACCTGAAGGCCGCAGGTTCAAATCCTGCCCCCGCAACCAAAATCTCCAAAAAATAAACCAAATATTATCGCTGGCACGAAGACTTCATCTTCACTGGCGATCGTTGCTCGTCGTCCTGTGGACCATAACCTGAAGGGTGAGGAGGATAAGTAATCGATTGAGTATCGATTACCCGACGAACGGGGCAAATCCTGCCCCCGCAACCAATATCCTTCCCTGAAAATACTAAAACCCGCGATGCATACGCCATGCTCGTAGCTGTACGGCTTGTGAAAGCTCCATGGAGCAGCCCGTTCGAGCTGAAATCGATAATCAATCGATCTTTGAACGCTCTCACCTCATCAGCATCATAACCTGAACCGTGAGGAGCATAGTAATCGATCCAATATCGATGACCCGACAAACGGGAAAAAGCATCACACGAAACCATCCCCCAAAAACATCAATAAAATCAAAAAGCCCGGTGCATAAGAAGCCGGGCTTTTGACGTTTCTGATAGATGATGAAGAAGGCTAAAGGGCAGGCCGACATAAGCCATGCTGCTTACAAACTGGGCCGCCGGCTAGCCTCACAGAACAATGCAAATCCAACGGTCCTAAAGACACAACGCGGCGCTTTTGAAAAAGTGGCTTTGAAACCCTATACTAAGCCAACTAGTAAGCTCGTAACAGGAAAATAGCCGATGAAGCTTCTATCTATTGGGTTAGCCATTATGCTCGCTGTCTCGCTTGGGTTTCCAGCATATGCCGAAGTGCGCTTTGGCAAGAATGTGCGCGTCGGTGGTCATGATTTCTCCAATCAGACCTTTAACAGCAAACGGCGGGGCAAGGTTTATCTCTACGAAGGTAAGCCCCGCAACGAAGGTTGCGTCTGGCGAAAAGGCAAGAATGGCGAGCGCGTGAAAGTCTGCCATCTGCAGACGAAGAAGAAGCGGAAGTAATCTACGCAGTTTACGATCGGAGAGCATGCGCGCTGCTGGTTATGAAGGTAGCTAGCCCTTCGTTCGTTTAGTTTTCCCGTTCGGCAAGCACCGCCTTATGCATCGAATAATGCCTTTAGAGCTGATGAGACCTACGCTTGGCAACTTTCGTATGAGCGGTTCTGCGTTGATGAGGTTTTCGGCGTGGCGTAATCATAAATGCGAACGGACGGTGCGATCGCATCGCTATCAGCATCAAAGCAGATAAGCATCGAGCCGTTATTATAAAAGCCCGAGAGATCATTGATTTGAGCAAATGGCTCGAGATGCTGACCCGGAAATTTCAGCAACATGGATCAATAGCAAGACAGAGATGGCGCGGTATTGCTCGTGATGAGCTTCATGGAGAAAGATCACACCATCCATTGGTGATTAGCCACATTCAAATAGCTCTGCGGAAAAGGGAAATTCCCAGGCAAGATTGGGGCTATCGGATATGTAGGTCTTCAGCGTTGATACCCCGAGATCGATAGTATCGGTTGGAAGCTATGTTGCGGTTAGAACTCGCTAGAAAATATGGACCGAGTATGAGGGGGGAATACGAACCTTAGATAAGGTTGTTACGCCTGAAATAAGAATGTTTGAATATCGAGTTGAAGATATTTCTGGCGGAGAGAGCGGGATTCGAACCCGCGATACGGTTCCCCGTATACACACTTTCCAGGCGTGCGCCTTCAACCACTCGGCCACCTCTCCGTCTATTGCTATTGTGATATCGTCTGATGATCAGAACTAACGCAAGCAAGGAAGGGCTTTCAAATCAGGTATTGGTTGACTACCAAAAAAGCCCCTGCGGCGCGCAATATAGCCAGAATGGGCTGATGTTCAACTCTTATTTGGCTTTTCCGCATTAAAATCTTCCAGCCTGTGAGAAGCTTTTTGTAACCCCTGTAACTCATTGTTATTAAATGGATAATTTTTGCGTGATTGGTGGGTAATTTCTGCACTTTGGGCTTAACCCGGTGCCATGCTATAATTAAGGTGCTGCAAAGATATAGTCAGGATAAAGTGTCGGGCAGATTTCCACGGCGCTGCATCTGAAGAAACAGGACAAGAATCGTGATCCGTTTTGTTTTGCGTGGTTTCGCGGTGATTTCTCTGGCGCTTGGCGTCATATTTGCGATTCTGGACGGAGCGCGCTCGGTGGGCGCCTCAGCTTTTGTCACCAAGCCGCTTTTGGATATATGGGCGAGAGCAGCACCTGAAAGCCTGGGGGATGCAGAAGCTTATGTGACGCACTATATATCGTCAGGAGTGTGGAACGGGATCTTCGTTCCTGTTCTCGAAAAGCCAGGCTGGGTCTTGTTCGGTGTGTTGGCGCTACTGTTTTACGTCGCTGGCCATCGCCGCGAGAAACGTTTTTTACAATTCACCGCGCGGTAAACGGTTTAGCTTCGGCTTCTACGCTCTATGAATTTGTTTGTTCGTGTTGTGTGAGGGTTTGCGCCTTTCATGACATGCATAAGGAGGTGTTAGATGGGTTTTCTGGACAGCTATCGCAAGAAAATTGAAATGCCTTCCCAATCGGATGCCCTGCCGGGCAGGGCAGCACCAATACCGACTGCTCAAGCGCATTTTGTTTCAGGGCATTCGCTGAAGGGGCCATGGCCGGAAGGTCTGAAACAAGTCATGCTCGGCATGGGTTGTTTCTGGGGTGCCGAGCGGCTTTTCTGGCAGGTGCCGGGTGTCTATGTGACAGCCGTTGGCTATGCGGGCGGAATCACACCCAATCCAACCTATGAGGAAACCTGCACGGGGCTCACAGGCCATGCCGAGGTGGTTCTTGTGGTTTACGATCCAAAGGTTGTGAGCCTTGATGAACTGCTGACGCTGTTCTGGGAAGAGCATGATCCGACGCAGGGTATGCGACAGGGCAATGATATCGGCACAACATATCGCTCGGTGATCTACACCTTTGACGAGGCGGATCGCGAAGCGGTTGAGAAGAGCCGGGATGCATATCAGTCAGCACTGTCTGGGCGTGGTCTCGGCCCGATTACAACAGAAATTGGTGATGCTCCGACATTCTATTATGCGGAGGATTATCATCAGCAGTATCTGGCCAAGAACCCGAATGGCTATTGCGGCTTGCGCGGAACGGGTGTGAGTTGCCCGATACCGGCCGCATCATAAAAAGCAAAAAATCGCGCAGTTAACTCCGCGCGATTTTCTTATTCAGGATCAACATACCTTCATCGTCACCGGTCAGCTCTTCGAAATCATTCCAGGCGATTTTACGATAAAGATCAGGCTTGTCGGTATAGAGATAGGCTTCACTATAGCCGAGCTCGTGGGCTGCCGCTTCAATTGAAGCCATGAGTGCCTTCGCAACACCCCGCCCGCGGAATTCCGGTGCAACAAGCAGGCTTGCAACCCACGGCTTGAGGTGAGGGTGGCTGTCGAGATCGTTATGAATCAGCAGAACAAAGCCCGCGAGTTCGCCATTCCACAAGGCTGCACGAACGGCCTGACCATCGGTTGCATGGACAAGTTCTTGCATTCCGGCAATGATCTGGTCTTCAGTTGCGCCTGAAAGATAACCCCATTCTGCATGGTTCCATCTGGCGCAAGTGGCTGCAAGATCGTTGCGGTCGTCCAGTTTGATGATTTCAATCATGATATTACCAGTGTGGAGGTTTGGTGACGGGCACGTCAGGTGCCGTCTGTTCTTCCAGCAGAAGAAAGCGATCGGTGAGAGCTGTCAGTTTCTTGTTCAGTTGATCAACGGTTTTCCATTGTTCGGCCAAGACAGATGATAGCTCTTCAATGGTCTTTTCCTGTTCGGCGACCCGAATTTCGAGTTCTGTCAGGCGGTTATCCGTGGACATAAAGCTGTTCCGTTTTTGCTGATCATCAGATGATAAAAAATCCGCGCTGACGGCTCAATAACAATTATCGAGCGGTCAGAACGCGGATCAATCTGTCTCTTATCGTATGGTTTGAAACTTACTTCGTACCATACATGCGGTCACCGGCATCGCCGAGGCCAGGGATGATATAGCCCTTTTCATCAAGGCTATCATCAATGGAGGCGGTGAAGACGTCAACATCAGGGTGAGCCGCAGTGAAGCGCTCAATGCCTTCCGGTGCTGCCAGCAGGCAGAGGAACTTGATGTTGGTTGCGCCGCGTTCCTTCAGCTTGTCGATGGCTGCAATGGCGGAGTGGCCGGTTGCAAGCATTGGATCGACCACAATGATGAGGCGGTTGACGATATCTTCCGGAGCCTTGAAGTAATATTCGATTGGCTGCAGCGTATCGTGATCGCGATAAAGACCGATATGCGCCACACGAGCGGCCGGAACCAGATCGAGCATACCTTCCAGCAGGCCGTTACCGGCGCGCAGGATGGAGGCGAAGACCAGCTTCTTGCCTTCAAGCGTTGGTGCTTCCATTGGCATCATCGGTGTTTCGATCTGCATGGTGGTCAGTTCGAGATCGCGGGTCACTTCATAGCAAAGCAGCAGCGAAATCTCTTTCAGCAAACGCCGGAAGCTGGCGGTTGAAGTTTCGCGCTTGCGCATGATGGTGAGCTTGTGCTGGACAAGCGGATGGCTGACGACATTAACGCCCATGATTTTTCCACTTTTCTTGTTATCGTTTTTCACTTTAACGGCGAATGATGCCGGAGAAAACGCGTGGCAGGCGCACACGCACAGTTTTATCTGTCTTTGACCATTTTCAGCACTTGCGCAAGTCTGGTGGTTTGAATTTGCCGTGTGAATCTTGGCTGACCACCAGCTTATGCGCGCTAACTGCCGGAAATTAATCACCAGATCACAAAAGGGGTATCGGCATGCGGTCTGTGCTTGTATCGTCCGGCACAAGCTTTATATGCATCAGGCAAACGGAAAACGGAGATCGGCTTCGTTTCGCACATGAACCGGCAGGTGAGTTATGGGCCAGCAGACAGGCAATGCAGACCGCGTGGGCGCACATGGTGGCATGGAGCATTCGTTCGGCTTCAAGGCAGTGGACGAAAGCGAAAAGCAGGGGCTGGTCAATGACGTTTTCCATAAGGTTGCCAAGCGTTACGATGTAATGAACGATCTCATGTCGGCTGGTATGCACCGCGTCTGGAAAGATGCGATGATCAGCTGGCTGGCTCCATCCAAGCGTCCGGGCTGGACTTCGCTCGATGTCGCAGGTGGTACGGGCGATATTGCATTCCGCATTGTTGAAGCGTCCGGGCGTCAGGCCCATGTAACCATTCTCGACATCAACGGCTCGATGCTCGGCGTCGGTCGCGAACGCGCGATCAAGAAGGGCCTTGCTGAAAACCTCGAATTTGTTGAAGCCAGTGCGGAAGAACTGCCGTTTGAAGATGCAAGCTTCGATGCCTACACGATTTCATTCGGCATCCGTAACGTCCCGCATATCGACAAGGCGCTGTCTGAAGCCTATCGCGTGTTGAAGCCGGGCGGTCGTTTCATGTGCCTTGAATTCTCCGAGGTTGAACTGCCGCTGCTTGATAAGATTTATGACCAGTGGTCTTTCAACGCCATTCCCCAGATTGGCAAGATGATCACGGGCGATGCTGATTCCTACAGCTATCTGGTTGAATCGATCCGCAAGTTCCCAAAGCAGGAAGACTTTGCGCGCATGATCCGCGAAGCGGGTTTTGAGCGTGTGAGCTATCGCAATTTCACGGGTGGAATTGCAGCGCTTCATTCAGGCTGGAAGCTCTGAGTCTGATATGAGCAATATTTCTGCTGCCATACGGTTGATGCGTGCTGGCTGGATCATGGCGCGCGAAGGCGTGTTGAGTTCACTGCCTGTTGATGATGCTGCAGGCCTGCCTGCGCTGGGGCACAAGTTTGCCAAAGTGCTTGCGCGCAAACGTGCGAAAGATGCGCCTCGCTCTGAACGCATTTCGCGTGCGATGAACAAGCTGGGTCCTTCTTATGTGAAGCTCGGCCAGTTTCTTGCCACGCGCCCGGATATTGTTGGCAAGGATGTTGCCGCTGATCTGGAGCTGTTGCAGGACCGGCTCGACTTCTTCCCGCAGGCGGAAGCCGTTTCGGCAGTCGAGAATTCTCTCGGTCGCAAGATTGATGATCTTTATGTGAGTTTTGATGCGCCGATTGCGGCTGCATCTATGGCGCAGGTCCATCCTGCCTATGTGATGAAGGATGGCGCACCGCACAAGGTTGCCGTCAAGGTTATCCGTCCGGGTGTCCGTCAGCGTTTTGCGCGCGACCTTGAAAGCTTTTTCATGGTCGCCCGTATGCAGGAGCGGCATGTGCCTTTCACGCGCCGCTTGCGGCCTGTTGAGATGGTTGAAACGCTTCAGCAGACAACACGCATCGAAATGGATCTGCGGCTTGAGGCGGCGGCACTTTCCGAGATTGCCGAGAACATCAAAGATGATGAAGGTTTTCGCGTTCCCGATGTTGACTGGGAGCGGACGGGCCGCGATGTCCTGACGCTCGAATGGATCGATGGCATCAAGATGTCGGATATCGGGGCGTTGAATGCGGCAGGCTTCGATCTCAAGAAGCTCGCTGAAACACTGATCCAGTCTTTCCTGCGTCATACACTGCGCGACGGTTTTTTCCATGCCGACATGCATCCGGGTAATCTGTTCGTCGATCCCAAAGGCACTATTGTCGCCGTTGATTTCGGCATCACCGGGCGGCTCAACAAGGATCAGCGGCGCTTTCTCGCAGAAATTCTTTATGGCTTCATCACACGCGATTATCTGCGCGTAGCGGAAGTGCATTTTGAAGCCGGGTATGTTCCGCACAAGCACGATGTGGCGAGTTTTGCGCAGGCAATCCGCGCGATCGGTGAGCCTATCCATGGACAGCCAGCCGAAACCATTTCCATGGCAAAGCTGCTCACGCTTCTGTTTGAGGTGACTGAGCTGTTCGACATGGAAACACGGCCTGAGCTTCTGATGCTTCAGAAGACGATGGTGGTGGTGGAAGGTGTTTCGCGCACGCTCGATCCGCATTTCAACATGTGGAAAGCTGCTGAGCCGGTTGTGGGCGCTTGGATTCGCAAGAATCTCGGACCGCAGGGTATGTTGCTGGATGCCAAGGACAGCGCCTATGCGCTGCTCCACTTCACCCGCAAGACGCCTGAGCTGGTAGCAAGAATGGATCGTGCTTCCGTGGCGCTTGACGAGATGGCTGCAAACGGTCTGCGCTTTGACGATGCGACTGCAGAAGCCATTGGCCGGGCCGAGGCGCGGCACTCGCGCTGGGGACGCATTGCGCAGATAGTGATTGCAATTTCATTGGCTGCGATAGCGATTAAGCTCTATATCGAGCTTTAGCTTCACCACATTTCATCTGTTTGTTGATTATTCAACAAAATAGTGATTTCATTGATTGCATCAGCATTAGACCGGTGCAATCAAATGGCCAGTATTACAATCCGCAATCTTGATGACGCCGCAAAAGAGCGGCTTCGCGTGAGAGCCGCTCAAAACGGGCGCTCCATGGAGGAAGAAGCAAGGCTTCTGCTTGGCGGTTTTGAAGAGACGAAGCCGGTAGCCGCTGCTTTGTCGCCGATTGCCGGTTCATTGCGCGATAAGCGTATTCTTCTCATCATCAGCGGCGGGATTGCAGCTTACAAAACACCGGACCTCATTCGGCGTTTGAAAGAACGCGGCGCGCGTGTTCGCACGGTCCTGACCGCAGGAGCGCAGCAGTTTGTGACGCCGCTGACCATCGGCACTGTGTCGGCCGATCATGTGTTTACAGATCTTTTTTCCCGAGAGGACGAACAGGATGTCGGCCATATCCGCCTTGCGCGCGATGCCGATCTGATCGTTGTGGCACCTGCAACGGCCGGGCTTATGGCCAAGATGGCCACTGGCATTACCGATGATCTGGCCAGTGCTGTGCTTCTCGCCCGCAAGGTTCCGTTGCTGATTGCACCTGCCATGAACCCTGCCATGTGGGACAATGCCGCGACCCGGCGCAACCGCCTGACATTGGAAAAGGATGGCGTGCATTTCATTGGGCCTGAAAAGGGCGAGATGGCGGAAAGTGGAGAGGCGGGCACAGGTCGGATGAGCGAACCGCTGACTATCGTCGCGGCAATTGAAAACCTGCTCGCGCCACAGGCAAAGCCGCTTGCGGGCAAAGTGGTCGTCATGACATCCGGCCCGACACATGAGCCGATTGATCCGGTGCGCTATATTGCCAACCGTTCATCGGGCAAGCAGGGCCATGCCATCGCTGCGGCCCTAGCACATCTGGGCGCCACTGTGCATCTGGTCTCCGGTCCTGTCACGATCGCTGATCCGCGGGGCGTCAACGTCACCCATGTTGAAACCGCGCGGGAAATGCAGGCGGCAGTCGAAAGCCATCTTCCCGCTGATGCGGCTGTGATGGTTGCAGCCGTTGCCGACTGGCGGACAGCTAATGCAGCCGATCAGAAGATCAAGAAACAGCCGGGCGAGGGCGCACCAACGCTCAGCATGGTTGAGAACCCGGATATTCTGGCCGGTGTTGGTCATAGTGAGAAGCGTCCCGGTCTTGTGGTGGGCTTTGCTGCGGAAACGCAGGACGTGCTCGCCAATGCCAGCCGCAAGCTCGACAAGAAAGGTGCCGACTGGATCGTTGCCAACGATGTGTCTGGTGATGTGATGGGCGGCGATCGCAACCGTGTGCGTGTTTTGAGCCGCGCAGGCATCGAAGAATGGCCGGAAATGAGCAAGGAGCAAGTTGCTGAAAAGCTTGCAGAAAAAATTGCGGCCGCGCTTCTCGAAATAAAAAGCTGATTTTTTTATGCGGGGCATGTCACATTCCGATGCAGCTATCTCGTCTTGATGATGAACGACCCATACGGGTCAACATCCAGGAGAAGAGATCATGGAACTAAGACTTGCCCCTTACACTTTCGCACCGCAGATCATGCAGGCAATGGTGGAGCTGGAAAAGCGCGTTGCGGCATCCGGACTTGAATATAGCCTCTATGAGCTGGTGAAAATCCGCGCTTCGCAGATCAATGGCTGCGCCTATTGCATCTATATGCATACGGCTGATGCGCGGAAGGCTGGCGAAACCGAAGAGCGCCTCTATCTGGTTGCTGCATGGCGTGAATCACCGCTTTATACTGCGCGGGAGCGGGCGGCACTTGGCTGGACCGAGGCGCTGACCCTGTTGGCACAGACGGGCGCACCGGATAAGGATTTTGATGCTTTGAAAGCGCATTTCTCAGACGAAGAGATCGTCAATCTGACCATGCTGATTACCACCATCAATGCATGGAACCGGATTGCAGTGGGCCTGCGTCTCGTTCATCCGGTTAAAACCGATGCAGCTGCCGCTTGAGCCAAATATCAATGATGCGGGTGTGTTCGAGACCTTGCGGCCTCGGCTCACCCGCATTGCCTATCGTATGGTGGGCACCCATGCCGAAGCCGAAGACATTGTGCAGGATGCATGGCTGCGCTGGAGTGCTGCGGATCGTGCAACCATCCGTGAGCCGCAGGGCTGGCTCACGCGTGTGGTCAGCCGTCTTGCGCTCGATCATCTGAAATCTGCACGCGTACGACGCGAAACCTATCCCGGAACATGGCTGCCTGAGCCACTTGTCGAGGATGAAGAAGACCGCAGCGACGATATCACATTGACATTGATGCTGGCGCTCGACCGACTGTCGCCGCTGGAGCGTGCGGCATTTCTTTTGCATGACGTGTTCGATATGGGCTTTGAGGAGGTCGGGCGTGTGCTTGATCGCGATGCTGTGGCCTGCCGCCAGCTGGCGAGCCGCGCGCGCAGCCATGTTCGACAGGAGAAGTCGCGGTTTTCGATGCCTGAGGATCGCGGACGCACGATTGCGGAGGCTTTCTTTCAGGCGTCCCGCAGTGGTGACATGACGGCGCTGAAAGGTCTGCTGGCTGAAGATGCTGTGATGTATTCCGACGGTGGTGGTATCCGCAATGCAGCGCTCAACCCGATATATGGGCGTGAAAAGATCATGCGCTTTTATGACGGTATTGCGCGTAAGACCGATGGGCTTGTGCCCGCCGTCAATCATTTTGCGCTGTTTGATGGCTTACCCGGCCATATGAGCCTTGAGGCGGATGGCCTGCCGCAAGTGGCTGCGGTGGAGATCGAAGATGGATTGATCCGGGGGGTCTATCTCATCCGCAATCCTGACAAGCTCAGCCATTTGCGGAGAATGTTTTAAAGCGCATCCCGAAAAGTGTGAAACGGCTTTCGGGATGCGCTTTAAAAGAATTCATCCAAGAGGCGATAAAAAGCGATCTTCTTTTCCTCTATTACAGGCCCGTTATAGAGAGTGAGGAATGGCATTACCCATTCTTTGCCGAGATTATATTCAACACTCCAGCAAGCCAGCGCCAAGTCCTGATGACGGTCGGCAAGACCCAGTCTTCCACAGTCGATGAAGCCCGTGAAATTGCCATTAGCGGCCATGAAATTGGGTAGGCAAGCATCGCCGTGGGTGATGACGACATCTTCGCTTGCCGGTTTAAGGCTGCAGAGTTCTGCGAACAGATCTTCAGCCGTTTGTCCTGCACGTTCGTCATCGAAATCATCTTCATCAACCGCACCTGCCAAAACACGTTTGCGGGCGTCTTCAATGCGAATATCGACCCGATGATCAAACGGGCATGATCTGGGATCAATATCATGCAACGATTTCAGCGCTGCTGCGAGAATTTCGATGATGCGCTGGGGTGCAAGACAATCTGCAGCAGATGCGAGGTCGTGGCCTTCCAGCCGTGTCATGAGCAGATAGCTTTGATCAGGCTCCTGAACAAAGCTCATGATAGCAGGGCAGGCTATGTTTTGCTGACTGAGCCAGGTCAACCGGGCCGCTTCATCGGCAAGCTCGCCGACAGGGCTTGCGGGCTCAATCTTTAAAACGAGCGGGGCTTTTTCCGGGTGCTCCAGAAGAAGAACATTGGCCGTGGATCGGCCAATGCCATCCTGCTGACTGCGATAGCCTGCCAGAGAATGCGCAAGTGCATCGGGCAGGTTGAGAGCAGCCAGAACAGGGTCGTTCATTGTTTCTCCGCGATATCAGGCCTTGTCGCGGACCTGATAGTCCTTGATCGTGGCAAAGCGGATCGCCTTCCAACGCTCGGCTTCGTAGTTGAGCGAGAAGCCATTCTGCGCGAGAAATACCGGATCATTGTCAAGATCGTGTGCGATATCAGCGCGATGCGAGGCAATGAAGCGGTCGAGCTCCGCCGGTTCATCCGCTGTGATCCAGCGGCAAATCGAGAAGCGCGACATTTCAAAGCCGACAGGCAGAGAATATTCGATCTTGAGACGTTCGGTCAGAACGTCGATCTGCAGCGCGCCAACCACCCCGACAATTGCCGGTGAACCATCATCCGGCACGAAGAGCTGCACGACGCCTTCTTCTGCCATTTGCTGAAGCGCTTCACGCAGCTTCTTCGCCTTCATCGCATCATCAAGACGGACGCGGCGCAGAATTTCCGGCGCGAAATTCGGCACGCCACGGAACAGGATGTCTTCACCCTCGGTCAGCGTGTCACCGATGCGCAATGTGCCATGGTTCGGGATGCCGACAACATCGCCCGCGAAAGCTTCGTCGGCGATCTGGCGGGAGCGTGCAAAGAAGAACTGTGGCGCAGACAGGCTCATCGGCTTGCCGGTACGTACCAGCTTGGCCTTCATGCCGCGTGAAAGCTTGCCGGAGCAGACGCGCAGGAAGGCAATACGGTCGCGGTGGTTCGGGTCCATATTGGCCTGAATCTTGAACACGAAACCGGTCATTTTGTCTTCGGTCGCGCCAACCATGCGGCTATCTGCCTGCTGGTCGCGTGGGCTTGGGCCGAAATCGCAGAAGGCTTCAATCAGATCGCGCACACCGTAATTTTTCAGTGCTGAACCGAAATAAACCGGTGTCATATGGCCTTCGCGGAAGGATGCGAGGTCAAACGGGCGGCAGACGCCGCGCGCAAGTTCGACGCTTTCAATCCATGCTTCACGTTCGTTTTCAGGCAGAAGCTTCGCTGCTTCTTCCGGTCCGCTGACCTTGGTGGGCTGCTCTTCGGCATCCTTCTGGCGCACAGTGTTGCTGTGCAGATCATAAGTGCCGGCAAAGCTTTTGCCCGAACCGATAGGCCAGGTGATCGGCGCTGTATCAAGCGCCAGCTTTTCTTCGATCTCGTCAAGAATTTCGAGTGGATCGCGTGCTTCGCGGTCCATCTTGTTGACGAAGGTCACGATTGGAATATCGCGCATACGGCAGACTTCAAACAGCTTCAGCGTCCGTGGCTCGATACCTTTTGCGGCGTCGATGACCATGACGGCAGAATCCACAGCGGTCAGCGTGCGATAGGTATCGTCTGCGAAGTCTTCGTGGCCCGGTGTATCGAGCAGGTTGAAGATGCAGTCCTTATACTCAAAGGTCATCACGGAAGTGACAACCGAGATGCCGCGGTCGCGTTCGATGTTCATCCAGTCCGAACGGGTCTGGATGCGATCTTTCTTGGCCTTCACTTCACCGGCAAGCTGGATGGCGCCACCGAACAGCAGAAGCTTTTCGGTCAGCGTGGTTTTACCAGCATCCGGGTGCGCGATGATCGCGAAGGTACGGCGCTTTGAAACAGGATGATCAGCGGGCATGAAGAAACTCGTAATGGCGAAGTGATGGCTGCGCGAAACGCGCGCTGCGAAGATGTTGCGCTGCATCTAGCAGTCATTGGCCAAAATCTCAACAAGCCCGGTGTTTGAAATGAAAAAGCGGCGTGAGGCACGCCGCTTCGCAAATTTGCCGTTTTGGATTCTAGCGCTTGATGCCGAGGCCGAATGCAATGAACGACCAACCCTGGAAGATCAGATCGATTGCCAAAAACAGGCCCAGAATGAACAGGCTGTTGACCGGCCACTGCATTGCAATGACGAGACCTGCGAGAGCGGTGATAACACCCGCTGCAACAATCCAGCCCCAGCCTGCTGCTGGCTTTGACTTGAAGCCCATCCAGATACGGAAGAAGCCGGAACCCAGAAGAGCGGCTGCAAGCAGGAAGGTCAGCACCCCGGCGGCGAGAATTGGATTGACGAAGGCTACAATGCCTGCGGCTGCATAGAGCAAGCCACTCAGCAGCCAGAAGAAGAAGCTGCCCCAGGTCTTCACGCCGAAGGCATGAATGATTTCGATGATCCCTGCGACCAGCATCATGATGCCGACATAGTAGACGGAAACGACCGTCGCGAGAACCAGATTGCCGAAAGCAATACCGCCGAGGATCAGCAGCGCGACGCCGAGAGCGACGAACCAGCCCCATTTTGATGAGACCTCGGTTGGAAGGGTAGGACGATTAAAGTCATTCTGTGCTGTTGCCATAAGATGTCCCTCAATTTTCATTCCCGATCAGCAATATAAGCCAAACTGAAGATTTGGCCAGAGATGGATCCGAGGCTTGAACTCGCCCAAAAATCTCCTGTTGGTGTAAGAGCCAGAACACGGTATGTCTTTGCAGTAAAAACTTTTTTTGGCTTAAAGTCAGTTTGATGTTTGATCTGGTTTCGCACTATTGGCCGCATATCCTGGCTGTTCTGTCGATCGTTCTGGGAGCGATTGCAGCTATCCACGCGACAATGACCAAGGATGAGGTGCGGACCGCGCTCGGCTGGGTTGGTGTGATTGTGCTTTCGCCAATCGTCGGTGCGGTTGTCTATGCGCTGGCAGGTGTGAACCGTATCCGGCGCAGCACCCTCGGGCATCAGCGCGATAATATGGGCAATATTGCGCTCTATCATTTATCGCATTTCGACACGACCAATGATCTCGTGCGCGCGGCCTTCGGACGTCAGTTCGGGGCGATGAAAATTCTTGGCGACACTGTCAGCCTTTATGATTTTACCAGCGGCAACAGCATAGAAATGCTGGAAACCGGTGATGAAGCCTATGCAGCAATGCTGGATGCTATTGGCAAAGCTGAACGCAGCATCATGCTTGAAACCTATATTTTTGACCGTGATGCAATCGGCCAGCAATTTGCCGATGCGCTGGGTGATGCCGTCAAGCGTGGTGTCGAGGTTCGTGTATTGGTGGATGCTGTCGGCGCGCGCTATTCCATTCCCAGCATCGTTAATCTGCTGAAGGAAAATGGTGTGGCTGTTGATGTGTTCAACGGCAATATCATTATGGGCCTGCGTCTGCCTTATGCAAACCTGCGCACCCACCGTAAAATCCTGATCGTCGATGGCAAGCTGGCCTTTACCGGCGGCATGAATATTCGTGCAGGCTTTGTAAAAGCTATCGCTGGCGATGCGGTTGCGTTAGATACGCATTTCCGCGTCGAAGGTCCGGCGATTGCTGATCTCTTCCATGTCGCATCGGAAGACTGGCGCTTTGCAACAGGCGAATTGCTGACCGGTGACGCTTGGAGCATTGCAGCACCTAAAGACCCGCCGGGAACCGGCAAGCTTATCCGCGTGGTCGGCTCGGGGCCAGATAAGAACATTGAAACCAATCATCGCATGATGATGGGCGCCTTCTCGATTGCGCAGGAGCACATCCTGATCATGTCGCCTTATCTCCTGCCAGACCGCGAACTTATCAGTGCGCTGGTCACTGCTGCCCGGCGTGGTGTGTCGGTTGATGTGGTGGTTCCGGGGGTCAATAATCTCAAGCTGGTGGATCGCGCCATGCGCGCGCAATTCGATCAGTTGCTGAAAGGTGGCTGTCGTATCTGGCGCGCAGGGGGTGCGTTCAATCACTCCAAGCTGATGACGATTGACGGTGCATGGTCCTATGTCGGCTCATCCAATCTTGACGCCCGTTCGCTGCGGTTGAATTTCGAGGTCGATCTCGAAATTCTGGATCGCGAGATTGCGCTGAAAGTCGAAGAACGTATCGGCAAGGTGATCGACAGCAGCCGGGAAGTGAACCTGACGCGTCTCAAAAACCGCCCGTTCTACGAACGCTTGATCGACCGTATCATCTGGCTCGGATCGCCTTATCTTTAAGGCTTTTTAGCTGCCTGAACTTGAGTTGCTGGTCAGCAGTGAAGGATTAAATTCTTCGAGGACCTGCGCTGCGGTTTTAAGATCAAGATGCGCCTTGATCGGAAGATGGTCAGAAGCCATACGCGCCAGCGGTGTGTTGTGAACCTCTACAGCCGTTACCAGATTATGCGGCGTTCCAAGAACGCGATCCAGCGCAAATACCGGAAAGCGGGATGGAAAGCTGGGTACTGCAGTTGATACATGATTGAACACCGGCATGAGCGATGCGAGTGAGGATCGTTTGCCGATACGCCATTCATTGAGGTCGCCGATCAGCAGCGTCGGCAGGGTGTCGGCTTCCTGCAATGCGGAAAGAATGCTTTCCGCTTGCTGTTCGCGAGAGCGCTTCAAAAGCCCCAGATGTGCTGCGATCACGCGCAGAGGGCCGGATGCGAATTGCAGGTCGGCAACCAGTGCGCCGCGCGGCTCTACCCCTGGCAAAGCAAGCTGGCGCACATTGCGCACAACACCTTCGCGAAACAGCAGAACATTGCCGTGCCAGCCATGGCCTTTGGGCATGGTCGATGTGATCGGTACGGGAACAAGGCCGTGGCGGCGCTCAAGCAGCCCTAAGTCCAGCAGGCCTGATCGCTCGCCGAAACGCTTGTCTGCTTCCTGCAGAGCGATCACATCGGCATCGATTTCGCTGATAACGTCGGCTGTGCGCTGGGGATCGAAGATCTTGTCCACACCAATGCATTTATGGACATTGTAGGAGGCGATCACGATGTCGCCGTCTGCAACATTGGTATGCAGTGGTCGGAAGCCGGGCCGATTACGGATAGCCGTCAATATTTTTGTAGAAATTCGACCCGGTGTTTTCTTTTTCTTCACCCGCCGCTACCTCGTGCCGTTTTGGATATCCTTTTAAATAGGTCATTTTGCGGTTTGAACAGTAGTGTTGGATCACAGATTGCTGACAAGATTGTTTTCAGTTCAGCTCATCGCGTGATGAAACGGATTATCTGGTCAACAAGTCCAGTATAGGGTGGCTTGATCAGGTCCGTTGCTGCAGGCGTATATTTGGTCAGGACTGGCATGGCTTTCGAGAAGGTCAGGAAGCCATCTTTGCCGTGGTAATGCCCCATGCCGCTATGGCCAACGCCACCAAACGGCAGATTTCCGCATGCAAAATGATAGAGCGTGTCATTGATGCACACGCCGCCTGCAACGACCTGAGAAAGCACCGTCTCGATTTCAGCTGTGTTGTCGTTGAAGCAATAAAGCGCCAGTGGCCGCTCATGATTGAGAACATAAGCGATTGCCTCATCAATTGAGCGATAGCTTATAATCGGAAGCAGGGGGCCGAAAATCTCTTCGCGCATGATTGCGCTGGTCGGACCGGGCTCCAGAATTGCTGCGGGCGTCATCAGCCGTGGGTGGCTTTGTGAAGTCGGCGCATCTATCAGCGGAACGATTGCTTCGCTGTTATCCTCTGCATCGTGCAACAACGAGGACAGGCGCGCATATTGCGCATCATTGATGATCGTCGTGCGGTCGCTTTGCGCTGATCCCTCGCCATATCGCTTGCGAGTTTCTTCGCGCAGCAAGGTTACGAAGGCATCGCGTTTGCTTTGATGGATCAGCACATAGTCCGGCGCGATGCAGGTTTGACCCGCGTTGAAATATTTGCCTGTAGCAATGGAGCTTGCCGCGCGTTTGAGACTGGCTCCTTCACCGATAATGGCTGGCGATTTGCCACCCAGCTCCAGAGTTACGGGTGTGAGGTTTTCGGCTGCCGCTTTCATGATTTTGCGACCAACGGCAGTCGAGCCGGTGAAGAACAGGTGGTCGAAAGGCAGCGATGAAAACTCAGCGGAAAGATGCGCATCGCCAAGTACCACCGTTGCCCGATCATCAGGAAAGACGTCGGCGATCAGTTTGCGCAGAAATTCTGATGTGTGTGGCGTATGCTCGGACGGTTTCAGAAAGACATGGTTGCCAGCGGCGACCGCTGCCACCAGCGGCGCCAGCGCAAGATTGACCGGGTAATTCCACGGAGAAATAATACCAACCACGCCAAGAGGTACAAAACGAAGCTCGGCTTTTGCGGGCCACAGTTTCCAGCCTGCGGTTCGGCGTTGTGGCTTCATCCAGCGTTTCAGGTGATGCAGCGCGTGATCGATTTCGGCGAAGACAACGCTGGCCTCGCCCAGCAAGGTTTCATGTTTCGAGCGGTTGCCAAAGTCGGCATTGATGGCGTGTGCCATCTCCTCAAGACGCTCATGGAGAACTCTACGCAGATTCCGCAGATCATCGATGCGTTGCTCATAGGCTGGCCGATCATCCAGCCAGCTTTGTCGCAAACGCTTTAATGTCGCCTGTAATTGGTATTTTGGCGAAGCAGGCTGATCAGCGCTCATAGGCAAAACTCTCTGTTGAGCGCGCGAAAAGGAACTGCGCCACATAATAGGTGGTGAGAACCCAGAGGCCCGCGAGCGGAATAGGCGTGTGAAAACGATTGAATGCGAGCAGCGTATCACTGACCATGAAGAAAATGCCGCCCGCAGCGGCAAGCCATGCGGCATAGCGCAATGCGGTGTCGGGGCTTGTCGAAAGCGCACGGCTAAAGGCCTGGGCCGCCATGATGCCAATTGCTGACGCATAAATGGCAACGGGGATTTTCATGGCTGACGGCAATTTGCCCCACAGGCCCACAATGATCGCAATTGCGAGCAGTGCAAAGATCAGGAAGGCGAGTTTGCTTTCTGCAAAGCGCGTCTTTCGGCACAGTGCATAGATGTAAATGCAATGAGTTATGAGAAAGCAAATCAGACCAGTGAGAAAATATTCACCGGGAAGCATCAGGAAAAAGTCGCCAGCGGCAGCAAATGCAAGCCCAAGCGCGATTGCAAATCCGTATGTTTTGGAGTTGAGACGGGGGGCGTTCAGAATTGCGAAAAGCAGAAGCAATGTCGCGGTTGGTTTGGTTAGATAATGAACCCAGCGCCAGAACGGAATCTCCCCATTCTGGCTCAATACGCTGCTCAGGATCGCGCAGATCGCGCTCACTAGAAACAACCGATAAAACAGGCCGTTTCTACCAAAATCCAGCAAGCCCTTATGGCGCATTGTTCTCCCCCCTTTTGCTTCGTCCCAGGCTGATATGATTATTGTTCTTGAGCCTGTAAATCCCACTATTGTTTTGTCTGTTCTGCCTCACGCCGACGTTTGCGCCCCAACCGCTCTGCGCGCGTAGAGAGTTCGGCATTGCCTTCAAGATCGGACTGCAGAATAAGCCCGTGCTCGCGGAGCCAGCGGATCATCTCCCCAAACTCAAGGTCATAGGCAGGTTGCTCCATCTGATTTGTCCTTCAAATCGCAATTCTTGAATGAAGGATGCGCGGAGTTCTCGCATGTGGCAAGGCCCAAAGCATTGCGAGATTACGAAGCCATTGTTCGTTAACCATTTATTAACCAATCACGCTCACTATGGCGTTATAGCTGTTGTCGTGACTGCGGATGTACCAGCACTGATGACAGCGTAAAAAAGGCCGGGCAATTTGCCGGCCTTTTTCATTTTATGACTGTAGCCACGCGCGCGGCGTAGCCCCAATTCCTTACATGGACTGTGACGTTGCAGAGCGGCTAGGTGCGTCCGACCTGTTGTTGCCCCAGTCGCGTGTCTTGTTGTCCGTCGACTGACATCCCGCTGCTGCCACAGCAATAAGCATTACAGCGATGAGGGAGAGTGTCTGCTTCTTCATATTTTCATTTCCTATGGTTTTCGAACTCAAGCGTTCGGGAAACCCACCCGTTGGGAAGGATGCCGGAAAGCTCGTCAGTTGAGTGAAAAGACTGCGGTTTCGAAATGCTCTATCGAAGAACAAATCGCTTCCATTCATGTGCCATATACGGCCATGATTTCATCCAAACCCACCCGATGCGTGGTCTATTTTGAAACCGTTGATTTTCAGTTTCATTCTGGTTTGGAGTAGCTCAGATCACGCTTATGTGTTTGCGCAATGAGATGTGATTTCGGTCTTTGCCGAACCGTTTGGTGCTTGGCTCAATGGGCAAACACAGGCAACAAAAAAGCCCGCTTGCGCGGGCTTTTTGGGGTGCTTCTGGACCTTGGTAGTGGTCTGAAGACTTGGAAATGGTGCCCAGAAGAGGACTCGAACCTCCACGCCCTTGCGAGCGCCAGCACCTGAAGCTGGTGCGTCTACCAATTCCGCCATCTGGGCGACGAGGACCGATCTAAGGGGTCGGCCTGTCTCTGTCAATCACGATTTCGCACTTCAATCAGCTTTTTTTCACATTCCTGTCGTGAAGGCTGAAAAAGGCCGGGCAACCGAGATGAAAACAGAGATCAGGCGCGGTGCGTAATTGCTGCCGCGCCCGAAAAATCATTATGCAGAAAGCACTTCCTTGGAAGCGACGGTCGAATCGGCGTTCAGCTTGTAGACGATTGGCACGCCGGTATTGAGTTCCTGCTTGAGAATCTCTTCCGGTGTCAGGCCATCGAGCGCCATGATGAGCGCGCGCAGCGAATTGCCGTGGGCTGCAACCAGGATGGTTTCGCCACGCAGCACATGCGGCTGGATGGTGTGCAGGTAATAAGGCCAGACGCGTGCGCCGGTATCCTTCAGGCTTTCGCCGCCTGGAGGAGGGACGTCGTAAGAACGGCGCCAGATGTGAACCTGCTCTTCGCCCCACTTTTCGCGTGCGTCGTCTTTATTAAGGCCGGAAAGATCGCCGTAATCGCGTTCGTTCAAAGCCTGATCGCGGATCGTTTCAAGATCGGACTGGCCGAGCTCGTCAAGAATGTGCTGGCATGTGACCTGCGCGCGCGACAGACCCGAAGTATATGCGAGGTCAAACTTGAGGCCTGCGGCCTTCAGGCGTTCACCGGCAGCTTTAGCTTCGGCGTGGCCCTGTTCGGTTAGGCCCGGATCGCGCCAGCCGGTAAACAGGTTCTTGAGGTTCCATTCGCTTTGGCCATGGCGGACCAGGACGAGGGTACGAGACATCGCAGCACTCCGTTGGGATAATTGTTAGTTAGTCGTTAAGTCCAAGAACATCGAGCATGGAATAAAGACCGGGTTTCTTTCCATGTGCCCAAAGAGCGGCTTTCACCGCGCCGCGCGCAAAGATTGTGCGGTCCTGAGCATGATGGGCGAGGGTGATGCGCTCGCCTTCGCCAGCAAGAATCACTTCATGGTCACCGATAACCGAGCCGCCGCGCAGGGTTGCAAAGCCGATTGTGCCCTGCTCACGCGGGCCGGTGTGACCGTCGCGCACGCGCACGCTCTTTTCTGCGAGATTGATCGCGCGACCTTGCGCTGCTGCTTCACCAAGCAGCAGGGCGGTGCCGGAAGGCGCGTCAACCTTGTGCTTGTGGTGCATTTCGAGGATTTCGATGTCGAAATCTTCAGGGCCGAGCGCCTGTGCTGCTTTCTTGATGAGACCGGACAACAAATTGACGCCAAGGCTCATATTGCCGGATTTGACGATTGTGGCATGTCGCGCTGCGGCGCGGATCTTTTCTTCGTCTTCGACGGAAAGGCCCGTGGTGCCAATAATATGCGCAATGCGTGCCTGTGCTGCGAGGCCTGCATAGTTGAGCGTTGTCGCTGGCGTGGTGAAGTCGAGCACGCCTTGCGCCTTTGCAAAAACCGGCAGCGGATCATCGGTAATCGCGACACCGAGATTGCCCACTCCTGCCACTTCGCCAGCATCCTTGCCCAGAAATGGCGAGCCGGGACGCGCAATGGCGCCAGTGAGACGCACGCCGTCAATCGCGTGGATGGCGCGGATGAGAGCCTGTCCCATTCGACCATTTGCGCCCACAACAACGAGCCCGATTTCTGCACTATCAGCCATTGGATTTTTCCTCTGTAACAGTGTTCCCGATCAGCATGTCGTCCTTGCCGCTCTGAAGCTGGTAGAAGCGGGCATAGACACCATTGGGTATTGTGATGAGATCGTTATGACGACCTTCTTCAACCACATGACCTGCTTCCATGACAACGATGCGGTCGGCATTGACGACGGTGGAAAGGCGGTGCGCAATGACGATGGTCGTGCGCTCCTGCATGATGTGATCAAGCGCCTGCTGCACGCGTTTTTCTGACTCATTGTCGAGTGCGGATGTTGCTTCATCGAGCAGCAATACGGGAGCATTGCGCACGATTGCACGGGCAATCGAAAGGCGCTGCCGCTGACCGCCTGAGAGAGTCACACCGTTTTCACCGACAGGTGTATCGTAGCCCTGTGGTTGCTGGAGAATGAATTCATGCGCGTTGGCAAGCTCTGCCGCCTTGATGATTTCTTCCTGCGTTGCATCCGGACGTCCATAGCGGATGTTGTCGGCAATCGTTCCTTCAAACAGATAAGGCTGTTGCGAAACATAGGCCACGGAGTGACGAAGCGATTCCTTTGTCACTTTGGCGATGTCCTGTCCGTCGAACAGAATCTGCCCACCGGTGACATCGTAGAATCGCTGCACGAGATTGATCAGTGTGGACTTGCCTGCACCCGAAGCGCCGACAATCGCTGTGGTTTCGCCCGCTTTGGCTGTAAAGCTCACACCGTGCAGAACGGGCGCGATGTCGCTGTAAGAGAAGCGAACGTCTTTGAAATCGATCTCGCCGGGGCCAGCCGTAAGCGGCTTGGCGTCAGGTGCGTCACCTTGGTTAGGCTCAATATCCAGCACTTCATAGATCATGCGTGCATTAACGAGAGCGCGTTCAAGACCGACCTGCAGACGTGCCAGACGCCGTGCCGGATCATAGGCAAGAAGCAGAGCCGTGATGAAGGCGAACATCGCACCGGGAGGCTGCTGGTTGAGGATCGCATTATAGCCGCTATAGGCCAAAACGCCTGCGATAGCACAGCCCGCAAGAATTTCGGCAATAGGTGTCGTGCGTTCGGAAACGCGCGCGATCTTGTTGCTGCGGTTTTCAGCCTGATCGATCAGCGTGCTGATCTTGCCGCGCAGCTGATCTTCCATGGTGAAGGCTTTCACAATGGAAATGCCCTGCACAGTTTCCTGCATTGCGCCCAGAAGATGGGAATTGAGATGCACCAGATCGCGCGTGACGGACCGGATACGGCGCGAAATATAGGCAACCGCCAGCACAAGTGGCGGACCTACGAGGAAGACAACCGTAGACATAAACGGATCGGTATAGAACATCATACCGATCAGCCCGATCAGCGCGACGAAATCGCGCGCAATCGACGTAATCGTCATGTTCAGAAGATCGCGGATGCCATTCACATTCTGATTGATCTGCGCTGCCAGATGGCCGGAGCGTGTATCATTATAGAAATCCAGCCCGAGCTTGAGCAGGTGATCGAAGATGCGCTTCTGATAGCGCGCGACCAGATTGTTGCCAATCTTGGCCAGCTCGACCGCCTGAACATAGCTTGAAAGTCCGCGAAGCACGAAAATTCCGAGGATGGCGCCGCAGATAACCCAGATAAGACCGATCTTCTGTTCATAGAAAATCTTGTCGATCATCGGCTTCATCAGATAAGCAAGCGCACCATTGGAAACGCCTACGATCAGCGAAGCAGCGATGGCAATCGCATAGCTCGCCTTATACTGGCTTCCGTTTTCCGATAGCATACGACGAATGACGCGGGTGGCTTCGCTCGGGTCGATCTTATTTTTTTTCTTTTTGAATAGGCTCACGGGCAAAGTGCTTTTTATCTAGCAGCCGCTGGCTGTCGTTGATCATGCATTTTCGCGCGTCCTTTTGGACTGGAAACGACAAAAGGCTGCAATGAGTGTTTTCATTGCAGCGCTTCTATAGCGTTATCTTTGTCGCTTGACCATGCCTGAGAAAGCGAAGCCGCTTAGCTGACGCGCCAGCGGCGGCCATCGGTGGCAACCTCAAACCGCATCGGAGTACGTGCGAAAGCCGAAAGACCGCTGAGGGCTGCCAGCGGGTGAACGACGACGCGCACCGGAATATCGCGCATGAAATGCGTATGCGGAGCCTTGTCTTCAAAGGCTGCGCGGAACGATCCGGCCTGCAGCGCAGACATGATGCGCTGGGGAATGCCGCCTGAAAGATAGACGCCGCCATGTGCCTTGAAGATGAGGGCCAAATCGCCGGCAATGCGGCCAAGATAGGTCACGAAGAGTTCAAGCGTCTCGACAGCCTGAGGATTGCTGCCATCAAGACCTGCTGCAGTGATATCGGGTGGCGTGTCTAGAACGGGTGCCACCTTATCAGCCGCGCAGATTGCGAGATAAAGATTGCGCAGACCGCGTCCGCAGAGGATCTGTTCGGCCGCTACACGGCCTTCGATGGTTTCGATATGCGGGAAGACCTGATAGTCACGCTCGCTGCGTGGGCCGATGTCGATATGGCCACCTTCACCGGGAACGGGAACCCATGCGGTTCTGGTGCGCACAAGACCTGCAACGCCTAAGCCCGTTCCAGGGCCGAGCACGACGCGTGTGGCAACGACTTCTTCTTCGCTTCCGCCAATCTGATGCAGATATTCTTTTTCAATTGAAACAACGGCGAGCGCCTGCGCTTCAAAATCATTGAGGACGGTTACGTCTTCAAATCCGAGATTGGCGATCAGCTGTTTCGGGCGGACAACCCAATCGCAATTGGTGAGATCAATCTCATCGCCATCGACCGGACCTGCAACAGCCAGAATAGCAGAACGGGGACGAATGGAAGTGTGGTTGAGAACCGTTTGCTCGATTGCATCGTCTATCGTTGCATAATCTGCGGTCTGGACGACCGGAAATTCTTTAGGCTCTGCATGAGAATCAACAAGAAGCGCAAAGCGCGCATTGGTTCCACCAATATCGCCGACGAGGACGGGAAACTTGAAACTCTGGTCAGCGTTAATCATGGTCTGCCTTGCTGCTTCGACTGTTCTTATTGTTTGCGGGCGTGTTCAGAGTGGCTCTATTAGTCCAGCACTTGCACCAGCTTTTCGGCTGTTGCCGGGTTCAGCGCCATCGGAATGTCATAGACGCTGCCCAGACGGGTGAGAGCCTTCACATCGACATCGTGAGGGAGCGGTGAGAGCGGATCGATGAAGAAAATCAAGGCCTGCACCGTGCCTTCCGCGATCATTGCGCCGATCTGCTGGTCGCCGCCAAGCGGGCCGCTTTTGACGCGATGGATATTCAGCGAAGGACAAGCCTCCTGAATGAGACCGCCAGTGGTGCCGGTGGCGACAATATCATAGTGAGACAAGGCTTTCTCATGCGTACGCGCAAAGGCGACCATCTCGTCCTTCTTCAGATCATGAGCGATCAGGGCAATGCGCAGACGTTCCGTCATGAGATTGATAACCTTGTCATTTGCGTTCTAAATCGTTTGAAACCTATAGCGACACCATAGGTCTGTGAAAAGCATGTTTTCTGACAGATGCTAGAGCGTGTCGCATTTTATAGTAGCCATTGCGCCCGCTCTATCTCTTTATTTCCACGCACGTCGTTATCGGAAAACCGGTTCCCACTTTTCCGCGACATACGTTAATTGGCACCATAGATAACATCCGCGATCGAATCCGGCGACGGGCCATTCAGCACGGCGGCACATGCCTTTGGCAAATCCGACACCATGACCGGCTTTGGCTTCTTCGGCGGCTCCTTGGACGGCTTTGCAGGCTTCCACGGTTCATCTGTAAACCACCATGCCAGCGACTTGTCGCAACCGTCACCCGCCGCCACTTTTGGCTGCGGTTTGCAATCGGGTGATCCCGGCTGGCAATGCAGTCGGACGTGGAAATGATAGAAATGGCCCCAGTATGGGCGCACTTTGCCAAGCCAGCTGCGGTCTCCGGTTACGGTGTCGCAAAGCTGCTTCTTGATGCCGGGATGTACGAAGATGCGTTCAACTTCCGGATAGCTGGCAGCGTGTTTGATGAGTGCTGTGCGCGCTGGCGTCCACTTCTGTGGATCGACGTAAAGCGAATCCTTCTTCAGCATGGATACAGCCGAGACGCTTTCACGCTCTGCATCGGTGAAGCGCTTCTTTGGCATCGGCGTCAGCCAGATATCGGCATCAAGTCCAACCTGATGCGAAGCATGGCCCGTCAGCATCGGACCGCCGCGTGGCTGTGAAATGTCGCCGACCAGCAGGCCGGGCCACCCGTCTTTTGCGGCGTCGCGGGATAGTTTTTCCAGAAGCCCAATGGTGCGCGGATGCCCCCAGTTGCGATTGCGCGAAAGCCGCATGACCTGCCAGTTGGGGCCATCGATTGGGAGGGCAACGCCACCTGAAAGGCAGCCCTTGGCATAAAAGCCGATGGATTGCGGCGATGGCGCCAGAACCGGAAGTTTTTTGCTGCCGAATGCTTGCTTGGCAGGAGCATCCTGCGCCAAAGCCTGCGGGACAAAGTCTGGTGCGATCATTGTGGCAAGACAGGTTGCAAGAACAAGACGCGACCAGAATTTCGAGCTGGATCTCTTTGCCATGGGCAATTTTCCATAAAACTTTTGCTCGAATCATTCGAGCCGATGGGCCGGATTATGCTTTGCGTTCGTCAAAACGGCAATCAACTACTCATTTTACGCAGTCTTCACCCCAAAACTGACATCCACTTTTGGGGGCATGTGTTAGCGCCAATGATCATCCTGCCACATGGCCGAAAAGGCTGCTTTGTAATCAGGATAGATAAAATCATAGCCCAGAGCCTTGATGCGCTGGTTGGAGACGCGTTTGTTTTCGCCGTAGAATGAGCGTCCCATCGGCGTGAGGTCAGCCTGTTCAAATGGAATTTCCGGCGGGATGGCAACGCCCATCAACTCGGCGGCATAAGCGACGACATCCTGTGGCGGGGCGGGTTCGCTATCGGTGATGTTGAAGGCGCCACCACTATTGGTGCCTGCCAGAAAACGCAGGCTTCCGGCGATATCATCCACATGGATGCGGTTGAAGACCTGACCGTCCTTGATGATGCGCCGCGCGGTGCCGCGTTCCAGGTTGACGAATGCATTGCGGCCTGGACCATAGATGCCCGACAGACGCAGAAGTGCTACCGGTGTGCCATGGCGTTCGCTTAGTGCTTCCGATGCGCTTTCCGCTTCCACACGTTCAAGCGAACGGCGCGATGTCGGGGCTAAAGGTGCTGTTTCATCAATCCAGTTGCCGTCATGATTTCCGTAAACACCTACCGTCGAGAGATAGCCGATCCAGCGAATGGTATTGCCGGGGCGGCGTAAAGCCTCCTCAACAATTGCAAGCGATGGATCGCCGCTTTCGCGCGGCGAAATCGAAATGACGACATGGGTTGATTTTGCAAGGCGGTCGATCAGATCAGGCGAGGCGGTTTCGCCGTCGAAGATGATCGGTGCGATGCCGGATTTTTCGAGGAGGGGGAAATTCTGCTCGTTGCGGGTGGTGCCATCGATGCGCTCTGCCTCTCCGGTCATCAGGCGGGAAAAGGCTCTCGCAGAATAACCGGCTCCAAACAGAAAAATGCGCATTCTAGCTATCCTCCAGAGCGCATCCCGAAAAGTGTGAAACGGTTTTCGGAAAAGATGCGCGTTTAAACAAAAGCTTGAGATGCACCAATCTGACTTAATCAGACTGGTGCTCTAAGCTCCATTCTGCGCGCACCGTAGCATCCTCTTCGCGTGAGGCCAGACGTTTCTGTGAAATTTTGAAACGATCTGTGCTTACGAGCTGTTTCAAAGCCCAGACAGCAGCACCACGCACAACAGGTGCCAGATCTTCAAGCAGGCTTTCCACGTGCGGCACCAGCGTCTGGTCTTCCGAATTGCCGGTTGCGATCAACACATTGCGCAGAAAACGGTCGCGACCGATGCGTTTGACGGGTGAACCCGAAAACAGTGTGCGGAAGGCCGGATCGTCGAGTGCAAGAAAATCTGCAAGCTTTGGTGCCTTGAGATCATCGCGGGCTTTCAGCTTCATCTCGCTGGTCGCTTGCGCGAACTTGTTCCACGGACAAACTGAAAGGCAATCGTCACAACCATAGATGCGGTTGCCCATGGCTTTGCGGAACTCGTGTGGAATCGGCCCCTTGTTCTCGATGGTGAGATAGGAAATGCAGCGTCCCGCATCGATCCGGTAAGGTGAGGGGAAAGCTTTTGTCGGACAGGCATCGAGACAGGCGCGGCAGGAGCCACAATGATCGCGATCCGGTTCATCCGGCGGAATTTCAGCCGTTGTGAAGATCGAGCCTAAGAACAGCCACGACCCGAGTTCGCGACTGACCAGATTGGTGTGTTTTCCCTGCCAGCCAAGGCCCGCGGCCTGCGCAAGCGGCTTCTCCATCACAGGTGCCGTATCGACGAAGACTTTTACGTCCTGTCCGGCGCGTGCAGCAAAGCGGCTTGCGATGTGCTTGAGCTTGCCCTTGATGATGTCGTGATAATCGCGGTTCTGGGCATAGACCGAGATTGCCGCCCGGTCTTTATGTTCAAGAATGCTGAGCGGGTTGCTATCCGGACCGTAATTCATGGCAAGCACCATGATCGAACGCACTTCCGGCCAGAGAACGCTAGGGTTGGCCCTGCGCTCTTCGGTCTCTTCCATCCAAAGCATGTCCGCGTGGTGGCCATCGGCAATATATTGCCGCAAGCGCTGAGGTGCCTGCGGAATAGCGTCCGGCCCTGTGAAAGCGACCGCATCAAAGCCGACAGCTTTCGCTTCTTCGATCAGGAAGCGTTTCAGCTTGAGAGCTTTGTCCGAAGCTTGGCTATTATCAGAAGTCGAGGTCGCCATAGTGAGCCACTGGAGCCAGTCCGCGCACGCGATCAGCCAGGAGCGGGCGGAAAGCAGGTCGCGATTTCATGCGAGCATACCAGTCGCGCGCAGCTTTTGTCTCGCCCCATTCAATTTCGCCGAGGTAGTCTAGCACAGAAATCGAAGCCGCCGCTGCCATATCCGCATAGCTTGGATGACTGCCTGCAAGCCAGTCACGGGTAGCGGCCAGCCAGTCGATATATTTCATGTGCTGGCGAATATTGGTGCGGGCTGCACGGATGGCGGTCGAATCCGGCGCGCTGCCGCCCATTTCATCGGCCATCTGAAGCTTGAAAACCCGCTCGCGTGCAATGTGGCGTGTCACTTCGTTTTCGAGCTTGAGCAGAAACCAGTCGACCAGACGGCGCACTTCTGCGCGTTCCATCGGGCTTTCGGGCAAAAGACGACGACTGCGTTTTAAGGCGCCGCGCGTTTCATCGAGATATTCTGCAATGACGGTTGCACCAACAACCGGCAGATCGCGTTCAGCCAACAATACAGGAAGTGTTGCAGCAGGGTTCAACGCCAGAAATTCCTTGCGGCGCGACCATGGTCGTTCCTCGATCAGTTCGGCTTCCACATCATATTCGCCGAGAATAAGCCGCACGTAGCGCGAGCCTGAAGACATAGGATGATGAAAAAGCGTAAGCATAATCGACGCGGTACTCTCGACTGACAAGCTTTAATTGATCCCCGGTGAGGCACTGCGGCTAGCGTTTGCACCGGCAGCAGGTTATTTCTGCTGTCAGGCGATTCGAGCCACCTCAACGGAATATTTAGTCTATAAGGGCTATGCCTGCGGGAGACAAGCAATCGCTGGAAGCGCTTATTGTAGCACTTTCATGCTTAACAGCTCGTCAAGACGCACCGTTTTCATCCTGCTCACCTCCCTAAGGTACTGACTTCATGGAAATTTATAATCTTCTGGAAGCCGCTTTTCTTGGTCTCATCGAAGGTTTGACGGAGTTCATCCCCGTTTCCTCCACAGGCCATTTGTTGCTGGTTGGCCATTTTCTTGGCTTTGAATCGACGGGCAAGACCTTCGAGGTGCTTATTCAGCTCGGTGCGATTTTGGCAATTCTGACGGTTTATTCCGCGAAGCTGATCAAAATTCTGACCGACTTTCCGCGCGATGCCCGCACACGGCGCTTCGTGCTGGGTATTCTGGTTGCATTTCTGCCTGCAGCCGTCATCGGCGCAATGGCACATGGCTTCATCAAGAGCGTGCTTTTTGAAACGCCGATGCTGGTTTGCGCCATGCTTATCATCGGTGGTTTCATTCTACTCTGGGTGGACCAGCTGGAACTCAAGCCGCGTTATCGCGATGTGATGGATTATCCGCTGCCGATCTGTCTGGCGATTGGCTTTGTCCAGTGCCTTGCCATGATCCCCGGGGTATCGCGCTCAGGCTCAACGATTGTTGGTGCGCTTCTGCTTGGAGCAGACAAGCGTTCGGCTGCTGAATTCTCGTTCTTCCTCGCCATGCCAACCATGGCCGGCGCTTTCACTTATGATCTCTATAAGAGCCATAATATGCTGTCGATGAATGATGGCGCGCTGATCGCAGTCGGATTTGTGATGGCTTTCATCTCAGGCGTATTTGTTGTGCGCCACCTGCTCGACTATGTTTCTCGCCATGGTTTCAAGCTGTTTGCCTGGTGGCGTCTGATCGTCGGCGCACTCGGAATGGCTGCATTGCTTATCTGGGGGTAAACCCGCAAAGAACGGACAAAAGAAAAGGGGCCTTTCGGCCCCTTTATTCATTTAGAGCATTTCCTGTTTTGATTGAGTCATTGGAAATGCTCTATCAATTTGTTTTTACGCGCATCTTGCTCCGAAAACCGCTTCGCACTTTTCGGGATGCGCTCTAGATTTTCGTCTCACGCAAACCCGGTCTTGGTGTACTGACCGGCAACGCGGTAGCGCCAGAGATAGGCTGGAAGGATTGCATCCACGGCTTCTGGCGTAATGCCCATGCCCTGAAGTGTGCGGCCTTCCTTGGTGGCTTGTTCCGAAACGACATTATCGAATTTCAGCAGCGTCACCTGGTCATTGGTGAGCAGCGGATTTGGCAGCAAGCCAAGAACGGATGCCTGAATGCGGGCAACCCACCAAGGCATCGAGACGATGACGCGCTTGCGGGCGATAACGCCGAGCATGTCCTTCATCCAGTTCTTGAATGGCTGTGCGTCTGGGCCGCCCAGTTCATAAACGCTACCGGCTTCAAGCTTGCCATCGACTGCGCGTGCAACAGCTTCCGCGACATCGCCAACATAGACCGGCTGCAGCTTGGTTTCACCACCGCCGATAACCGGCAGGAAAGGCGAAAAGCGTGCCATGTTGGCGAAGCGGTTGAAGAAGCGATCTTCATGGCCGAAAATGATCGACGGACGCAGGATAACCGTATCCGGCAGAATGGAGAGAACGGCCTTTTCGCCTTCTGCCTTGGTGCGTGCATAATCGGAAGGAGATTTTGCGTCTGCCGCAAGCGACGAAAGATGTGTCAGCTTGAGGCCGGCTGCCTTGGTGGCTTCGGCAATGTTCTTTGCGCCAAGCACCTGAACGCTGTTGAAGCGCTGTTTGCCGCTTTCCGAAAGAATGCCGACGAGATTGATGACATGATCAGCGCCCATGATGGCGCGTTCAACCGACCAGCGATGGCGGACATTGGCCTGAACCATCTGGATCTGGCCAACATTGCCGAGCGGCGCCATGTAATAAGCGACCTCTGGCTTGCGTACGGCGACGCGTACACGATAGCCGCGCTTGGTGAGGCTTGCTACGACCGCGCGCCCAACAAAGCCGGAGCCGCCGAAAACAGTGACCAGCTTTGGTCTGTTGTGAACTTCGTTCGGTTCGGTCTTCATCCTGAACTCCTGCATGAAAGCCTGATTATAACGCCGGATATGATGCCCGAGTTTATCATTGCGGCATGTTTTCTGGCGGTGATTTATCGCCTTTTGGCAACAACGCAAAGGGGACTTGTTGTCACGACTGCGACAAAGGCCGCTTTTCCCGTATTAAACACGCAATACCGCTTTGAGATTTCGCGGCTTACTGGTAAATCGCGCGCATGAGCACACCACTTGACCATATTCGAAATTTTTCGATCGTCGCCCATATCGACCACGGCAAATCGACGCTGGCCGACCGCCTCATTCAATTGACGGGCGGGCTGGACACGCGTGAGATGAAGGACCAGGTCCTCGACTCGATGGATATCGAGCGCGAGCGCGGCATCACCATTAAGGCCCAGACCGTTCGTCTTAACTATAAGGCGAAGAACGGCGAGGACTATGTGCTGAACCTTATCGACACCCCCGGACACGTCGACTTCGCCTATGAAGTCTCGCGTTCGCTGGCTGCGTGCGAAGGTTCGCTTCTGGTGGTGGATGCCTCACAGGGCGTTGAAGCGCAGACGCTGGCCAATGTCTATCAGGCCATCGACAACAATCACGACATTGTTGTTGTGCTCAACAAGGTTGATCTTCCAGCAGCAGAGCCTGAGCGCGTTCAGAGCCAGATCGAAGAAGTGATCGGCATTGATGCAAGCCGCGCCGTGATGATCTCGGCCAAGACTGGCCTCGGCATTCCTGATGTGCTCGAAGCTATTGTCGAGCAGCTGCCTCCTCCGAGAGAGGGTGACCGCAATGCGCCGTTGAAGGCGATGCTGGTCGACAGCTGGTATGACAGCTATCTCGGCGTTATTGTTCTGGTCCGTGTTATCGACGGTGTGCTGAAAAAGGGCCAGACCATCCGCATGATGGGTACGGGCGCGAAATATCCGGTTGAACGGACCGGTGTCTTTACGCCGAAAATGGTTCAGATGGATGAACTCGGACCGGGTGAACTGGGCTTCATCACCGCTTCCATTAAGGAAGTGGCTGATACCCGCGTCGGTGATACCATCACCGAAGATCGCCGCCCTACAGCAGCGGCTTTGACGGGCTTTAAGCCTGCGCAGCCGGTTGTGTTCTGCGGACTGTTCCCGGTTGATGCTGCCGACTTTGAAGACTTGCGCGCTGCCATGGGCAAGCTGCGTCTCAACGATGCGTCGTTCTCGTTTGAAATGGAAACCTCTGCGGCGCTCGGCTTCGGCTTCCGCTGCGGGTTCCTGGGGCTTCTGCATCTTGAAATCATTCAGGAACGTCTTGAGCGTGAGTTCGATCTCGACCTCATCACGACGGCACCTTCGGTTGTCTATCGTCTGAACATGCAGGACGGCTCGCAGAAAGAGCTGCACAACCCGGCTGATATGCCGGATGTTGTGAAGATCGATGCAATCGAGGAGCCATGGATTCGCGCAACAATCATGACGCCCGATGATTATCTCGGCGCGATCATGAAGCTTTGTCAGGAGCGTCGCGGTCTCCAGATCGATCTGACCTATGTTGGCCCGCGTGCGATGATCACCTATGATCTGCCGCTCAACGAAGTCGTTTTCGATTTCTACGATCGTCTGAAGTCGATCTCGAAGGGCTATGCTTCGTTCGACTATAATCTCTCGGATTACCGTGAGGGTGATCTGGTCAAGATGTCGATCCTTGTGAATGAAGAACCTGTGGACGCGCTTTCGATGCTCGTTCACCGCTCTGCTGCTGAAAAGCGTGGCCGTGTGCTTTGCGAAAAGCTCAAAGAGCTGATCCCGCAGCATATGTTCAAAATTCCTATTCAGGCAGCGATTGGCGGACGTATCGTGGCGCGCGAAACCATTTCAGCGCTGCGCAAGGACGTGACGGCCAAGTGCTATGGTGGCGATATTTCGCGTAAGCGCAAACTTCTGGACAAGCAGAAGGAAGGCAAGAAGCGTATGCGTCAGTTCGGCAAGGTGGAAATCCCGCAAGAGGCCTTCATTCAGGCACTCAAGATGGGTGATGATTAAAAATACAAAGAGGTGCCTTTGGGCACCTCTTTTTTTGTTTTGATATTATCGTTGGACAGAAACCTAGACAAATTTGATGGATATTTTACCCCGCATTTCCATCAACTATTGCACTCAATGTAACTGGATGTTGCGGGCTGCATGGCTGGCGCAGGAGTTGCTGCAGACATTCGGGCAGGACTTGGGCGAGGTCGCTCTGCGGCCCGGCACAGGTGGTGTGTTTGAAATCCATCTGTCTATGCCGAGCGGTCAGGATGAACTTATCTGGGAGCGCAAGCGTGACGGTGGGTTTCCGGAAGCCAAGGTATTGAAGCAACGCGTGCGTGATCTGGGCGGGCCTGATCGCGATCTTGGTCACTCTGATAGGACTTCAAAACCTGAATAAGACAAAGCCCGCACGTTGCGGTCTTCTTTGTTTTGGTAGGATTTGGAGCGCGTTTCGATCCGAGTGGATCAGATCGTCGCTCTAAATCCTTGTTGTAACGCGCATCTTTATCCGAAAACCGTTTCACACTTTTGGGATGCGCTCTAATCCTCATCCACCACGCGCAGGCGCATTTGGGTGGGAGTGTTATCTGGCGGCTGTCGCGTCGGGCGCTGCGGCTCTTCAGCCGGTGGCGGGCCAAATTCCAGTGCTTCGATCTTCGCACCGCGCTTGGTGACTTTGTTTGAAGACACCAGAATGTCGTCAATATCCTTGTTGGCCTGCACAAAATGGGTTTGCAGCTTGCGCACACGCTCATCAAGGCGGCCTACATCTTCCATCAGACGGATCACTTCACCCTGAATGACATGCGCCTGTTCGCGCATACGAGCATCTTTCAGGATCGCCTGAATAACCTGAATGGAAAGCATCAGGAGCGATGGCGAGACAATGACGATCCGCGCCCGGTGCGCGCGCTGGATCAGCGCTTCAAAATGCTCATGAATATCGGCAAAAATAGATTCCGATGGCACGAACAGGAAAGCCGTATCCTGTGTTTCGCCTGTAATCAGATATTTGTCTGAAACATCCTTGATATGCACTTCCATATCGCGGCGGAACTGTGCAACGGCTGTCTTGCGTGCTTCCGGCTGTTCCGTTTCGCGCATGGAGTTCCATGCTTCAAGCGGGAATTTCGCATCGATAACCAGTGAAGGCGCGTTGTTTGGCATCCTGACAAGGCAATCGGGGCGCGTGCCGTTGGAAAGTGTCGCCTGAAACTCGTAAGCGCCCTGCGGCAGACCATCGGCAATGATCGCTTCCATGCGCGACTGGCCAAAGGCACCGCGCGTCTGCTTGTTTGCAAGGATCGCCTGCAACTGCACAACCTGACCGGCAAGCGACTGGATATTGTTCTGCGCTGTGTCGATGACCGCAAGACGCTCCTGCAGTTTGGCGAGATTTTCATGGGTCGAACGGGTCTGCTCGGTCATGGTTTGGCCGATGCGATGCGTCATGCCGTCGAGCCGTTCGCGGATCGACTGGTTGAGCTCTGCCTGCCGTGAACCGAAGACTTCGGCCATGGTTTGCATCCGGCCCTGCATTTCGGATTGTGCTTTCAGAATCTCTGCCATGCGATATTCCGCGTCACGCGCACGGTCTTCAGCCTGTGCTTCCGCAACCGCGCGAAGACGTGCAGAACGCGCTGCAGCAATGAGGAAAATGGCGAGGCACAGGACCAGCACGACAATGCCCGCAAGGAGAATATCTCCCAGCGTGAAGGAGGTTGCACCAAGCTGCAAAAGCGGTTCGTTCAAGAGATTCTGGTTTTCCATTGCGCAAGCTTAACTGATTCGTGTCGCCTTGATGAGATCAAAACAAGAACATTTTACAAGTTACAATTGACGATTCTCGCGCAAGCGATTACGTGAAGCGCATGTCTATTAAACCGCTCATCATCCTTCCCGATCCCGTCCTGCGCCAGCTTTCCAAGCCTGTCGAGCGCGTTGACGATCAGTTGCGCAAATTTGCCGGCGACATGTTCGACACCATGTATGACGCGCCGGGCATTGGCCTTGCCGCCATTCAGGTGGGCGAGCCTCTGCGGATGCTGGTGATTGATCTGGCCAAGGAAGACGAGCCGAAGGCGCCGCATGTCTTCATCAATCCGGAGATTGTCACCTCATCGGACGAACGCAGCGTCTATGAAGAAGGCTGTCTTTCGATCCCGGATTATTATGCCGAGGTCGAACGGCCTGCGACCATCAAGGTCAATTATTTCGATGCGGACGGCAAGGAAAAGTCGATGGAAGCCGATGGGCTGATGGCGACTTGCCTGCAGCATGAAATCGACCATCTCAATGGCGTGCTGTTTATCGATCATATCTCCAAGCTCAAGCGCGATATGGTCATCAAGAAGTTCAAGAAGCTCGCGAGTCAGCGTGCGTCAAACAGGGCTTTGTAATGCGGATCGTCTTTATGGGGACGCCGGATTTTTCCGTGCCAATCCTCACAGCCATCATCGGACAGGGTTATGAAGTCGTTGCGGTTTACTCGCAGCCGCCGCGTCCGGCTGGCCGTCGCGGGCTGGAGCTGACCAAGTCGCCTGTGCATGAAAAGGCCGAGGAATTCGGCATTCCGGTTTTCACGCCGAAAAGCCTGAAAGGGACGGAAGAGCAGGACGTTTTTGCGAGCCTGGAAGCGGATGTGGCAATCGTGGTGGCCTATGGCCTTCTGCTGCCACAGGCCATTCTCGATGCGCCGCGCCTTGGATGTTACAACGGTCATGCGTCGCTTCTTCCGCGCTGGCGCGGGGCTGCTCCCATTCAGCGGGCTATTATGTCTGGCGATACAGAAACCGGCATGATGATCATGAAAATGGATGCAGGGCTTGATACGGGTCCTGTCGCTATGGCCGAAAAAGTTGCGATCACGCCGGACATGACTGCAGGCGAGCTGCATGATCGTTTAAGCCTTATCGGCGCTGACCTGATGGTGCGTGCATTGGGTGCGCTTGAGCGCGAAAGTCTCACACTTCAGGCGCAGCCAGAGGAAGGCGTGACCTATGCAGCCAAGATCGATAAGGCCGAAGCGCGTATCGACTGGTCGAAGCCTGCGAAGGATGTTCACAATACGATCCGTGGCATCTCACCATTTCCGGGCGCCTGGTGCGAGATGGAAATCAACGGTGTCGTTGAACGTGTCAAACTCCAGCGCTCCACATTGGGCGAGGGAAGCGGTGCTCCGGGAACCGTACTTGATGATCGCCTGACGATTGCGTGCGGCGAGGGTGCTGTGCGGCTCGTAACGTTACAACGTTCAGGCGGCAAGCCTTTGCCCGCGCAGGAGTTTCTGCGTGGAGCGTCTGTGACGAAGGTTCTCTGAGCGGTGCCTCGTTACAAGATCACGGTCGAATATGACGGCACGCCCTATGTCGGCTGGCAGCGGCAGGAAAACGGGCATGCCGTGCAGAACGCGATTGAGCAGGCGTTCAAGAAGTTCTGCGGAGAAGATCTGACGTTGAGTGCGGCAGGCCGCACCGATGCAGGCGTTCATGCGAGCGCGCAGGTCATTCATGTTGATCTGACAAAAGATTGGGGTGCTGCGAAAGTGCGCGATGCGCTCAATGCGCATCTGGTGATGGCGGATGAACGTATCAGCATTCTCAATGTCGAGAAGACGACGGATGCTTTTGACGCGCGGTTCTCAGCGCGTGGACGGCACTATCTTTATCGCATTCACAATCGCCGTGCGCCGCTGGCGATTGATTATCAGCGCGTGTGGTGGGTTCAGAAGCGCCTTGACCACGAAGCGATGCATGAGGCTGCAAAGCGGCTTTTGGGTGAGCATGACTTCACGACATTTCGCGCAACGCAATGTCAGGCAAAAAGTCCGGTCAAGACACTCGACCGGCTCGATATCACGCGCAATGGCGACTATGTCGAAATGCGCGTTTCAGCGCGTTCGTTCCTGCATAATCAGGTGCGTTCCTTTGCGGGAAGCCTGATGGAAGTCGGCGTTGGCCGCTGGACGGCTGATGATCTGCAGGCAGCACTTGAGGCCAGGGACCGCAAAGCCTGCGGTCAGGTCGCGCCACCCTATGGCCTCTATCTGATTGGCGTTGATTACCCGTTTCCGTTTTAGAGCGCCTTTCGATCTGATTGAATCAGATCGGCGCTCTCATTCTTTGTTTAGGCGCGCATCTTGTCCGAAAACCGTTTCACAGTTTTCGGGATGCGCTTTAAAAACTCTCCGCACCAATCCCGATGCCGAAGAGTTGTTGCAGGATCACTGTAATGAACAGTGAGCCGAAGAACATGCAGGCAAAGAACGGTGCGACATAGGCGTGTGGACGTTGCAACACGATAAAGGTTAACCGGTAGCTCAGGATAATCGATATGCCGAAGAGCACGAATGCAAACAGCGTCGCGACATCAAGAAATCCCGGAAAGAACAGCTGCAACAGCGTTATTGGCGCGAAAAGCCATGCAAGAAGCGCGCTGCCCCAGTTGGTGGCAATCACATAAGCGGCGTAGCGCTTTGCAATACCGATACGTTTGGCAAGCAGGCCGACAATAACGATCGGTATCACCCATGCTGCAATATCGACGGTTGCTGCACGAATGACGATTGCCAGGCGAAGGCCAGCTTCTTCGCGTCCGGCCGTGAGGTCAGCCGAATAGGCAACCCAGGTCGCCAGAAGCGGCGGCAGAGCAACGACAATCGCATAGAATGATGTCCAGAAATCTTCTGCGGAGATATCGAGATATGCAAGGCCTTCTTTGCGGCCAAGCATCATCTTCCAGACGCCCGTGAAGTATCTGAAAATATTATCCAGATTGGGCATGTAATTCCTTTACCCAAAGAAATCAGCGATGAAACGTTCGTAAATCTGTGTCAATCCTTCGAGGTCGGCAAGAGCCACGCGTTCATCGACCATGTGCATGGTCTGTCCGACGAGGCCAAATTCCACCACCGGGCAATAATCCTTGATGAAGCGCGCGTCCGACGTGCCGCCTGATGTGGAAAGCTTAGGGCGTTTGCCGGTGACAGCTTCCACTGAAGAGGTCAGTGTTCCGATCAGCTTCTCATCGCGGGTCAGGAAGACATGGCTGGGGTGTTCGCGCCATGTCAGTTCATACTTGATTGGCGTTTCACGGCCCGGGCGCAGACGGTCGTTTCGCGAAGCCTTTTCGAGACGCGAGACGATCTCGGCTTTCAGGCTGTCTGCGGTCCAAGTATCGTTGAAACGGATATTGAAGGAAGCGGTTGCCTTGTTTGCAATCACGTTTGTTGCTGTGTTGCCCACATCAACCGTCGTCACTTCCATATTGCTGGCCTGAAAATCATCTGTGCCTTCATCGAAAGCCGGATAAAGCAGGCCGTCGATAAGCGTGGTTACACCGCGAACCGGATTTTCGGCCAGATGCGGATAGGCAGCATGACCCTGCACGCCATGCACTGTGATCGTGCCGGAGATTGAGCCACGACGCCCGATCTTGATCATGTCGCCGAGCGTGTCCGGATTGGTTGGCTCGCCGACAAGCGAAGCGTCCCATGTTTCGCCACGATCCTTGGCCCATTGCAGCAGCTTTTCTGTGCCGTTGATTGCCGGGCCTTCTTCATCGCCTGTGATGAGGAAGGAGACACTGCCCTTGAGGCTGCCGTGCTTTTCAACATGTCGTGCGACAGCAGCCACAAAGCAGGCAATGCCACCCTTCATATCGACTGCGCCGCGGCCATACATGATGCCGTCTTCGATAGCGGCGGAGAAAGGCGGATGTTTCCAGTCGCTTTCATTGCCCGGAGGCACGACATCGGTGTGGCCGGCAAACATCAGATGAGCACCGTTTCCGGATTTACGCGCATAGAGATTTTCGATGTCCGGTGTGCCTTCTTCAGTGAAGACGGGGCGCTGAACGGAAAAGCCCATTGGCTCAAGCATCGCTTCAAGTGCCGTAAGCGCGCCGCCTTCTGCGGGCGTTACGGAAGGACAGCGGATGAGAGCGGCGAGGTTATCGGCGGGATTGGTAGGAAGGCTCATGATGTCAAAGCTTCATTCTGAGAATCGTATGGGCTTGAGATTAGATCGGTAAGCTCCCAGATGAAATAGCAATCGCCTCTTTAGATAAACAAGTTCGAGGACGCGCAAAAATCGCAGCTTTTCTCAGATCGTTGCAATTCGGGAATGAAATTTCCTTGACCAGAGGGGCTTTGTCATCGTTAGTTAAAAAAAGGTTGATAGCGAGATCCGGAAAACGGACCGGTCACCGGGGAATTGTTCCAAGGGACATTTTTAATAATGGGAATCCGTCATGCGTCTACTGATTTCTGCGGCAGCAGGTATAATGGCTTTATCCGGGGCGACGCTGGTTCCGGCCAAGGCAGCTCAATGGAGTGAAGCAGGCGGGATTACCAGTATTCCATACGGTCATCTTGATTATTGCAAACGCAATCCGCGTGATTGCGGCGCTCATCGTGCTTTGGCGCCGATGAAGCTAACGCCGGATCGCATGAAGCTTCTGCAAAGCGTGAACGCATCGGTCAATGCGGCGATCAAGCCCGTGTCCGATCAGGACAATTACGGCAAGCGCGATTATTGGACCATTCCCCGCAATGGGAAGGGCGACTGCGAAGATTATGTATTGATGAAGCGCGCCAAGCTGATGGCGCGGGGCATCAGCCCATCGCAGTTGCTCATTACCATGGTGCAGGGAAGCGAGCCGCATATTGTGTTGTCGGCAAGGACGGATCACGGTGATTACATTCTCGACAATATGCGCGGGGAAGTGCTGCCGGTGGAGAAGACCTCCTACCGTTATATCAAGATGCAATCGCCAGCCAATTCCGGCCAGTGGGTCTCGATTGCGGGACGTTCGGTAGCTGTTGCGAATAATTAGGGCCGGTGGCCAGTTTTTGACTGAGCTCCAAATCGGCATGGCAATTACAAAGTTTAATAGGGTCGCGTCTCGCGGCCCTATTTTATTGTGAGCCTCTTGTTGTGTTGGAAGAGGGCGCTTCGTTTGATTGTTTTGCGGTTTGCAGATCGTGGCAACGTTGAAACGATCAGCCACACAACTGTCGCCAATGGGCCTCATTGTTCGCTATTATTATACAGTGATTGCAAACAGTCTGTTCAACGAAAATGAACAAAAATACCTATATAACAGTTCTGTGAATGCTGATATATGATTTAAGGTGCTGTTTCTAATTAATAATTTTCGTTTTTATATCCAATTTCGAAAAAATTGGCTGCACGAATGTGTGATTAAGAAAACATTTTCGTGACTGGAACTTTCTCCCACTGTCACCCATTTGAGATGCATGAGGACGACGCATAGAACGTCGCCCATCTGACTAAGGAGATAGAAAATGAATAAGTTTGTTCTTGCTGCTGCTGCTCTCGCACTTAGCGCCGGTGCTGCTTTTGCTGAAAACCCACGCGTAGGCGAACCAGCCGACCTTTATGCAAATGATCGTACTCCAGTTGCTGCTCAGCGCGTTGATCACACCGCGACTGCTGCAATCGGTCAGTCGACCTACATGGATGGTTCTGCAAACCGTTTCGGTGATGCATCGCCTTCCAGCTTCTCGAACTAAGCGTTCGATAATGAGCTTTGCTATCCCGGTCTGATTGCAGATCGGAATAGCAAGACATGAAGGCAGTGAGTGCGGCCTCCCAAGGTTCTTGCTGCCGGATTTATATACTCAACGATTTTAACGAATCTCCCCGGAGGATGGCTTCATGTCATCCCGGAGTCCCCGAAGGGAAAGGCAAGTTGCCATCCGATGGGGTGATATAAGGATTATGAAAATGAAGAAGTTTGCTCTTGCTGCCGTAGCCGTTGCCCTTAGCGCCGGTGCTGCTTTCGCTGAAAACCCACATGTTGGTGAACCAGCTGATCTTTATGCAAACGATCGTACGCCAGTTGCAACACAGGGCGTTGATTACACCGCTCCTGCTTCGATCCAGAACCAGACCTATAGCGACGGTTCTGCACACCGCTTCGGCGATGCATCGCCTTCGAGCTACCAGAACTAATCATTCTGGCAGTGAAACTAAAAAAGGCGAAGCTCTCGGGCTTCGCCTTTTTGTTTGATGCGAGTGCATCCTGAAAAGTGTGAAGCGGTTTCAATGACTTAGTATTCGCTGAAACCGCTCTATGCAGGCAAATTATACCAAGGCGCTAAGATGCTATCGCATCACGCCTTGAAAAAGTTCAATCGCCACTCGGGCTTAACCAAAACTCCATGAGTATGACTCATACGGAGTTTTGGTATTAGTCGCGCAGCAGCTCGTTGATCGAAGTCTTCGAGCGGGTCTTTTCATCGACGCGCTTGACGATCACGGCGCAATAGAGGCTTGGACCCCAGTTTTCGCCCGGAACGTTTTTGCCCGGCATCGTGCCTGCAACAACAACCGAATATGGGGGTACTTCGCCGTAGAAGATTTCACCAGTTGCGCGGTCAACGATCTTGGTCGACTTGCCGATGAAGACGCCCATGCCGAGCACGGCACCCTCACGAACGATACAACCTTCAACGACTTCCGAACGGGCGCCGATGAAGCAATTGTCTTCGATGATGGTCGGGCCAGCCTGCATTGGCTCCAGGACGCCGCCGATGCCGACGCCGCCCGACAGATGCACATTCTTGCCGATCTGTGCGCAGGAACCAACCGTTGCCCATGCATCGACCATTGTGCCTTCATCGACATAAGCGCCGAGATTGACGAAGGATGGCATCAGGATCGCGTTTGGCGCAATGTAAGCCGAAAAGCGAACAACTGAATTTGGCACTGCACGAATGCCAGCGGCTTCGAATTCATTGGCTGTCCAGCCGTCAAACTTGGAAGGAACCTTGTCCCACCAAGAGGCTTCGCCGGGACCGCCTTTGATGATCTGCATCGGGTTGAGACGGAAAGAAAGCAGCACCGCTTTCTTGAGCCACTGATTGACCTGCCAGTTGCCGTCCGCCTGTTTTTCTGCCACACGCGCTTCACCGCGATCGAGCATAAGAAGCGACTGCTCAACTGCATCGCGAACTTCGCCGCGGGTTGCCGTGTTGATGCCATCGCGTTCGTCAAAAGCCTTTTCGATGACCTTTTCAAGGGAGGCGAAATCTGGCTTGGTCATATGGCGGTCTCCATAAAATGGCAGGATAAGCGGCTGCCGTCTTTGTGGTCGGCAGTTGTCACAGAAGTGATTAAGCGAAGGTACCATATGGGTCAATCGCGTTGTTACGCGAATTGCGCGGCCCTATTTGAGACAGATTAAGAATTTAGCGCCAAAATTGATGCTAAAGCATCAATACGCATTGTAATTGAAGGAGCAGGCAAGCATGAACCCAATGGAGAAGTCTGGCTGGACGCCTTTCCCCAATTCTGAGGACGCTGCTAAACAGGCACGCACTGTGCCTCAGACACCTCAGACCGAAGCTCCCGCATATCGTCTTGCCTTCATGGATGATGACTTCATGACGCGACGCGATATGCGTCCCGTGCGGCTTCAGCTTGAGCTTCTGAAACCAGAACTGATCCTTGCTGATCGCGGCATCAAGTCCACGGTCGTTATGTTTGGTGGCGCACGTATTCCGGAACCGGGCGGTGAAGCCTGGGCTGCGAAAAACGAAGTGCAGAAAAAGAACCTTGAGGCCAATTCGCGTTATTATGAAGAAGCGCGGAAGTTTGCCCGCATCTGCTCCGAATATTCAGCGACCACCTATTATCGCGAATTCATCGTGGTGACTGGCGGAGGTCCGGGCGTGATGGAAGCAGGCAATCGCGGTGCAGCCGATGTTGGTGCGCCGACCATTGGTCTTAATATCGTGTTGCCGCATGAGCAGGCACCAAACGCTTATGTGACGCCGGAACTCTGCTTCAACTTCCATTATTTTGCGCTGCGCAAGATGCATTTTCTCATGCGCGCAAAGGCTGTCTGCGTATTCCCCGGCGGCTTCGGCACGATGGATGAGCTGTTTGAAGCCATGACGCTGATCCAGACAGATCGTATGGAGCGTATGCCGCTCATCCTGTTTGGTAAGGAATTCTGGACAAAGGCGATCAATATCGAGTTTCTCGCAGAACAGGGCACAATTTCGCCTGCCGATATTGAGCTGCTGACCTTCGTGGAAACGGCTGACGAAGCTTGGGACGAGATCAAGAACTTCTACAAGCTTTGATCTTTACGATTATAGCATTTCCAGCAAAAGTGCGAAGCGGTTTTGCGTCGGATAATGCGTAAAAACAAACAGTTACAGCGGTTCCAACGATTCTTTCTTAACTGGAACCGCTGCAAAGATTCCAGAGCGCCCGGTCGGTTATGCCCGGGCGTTTTCGTTTTCCGAATATTCGCGCGGGCGGTGAACGAGTGTCACCAGCACAACGGAAATAATCATCAGCAGATACCATGAGCCGAGCTTGCTCATTGAAACAAGCTCCCAGCCATTGCGCTGGTTGGGATAGAGCCAGGCTTTCGACCAGGTTCCGATGTTTTCCGCGATCCAGATGAACAGCGATGTGAGCAGGAACGCAACCAGCAGCGGCATTTTATGCCGGAAGCGAAACACGCGATAATGCATGGTCGTGCGCCAATAGAGCGCGAAGGTTGCGGCAAACAACACCCAGCGCATATCCCAGATGAAGTGGTGGGCGAAGAAATTGATATAGATCGCAGCTGCCAGCACAACAGTCGTCCAGAGCGGCGGATAGTGGTTGAGCCTGATATCGAAGATGCGGTTGATACGCGCCATATAGGAACCGACAGCTGCATACATGAAGCCTGAAAACAGTGGCACGCCACCGATCCGGAAGAAGTTTTCCTCCGGATAGATCCATGATCCGGCATGGGTTTTGAACACTTCCATAGCCGTTCCGACAATATGGAAAATGACGATGACCTTGGCTTCTTCCCAAGCCTCCAGCTTGAAGACAAGCATTCCAAGCTGGATCACAACAGCGGAGAGAAACAGGAAATCGTAGCGGGTGATAAATCCTGCACCATCTTCTGGCCAGAACCACCGTGTGAGGATGATGAGACCCAGCATCGCGCCGCCAAACAGGCAGGCCCATGCTTGCTTCAACCCAAAAACCAGAAACTCAATCAGCGCATCGCTGACGCGATGCCTTGGCAAGCTGTCGAGAAGGCTATGAGCCGCCTTATCGATACGTTTTTCAAGGCCGGTAAACTGCCTATCGGTCTGCAATTATAGTTTCCAGAAACTGGGTCAGATTGTCGGTTACATAATCGACCTGATCGGTGAATTCCGGGTCGCTTTCCCATATTTCGGAGAATGTTGGCTCGAAATTGTTTGGAACCACCAGCACGGTTTTCATGCCCAATGTCTTCGGCACAACGAGATTGCGCGCCAGATCTTCAAACATGACAGCCTTTTGTGCGTCAACGCCGAATGCGCCTAGAAAACGATCATAAGTGACACGCTCTGGCTTAGGCGTCAGGCCTGCTGCAACGATGTCGAAAATATCGTCGAAATCATCAAGAATGCCGAGCTGCTGTGCTGCACGTTCCGCATGGCCGCGATCACCATTGGTGAAAATGAAACGGCGGCCGGGCAGGGCGCGAATGGCTGCCCCGAGTGCGGGATCGGGTTTCAGCCATGAATAGTCGATGTCGTGGACCTTCTTGAGAAAGTCGTCAGGATCGATCTCATGGCACTCCATCAGGCCCTTCAGCGTGGTGCCATATTCCAGATAAAACTGCTTCTGAATTTTGCGCGCTTCGTCACGCGGCAATTTCAAGAGGTTCTCGACATAGTTCGTCATGCGTACATCGATCTGGGAAAACAGATCGGCTGCGTGCGGATAGAGCGTATTGTCGAGGTCGAATACCCAGTCGGTAACGTGGGCAAAGGCCGGAGCATCAGGTTGATTGGTCATAAGTCTTTATGTCACGAAGGCGGGCCAAGAAAAAGCCGCCCGAAGGCGGCTACTGGATTATGGTACAATCAATGTTCCTGCACCATGCTCCGTGAAAAGCTCAAGCAGTACCGAATGCGGTGTTTTGCCGTTGAGAATAACAACGCCTTCAACGCCGCGACGGATTGCATCGATGCAGGTTTCGACCTTAGGGATCATGCCGCCGGAGATCGTGCCGTCCTTGATCAGCGCCTGAGCGTCGGCAACCGAAAGCTCCTTGATGAGCTTCTTGTCCTTGTCGAGAACGCCGGGAACGTCGGTCAGGAACAGAAGACGCGTTGCAGCCAGCGCGCCAGCGATAGCGCCTGCAAAGGTGTCTGCGTTGATGTTGTAGGTATGGCCATCGCGACCCGGTGCGACAGGCGCAATAACCGGGATCATTTCTGAACGCGCCAGAAGATCGAGAAGCGTGCGGTCAACTTCTGCGGGTTCACCAACAAAGCCCAGATCAAGAACTTTCTCGATGTTTGAATCCGGATCGATAACCGTCTTATGCGCCTTGCGCGCGAAAACCATGTTACCGTCTTTGCCGCAAAGACCGATGGCCCATTCGCCTTCGGCGTTGATGAGAGCGACGATTTCCTTGTTGATGGAACCGGCGAGAACCATTTCCACCACTTCAACCGTCTTCTCGTCGGTGACGCGAAGACCACCTTCAAAGCGCGATTCAATGCCGAGCTTCGAGAGCATCGCCTGAATCTGTGGGCCACCGCCATGAACGACGATCGGATTGATGCCTGACTGCTTCAAAAGCGCGATGTCGCGGGCAAAAGCCTTACCCAGTTCAGGGTTTCCCATGGCGTGACCGCCATATTTCACCACGACATTCTTGTTTTCGTAGCGCTGCATATAAGGCAGGGCTGCGGAAAGGAGTTGCGCTTGCATTTCAGGATTTTCAAGAGTCGTCATCGCGGGCTCCATGGCTGGCGACAGGGCAAGAGAGGCAGGCTTTTCTAAGCAATATGCACTGTTCTGTAAAACGGTTTTAGGCGTTTTGTTCGCGATTATTTGAATGCGTTGCCAAAGATCGCCCAATTAAAATCCTTGGAGAGTGCTAGAAGATTGCGCATAACGCCCGCTCTTGAACGGAGTAGATTCATGCGACGCGCATTTTTGACGGCTTTAATTTTTCTGGCGGGCATCAGCGCCTCGCAGGCGGCAGCGACGACTGAAACGATCATCATGTTGCGCCATGGTGAAAAGCCGGAGCAGGGGCTTGGACAGCTCAATTGCCAAGGCCTCAATCGCTCGCTGAAACTGCCTGCCGTAATCAAGCAAAAATTCGGAAAACCGGATTTCATCTTTGCGCCCAATCCGGCGCAGCTGAAAGAAGATAAGGGCGCGATCTATTCCTATAATCGCCCACTTGCTACGGTCGAACCGACGGCTATCACGTTTGGAATGCCCGTTGATACGCGCTTTGGCTTCAAAGATATTGAGGAACTGCAGGCGACGCTCGCGCAGCCTGAATATCGCAACGCGACAGTACTGGTGGGTTGGGAACATAAGCAGATCGTGAAGCTTGCCAGAAGCATCGTCAAGGATAGCGGTGGTGACAAGGCTCTCGTGCCGAAGTGGTCGCGGGAAGACTTCGACAGCATGTATGTTCTGCGTATCACGCGTGATGGCGCAAAAACCACCACGCGGTTTGAACAGCTCAAGCAGGGTCTAAACAATCAGTCGGCAAGCTGCCCGAGCTAAACGGATGTCTTTTCCTGGAGCGTGTCGTGCTTAACCATACACGCCACGCTCGCTCTATTTTGTTGTTTTACGCGTGTCGGGATCGGAAAACCGGTTCCCACTTTTCAGCAACGGACTGCCTATTCCTTGGCAACAAGCGCGATCGCAGCGCGCAGTTCATCAAGGCCGAGGCCTTTTTCTGACGACGTCGTGATGATGCCCGGGAAACAGGCGGCGCGCTTTTTGGTGAGCGCGTGGGTTTCTTCTATCAGACGTGGAATGCCAGCGGCCTTGATCTTGTCGATCTTGGTCAGCACGATCTGATAAGAAACTGCCGCCTTGTCGAGCAGGTCAAGCACTTCAGCATCGTTCTTCTTGATGCCATGGCGTGAGTCGATCAGCAGATAGACGCGCTTCAGCGTGGTGCGGCCGCGCAGGTAATCGAACACGAGACGTGTCCACGCATCGACATGGGCTTTGGGTGCTTCTGCAAAGCCATAGCCCGGCATGTCGACGAGTGCCAATGGCGGAAGGTCGCCATTCTCGCCGGAATAGCCATCGGGAACGAAATAGTTGAGTTCCTGCGTCCGGCCCGGTGTGTTGGAAGTACGGGCAAGACCCTTTTTGCCGACAAGCGCATTGATGAGCGAAGATTTGCCGACATTTGAACGTCCGGCAAAAGCAATTTCAACCGGGCCTTCCAATGGCAGAAACTTCATCGAAGGCACGCCACGGATGAAGATCCACGACTTCTTGAAGAGCAGGCGCCCTTCTTCGACCAAAGCCGCATGGGCTGCACGGGTCGCATCTGCTGCTGCCTGAGCGGCATTGATGGCTGCCTGCTTTTTGTCCTGATCGCTCAATGTGGTCTTCCTGATCCGTATATTCCGTAAAAGACACGCATCACGGTTACGCGCCGCATTGTCAACCGCTCTGGATCAACGAGCACAAAAAAAGCCCCGCAGATGCGGGGCTTTTTGTCTTTTTACTTCTTGGCCTCTTTCGGCTTTCGCTTGAAGAGGTCTTTCAGGTTGTCAAAAAGTTCGATTTTAACACCCTGACGCTTCATGATGATGCCCTGCTGGGTAATCGAAAGCGTGTTGTTCCATGCCCAATAGATCACGAGGCCTGCTGGGAACGATGCCAGCATGAAGGTGAAGATGATCGGCATCCAGGTGAAGATCATCGCCTGCGTTGGATCTGGAGGCGTTGGGTTCATGCGCATCTGCAGGAACATGGTGATGCCCATGATGATTGGCCAGACGCCGATCATCAGGAACGCCGGAACCGCAAATGGCAGAAGGCCGAACAGGTTGAAGATCGATGTTGGATCGGGTGCTGCAAGATCCTGAATCCAGCCAAAGAACGGCGCATGGCGCATTTCAATGGTGACGTAGAGAACCTTATAGAGTGCGAAGAACACCGGAATCTGGACCAGCACTGGCCAGCAACCTGCAAGCGGATTGATTTTTTCCTGCTTGTAGAGCTGCATCATTTCCTGCTGCTGCTTCATCTTGTCATCCGCATATTTCTCGCGGATTTCCGTCATCTTCGGCTGCACCAGCTTCATACGAGCCATCGACTTGTACGACTTGTTGGCGAGCGGGAAGAACAGGCCCTTCAGCAGAACGGTGACAACCAGAATGGCGATGCCGAAATTGCCGGAGAACTTGTAGATCCAGTCGATGAGGTAGAACATCGGCTTGGTGATGAAGTAGAACCAGCCCCAGTCAATCAGCAGTTCAAACTGCTTGATGCCGAGCTTTTCTTCGTAGTTCTTGATGTCCGAGACAACCTTGGCACCAGCAAAAACGTGGTTCTTGATGGTGCTGGCTTCGCCAGCTGCAACCGTGATCGGCGCACTGAGGAAATCCGACTGGTAGCGCGGACGGTCATTGGTGAAGTGCGAGAAACGTGCGGTGAACTTTTCGTTCTGCGGCGGTACGAGCGTTGCCGCCCAATACTTGTCGGTGATGCCGACCCAGCCGCCAGTCACGTCCTTGAACGAAATGTCCTTGTCGTCTTCAACCTTGGAATACTTGATTTCCTGAAGGCCGTCCTGACCCATGACACCGATAAGGCCTTCATGGAGAACATAGGTAGCGCTTGCATGTTCAGGCTGGTTGAAACGCGTTACGCGGCCATAAGAAGCAAGCGAGATCGGTGCGCCGGTGTTGTTGGTGACCGTATCGTCGACTTCGAACATGTAGGCATCATCAACCGAGATGACGCGCTTGAATGTGATGTTCTTGTCGTTGGTGAATGTCAGAGTAACAGGCGTCGATGCCGTCAGCTTGTTGTTGCCTTCAACGGTCCAGACAGTGTTTGGACCAGGAACTTCGCCGGTTGCGTCGTTGCCGGTGAAACCGAGTTCAACGAAATAACCCTGCTTGAGAGCCGATGGTGCGAGTAGTTCGATTTCAGGCGACTTGTCGTCTACAGTCTCGTGATACTTCTTGAGATAGAGATCATCGAGGCGCGCGCCGGTCAGATTGATCGAACCACGCAGCGAAGCTGTGTCGATATCGATGCGCTGCGACTGTGCGGCTGCGGCTTCACGGGTCAGCGTGCCGCCTGCGGCTGTGCCATCGCTGTGGCCTGGAATTGCGCCGGCGGTGCCGGACATTTGTGGAGTATCACCCTGCGAGCCGCCCTGGGCTGCCTGCTGGGTCTGGCGCTGCTGCTCCTCAATGCGTGTCTGCTCCCGCTGGGCTTCCGTTTTCGGTCCCAGATAGAATACTTGCCACAGCGTTAATACGAGGATGGACAGGGCAATGGTGATGAAGAAATTACGATTATTTTCCATTGACGGGTCCTGATTCCGGTCTTTCCGTTCGGCGTTTCTTCTCGTCCCGCCGTCCCTCCGGTGCCGTGATGCGGCGGGAAAGTTCCCCGGTCAGTTTCGAGAAGGGCGCAGTGAGTGCTTGCTCGCGCGCTACGATCACATAGTCGGTCGAAGGCGCCATGTCACTCCCTACGTGACAACGAACCGCTTCTCTCAGTCTGCGACGTATGCGGTTTCGAACCACCGCATTGCCGTTTTTCTTGGTGACGGTGAAGCCTGCGCGGGGTTTTTCGCCGATTTTGGCAGCTTCGGATTCTTCATCCGTCCGTTTCCGGACTTCAAGAAGAAATAGGGGACCACGCCGTTTTTCACCATTCCTAACAGACAAAAACTCCGCTCTCTTGCGAAGGCGGAGTATTTGTTTCTGCTTTTTCATATCTTTAATCACCGCGCTGGTCGCGCGGGAAAGATTAAGCGGAAAGCCGCTTGCGGCCGCGTGCGCGGCGAGCGGCGAGAACCTTACGACCGCCGGCAGTAGCCATGCGTGCACGGAAACCGTGACGACGCTTGCGGACGAGATTGGATGGCTGGAAAGTGCGCTTCATTTATTTAATACCGCGGTGTGCGGCCCTTCTTGGTTCTGTCTTTTCATCGAGTATGATTTTGCCGAAAACCGGTTTTCACTTTTCGGTATCATGCTCTATTGAACAGGAGCTGGTTCTTTTCCCAAAAAGCAGGATAGCACAAGCCATCCATTAACCCTATGGGCGAACGTGCTGCGGCTTATAGGGAAAGGGCCGTCAGGAGTCAATTGCCCCGCAAATATTCTACACGATCAGCGACGCGGTGGTTTGAGCTTATTGAGCGCGATTGCAGCATGGATCAGCGTCGTCAGAGCTTTGGCATCTATTTCTTCGTTTTCACGGACATCAATCGCGCGACGCACGTTGCCTTCAAGGCTTGAATTGAAAAGGCTGGAAGGATCGTCCAGCGACGCACCTTTAGCGAAAGTGAGTTTCACAACGCTCTTATAGGTCTCGCCGGTGCATATGATCCCCGAGCAGGACCACACCGGCACACCGCGCCATTTCCATTCTTCGATAATCTCCGGGTCGGCCTTCAGGATAATGTCGCGGACATGAGAAAGCGTTTTGCCTCTCCAATCTGCAAGTTCCCTGATCCTGCCATCGATCAGCTGCGAAGGTGTTTTTGCATCGTCAGTTTCTGCAGGCATATTGTTTCTCTCCTCTTGTCGCTGTCGTAGCATAGCGGGCGGCCTGGAGTGCGTTTTTATTTGAATTGTCCGGATGAGGCTTCAAACAGCCATTGCCAAAGCGGGCAGGGGCTTTAATAAGGATGCGCAACATTTTTAAATGCGGGCCCGTTTCCGCAGTAGTCATGAGAGGAGTTCACCATGAGCATCCGTCGTATCGAAGTCGGACCACGCATGAGCCAGGCCGTCGTTCACGGCAATACAGTTTATCTCGCCGGCCAGGTTGGCGAGCCAGGCGCGAGCGTGACCGATCAGACCAAGGCCGTTCTGGCTGAAGTCGATCGTCTGTTGGCAGCTGCTGGTTCCGACAAGTCCAAAATCCTCCAGGCGATCATCTGGCTTGCAGACATGAAGGACTTCGCTGAAATGAACGCAGTCTGGGACAGCTGGGTCGATAAGGCCAAGACGCCTGCCCGCGCGACCGGTGAAGCAGCGCTTGCAACGCCTGATTACAAGGTCGAAATCATCATCACCGCTGCAATCTAATTCATTGCAGTTGCTGATTGAAAACCCCGCTCAAGCGGGGTTTTCTTTTATTGGCGTATGCGTTCGGAATAGCCTTCACGTCCGCCAGCCTGCGCCTTGGCGTCGATGGATGCACGTTTCTCTATCTGCTCCAGAGTGCCGTTATTTTCGAGCCAGCCATGATCGTAGAGATATCCCGGCAGATAGCCTGAAAGCAGGATCCGATAATCAAATGGGAATGTCGGATCGAGCACACGCGCCATTGTGAAAATGATCGTCGTACAATTGGCAGTCAGTGTGTTGTAGAATTTTGGTGTGGCTGCCAGCTCATTGCCAAGCTCGACATAAGAAAGGAAAAGCTCTCTTGCGCCTGCCGGGGGCAGGTCCACCCGATAGCGAAAGACATTTTCTTTGCGCACATTGGTCCGCAGATAGATGATGTCGCTTTCTTCCGCCGCGATCATCGCCAGTTCAAACTCGCGAAAAAATCCACCTATGGATGAAAAGACCTCGTGATGCTCCCTGCGGATTTCTCCAGAAAAGACGACGTGTCTGCCGTCTTCAAACCCGAACGACAGCAGCGTATGCGCAATGGCCGGGCCAGCCCAATAGGAGAGGTAAACATCGACAGAGTTTATCTTGCTCAGATCGTAGGTGGCTTCTTTCCAGTTGGGTGTGAAATCATTTGGTGTTCGCCAGTCGAAATCGCGAACATTGAAAAGCGTAACATTATCGCCATCAATCTTGCCGGTGACGGTTCGCGCGACGTCTGGTGCCCAGATGCGGTCGAGCGATGGGCGTATCGTGGCCCACCAGCCGAGCATCAACAGTGCCAGCAGGCAGAAGAACAGTCGCTTGCGCATGCAATAGAAGTTTCGCTCGCCTGCGATGACCCACAGCGCGATTGCCAGCCAGACGGCGATGATCGAGCCGCGCACAGCATTGCCGAAAGGCAACTGGAACCACATGGCAAAGCTGGACCAGATTGCAAAGATGATTACGAATAATACGAAGACGAACTTGCCTAGAAAGCGGACGGGCTTTGATTTCAAGATAGAAGACATGGACATCCCGTATTCGCCTGACGCTTCATTTACCGAAGTTGTGGCGATACTGACATGATTTGCATTGGAATGTCATGGCCTATCCTGCCGGAAAGGCGTTTTATCTCGTAGATTAGACTTTATAAAAACAAGGATATTATACCTTATTTCTTTAGCGTTACAGCAGCTTCCCGCTGGGGTTTTATCTGTCTGCGTCCTTTGAAGAGCGGACGCACTACCCGCCAGAGCAGCAGCGCCGCTACGATCAGAGCATAGATGACGGGTTCTGCTGGCCAGCTTTTGACCGACATCAGGAAATGGATCGCTCCACCTGCAATGGCCACATAGACGAGCTTATGCAGCGTGGTCCAGCGCCGCCCCAGTTTGCGGATTGACCAGTTGTTCGAAGTGATGGCGAGCGGCACCAGAAGGGCGAGGCTGATCATCCCGATGGTGATGAACGGTCTTTTGACAATATCGGCTATCACCGCAGACAGATTGAGCGCCTGATCCAGCACCATATAGACCGCGAAATGCATCAGCACATAATAGAAGGCGAGCAGGCCAAGTGCGCGGCGATAGCGCAGCAGGCTGATGCCCGTCAGGTCACGGATGGGTGTCACCAGCAGGGTCAGAATGAGAAGGCGCAGTGCCCAGAGGCCGAGCATATGCTCAAAGCTTTTAACAGGGTCTGCGCCGAGCTGGTCGGTTGCGCCGAGATAAAACGCCCATAGGGCGGGAATGAAGCCGACCGCATAAAGCGCCCATACCTTCCACCAGCCTGGTTTGAACCGGGCCTGACGGTTGGGCTTTTTGGCTTGGATCGTGGCTGCGACGGCCATGTCAGTAATTTGCCCCCAGGTCCATGCCTGCATAAAGCGATGCGACTTCTTCGGCATAGCCATTGAACGGCAAGGTAGGACGACGGCTGGAGCCAAAGAAGCTGCCTTCGCCGATACGCCGCTCGGTTGCCTGTGACCAGCGGGGATGATCGACGTCCGGGTTCACATTGGCATAAAAGCCATATTCATTGGCGGCCTGCTGCTGCCACGATGTCGGCGGCTGCTTTTCCACGAAGCTGATTTTGGTGATCGATTTGATACCCTTGAAACCATATTTCCACGGCACAACGAGCCGGACGGGCGCGCCATTGGCGTTGGGAAGCGTTTCACCATAAAGGCCAACGGAAAGGATGGTCAGCGGGTGCATGGCTTCGTCCAGACGCAAGCCCTCGACATAAGGCCAGTCGAGCACCTGAAACAGCCCTTTCTGACCCGGCATCTCTTCAGGGCGCACGACGCCCGTGAAGGCGATGTATTTGGCCGAGCCAAGTGGTTCGACCTGAGACAGCAGGCTTGCCAGCGGAAAGCCGATCCATGGAATGACCATTGACCAGGCTTCAACGCAGCGCATCCGGTAGATGCGTTCTTCAAGCGGCATCTTGGCCATCAGGTCCTGAATGTCGAATTCCTTGGGCTGCTTGACCAACCCGTCGACTTTCAGCCGCCATGGCAATGGTTTGAAATCACCGGAATTCGCAGAAGGGTCGCTCTTGTCCGTGCCAAACTCATAGAAGTTGTTATAGGTCGTGACAGATTCTTTCGGCGTCAGCTTTTCATCGACTTTATAGGCCGAGGCTTTGGCCGTGAGCGGATCGGCAAATCCCGCCGATGCAATGCCGGTCGCGGCCAGTGCGCCCGCGCCGATCAGAAATTCGCGGCGACGCAAATAAAGATTTTTCGGCGTCACGTCGCTTGAATTAAGGCGGGCAGACGAAAAACGGCCTTGCTTGAAGCTACTCATGTCAAAAATCCGTTCCCTCGTACAATTTTTGTAATGATACCCCATTGTCCCCCTAAACGCGTCAAAAACATGAATTTTTTGCCACTCGATTATGGTTCACGCGTTGTTGATGGGCTCGTGAAGTGTCACGCAAATGTAACAATCGGTTATTTTCCGTGTTTTCGTCACATTCTCGCTAAATATCTGTTGTTAAGGACATGCTAATCAGAGCCGGCGAGGACACAAAAGATGGTCCGAGCGGAGCTGCTTTAAAACCTTCATTAACATCTCAGTGGCAAGTTGAGCTTATGGTAAAGAAGACGTTTACAGCCGCCATCATGATGGCGTTTGCAGCAATGACTGGTTCCGCTCTGGCGGAAGGACAGCCCACGCCTATAAAGGTTGTGAGCAAGGCGCAGGGCATGGCCCTGAACAGCATGGCTACATCGACGAAAGATGAAACAGTCGCTCCCAAGCTGGGAGAGGGCGTAACGATGCGTGAAAAGAAAATGGATGCTGAGACGACGCCGGAACAGAATTTTTCACGCAGCAAGCAGTTCATCTATCGTTTCTATAAGCCTGAAAACGCTTCCAACGAACTGATTGTCCTGTTGCATGGTTCAGGCGGCAATGAAGCAAGCCTCGTGCCGATGGCATCCAAGATCTGGCCGCGTGCAACGCTGCTTGGTGTTCGTGGCCGCGTCATGCAGGATGGCGGCACGCGCTGGTACAAGCGCATCACGCCGGTCAAGTTCGATCAGAAAGACGTGAAGCTTGAAGCCAACGCATTCGTGACCTTCCTCTCGCGTCTTGCTGATGAGAAGGATCTCGATCTCCCACATGCAACCTTCGTTGGCTATTCCAATGGCGCAAATCTGCTCGCTGCAACGATGATGCTGCATCCGGATCTGGTGAAGCGTGCGGTGCTGATGCGCTCGATGCCTGTTCTGGACAACGTGCCGGTTGCCAATCTGGGCAAGGCGCGCGTTCTGACGATTACAGGTCAGGAAGACAAGCTTTATTCGCCTTTCGCACCGGCTCTTTCTGCCCTGCTGCGCTCTGGCGGTGCAAAGGTCGATGCCCGTATGATCGAGGCTGATCATATGCTTGGTGAAAAGGACGCTTCCGCAATCAGTCAGTGGGTTGCGTCGCTTGGCCCGGATGGTGGTCCGACGGTTACGATGAAGGCAAAGTAAGGCAATAAGGCAGTAGGCGAATAGGGCAGTATGTTTTCAAATTAGCGAAACATAATGCCCTACTGCCCTAACTACTTAGCTCGTCATATCAATAACGCCACAGTCGCCCGTTTCAGACCCGAAGGCTAAACGAGTGCCCTGACCATCCCAGCCCATGCTGGTGATCGCGCCTTTGCCGCCACGACGTAGCAGCACTTCCTTTTGATCTTCGAAGCGCACCAGAAGAATCATGCCGTCATTATAGCCAATGGCGGTAATGTCTTCGATTGGGTGGCAGGCAACCGATGTCACCATGCTGTCTCCGCGCAGACCAAGCTCCAGCGGTGCCTTACCCATAGGGCCATCTTTGCCAGCAAACGGCCAGACAATAGCGGCCGGTGCGCCTGAAGTGGCAAGCCACTTGGCTTTCACGCTCCATGACCAGTCTTTGACCTTGGCAGGATAGCCGGTCATGCGCATGTGCTTGCTGTCTTCCAGACGCCAGCCATGCAGCGCATTTTCCTGCATGGATGTAATCAGGAAGCGGCCATCTGGCGAGAAGGTGGCACCGATATGCGCGCCTTTCCATTCAAGCTCGACAGGCTTTGCTTCCGTGCCAGTCCAGATCAATGTTGCGCCATTATAGCGCGCGATTGCCAGACGCTGGCCCTTTGGCGCAAACGCAATGCCTTCGACGCTGCGTTCCTGTGCAAATTCCTGCACCTTGCCGTTGGATGTGCGGACCCATGCCGAGCGGCCAGAGGCAAAGCCGACCGTTCCGTTGGGGCCACTTGCAACCGCGGTCATCCACTTGCGCGGTACTTTTGCGAGTTCCGTGACTGTACCATCCGATGCAGTCTGGCAAACGCGGCCATCTTCACCGCCCGTTACCAGCGCTTTTCCATCAAAGGTTAGCGTTGCGCTGAGAAGCCCGTCATGAGCGGCGCTGGTCTGGTGGCCATTGTCCAGCCGATGGATAGAACCATCGGCCAGAGCAAAGAATGGAACGCCGCTGATAAAACGGGCGTAGAGGCAATGACCATCAAGGTCGAGCGGGGCAACTGTAGGCATCAGTGTCCAATTTTACTTTGGCAGGATTACTTTGCCAATTTTACTGGGATTGGCAGTTTTCAAAACCGGCTTTGAGTTCAGCTGCATCGAGCTGACGTCCGATGAAGACGAGACGGCTTTCATGCTTTTCGTCAGGCTTCCATGCGCGCTGGTGATCACCTTCGATGATCATATGAACGCCCTGAACCACGTAGCGGTCCGGATCGTCTTTGAACGCGATGATCCCCTTGAGACGCAGAATGTTTGGACCCTGTGTCTGGGTGATGTTCTGAATCCAGGGGAAAAATTTGGCCGGATCAATTTCACCCGCACGCAGCGACACCGAAGTCACCGTCACATCATGGATCGGCGATGCATGATGATGATCGTGATCATGATGGTGGTGATGGTCATGTCCGTGGGCATGCCCATGATCGTGATTGCAGTCTGGGCCGCAGGTGTGCTCATGATCATGGTGGTGCCCATGATGATGATGGTCGTGGCCATGATCGTGATCACAATCAGGTCCGCAAACGTGGTCCGGATGGTCATGATCGAGGAAATGCGGATCGTTTTCGAGCGCACGTTTCAGGTCGAATGCACCGCGATCAAGCACGCGATCAAGCGGAATCGATGCGCGTTCTGTACGGTGAACAATTGCGTGTGGATTGATGGCGCGAACCGTTGCTTCAATCGCGGCCAGTTCTTCCGGTGTCACCAGATCGGTTTTGTTAATCAGAACCACATCGGCAAATGCAATCTGGTCTTCTGCTTCGCGGCTGTCCTTGAGGCGCAGCGGAAGGTGCTTTGCGTCAACCAGAGCGACAACGGCATCAAGGCCGGTCTTGGCGCGGACATCGTCATCCATGAAGAAGGTCTGCGCGACAGGAACCGGATCAGCAAGGCCGGTGGTTTCAACGATAATGGCGTCGAAGCGGCCCGGACGGCGCATCAGGCCTTCCACCACGCGAATCAAATCTCCGCGCACGGTGCAGCAGATGCAGCCATTGTTCATTTCGTAGATTTCTTCGTCAGACTCGACGATCAGATCGTTGTCGATACCGATCTCGCCGAATTCGTTGACGATGACCGCATAACGCTTGCCGTGGTTTTCGGTAAGGATGCGGTTGAGAAGCGTCGTTTTACCCGAGCCCAGATATCCGGTCAGAACGGTAACGGGAATACGGCCAGCGTTTGTGCCAGCATCTGTGTTTGACTTGTCCTCAGTGTGGGCTTCAGCCTGGCTCATTGTTCATGCCTCTTGAAGTTGCTGCCTTTTGGTGCGCGCGCAAATCCACGCGACCGGGGCTTCAGATCGGGTATTTCATATAAGGGAAGGTGCCCGCGAATGCTATATGCAATGCTATATTATTACATCTGTCCCGATCACGTTCTCGCTTGCGGCCAATCACGTTTTCGCTCGCGGATTGAATGTGACGTTTGATATATGGCGCGCGCACGAGCGTTGTTTCAAACGTCGAATTCAAAGCATCCACGAGATGACTATTTAGGTGCTCGGAATCAGACCACGAGTTGTTTGGGCGAAAAGCGAGCGAGATCAAACTGATCCACATCGTGGAGCAGCTCAATAAAGCCTGCAACAGCGTGCGCGAGGATTTTTTCGCCTGCCTCAGCGGTTGCAGCTGCCGCATTGCCTGCGACACCTTCCGTATTCAGATCCTGCATCTTCCAGCCGAAGGCATGAGGGCCATAGGCGCGCAAATGTTTGAATTTTTTTGCGAAGTCGGACTGTGCATTGGAGAAGTCTGCGGCCTTCGTCATATCGACGAGATCGGGGCGCAGCGCCAGCATCACGGATGTTTCGATAAAGCCGCCATGAATATCGAGCGACTTGTCTTCCGGTGTAATCAGCCCTTCCGGCATACCGAAGCGGGTCCAGCTTGTGGCCACAGCCAGCATATCAAGGCGGGTGCGAAGCTCGGTTGCAACGATGGTCATCAGCGGTGAGTTGCCGCCATGGGCATTGAGCATGACCAGCTTGCGAATGCCGCCTGCATGAAGGTTCTCACCCATGCCGATCCATTGATTGACGGCTTCCGAGAAGGCGAGGCTTTGGGTGCCTTCGACGTCCATATGTTCAATGGAATAGCCAACCGGCTGGGCAGGCAGGAAATTGACGTTGAGATCGGCAGGCAGTGCGTCATTGATGCGCGCGACAATGCCTTCGGCGATAATCGTATCTGTTTCAAATGGCAGATGAGGACCATGCTGCTCGTGGGCGCCAAGTGGCAGGACGACGATCATGTCGCTGTTCTGGTCGCGCAGGTTATTCATATTTTCCTCCGTGCTGAATATTTTTAAACGAACAGTTTGAACCTAATGGTGATCGAATAAAACAGCAATCAGTTGTCTGATTCCGACATTTGGGTTTCGCCGCTCATAAACTCGTGCAATGTTAGCCGCGAAATTCATTCTTTCGTGCCTAAGAACATGCTTTGGGTACAAAGTTAACCTTAAGTCATTGCTTGTTCTTGAAGCTTCATAAGTCGGACAATATTTTACTGTAGATTGAACTTTATTAGTCGGATGACCAAGGGCGAGGTGGCGATGAGTAAGGCCAACAAGGCAGTGATGCTTTACCGGATGCAGTCGGTAGCGCGTCTTACACGAACCGTACTGGCTACACGTCTTCTGGAGCTTGGGCTTTATGCCGGTCAGGATGCAGTGATGCTGCAACTTGCAGCTGAAGATGGCTTGCCTCCGGGCGTTCTGGCTCAGCGCCTCGGCGTGCGTCCACCGACAATCACCAAGACCATTACCCGGCTGCAGAGCCAGGGCTTCGTGGTCAAGCGGGCATCTGAGACAGATCAGCGCCAGTCGCATGTCTATCTCACGCCGCAGGGCATTGAAGCGATCCGCATCATCGAAAAGTCGATCAAGAAAACCGAAAAAGATATGCTGAAAGGCCTCGACAAGAAGGAGCGTAAAACCTTCCTGAAGATGCTTGGGCGCATGGAAAGCAACCTTGCTGCGCGTGGCGCGGCGCGTTTGACCGACGAGTTGGACAAGGAAGTTGTTGATGACGATGATGTTGAATAGGTAGATGGCCATCAAGGAACGTTGAAAAAACTTCCAATTCAATGATTGCAATGGCATAACCATCTACAAGATGGGATGGCCGCTCCTCTTTATTGTCTTGCCGGCGCCTTCCTGTTTCGACTGTGGCAATGACCTTTTCGGGGAGGCGACTTGGCTCAGAAAATCAAGCTTTCGACCATCGCAGATGCGCTTGGTGTTTCGACGGCCACCGTTTCGCTGGCATTGCGCGACAGTCCTCTTGTCGCCGATCAGACACGCGAAAAGATCAAGGAACATGCCCGCGCCATCGGTTACATCTATAACCGTCGCGCTGCCAGCCTGCGCACGTCCCGTTCCGGGATCGTGGGTGTTGTCGTACATGACATCATGAACCCGTTCTTCGCCGAAATTTTGCGGTCGATTGAAACGGAGCTGGACCGTTCGCGACAGACCTTCATTCTGTCCAACCATTATGACCAGCTGGAAAAGCAGCGCACCTTCATGGATACGTTGCTGCAGCTCGGCGCGGATGGCGTCATCATGTCGCCGGCCATCGGCACACCGCCGGAAGATATCCAGCTTGCGGAAGATAACGGCCTGCCGGTCGTTCTGATCGCGCGTGATGTTGAAGGTGTCCATGCACCGGTTTTCCGGGGGGATGATGCCTATGGTATCGGCCTTGCCACCAATCATCTGATTTCGCTTGGGCACACCCGCATCGCCATGATCGGTGGTACGGATCAGACTTCGACAGGCCGTGACCGTTATCAGGGCTATTTGCAGGCCATGCATAAGGCCGGACTTGAAGTGAAGCCTGAATGGCGCATTTCGGGGCCGCGTACCAAGCAGGGCGGCTTTGAAGTTGCGCCACAGTTTCTTGCGCTCAAAGACAAGCCGACCGCAGCCGTTTGCTGGAACGATCTGACTGCTATCGGTTTGATGAACGGTATCGCGCGTGCAGGGCTTGTTCCGGGTGAAGACATTTCCGTCACCGGATATGACGATCTGGAAGAAGCGGCCATCGCGACACCGGCGCTGACCACTGTGTGGAACGGCCAGCGCGAAGTCGGTCGCCGTGCGGCGCGCGCGCTGCTCGACCAGCTGAATGGCATTGAAGTTTCGCATGATCAGGAACTGATTAAACCGGAGTTGCATATCCGGCAATCGACTTCCAAGCCCAAATAGGCCTGATCTGTCTTATTAGCCGGGCCAGGTCCTCTGGCCCGATGGATTCTGCTTGAACATGAGGAAGCTGCCATGACTCAACGTGAAGCGACCATTCTGGTGCTCGGTAATTTCAACGATTATGCCGTGCAACGGCTTTCAGGCGAGTTCAATATCAAGCGGATTCCCAAAGGCGATGCGGCGCTGGTTGAGGCAGCCTGGGCTGGTGATGTCAAAGGCGCTGCCAGCATGTCGACGGTCGATGCAAAGCTGATTGATGCGCTGCCTAATCTTGAAATTATCGGTAATTTCGGGGTTGGTTATGATGCTGTTGATGCGAAACATGCCGGTGCCAATGACGTCATGGTCACCAATACGCCGGACGTTCTGACGGAAGAAGTTGCAGATACTGCGCTTGGCCTTCTGATTGATACCGTGCGCGAATTGTCCAAATCGCAGGAGTTTCTGCGCGCTGGTCGCTGGCCAAAGGAAGGGCGCTATCCGCTCTCCAAATTGTCACTGCGCGGCCGCTCTGTCGGTATTTTTGGCCTCGGTCGCATTGGCAAGGCGATTGCGCATCGTGTCGAAGCTTTTGGCCTTCCTGTGTCCTATCACAATCGCCGTAAGGCAGATGATGTGAGCTATACTTATTACCCGAGCCTGCTTGAGCTTGCGAAGGCGGTGGATACGCTCATTCTGGTTGCCCCCGGCGGTGCGGAGACTGCAAAGGCTATCAATGCAGATGTGCTGAAAGCGCTGGGACCGGAAGGTGTGCTGATCAATATTGGCCGTGGTTCGGTTGTTGATGAAGATGCGCTTGCTCAGGCGCTGACCGACGGAACGATTGCTGCTGCCGGTCTTGATGTGTTTGCCAATGAACCGAATGTGCCGCAGGCGCTTCTTGATGCCCCGAATACGGTATTGTTGCCGCATATCGGTTCGGCTTCTGAAAAGACCCGCCGCGATATGGCTAATCTTGTGATCGACAATCTGATCTCGTGGTTCGACAAGGGCGAGGCGATTACGCCGGTGCCGGAAACCAGTCACGTCAAGAAAAAGTAAGATAAAAGCGCCAGCCTCACTCACTGATGCTGGCGCTAAATATTCTTTCTACACGCATCGCGAAATCGTTTCACGCTTTTCGCGATGTGCTGCCATTTCAGGCTGTGCGCTGCGCCTTATGTTGGCGCACTGCCTCGCCAAAGGCTTCGAAAATCTTGCGCGAAGGCGCATCGGATTGCACCCAGTATTCCGGGTGCCACTGAACGCCGACGACAAAACCCTTTGCATTCTTGACTGAGACGGCTTCAATCGTGCCATCGTCCGCTGTGGCTTCAACCGCCAGAACCGGTGCCAGCTTGTCGATTGCCTGACGATGGACCGAATTGACCTTCACGTCGTCGGTTTTCAGTATCTCTGCAAGACAGGAGTTTGGCGCGATCTTGATCGGGTGCTGAATGGCAAAGCGCTCGGCCTGGCTGTCTGATTCCGGCGCACGATGGTCCATACGACCTTCCAGCTCCTGAATTTCGGTGGCCAACGTGCCGCCCAGCGCCACATTCAGTTCCTGAATGCCGCGGCAAATCGCCAGCACGGGGACGCCCTTGTCGATTGCTGCACGGATGAGCGGCAGCGATGTTGCATCTCGGGCGTTGTCGTAAGGCTCAAAGGCCGCACTCGGTTCGACGCCGTAAAGCTCCGGATTGACGTTGGATTTTGATCCAGTGACCAGCAGGCCGTCCACGCTATCGAGAATGCTATCGAGATCCATCTTCGCGCCAAAGCTGGGAACCAGCAGGGGCGTGACTTCTGCAACGTCAATCGCTGCAGCAAGATATTGCTCGGGCGCAGAATGCCAGACGTAATTTTCAAACGGCTTTACGTCTGTGGGAACGGCGATGAGAGGGCGAGAAACTTTTGCCATGAAATATTTCGATCCAGCGGAAGGGGCGTTGTTGGAGCGTTTGTAAAGCGCTGTGTCTTGCCGTGCAATCGTGAAGCTGATCACAGCTTCCACACCTTAGAGCGCGTTTCAGTCCAGTCGGATTATGCTCTATTGCCAGCTTCTGTGTACTCTATTGATCTGGCGAGATTTTAGAGGGTTTTCGGGTTCACATAAAATTGATGTTGCACTAGATATAGAAAGATATTTGGCAGTCGGGGGGATGAATGGCTGACGAACAGGTTTTCTCTGTCGCAGGCAAGGTGATTGCCGTGACCGGAGGTTCTTCGGGGTTGGGGTTGCACATGGTGCGCGTGCTTGCGCGCCATGGGGCAAAAGTTGTTTCAATTTCACGCAGTCGGGATGGTGAGAAATTCTGCCCTTCTGGTGGTGAAGTGCTGGAAATCATGGCGGATATCACCAACCCAGACGAGGTAAAGACCGCGTTCGATGAGGCGGAACAGCGTCTTGGCCCTATCAATGTGCTTTTCAATAATGCAGGTGTCGCCCATGTCGCGAGAGCGCTGGATACGACGCGGGATATGCTGGAGCACATCTTTGACGTGAACGTGGCCGGATCGTTCTTCACTGCACAGGAAATGGCGCGACGGATGATCGACCGAAAGCAGGCCGGCGCCATCGTGAATACAACGAGTATTCTTGCGGAGCGTCCTCAGAAGGGGACTGCTGCCTATGCGATGTCCAAAGCCTGCGTAACGCAGATGACTCGCGCGCTGGCGCTTGAATGGGCGTCGCATGATATTCGCGTCAATGCGATTGCGCCGGGATGGTTTCCAACGCGAATCAATGAACGGCAGCTATCGGGTCCTGCTGGCGGATATTTTAAAGGCCGCAACCCCATGCGACGGCTTGGCGAAATGGAGGATCTTGACGGTGTGGTGCTAATGCTTGCTTCTGATGCAAGCCGTTACATGACTGGATCGGTGATTACCATTGACGGTGGCCATCACATCTAGGCTAAGTTGCAACTATTCTGGTTTCTATTCGTCCAACTTCGCAACTTCGTCGGTTTTACGCGCACATCCTGCGATTTTCACTAGATAAGGCGGCTTTTATGGAGCTGTGCGCAGTTGTCAGACGCTAGTTTGGGGAATTACTGGCTTTTCTTAACTGCAAACTGCTCTGTGTGACGGGCTTTTTCAGTGAGCAATAAATAAATTAAATGTCTCTATCTGAGATCTTAGGGTTGCATTATTTACTTCTGGTTGTGCTGTTCGGTGTTTGCTTAATAATAAACTGATTACATCTTATGGTAGTTGCAATAACAGCTTGTGGTTTAGTTTTGCGAAAGGTATTTTTAAGTGATTAGTGGCATATTACCCCCTATGAAAGGGGTACAATCAACGAGATGTGGCGTAGCCTTCAACCTGAGATACCTGCCGATGTGCGGCTCTCTTTTTTGCGTGCGCTTTACGGCAATCGCACAACATTATGGTTTGGTTTGCTCGCCCATGTCGTGGCGTGTGTGGTCATTTATGTAAAAACAGCAGACTGGCGCTTTCTCGGATTTGCCGGTTTTTTTACAGTTGTCGCATTCGGTCGCCTCTATGACATGCATAAATTCGATGAGGCAAAGCTCGGTACCCTGTCTCATGCGGATCTCGATAAGTGGGAAGCACGCTATCTCGTTGGCGCTTCGCTGGTTTGCGCAACGCTTGGGATGCTCTGCTTCTTTTCAAGCTATGTTCTGCGCGACTCTTTTGCAGAACTGGCCAGCCTGACCATCCTTCTGGCTTCGGTCGTATCGATCGTTGGCCGCAATTATGCCTCGGCAAAAGCCGTGGTTCTGATGTCGGCCTGCACTCTGATCCCGGTGCTTGCGGGGCTTATCCTTGCGGGGACTCCCTTTCACGTTGTGATTGGTCTCCTGCTGATCCCATACTTCTTGTCCAATATTCAGATGGCTAACGGGCTTCGCGAATTTCTTTTCGCAGCTGTGATGGGAAAACGCCGCCTGTCTATTGTTGCCAGCCGGTTTGATGCGGCGCTCAACAACATGCCGCAAGGCCTGTTGATGTTCGACGCACAGCACCGCATTGCGGTCATCAATCACAAGACGAAATCGCTGCTCAAGATTGCTGAACATACCAAACTGCGTGGGCGCAGGCTGGAAGTCTTGCTGCGCTATTGCGCCAAACAGGGCCTGTTTCCGCATAATGACCTGCACAACATCCGCACACGGATGCAGGATTTGCTCTCGGGCCGCAAAGCGCGTGATATCCTGCAATTGGCAGATAACCGCTATATCGAATGTATCGGTAATCAGACATCCAATGCGGGTGTCGTTTTGATGTTTGAAGACGTCACGCAACGCGTTGAATCAGAAGCGCGCATTCAGCATATGGCGCGTTTTGATGGTCTGACCGGGCTGCCAAACCGTAACTACTTTGAAACGATGGTGCGCTCGCTCCGGATACATCAGGAGCCAAATACGCTTGCTGCACTGATCGTCATCGATATCAATCACTTCAAGCACGTCAATGATACGCTTGGGCATCATGTGGGCGACGTGTTTCTGCGGCTTTTTGCAGATAGGCTGAATTCGCTCGATCCGCAGCGCTTTGTAGCATCGCGCTTTGGCGGCGATGAATTCGTGGTTTTCGTCTTCAATCTTCATGGCGATGAAGAAGTGGCGGCGATCATGGATCACGTTATCTCTGTCGCAAGCGGTGTTTACGATCTCAATGGCGATCAGGTTCATATCGAGATCAGCGCGGGCGTTGCGACCGAGACTATTGATAAATGCGATGTCGGCAATATGCACATGAATGCCGATCTGGCGCTCTATGAAGCCAAGAGCGAGGAAGGCAAACAATGGGCGCTGTTTGTGAACGCCATGGATACCAAATATCGCGGTCGCCAGAAGCTGAAGGCAGACTTGCGTCTGGCTATTGAAAATCAGGAAATCAAAGTCGTCTATCAGCCTATCGTCAGCGCACAGTCGCTGCGTATCGTGGCCTATGAGGCGCTGGCGCGTTGGGAACATTCAGAGCTGGGGCATGTTCCTCCAGCAGAATTTATTCCATTGGCCGAAGAAATCGGCATTATCTCGCAAATCACCCGTTTCATGCTTGAGCAGGCCTGCCGCGATTGCATGACATGGGGGGATCGGATTGGTGTTTCGGTCAATCTGTCAGCGATTGATTTGAAAAACAGCGATATTACTCGCGATATCGCCAATGCCTTACAGAAATCCGGCCTTCCGGCGAGGCAGCTTGAGGTGGAAGTGACCGAAAGTGCGATCATCGCTGATCGCAATCAGACCTCGTTGGTCTTGCAGCGACTGAAGAATGCCGGGATCAACATTGCACTGGACGATTTTGGTACGGGCTATTCCAGCTTGAGCTATCTCAACAGCTTGCCGCTGACCAAGGTCAAAGTCGATCGTTCCTTTGTCCAGGATATCACCAATGACCGACGTTCTCTGATGCTGCTGCGTGGTGTTACCCAGCTGTCGCACGAGTTAGGCCTTGCCGTCACTGTTGAAGGTGTCGAGACAGAAGAGCAGCTGGCGTTAGTTCGCGTGGCGGCGGGCGCTGACCTCGTGCAGGGCTATCTGTTGGGTAAGCCTGTTCCGGCAACAGAAATCCGGACTTCATCGGCCAAAGCTGTCGTGCCGCACGACGGTGGACGCACATTTGCGCAGTAATACCAAGGCGCGAAGATGCTGACGCTATCCACGCCTTGAAAAAGTTCAATCGCCACTCGGGCTTATCCAAAACTCCATGAGGCATACTGATGGAGTTTTGGATAAGTCTGGCGGTTTCAATTCTGTGAAACCATATCAGTACCGATAATTCCCCTATTTTATCATAGCAAAATTTAGCTATTTTCCTCCTTGTAATAAAGGTGAAGATAGTGCCATGTCTTTGAGCGGCATAAGTAATTCAGTTATTACTTTATAAGTAAAATAGCAAGGATGGGAAATGAAACGGCATTTCCGTTTTTTCTTATATTTAATAATATTAATCATTATTATCGCGGCTGTCAGTGCTGCGATTTTTAGGAAGAAATTACACGAATATTGGGCGGTTTATCAGTATTCTCAGGTTTTCAAGCCTGATGTGATCGATGAAAATTTCCGCACCCTCTATAAGATCTATCCGTCGATCCGGGTTGCGCGCGCGGGTGATGTCAGTCCGCTGCCGAAGGCCGAGCGGCCATTGCCTGAAACCTATTCATATAAAGGCGAGACAGACAATCTTGCCGATTTTCTCAAACGGACGGAAACAACAGGTTTCATTGTTCTGAAGGATGGTGAGATCGTGCATGAAGAATATGCACGCGGTAACACCGAGAAAACGCAGTCCATCGCGATGTCTGTATCGAAATCGTTCGTTTCGTTTCTGATCGGCAATGCGGTGCGTGATGGTCAGATCAAACTCGATGAGACAGTCGATCATTATGCGCCGGTACTCGCGGAGGGTGGCTATAAGGGCGTGACTGTTAAAAACGTTCTGCAGATGTCGTCGGGCATTGGTTTCAACGAAAATTACGGCGATCTCAATTCGGATATCGTGCGCTACATTGTGCAAATGGTTACGGGGTCGGTCATCGATTTCACCGCGCATCTGAAGAACGAAATCAAGCCAGGCACAGTCAATCGCTATGTCTCAGCAGATACGCAAGTTCTCGCCTTGGTGCTGGAAGGTGCGACTGGTGTGCCAATCCAAAACTATTTTGAGGACAAGCTCTGGTCGAAACTTGGCGTAGAGGCTGATTCGTATTGGCTTGCTGATCAGAAGGGTGAAGTTGTCGCTGCGGGTGGCCTTAATGCTGTGTTGCGTGATTATGCCCGCTTTGGATTGCTCTATATGAATGAAGGCCGGAACTATCTTGGCGAGCAGCTCGTGCCGGCGCAATGGGTTCACGATTCTGTAACGCCAGACGAGCCGTATTTGATGCCCGGACGCAAAGATGCGTCAGGCAAGATACCGTTTGGCTATGGTTATCAATGGTGGATTCCGGTTGAGCCCCAAGGTGATTTCGCTGCTGTCGGTATTTACGGCCAGTTTATTTACGTCAATCCGGCCAAACGCGTGGTAATCGTCAAAACATCGGCCTACGCCAATTACAATATTGATGGTCAGCAGGTGAAAGCTGAAACAATCGAGATGTTCCAGTCTCTGGCTAACTCTATTCAGTGATCGGCACAAAGAGGGAGTGGCCGTTTCAGCGGCCATTCCAATTCTCATTAAGGTGCATTGGCGGCTGCGTGTCGGGCGATCCAGGGTGAATGAGAGTTTCTGTCACTGGCAAGTGACAAAAACTCAAAGTTACACCTTTACACGCTTATAAAGCACCTTATTCTGCGCACTGATTTGACGGGGTGCGGATGCTATTTGAATGACGAATGAAGCTGTCTCTGGTGGGCAACCACCGCTATCCAATTTCGCGCGGCAGCTATTGCAGTTTCTGGATCGGGTGGAATATCGACGCATCGTACACGCGGAAGATCTCGAAGAGATTGGACGCCTGCGTTACCGGTCTTACCGAAGTGCGAACGTGATGCATGAAGCGGAAGTGCCATCGATTGTTGATGACATTGATCGTGACAGTCATGCGTTTGTCTTCGGCATTCATATTGACGGGCAATTAGTGAGTACATTGCGTATTCATTACATCACGCCTGACCATCGTCGTGGCACGAGTTATGCGCTCTTTCCCGATATTCTTGATCCTCTGCTCAACAGCGGCATGGCTTTTGTTGACCCTACACGCTTTGCAGCGGACCCGGATCTGCTGAGCGAATATCCTGCTATTCCCTATGTCACCTTGCGCATTGCTGCGATGGCTTCGGAATTTTTTGAAGCGGATCAATGTCTTGCATCGGTGAAGCCAGAGCATATGGCATTTTACAAACGTATTTTCGGCACCACTGTCATGGCCGAAGCGCGTGAGCATCTGGGCTATGGCATCAAGGTCGGACTGGGCGCTGCACCCATTCGCAATATTCGCGACGCGGTTGCTGTCCGCTTCCCGTTCTTCAAGTCACAGCCGCATGAGCGGCGTGCAATGTTCGGCAATCTGAGCAATGGTGTTGGTCCGCTGACGATCCTGCCAACAGCGAAATATACCGGCCTTGGCATATAAAATCTTTTGTGGAGTCTATGCGATTTATACGCATGATCCTTACTTTTGATAATTTAAATCTTTTTGAAAGTTGCTCTAAATATTTTAGTATAGAAATTTCTGAAAATTCTGGTTAGTTAGCTGCCGTAGCCGCATATGCGGTCACAGACTGAGTGGAGGGGCGCTGCGACAAACAGCCGGGGACCAAAGCCTGAGGCAAGGTCCGGTTGAGGTTGCATGCGCGTTAAAGATCACAGATAGTCTGACTAAGAATAGTCAAAATATCTGAATGGGTGGAACTACAAAATGGCAGAACATCACACTACAGCTCCGGCTGAACTCGGCGCGCCGATGGATTATCCAGAGCATGATAAAACTTATGCTGGTTTCATGGGTGTGTTTAAATGGGGCACAGTGGCAGTTGTTGCCCTCCTGGTTGCCATGGCGTTCGGCTTTTTCGCGGGTGGTTTTTTCTCCGCGACCGTTCTGTTTGTTCTGATCTGCGCCGCTGCCTGGTTCCTCCTCTAAGGATCTAAACCAGCAATAATCCGCATGATTTGATCGAATGCCTTGGTATGGGTGCAGCTCGCACCTTGCCGGGGCTTTATGCATGTCGTCTGTTTCATCATTTTAAGGGGGCTTCTTCCCGGAAGCCCGGATTGTGCCCGGCTGCGAGGTCGGATTAAGCCACGAAAGGGAAACCAGTTGGCCCAGACTATATTCATTCCGAAAGAGAGTGATCCCAACGAGACCCGCGTTGCGGCATCTGCCGAGACGGTGAAGAAATTCATCGCGCTTGGTTTTGATGTCGTGGTGGAAAAAGGCGCAGGCGAAAAATCGCGTATCATCGATACCGAGTTTTCAGGCGCTGGCGCGCGCATAGGCACTACGGCTGACGCCAAAGCGGCAGATGTTATCCTGAAAGTGCGCCGTCCGAACGATGCGGAACTCAAAGGGTATAAACCGGGTGCAGCACTTTTCGCGATGCTTGATCCCTACGGTCAGGAAGCAGCGGTTGCAGCTCTTGCGAAGGCCGGTATTTCCGCTTTCACGATGGAATTTATGCCGCGTATAACGCGCGCGCAGGTGATGGATGTTCTCTCGTCGCAGGCCAATCTCGCCGGTTATCAGGCCGTCATTGATGCAGCCGACGTCTATGACCGTGCTATGCCAATGATGATGACGGCTGCTGGCACGGTGCCTGCAGCCCGCGTCTTCGTCATGGGTGCAGGTGTTGCCGGACTTCAGGCGATTGCGACTGCACGTCGTCTGGGTGCGGTTGTGACTGCAACCGACGTTCGCCCGGCTGCTAAGGAGCAGGTCGCTTCGCTTGGCGCGAAGTTCATCGCGGTCGAGGATGAGGAATTCAAGGCGGCGGAAACCTCTGGCGGTTATGCCAAGGAAATGTCGAAGGAATATCAGGCGAAGCAGGCGGCACTTGTTGCTGACCATATTGCCAAGCAGGATATTGTCATTACCACGGCGCTTATTCCGGGTCGTGCCGCCCCGCGTCTTGTTTCAAAGGAAATGGTCGCAGCCATGCGTCCGGGTTCTGTGCTGGTTGATCTCGCAGTTGAGCGCGGCGGCAATGTCGAAGGTGCAGTTGCCGGTCAGGTTGCAGATGTGAACGGTGTGAAGATCGTCGGTCATCTCAATGTGCCGGGCCGGATTGCGGCGACTGCCTCGCAGCTTTACGCGCGCAATCTTTATGCATTCCTCGAAACGCTGGTCGATAAGGAAGCAAAGCTTCTCAAGCTTGATCCGCAGGAAGAGCTGGTAAAGGCAACACTTCTGACCCACGAGGGCAAAGTCGTGCATCCGGCGTTTGCCAAGGCCGAAGCAGAAGTCGAAGCAGCGCCAGCCGTTGTGGCTGAGAAGGTCGCTAAACCTAAAGCCGCACCGAAGGCAAAAGCGCCTGCTGTTAAGGCAGAGGCTGCAAAGGAAGCGGCGTCTGCCACGGCAAAGCCTGTAGCCAAGACAACCCGAAAAGCACCGGCAAAAGCTGCAAAAACTTCCGCTGATGGAGGAGAGGCATAATGTCCGATACAGCACTTGAAAAAGCTCTTGAGAGCCTCAATCAGGCGGCAGATGCCGTCAGGCAGGCAGCGGAAAATGCAGGCGGTTTAGGTGATGCAGCAGCTGCCGCCGCCCATGCCGCATCCGGTGGCGTGGTTGATCCGTTTGTCTTCCGCCTTGCGATTTTCGTTCTGTCGATTTTCGTCGGTTATTACGTCGTCTGGCAGGTGACGCCTGCACTGCATACGCCGCTTATGGCTGTTACCAACGCTATTTCATCGGTGATCGTGGTCGGCGCACTTCTTGCCGTCGGTCTTTCGCTTTCGGGCTGGGCAACCGGCTTCGGCTTCATCGCGCTCATCCTTGCAAGCGTAAACATCTTTGGCGGCTTTCTGGTTACCCAGCGTATGCTTGCCATGTACAAGAAAAAAGAAAAGTGAGGGCTGAGCCATCATGAGCGTTAATCTCGCAGCCTTCCTTTATCTGGTCTCCGGTGTCCTGTTCATTCTGGCACTGCGCGGCCTTTCGCACCCAACCACCAGCCGTCAGGGTAATACCTATGGAATGATCGGTATGGGTATTTCCATCGTCACCACGCTGTTGCTGGCACGTCCAAGCTTTGGCGGTCTGGTGCTGATTATCCTCGGTATCGCCATTGGTGGCGGTATTGGTGCAGTGATTGCACGCCGAATTGCGATGACGGCCATGCCGCAGCTCGTGGCAGCCTTCCACTCGCTGATTGGTCTTGCAGCCGTTCTCGTTGCTGCCGCAGCCCTTTACTCACCGCATTCCTTCGGCATTGGCGAAGTGGGTCAGATCCACGGTCAGGCGCTGATCGAAATGTCGCTGGGTGTTGCGATTGGTGCAATCACCTTCACCGGTTCGATCATTGCGTTCCTGAAGCTTGATGGCCGCATGTCGGGCAAGCCGATCATGCTGCCGGGGCGTCATGTCATCAATGCGGCGCTGGCTGCTGCAATCGTGATTCTGATTGCCGTTCTGACCAACACCGAAAGCCATTTCGTGTTCTGGCTGATCGTCATTCTGGCACTGGTATTCGGTGTGCTGATCATCATCCCGATTGGTGGCGCAGATATGCCGGTTGTCGTTTCCATGCTCAACTCCTATTCGGGCTGGGCTGCGGCAGGCATTGGTTTCACGCTTGGCAATCTGGCGCTGATTATTACCGGTGCGCTGGTCGGTTCATCCGGTGCGATCCTGTCCTACATCATGTGTAAAGGCATGAACCGCTCGTTCATTTCGGTTATTCTTGGTGGCTTCGGCGGTGACGTGGCAGCTGCGGGCAGCGGCGAAGTGGAACAGCGTCCGGTCAAGCAGGGTTCGGCTGACGATGCAGCCTTCATCATGAAGAACGCATCCAAGGTCATCATCGTGCCGGGTTACGGTATGGCAGTGGCACAGGCACAGCATGCGCTGCGTGAAATGGCTGATAAGCTGAAAGCCGAAGGCGTGGAAGTGAAATACGCAATCCACCCTGTTGCCGGTCGTATGCCTGGCCATATGAACGTGCTGCTGGCCGAAGCCAACGTGCCTTATGATGAAGTGTTTGAACTTGAAGACATCAATTCGGAATTTGCGACGGCTGATGTTGCCTTCGTGATTGGCGCGAATGACGTGACCAATCCGGCAGCGAAGACCGACCCGCAATCGCCGATTTTCGGTATGCCGATCCTCGATGTCGACAAGGCCGGTACAGTGCTCTTCATCAAGCGCGGCATGGGCTCAGGCTATGCTGGCGTTGAAAACGAGCTGTTCTTCCGCGACAACACCATGATGCTCTTTGCCGACGCGAAGAAGATGGTTGAAAGCATCGTTAAGGCTTTGGATCACTAGGCCTTCGATATTCGGGTTCTGGCGGCCTGCAAATGGCGTGGTTCTGCGCTTCCGGTGCTCATGTACTTTAAGTACACTCCGCTCCGGTGCTCGAACCCCACCATTTTCGGCACGCCATTTCCCCGAATCTCATAAGGCCGGGGTGTTCTGGCAAGAAACAAAAAGGGCGGCTTCGAGCCGCCCTTTTATTATAATCGAATAAGTTAGATCAGCCGTAGATCATCTTGTCCTGCAATGCACGCAGCTCGGCAATCTTGGAGCCGGGCTGTGGTGCTGCATTGGCATAGGTGATGAGTTCACCCTTTTTGATTGGTGCAGTGACGGTGCCGTTTTGTAGCAAGCCGCAAGGAATGGCCTTGGCACTGCGTGCTTCCGGTGTCGTCATGATCCATGAACGATAGCAATATTGACCGATGGCATCGAGATGATCACCCGGCTGCAAGTCTTTCTTTGCGACCGCGCAGACTTCCGCCACCGGCTTTGGCAGCGGCACCATATCGGATTTGCCATACAGAACGGCACGCGCGACTGTCAGCGGCACTTCCAGCGATGTGAGGTGGTATGGGCGGTGGAAGGTGAAATAAGGGCCTTTGCCGATCTTCAGATCTTCAAGGCGCTCATTAAGGCGAGGGTGGTCCATCTTGGCCACAACGAACACGCCCGGCGAAACGCCTTTGCCGATGGAATAATCAACGACGCCGCTTTTGCTGAGAACGCCGCCATCCGCCTGTGGGATAAGGGTTTGGCTCAACTGGTCGATGCTGGCGCGGGGGCCATGCATCCCGGCAATATCAGGAACAAGGCCAGTTGCATTGGCAATGGCTGCCATCTCGACCATGGTTTTTGAGCCATCAATGAATTCGACCAGCAGGCGGACATTCATGTTTCGGCGGTCGGCTTCTTCCTGATAGTCGTCAGGGATGGCATCAAAATTGAGCGGGTTGTTCTTGCCCTTGCCAGCAGAGACCACTTCATAGCCAAGGGCTGAAACGAACTCGATCAACTCCATGCAGGAGGAAGGCTCGTCACCTGCGCCCAGCGAATAAATGACGCCCTGCTTGTCGGCCTGTGCCTTGAGGTAAGGCCCGATGGTGACATCGGCTTCGACATTCATCATTACAAGATGCTTGCCATGCTCGATGGCCTTGATGCCGGTTTCAGCGCCGACTTCCGGAATGCCGGTTGCATCGATGATGACATCGATCAGCGGATTGGAGAGGATCAGATCATTATCGCCGGTGACTGCGATCTTTCCACTTTCGATGGCACTGGTCATAGCGCTTTCGCTGTTGGCTTCGCGTGCATTGTCATCGTCGCCATAGGCAGTGCGGACAGCCTTGAAGGTGTTCGGCAGACGGCGGGCAGAAAGGGCGCCCACTTCAATGCCGGGCATACGGGCGACTTGTGTGACAATATCCGTGCCCATTTCACCAGCACCGATAAGACCGATGCGGATTGGTTTTCCGGTTTCAGCGCGCAATTGCAAGTCTCGCGCCAGCCCAACCAGTGCCACATTCGTCGTCATGAGAGTCTCCGCAAATTACTTAGTGCGTTTCGATCTGAAAAAACCAGATTGGCGCTCTAACCGTTTTTATTTGAAGCATAATCTTATCGATCCTCGTTTCACGCCGACAGGACTTATGCTCTAACCATCTATTTCGCGATAATTTTGTCACGCTTATATTGTTATAGATGCGCAATGGACGAACAGTCTCTATATCAACAGTGAAAAGCGCGCATCTCAAATCGGCGCGACAAAATACGCATTCCCCATATGCATTCCATCGGAGCCTTTATGAGCAACGCATCCCCCTTCGACCTCGTTATCTTCGATTGCGACGGTGTTCTCGTCGATAGCGAGCCGCTTTCCTGCCGCGCGTTTGAGCAGGTTTATGCCAATCACGGCATGATGCTGCCGGAGGGTACGGTTGCAAAAGGCATCGGCATGAAGCAGGCAGATATTCTTGAAATGATTGCCGGACTGACGGGCCATCGTCTCCCAGAAGAAGCTTTGAGCCAGTTCTGGCCTGAAACGAAGGTTCTGTTTGCCGAACATTTGCAGCCAGCAGTCGGCATTGCCGATTTTCTGAAAATCCTGCCGCACAAGCGTTGCGTTGCATCCTCCTCGCAGCCGGAGCGCATTGCATTTAGCTTGGAGAAGACGGGTATCAACCATTACTTCGGTGATGCGGTCTATTCATCGAGCATGGTCAAGCGCGGCAAGCCCGCACCTGATCTTTTCCTTTTTGCAGCCGACAAAATGGGCGTTGATCCGGCATGCTGCGTGGTGATCGAAGATTCGCCGTTTGGCGTTGAAGGCGCGATTGCAGCCGGTATGACGGCCTTTGGCTATACGGGTGGTGGTCATACCTATGAAGGTCATGCAGAACGCTTGTCTTCCAAGGGTGCGAGCCACGTTTTCGGCCATTGGGATGATATCGCCCGTGAAATACTGGTTGCCGCGTGAGGTTATGATTTGCCGGGCCTTTTTTATAGGTTAAAGAAGGCGTTATCAGTTCAGCAGAAAGTTTGAGGGAATGAAGGACGCAATTACGCTCGACCAGTTGCGCGAGGCGATCGGCACGGAAATCGGATGTTCCGAGTGGCGTGAAGTCACGCAGGAAATGATCAATCAGTTTGCCGATGCAACGGATGATCATCAGTTCATCCATGTTGATCCGGAGCGCGCAGCCAAGGAAACGCCATTTGGCGGCACGATTGCGCATGGGTTTCTGACTTTATCGCTGCTTTCAACACTGGCTTTTGAAGCGCTGCCGATGCTGCAGGGTGCCACCATGGGCATTAATTACGGCTTCGATAAAGTGCGCTTCATGTCACCGGTCAAGACAGGCGCACGCGTGCGCGCCCGTTTCAAGCTTGCCGATGCCGATATTCGCCCATCGGGCCGGGTGGTCAATCATTACGAAGTGACGCTGGAAGTTGAGAACACCATCAAGCCAGCGCTCACGGCGACATGGCTTACCATCGCCGTGGTGGAGCCACCAGAGGCGTAAGTGCCGATCTTTAAGAGTTTTGAAGCCGTCCCTCTTCATCAAGTGGGGCGGCTTTGTCTTTGTGGGTTGTCATTAGCTCACGGAAGAAGAACGGGCCATGCAGAAACATGCCAAAGTCGTAAAAGTTCTTCTTCTCGGCACCGCGCATATAAAGCAGGTGCATCAGGAAGAAATTGCCCTTTGAACGCTTATAGCGGTTTTCACTGTGTACGTTCTTGAAGCGGATACGATGGATGAGCGGCGGGTTCTCGGCCTTTATCTTCAGCGCCTTCGCCGGATCTGAGCCGTAGAAGTGGATGATGTCGGTAAGAACCTGAAACTCCGACCAGAGCACAGGGCTTTCATTCATCACCACGCCCACGTCTTCAAGCAAGTCGCGTGCCTTTGGGTGAAGAGCGATCATCAGAAGGCACGAGCCAATGGCCAGCATAGACACAGGTTGCTTTGTGAGCAGGTCGGGGCGCTCATGCTGAACATCTGCCAGCGCTTCCACGGCTGGAACCGTTCCAAGGCTATGGGCGACGATAATCACTTCGTCGGCGTTGCTTTCCTCAATCTTCTTTTTGAGTGCTTCCGCAAAGGCGCGACGACGTGCTTTGAGCTTGTCGTTGCGGCTATAGATACGATCATAGGCAGCCGACCAGTCATCGAGCAGATAGGACATGAAGAATCGGTCGCCCGGCCAGCGCACGAGCAATGTCGCGATAACTGCGGCAAGCGGCAGGGACCAGACAAGGTTCCAGGATGGGAAACCAGCAAGCATTGGCGCAGAAGCGATCAGGGCCGCGATTGCGATAATGACGATGGATAGCAGAAACGGCCACATGAAGAACATCACGAAGCGCCAGCTGGTCAGCAGATAGCGGAGCAGGGTGCCTGTGAAGAAAATGTTCATGAAGGCGCGGAAGCCCGTCAGCATACGCATGGGTGTAGAGCGGGCTGCGTAGTCGTCAAAGATGTCTGCGGTGCCAAACTGACAGAATTCGGTTTCCGTCTGCCAGCCATTGCCATTGGTCGTCGCTGTCAGGCTGCCGCAGTCATCCGACTCGTCTTTCATCGGAGGTAATTTGGTCTTTGCGTGCCACAAACGGTCGAAGTCCTTCAACGCTTGCGCATGACGCACGCGGACGGCTTTCGGGTGCAGGCCTTCATAGCCTGTGAATTGAATAACGAGTCGTTTGTGGAAAGACATAAATCTCGACAGAAGGAATCAATGAATGGGGATGGGCGGTACATTTCACCAGCCTGTAGCTCATGACGGAGCAATGAGGCTGAATTGTGCGAAAAGCGCGTGCTCTCTAGCCTATAAAGGCTGATTTGGTCATTATAATTCGACGTGAAGCCATTATTTGTACCCAGGGCTGGGCAAAGTCTTATCTTGAGGTGGACAAAAGCCGGGCCATCTGGTAATGCCAGCCCCAATTTGCAGCGTTTATGTTGCGAAGCTTGGGAGCCTTTCGGCGTTTAGACAGTTGACTCTGTCGACTGAACATCGTTAAGAGACGCCCTTAAAGCCTCAGGCTCAACCGAAATTCTAACCGATACGGGATTACACGTGCAGGTACTCGTCCGCGATAACAATGTTGATCAGGCTCTCCGCGCTCTGAAGAAAAAGATGCAGCGCGAAGGTATCTTCCGCGAAATGAAGATGCGTGGCCATTATGAAAAGCCATCTGAAAAGCGCGCCCGCGAAAAGGCAGAAGCCGTTCGTCGCGCTCGCAAGCTGGCTCGTAAGCGCGCACAGCGTGAAGGTCTTATCGGCGGCGGTCGTACCGCAGCTCGCTAAGTGACCTGAGATTGGCGCCGCCTTTGTGGCGCCTTTTGCTTACCGGTGCAGCTTATGGCTCGCGCCGGTTTTTGCATGTCTGAAGGTCAGAGCATGATCTCGTTCGCTTCACGAGATAAGACATGCCGATTTGAAGTGTCAGCGGACCGCCATATACTGACCTTTATTGTGGCGTTGATCCATCTGGAGCAAAGATCCGATAGTATCAGATCCGGGCTTCCAAGAGTTGAGTTTACGCCTATCTTATCCGAAAGCCGGTTTCGTTTTTCGGGTGCATTTCAAGGCGCAGTTTTTCCTGCGGCCTTTTGCTGTGCTATAGAGACAAATATAGTATTGTGGCTGTTGTATCAGCCGGGGACAAAGTTGACGGAAGTTCAGGGTTTCAGGTCCCTCGCTCCGATCAAGCAGAAAGGAACGCTGTCGTTGCCAACACGCTTTAAGGTGATGCATTCGTCCGGGAACTTTGTTGAGAAGGCCGGAAAATCAACAGGCTCTCATTTTGCACGAAACAGCCTATTGGCGGTCACGGCAGTTCTGGCTCTTGCGGTTGCTGGTTGCCAAAGCTCTAGCACACATAGCGCATTGAGCACGGTTGATCGTGCACAGGGTTCGAGCGAAAACATCAGCTCGCTCACCAGCGTTATTCAGAGCAACCCGCGCGATCCCGAAGCTTACAACGTGCGCGGATCGGCTTATGGCAAGGCCCGCCGTTATAAGGAAGCGCTGCGTGATTTCGATCAGGCAATTGCGCTCAACCCGAATTTCTATCAGGCCTATGCAAACCGCGCGCTGATTTATCGTTATATGGGCGACAGCGGCAAGGCAGCACAGGATTACAGCCGCGCGATCCAGATCAACCCGCAATATGATGCAGCTTATGTCGGACGTGGTAATGTCTATCGTCTGGCTGGACGTCTCGATCAGGCGCTTAGCGATTTTAACCAGGCAATCTCGTTGCAGACGACCGATGGCCGCGCTTACCACAACCGTGGTCTGATCTATCAGGCCAAGGGCCAGCACAAGCAGGCAATTGAGGATTTCTCGAAAGCGATTTCGCTTAATTCAACAGCGCCTGAACCTTATAATGGTCGCGGCATTTCTTATGTGGCGCTGGGCGATTACGACAACGCATTTGACGATTTCAACACGGCGATCACCCTTGATGGCAATGTTGCTGAAAGCTGGTCCAATCAGGCGCTGGTCTATGAACAGCGCGGCGACAAGGCCAAGGCTGCGAATTCTTATTCGCGCGCTATTCAGCTTGATGCAAACTATCAGCCTGCCAAGGCCGGACTGGCACGCACACGCGGCTAGTGGATTGGATTTGACGTTTGAATCCCGGCTGACATTAATGCTGTTTCAAACGTCAAATTCGAAAACGCCCCACAGACACTAATCCATCTTTTACGAGAATAATTACAGCGGCGCTCTCCAAAATAGGGGGCGCCGCTTTTCTTTATTAAAAGCCGACATATAATCATTGCTATGTCGCTCTTCGATCACATCGGCTTTCAAAGCAAAGACCTCCGCCGCAGCCTTTCTTTCTATGAAAGCTGCATGCCTAAACTTGGGCTCGCTGTTATTCCACATTCGGATAGCGGTTTCTTTGTGAGTGGCGGCGAGAGGGCACCTGTGCCCTTTCTATGGATACACAAAGGGCAGAAAGCGGACGCAGGCGTGGCTGAAGGCAAGCCGGGCAACCATCTTCATCTGATGTTCAATGCGAGCAGCCGTGAAGATGTGGAGGCTTTTTTCCGGGCAGCAGTTCAGGGTGGCGGCAGGGAGAGCGGCTCACCGGCCTATCAGGGGCCGGAAGAGATGGGCTATTATGCGGCTCTCGTCTTCGACCCTGATGGCAATACGCTGGAAGCAGGTTTTAGACGGAGGGTGCGATAAACACCCTCAGTCTGTAGTTTAGCTGCGTGAACGCAGGTTGCGCTTGTCGAGGCGATTGACGAGATAATCGCCGATCAGCTGAATTCCGCACACCATGATGATCAGAATAATCACCACAGCAATCATGATCTGCGTTTCAAAGCGCTGATATCCATAGCGGATAGCCAGATCGCCAAGACCGCCTGCACCGATGGCACCGGCCATTGCAGACGCGCCAATGAGTGTGATGATGGTCACGGTGAAGCCTGCGATAATGCCCGGAAGTGCTTCCGGCACCAGCACTTCACGCACGATTGTCCAGCGGTTTGCGCCCATCGAACGGGCAGCTTCCACGAGGCCGTTATCCACTTCGCGCAGCGAGACTTCTGCGATGCGCGCATAATAAGGAATCGCGGCAATCGACAATGGCACGATGGATGCCCATGTGCCGATTGATGTGCCGACAACAAAGCGCGTTACCGGGATGAGTGCCACAAGCAAAATGATGAAAGGCACTGAACGGAAGCCATTGATGATGGCACCGAGAATGGCGTTGATTGTCAGGTTTTGCGCAAGGCCACCACGTTCGGTCAGAATCATGATGAGTGCCAGCGGCAGACCGACGACGAGCGAAATCAGGCTCGAAAAGCCGGTCATGATCATGGTCTCCCAGAAGGAGCGCCAGAGAAGATCAAGCATTGCCTGAGACATAGCCGAGAACCTCCGTGGCGTCTGCATGGGTGTTGATATAGGCGAGTGCGGCGTCTAGTTTTGCCTTGTCCTGCGTGGGCAGGCCAATGAACATGGTTCCAACCGGCTCGCCTTGAATGGTATCCATACCGCCATGGATCAGTTGAAGCGCAATGCCGGTCGCAAGTGTCGCTTCGCTGAAGAATGCGCCCTTGGCGGCGGTTCCTGAAAGCTTGACCTTGAGAATGGCAAGATCGCCGGTCTTGTTGAGGCGCTCGCGCCATACGGCAGGCAGTTCCGGCTCCAGCACTTGCAACATGCTTTGCGTGATGGGCGACTGCGGATTGGCGAAGACTTTCCAGACCGGACCTACTTCGGCGATTGCGCCGTGATCCAGCACGATCACCCGGTCGGCGATGCGGCGGATAACTTCCATCTCATGGGTAATGAGCAGGATGGTCAGGCCAAGCTTGGTGTTGATATCTTTGAGCAGAGCCAGAATCGACTGCGTTGTCTCCGGATCGAGCGCTGAGGTGGCTTCGTCAGAAAGCAGAACAGCGGGTTCGGCAGCAAGTGCGCGCGCAATGCCGACGCGCTGCTTCTGGCCACCGGAAAGCTGTGCCGGATATTGCTTTGCCTTGTCGGAGAGACCGACGAGATCCAGCAGTTCTGCCACGCGCTTGATGCGCTGAGCTTTTGGCATACCCGCAATCTTGAGCGGTAAAGCTACGTTCTGCGCCACGGTTTTGGCCGACATGAGATTGAAGTGCTGAAACACCATGCCGATGCGGCGGCGCACAGGGCGAAGCGCGTCTTCACCAAGGCCGGTGATCTCACGACCTTCAATCAGGATTGAACCGCTGTCGGGCTTCTCAAGGCCATTGACGCAACGGATCAGCGTGGATTTACCCGCGCCGCTGCGACCGATGATGCCGAGAATTTCGCCGCGTGCGACGGAAAGAGAGACACCGCTGATCGCAGCCGTTTCGCCGAACATTCGGCGCACGTCTTTCATTTCGACGATGGGCGCTAATGCGGCAGGTGGCTGTTCAATGGTCACGGTCGTTTCTTCTATAGTTAGATGCACCGCTGTAAAACAGCGGCAAACTGCAATCGGATAAGGCTTCAAGGAAAGATGAGGCCTGGCTAAGCCATGGAGCTAATGCTCACCGCCGATGCTTTTGGGCAATTTTTTCGCTTACGTCAATAAAAGCCGCGCCGGAAAAGCTTTTTCCGGCGCGGTCTTTCAGTCACTCATAGCAATTAGTTCCAGGCCGGAATGCCTGTGCCCTTGTAAACGCGGTCCAGCTCGGCCTTGACGGCGTCGTTCTGGAAGGAGGCAACAAGGTTCTTTACCCATTCAGCATTTTCATCTTCGGTGCGGACCGCGATGAAGTTGTTGTATGGGTTGTTTTCCTTGGATTCCCAACCGATCGCTTCTTCCTTCTTCAGGCCAGCTTTAGCTGCCCAGTCGTTGTTCACGATTGCGACATCGAGATCATCAATCGAGCGACCGACGACACCGGCGTCGAGTTCCTTGATTTCGATCTTCTTTGGATTTTCAATCACATCGATTGGCGTTGCGAGGATGCCTGCTTCCGGCTTCAGCTTGATGAGGCCGCTTGCTTCGAGAACGCGGAGCGCACGACCTTCATTCGATGGGTCGTTCGGCACACCGACAACTGCGCCTTCTTTCAGTTCATCAAGGCTCTTGATCTTGCGCGAATAGATGCCGATTGGCCAGACAGCGGTGTAACCTGCAACGCCAATCTTGTAGCCGTGCTGCTTGATCTGTTCGTCAAGGTAAGGCTTGTGCTGGAAAGCGTTCGCGTCGATTTCCTTGCGTTCCAGCGCTTCATTTGGCTGGTTGTAATCGTTGAAGGTCACGCGCTCGATGTTGAGGCCGTGCTTCTTGCCTTCTTCGGCAACGACTTTCCAGACGTCTTCGTCTTCGCCGCCCATGATGCCGACCTTGATGGTCTTGTCTTCTGCGTGGCTTGGCGCGCTCGCAAAACCAACTGTGAGAGCTGCAGCGGTGAAGAGGGCAGCTTTCAGACCCGCGCGGCGGGTCAGCGAATAGCGGGAAAGGACTGACGACATTCTTATTTTCCTTGTCTAAAGTTTTTTGGAGAGCCGGTCCCGGAAAGTGATCATGTTAGATGATCTTTCTCCCCCTGCCCACCTTGATGCCGATAATTCCCGTTTGCACGGCAATAAACAAGGAAAATTATTTCAGCTTCACGAGATTCAACGATTGTGAAATTGCGTTCACAGGCCCGTGAGCGGATTGCCATTTCCGCTCACGGGGCTGACCGGAATCTGGTTCTAATAATTATCCGAAATAATCATCTGGGCGGCCTTCTCGGCAATCATCAACGTGGGTGAGTTCGTGTTGCCGGAAGTGATTCCTGGCATGACCGAGGCATCGGCCACGCGCAGTCGCTGAATGCCGTTAAGTCGCAGACGCGGATCGACAATCGCTTCAGCATCTACACCCATTCGGCAGGTGCCGACCGGATGGAAAATCGTGGTGCCGATATCGCCCGCTGCTTTTTCCAGCTGCTCCTGCGTTTCATAGATTGGTCCGGGCTTGAATTCTTCCGGGTGATATTTCTGCAAAGGCGCCTGCGCCACGATATGACGGGTGAGGCGGATGGAATCGGCTGCAACACGGCGGTCGCTTTCTGCGGAAAGATAGTTCGGCTGGATGGCCGGTTGGGTCCGGTGATCGGGGGACTTGATGTGGATCGAACCACGGCTGTCGGGGCGCAGATTACAGACGGATGCGGTAAAGGCCGGGAAGGGGTGGACGGCTTCACCGAATTTCTCAAGGCTCAGTGGCTGCACATGATATTGCAGATTCGCTGTTTCATAGGATGGGTCCGAGCGAGTGAAAACACCGAGCTGGCTGGGTGCCATCGACATGGGGCCTGAACGACGCAGGAAATATTCAAGGCCGATCATGGCTTTACCGAAGAGTTTGCTCGCCTTTTCATTGAGCGTTGGAATGCCGGTTACTTTATAAGCGCAACGCAGTTGCAGATGATCCTGCAGGTTTTCGCCCAACTGTCTGCGTTCGAGTTTAGGCGCAACGCCTGCCTGTTGCAGCACATCGCCACGCCCTACGCCTGAAAGCTCCAATATCTGCGGCGAGCCGACGGCACCTGCTGCCAGAATAATCTCGCGTTTTGCTTTGACGGTTCGGGTTGTCCCATTCTGATCGAAAGTGACGCCGGTTGCCCGCAGCTCTTCGATCTCGATGCGGCGAACATGGGCGCCGGTTTCAACGCGCAGGTTGGGGCGATCAAGGGCTGGGCGCAGAAAGGCTTTGGCCGTATTCCAGCGAATTCCGCGCTTCTGGTTGACCTTGAAATAGGATACGCCTTCATTGTCACCGCGATTGAAATCGTCGGTTGCTGGAATTCCGGCAGCAACGGCTGCATCACGAAAAGCATCCAGAATATCCCAGTGCAGGCGGGCATTTTCAACGCGCCATTCGCCGCCTGCGCCATGCAGATCATCTGCGCCCGCGAAATTGTCTTCCGATTTTTTGAAGAAGGGCAAAACGTCGTCCCAGCCCCAGCCGTCGCAACCGGCCTGTCGCCACAGATCATAATCGCGTGCCTGTCCGCGCATATAGATCATTCCATTGATTGAGGAGCAGCCACCAAGCACTTTGCCGCGTGGATAGCCGAGCGAGCGCCCATTCAGGCCCGCTTCCGCTTCTGTGGTGAAACACCAGTCGGTGCGCGGATTGCCGATGCAATAGAGATAGCCGACCGGGATATGAATCCACGCATAATTGTCTTTACCACCTGCTTCAAGCAGCAGCACGGAACGGTTCTTATCTGCGGAAAGGCGGTTCGCAAGGGCGCAGCCAGCCGTGCCCGCGCCAACCACGATGTAATCGTAGGTGTCGGTCATGATTTCATATCCAGTAAAAAGGTGGAGCCGCTATCTTATGAGTATGCGGCTCCGGGAGTGCCGGTTATCCGAACAATTTCTTTCCAAGCCGCGATGCATAGAACTCGCCTACGATGCCTCTACGGAAGAGCAGAACGCAGGCCATGAAGATGACACCAGTAACGATTGTCACGGGGAAGTCCGAGGTTGCGAGATAGTTCTGAAGAGCGACTACGAAGGCTGCGCCGACGATAGGGCCGATCAGCGTTCCGATGCCGCCAAGCAGCGTCATCAGGATCACTTCGCCCGACATTTGCCAGCCCACATCGGTGAGTGTGGCAAACTGGAAGACAAGTGCCTTCATGCCGCCTGCAAGGCCTGCAAGTGCTGCCGACATGACAAAGGCTGCAAGCTTGTAGTGATTGACGGAATAGCCCAGCGACACGGCGCGGTTTTCGTTTTCGCGCACGGATTTAAGGATCATGCCGAATGGCGAATTGATGATGCGCCAGATCGCAAAGACCCCGATCACAAACACCGCCAGCACAAAATAATACATATTCATCGGTTGGTTGAGGTCGATGAAGCCAAAGAGATAGCCGCGTGGCACACCCTGAAGACCATCTTCGCCGTGTGTAAAGGCCGCTTGCAGACAGAAGAAGAAGAACATCTGCGCAAGCGCAAGCGTGATCATCGTTGAATAGATGCCCTGACGGCGGATGGCGAGATAGCCGATGATGAGGCCGAGACCCGCGGCTGTCAGCATACCAAGCAGGATGCCGATTTCGGGTGTTACACCCCATTCCTTGACCGCATGAGCCGTCACATAGGCAGCACCGCCAAAGAAGGCTGCGTGGCCAAATGACAGAATGCCGGTATAGCCGAGCAGCAGATTGAATGCGGACGCAAAGAGCGCAAAGCACAGCATCTTCATCAGGAAGATCGGGTAGACCATGAAGGGTGCTACGATCAATCCAGCCACCGCAATCGCCAGAACGACCGCCGAAAGGCTGTTGAGGGCTGGCGCTTTTGCCTGATGGTTTGCCGCCGTTGCTTTGAGAACAGTATCAGTCATATCAGGCCTCCTTCCCGAACAGTCCGGCGGGTCGCACCAGAAGGACGATAGCCATGATAACGAAGATGACGATGCTTGAAGCTTCGGGATAGAACACCTTGGTCAGACCTTCAGCCAGCCCCAGCACATAGCCGGTGATGATAGCGCCAAGGATCGAACCCATTCCGCCGACCACGACCACGGCAAAGACCACGATGATGATGTTGGACCCCATCAGCGGGCTGACCTGATAAATGGGGGCTGCGAGGATACCGGCAAAGCCAGCAAGGGCAGCACCCAGCGCATAGGTGAAGGTGAGCAGCAGTGGCACATTGATGCCGAAGGCTTTGACCAGTGTCGGGTTTTCGGTTGCGGCGCGTAAGTAAGCACCGAGCTTGGTCTTCTCGATCAGCAGCCATGTGCCGATACAGATGACGAGTGACGCCACCACCACCCATGCGCGATAGTTGGGCAGGAACATGAAGCCGAGATTATTGCCGCCTGCAAGTGATGGCGGGACGGCATAGGGTTGACCGGCAGCACCATAATAATAGCGGAAAGTGCCTTCGATCACGAGCGCCAGACCAAAAGTGAACAGCAGGCCATAGAGCGGATCAAGATTATAGAGCCTTGAAAGTGCAACGCGCTCGATGATGGCACCGCCCAGACCCACGATCAGTGGAGCGAGAATAAGCGCTGGCCAATAGCCGATGCCAAGGCCGCTTAACAGCAGGTAGCCAACAAATGCGCCGAGCATATATTGCGCGCCATGGGCAAAATTGATGATGCGCAAAAGCCCGAAGATGATGGCGAGGCCGAGGCTCAGCATGGCGTAGAAAGAGCCATTGATAAGGCCGACGAGCAACTGCCCGAGAAGCGCTTGCAAAGGTATTCCGAAAATCATTGTCATTGGTTCAGACCCCCAAAGCTTGCGTGAGCGATGCCATCCGTGCTGGCAGCTCGGCGGTTGGGAAGTTTTCCGTCACCACACCATGATCCATCAGATAAAAGCGGTCCGCGACTTTGGCTGCAAAGCGGAAGTTCTGCTCGACCAGCAACACGGTCATGCCGCGCTTTTTAAGCTCCACCAGCACATCACCGATGCGCTGGATGATGACAGGCGCAAGCCCTTCGGTCGGTTCATCAAGCAGCATCACCTTCACGCCGGTACGCAGGATACGGGCAATCGCCAGCATCTGCTGTTCACCACCCGAAAGCTTGGTGCCGGGGCTGTTGCGGCGCTCATAGAGATTGGGGAAGAGCTCGTAAATCTCGTCGAGTGACATGGCTCCGCTGCCCTTGCCGACTACGGGCGGCAGCAGCAGGTTTTCATGCACGTTGAGCGTTGCAAAGATTCCGCGTTCTTCCGGCACGAAGCCAAGGCCAGTGCGGGCAATGCGATGCAGCGGCACGCGCAGAATGTCTTTGCCATCAAGCGTGATGGTGCCGGTCCGCTTGCGGATGATGCCCATGATCGCGCGCAGCGTTGTGGTTTTGCCGACGCCATTGCGACCCAGAAGCGTAATGGTTTCACCGGGCCAGATATCGAGATCGACGCCGTGCAGCGCATGGCTTTCGCCATACCAGGCATTGAGCCCGCGCACTGAGAGCAGGGGTTGGCCTCTATTCATGTTCGGTTCCCATATAAGCAGTGCGGACGCGCTCGTCTTGTGCGACGGTGGCATAATTGCCCGATGCGAGAATTTCGCCGCGTTGCAGCACCGTGACGTGATGGGCGATGTCGGCCACCACTTTGAGATTGTGTTCGACCATCAGCACCGCACGATCTTTTGCTACATCGGTGATGAGGGCGGCAATGATGTGCACGTCTTCGTGCCCCATGCCTGCCATTGGCTCATCAAGCAGCAGCACTTTCGGATCGAGTGCCAGTGTGGTGGCGATTTCAAGCGCGCGCTTGCGGCCATAGGAAAGATCGGCGGCCAGCGCATGGCGGGCATCGCTAAGACCGACGCGCTCAAGAAGATCAATCGCTTTTGCGTCGAGCTGATCCAGTGCAGACAGCGAACGCCAGAACTGCGTTGCCAGACCATTTGGGCGTTGAAGCGCGACCTTCACGTTTTCCAGCACCGTCAGATGTGGGAAGGTTGCGGAGATCTGAAACGAACGTACCAGACCCATCCGCGCTACCTTGGCAGGGTTGGTTTTGGTGATGTTTTCGCCAAGAAGCGTAATCTCGCCGCTTGTCGGCTGGAGGAATTTGGTGAGCAGGTTGAAAACGGTCGTCTTGCCTGCACCATTTGGCCCGATCAGGGCATGAACGCGGGCGTGCTCTACATCAAGATCGACATTCTTCACCGCATGAAAGCCGCCAAACGACTTGCCCAGCCCACGAGCAGAAAGAACAATCCTCGACGGCTCTGCTTCTCGCAGAGCCGTAGTATTTTGGGTTGCTGTATTCATGCCATCAGCCTCTTACTGCGTGACCAGAGGACAGCCGCTTTCTTCAGGCTTCAAATAGGCCTGATCGCCGGGGATGGTGGCCAGCACCTTATAATAGTCCCATGGTGCCTTGCTTTCGTCAGGCTTTTTCACTTCCATGAGATACATGTCGTAGATCATGCGGCCATTGGCACCGACCTTGCCATTGCGGGCGAAGACGTCATTGACCGGCATTTCATGAAGCTTCTTGGCGACAGCTTCTGTCTCGTCTGTGCCTGCTTCCTTGATGGCTTTCAAATACTGAAGCACAGCCGAATAAGTGCCTGCCTGGATCATGTTCGGCATACGGCCGGTACGGTCGAAAAAGCGCTTGCTGAACTCACGCGATTCATCGTCGCGATCCCAATAGAAGCCTTCGGTGAGCGTCAGGCCTTGTGCGGCTTCAAGGCCAAGTCCGTGAACTTCAGCTAACGTGAACAACAATGCCGCAAGGCGCTGGCCACCGGCCACGATGCCGAATTCCGCAGCCTGTTTGATCGCATTGGATGTATCAAGGCCGGCATTGGCAAGGCCAACGACCTTTGCGCCCGATGACTGGGCCTGCAACAGGAACGAGGAATAGTCGGTGGTGCTCAATGGATGGCGAACCGAGCCAAGAACTTTACCGCCTTTGGATTCAACGAATTTCGACGTCTGTTCTTCCAGCGAATAACCGAAAGCATAGTCGGCTGTCAGGAAGTACCAGGTGTCGCCGCCCTGTTCGACGAGCGATCCGCCGGTGCCAACAGCCAGCGCGTGCGTGTCATAGGCCCAATGGAAACCATATGGCGTGCATTGCTTGCCTGTGAGTTCCGATGTCGCCGCACCTGTATTGATGGTGATTTTCTTTTTGTCCTTGGAGAGCGCCTGAACGGCGAGGCCCACGGAAGAGCTGGTCAGCTCCATAATGGCGTCGACCTGTTCGGTATCGTACCACTGACGAGCGATATTGGCTGCAACATCCGGCTTGTTCTGATGGTCGGCAGTGATGATTTCAATCGGCGCATCCAGCACCTTGCCGCCGAAATCTTCGGCAGCCATTTTTGCAGCTTCAAACGACCACTTGCCGCCGAAGTCCGCATAAACACCCGATTGGTCGTTCAGGATGCCGATCTTGACTTTGCCGTCGGATACTTCTGCTGCAGATGAAATTGCGGTTGCAGCCAAAAGTGCAGCCGTAGCAAGTGCAAAAAGTTTCATTCAGTGCTCCTCCCAAAAAGCTTGTGTCCGTCGCGATAGAATCGAACGGTATCCTCCGTTAGAGCGCGTTTCGATCTGACAGGATCAGACTGGCGCTCTCATTGTTTGTTCTAACGTGCATCTTTTTCCGAAAACCGTTCACACTTTTCGGGATGCCCTCTGAAGCAGTCTTTTCAGACCGGGTTGGCAATCTTCCTCATGATTGCACATCCCTCTGCTTCTGCCCGATTTTGTTCCTCCGGTCGGGCTGTTCTTGAGAACGGTAGCATTGACAAATGCGTACAAGAATAACAATTTTTGAACATCGTCTGTTCAAAAACGTACAGAACTTGTTGAGCGGGCGATGGCTATCTTTTGGGAGGAAGAGATGCGGCAGTTTACATGGGATGATCTGCAGTATTTTCTGGCGGTTGCACGGACCGGCCAGCTTTCTACCGCAGCAAGACAATTGCGCACCAGTCACGTCACGGTGCTGCGGCGGATTGATCGTCTGGAGCAGGCGCTTGCAACCAAGTTGTTTGAGCGCAATCCGCGCGGCTATCTGCTGACGCCGATGGGCGAAAGACTGGTTGAACCTGCGGAGGTGATGGAGCGCGAGGCGCTGAAGTTCCAGACAGAAGCCACAGGAAGTTTCTCGGCACTGTCAGGTGTGGTGCGGCTTTCAACCCTTGAAGGCTTCGGCAATTTCTTTTTGGCCGATCGCCTGCCGGTGCTGGCGCAATCCTATCCCAGCCTTTCCGTAGAGGTTGTGACGATTCAGCAGATCATGTCGTTGTCGCGTCGCGAGGCCGAATTATCGATCACGCTGCATATGCCTCGCACCGGGCCGTATCACAGTGAAAAGCTGACGTCTTATCGGCTGTTTATCTATGGTCATCGGGATTATCTGAACTGCCATCCGCCGATAAGGTCGCGAGAGGATCTGTCTCGACATCCCTTCATCGGCTATATCGACGACATGGTGTTCACGCCCGGTCTGGACTATATGCGCGAGATATTGCCCGGACAGCGCTGTAACTATCAAAGTTCAAGTATTCACGCACAACTGACCGCCACACAAACGGGTTATGGGCTTTGCGTGCTTCCATATTACATAGCCGATATGCATTCCGAGCTGGTGCCGGTGTTGCCAAAGGAAATGCATCTTGAACGCGAATATTGGATGAATTGCCATGTGGATGTCATGGCCGCGCCGCGTATCAGAGTGATCAGCGATTTTATGCTTGGTGCGGTGCGTGAAGCGTCGGCAAACTTTTTAGGCGAGAGCCTTCTTCGATCTTAAAGTAATCCGCCACCAATCGCGTAAATGCAGGTGATGATAAGTGCGCTAAAGCCAAAGCCAATAATGAATAGATTAAGTGTTCGCAATTTCCCCTCCCATTGCAACCCGGGCGGTTTATGTGCGACTTGGACGGGAATGTCTACTCTGAATTGTATCGATCCAAACTAAAGTTGTATTTCCTACATTGCAGCCTGTTCATAAGTGACATCGCGGCGATACCTGTAAATTTTAGGGGTATTCTCCGCATTTAAATGGATTGAATTGGTGTCAGGGAAGTCAGACCGGGCGTTCGTCGAGACGAAAACCCGGCCTAAAGATTCGATAATTGAACACTGTTAGCGCTGCTTCGCCAGTCCCTGTTCGCGCATCTGGCTCAGCGTCATCTTGGGCGAAAGCGCTTCCGGATCGATGCGGATTTCAATGAGACCCGGCTTGCCCGATTGCTCGCACCGCTGGAAAGCTTCCGCAAAATCTGCGGTTTTTTCCACCGTTTCTCCATGCAGGCCATAGGCGCGGGCAAGCGCTGCAAAGTCAGGATTTGCAAGGCCAGTACCGGAAACGCGACCCGGATAGGTGCGTTCCTGATGCATACGGATCGTGCCATACATGCCGTTATTGACGACGATGAAAATCGCATTGGCACCATATTGGGCAGCCGTTGCGAGTTCCTGCCCGTTCATCAGAAAACAGCCGTCACCAGCGAAACAGACGACGGTTCGCTCTGGTGCCGTCAGTTTGGCAGAAACTGCCGCAGGCACGCCATAGCCCATCGAACCGTTGGTTGGCGCCAACTGGCTGCGATAGGTGCGATACTGATAGAAGCGGTGCGGCCATGCCGAATAATTGCCAGCGCCATTGGTGATGATGGCATCATCAGTGAGATGCGCGCGCAGACATTCCATGATCTCGCCCATCTGAACGTCACCGGGAATTGTCGGCGTTTTCAGATTGTAGCGATAGTCGGCATTGGCGCTTTCAGCCCATGCTTTGAAGCCGGGATTGGCGATAGGCTCAAGCTTTGAAGCTGCTTTGGTGAAGGCCGCCATACTGGCATTGATTGGAATATCAGCATGATAGACACGGCCAAGTTCTTCCGCACCCGGATGGACATGGATGAGCTTCTGCTTTGGAACAGGGATATTGATAAGCTCGTAGCCCTGCGTGGTCATTTCACCAAGGCGCGCGCCCACGACCAGCAAAAGGTCTGAGTCTTTAACCCGCGCTGCAAGTTTCGGGCTGATAGATGTTCCCATTTCACCGGCATAAAGCGGATGATGATTGTCGAACATATCCTGACAGCGGAAGGATGCTGCAACAGGCAGCGACATGTTTTCAGCGAATGTTTGCAGGTCGCGAACCGCTTGCGCATTCCAGCCGCCGCCACCGACGATCATCAGTGGCCGCTCGGCCTTTTCGATAAGCGATTTCATGTCCTGTAACTGATCGCTTCCCGGATGCATCTCGACATGCTTGTAAGCCGGTGCATCACTGACGGTTGCGTGTGATGTCAGCATATCTTCAGGCAGGGCGATGACCACAGGGCCAGGGCGCCCGTTGACTGCGCGATGGAAAGCCTGACTAACCAGTTCCGGGATACGGGCGGGATCATCGATCTGCACCACCCATTTGGCCATCTGACCGAACATCCGGCGATAATCAACTTCCTGAAATGCCTCACGTTCCACCTGATCGCTTGCGACCTGTCCGATGAACAGAAGCATCGGTGTGGAATCCTGAAAGGCGGTATGAACGCCGACGGAGGCATTCGTCGCACCGGGGCCGCGCGTGACAAAGCAGATGCCGGGCTTACCGGTCAGCTTGCCATAGGCTTCCGCCATGTAAGCAGCACCGCCTTCCTGACGGCAGACAATCAAATCAATCTGTTCGCTTACGTCATGAAAAGCATCCAGCGCTGCAAGGTAACTTTCGCCGGGCACGCAGAAAACGCGGTCGACGCCATGAATGCCGAGTGCATCCACCAGTATCTGACCGCCATTGCGTGTGTTGGAGTTGGTCGTGGATTTGTGCATTTCCCTACTCTCAAAATGTCTGAACGACTTTGGCGCGTATGCGCTCTATTTCGGAGGCATACGCAGCGCACCATCGAGCCGAATGGTTTCGCCGTTGAGCATGCTGTTTTCGATAATATGCAGCGCGAGTGCCGCATATTCGTCTGGCCGACCCAGACGCGGGGGGAAAGGAACCATCTGGCCCAACGCATCCTGTGCAGGTTGCGGCAGGCCTTTGAGCATGGGGGTTTCAAAAATACCGGGCGCGATGGCGCATACCCGAATGCCAAGCGGCGCTAACTCGCGCGCAGCAGGCAGGGTCAGGCCAACGATACCGCCTTTAGACGCTGCATAGGCTGTCTGGCCGATCTGGCCGTCAAAGGCCGCAACCGATGCTGTATTGATGACAACGCCGCGCTCGCCCGTTGGCAGGGCTTCGCTTTTGGATGCGACATCGGCAAAAAGCCGCAGCAGATTGAACGAACCGATCAGGTTGATTTCAACAGCGCGACGGAAATCATCAAGCGGCATGACGCTGCCATCACGCGCCAGCATTTTCTTCGCTGGTGCCACGCCTGCGCAATTGACCAGAATATGCGGTGATCCGAGCTTTTCGCCGATTGCCTTAAAAGCTGCTTCTGCACTCGCTGCGTCCGATACGTTGCATTGGATGGCGATGCCGCCAATTGCGGCTGCTACCGTATTTGCACCGTCAATGTTGAAGTCGAGGATTGCAACTTTCGCGCCCTTGGCCGCTAGAGCCTGTGCAGTTGCAGTACCAAGACCTGATGCACCACCGCTGACGATGGCGATTTTTCCTTCAATATCCATTTGTTCCCCCGCTTAAAGCGCTTCCAGTGCAATGGCAGTTGCTTCGCCGCCACCGATGCAGACTGAAGCCATTCCACGCTTAAGATCGTTCTGCTTCATGGCATGAAGCAGCGTGACGATGATGCGTGCGCCAGAGCAGCCAATCGGATGGCCCATAGCGCAGGCACCGCCATGGATATTCACCTTGTCGGCGGGGAGGTCGAGTTCCTGCATTGCAGCCATAACAACAACGGCGAAAGCTTCATTGATTTCAAACAAATCAACGTCGCGTACATTCCAGCCGGTTTTGTCGAAGAGTTTCCTCATCGCAAAAATCGGGGCCGTGGTGAAAAGGGCAGGCTGTTGTGCCTGGCTTGCATGACCGCGAATAATGGCAAGCGGTTCTATGCCAAGCTTTTCAGCTTTGGACAGGCGCATCAGGGTAAGCGATGCCGCACCATCTGAAATCGATGAGGAATTGGCGGCTGTAATTGTGCCGCCTTCGCGGAAGGCAGGCTTGAGGTTTGGTATTTTTTCAGGCTTTGCGCGGGTTGGCTGCTCATCGCGGTCAAGCTCTGCAACATTGACCAGCTCTTTCGCGAAAGAACCTGCTTCGGTGGCTTTGAGTGAACGCGAAAGTGAGCGGAGGGCAAATTCGTCCTGCTGCTGACGCGTGAACTGGTATCGGTCGGCGGTTTCTTCCGCGAATGTTCCCATAGCGCGACCTTTGTCATAGGCGTCTTCGAGGCCGTCGAGGAACATATGATCATAGATTTTGCCGTGGCCCATGCGATAGCCACCGCGTGCTTTTTCAAGCAGATAAGGTGCATTGGTCATGCTTTCCATGCCGCCAGCAACCACAATGTCCGCACTTCCTGCGGAAATGAGATCAGCGCCCAGCATGACGGTCTTCATGCCCGATCCGCAAACCTTGTTGATGGTCGAGCAGGGCACTGTCTGCGGGAGACCGGCATGAATTGCGGCCTGACGTCCGGGTGCCTGTCCCAGCCCTGCGGGCAATACACAGCCCATAAGCACTTCGTCGATCTGATCAGGGCTAAGCTTAGCCCTGTGGACCGCTTCCTTGATTGTGACAGCGCCCAGCGCTGTTGCACTCTCCCCCTTGAGCGCGCCTTGAAAACTTCCGATCGGTGTTCGTACCGCACTGGCGATAACGATCGGATCTTTTGTTTCCGACATTTGTTTACTCCTCCAGTAAAGCACAGTGATAACAGCATAGCGGAGGCTGTGAAAACAGCTTAAACATCATGAGCAACACTCATGAACTCATGTCGTGGAGGTATGGATAAAATGAGCCAGAACAATTCAGTCAAAATCCGTGTGGGTATTGGCGGCTGGGCTTTTGAGGAGTGGGACAAGAGTTTCTATCCGGAAAAGCTCTCCAAAAAACGTCAGCTCGAATATGCTTCGAGCAAGCTGACCTCCATCGAAATCAACAGTACCTATTATGGTCCGCAGAAGCCTGCGACTTTTGCCAAATGGCATGACGAAACGCCGGATGACTTCGTTTTTTCGCTCAAAGCCCCGCGCTTTTCGACCAACAAACGTGTTTTGGCTGAAGCAGGCGAGGGTATCGAGAAATTCGTGACCGGTGGCCTTCTTGAGCTGAAAGACAAGCTCGGCGTCATCAACTGGCAGTTCATGGGCACTAAAAAATTCGATCCAGCCGACTTTGAAGCTTTCCTCAAGCTTCTGCCAAAACGTGTTGATGGGCGCGATCTGCGCCATGCTGTCGAAGTGCGTCACGACAGTTTCAATTCACCGGATTTCATCGCGTTGCTGCGGGAATATGGCGTTGCGGTGGTGATTGCGGGCGACAGCAAATTCCTGGAAATTGCCGACATGACTGCGCCTTTTGCCTATCTGCGCATCATGGGTACACAGGAAGGCAAGAAGCTCGGTTGCAGTGAGGGCGAGCTCGACCATTGGGCAGAGCGGGCCAAAGCAATAGCGGTTGGTCATGTGCCGGATAGTCTTAAAACCATCACACCGCCGCTTCCTGATAATGTGGCGCGTGATGTCTATCTTTACGTTATCAGCGGCCATAAGGCGCATAACCCGCACGCTGCCATGGCCTTGATTGATCGTTTGAAATGATGGCTCTTACCAAACATTAAATTATGTGAGTCCTGAGTCGATCATGTCGAAATTTGATACGTCTGCCCTTGAAGCCTTTGTTCGTCACATTCCCCAAAATTACAAAGGTCCGGGCGGCGTTGTTGCCGTTTTGAAGGACGGCGAGGTCGTGTTGCAGCACGCCTGGGGTTTTGCAGATCTTCGCTCGCGCAAGCCGATGACGGTAGAAACGCGGATGCCGATCTGTTCGGTCAGCAAGCAGTTTACCTGTGGTGTGCTGCTTGATGCGGTGGGCGAGCCGGAGTTGCTCGATGATGCGCTTGAAGCCTATCTCGACAAGTTCGAAGGAGAGCGCCCCGCTGTTCGCGATCTCTGCAACAACCAGTCCGGTCTGCGCGATTATTGGGCGCTGACAGTTTTGTGTGGTGCCGATCCGGAAGGTGTGTTTCTGCCTGAACAGGCACAAAGTCTGTTGCGCCGCCTGAAGACCACACATTTTGAACCGGGTTCACATTACTCTTATTGCAACGGCAATTTCCGTATTCTTGCAGACCTCATCGAAGCGCATACCGGGCGCAGGCTGGTCGATCTTCTGTCTGAGCGGATATTCAAGCCTGCTGGCATGAAGCGTGCCGAGCTTATTCCCGACACGGCGCTGTTTGACGAATGTACGGGTTATGAAGGCGATACGGTTCGGGGCTTTCTGCCTGCAACCAATCGCATTCACTGGATGGGCGATGCCGGCATTTGTGCATCGCTCAATGATATGATTGCATGGGAGCAGTACATCGATGCAACGCGCGATGAAGAACAGGGTCTCTATCGTCGGCTCAGCGGGCCGCAAACATTCAATGACGGTGCCGTGGCACCTTATGGCTTTGGCCTCAAATTTGAAGAAGCAGGCGGAAAGCGCCTGACAGGCCATGGTGGTGCATTGCGCGGCTGGCGCTGCCAGCGCTGGCATTGTGCGGATGAACGCCTCTCGACAATCGCCATGTTCAATTTTGAAGGCGGGGCTTCAGACGTTGCCTTCAAGCTGATGAATATTGCTTTGGGCGCATCGTCATCCGAAGTGTCGCGGGTTGAGGCTGATCCGGCTTGGTTTGGCTCGTGGCTGGATGATGAAACAGGGCTGGTTCTGAGCCTTGAGGATGCCGGTCGTGGCCGCATGAAAGCGCGCTTTGGCACCGGGCCGGAAATGATGGATGTGGTGAGCGCGAATGAAGCGCGTTCGTCGATGACGACGATCCGGCGCGATGGCGATATGATCGAGCTTTCTCGCGAGGATGAAAATCTCTGCCTGACGATGAGCCGCATCAAAGGTGAAGCCCGGCAGGATATCATCGGTCGTTATCACAGCAATGAGCTTGATGCCGATCTGCTGCTGGTTTCCGAAGGCGATGCGATCTATGGCGCTTTTGAAGGGTTCCTTGGCAAGAGCGACATGTACCCACTTTATAGTGTCGGTGCTGATGTCTGGCTGATGCCTGTTCAGCGTTCGATGGATGCACCATCGCCCGGCGAGTGGAAGCTTGTTTTCCGCCGTGACGACAAGGGTGCAATAACAGATTTGAGCGTCGGCTGCTGGCTTGCACGCGGAGTTGAATACAGGAGAATTCAGCCATGAGTGAACTGAAGGTCAGAACCCGTGAAACCGGAGCGGTCGCAGAGATGCCGCATGGCAAATTGCCGACGATCACAACGCCGACGGGCGGCTCGGTGGAGATTGTCACCAGTGTCAGTCAGCCGGGGTTTAATCCGCTCGATCTGATCTATGCATCAGTTGCTGCCTGCATGGCGTTAAGTGCGCGCATTGCTGCCACCAAGCTCGAGCTGCGTGAAAAACTCAGCGATGTTCGGGTGGAAGTAAAAGGTGATAAGGCACATGAAGGCCCGTCACGCATCGAACGATTCGATATAACATTCCATTTCGACGGCGATCTCACGGCAGATGAAAAGCATCGTCTTGCAGAGATGGCCGAGGAAATCTGCACCGTCAGCAATACGCTGCGTGGTGATCCGAAGTTCGATCTCAAGGTCTCTTGATCCGTGCTCAGATTTCAGCGCGGATGCGTTCAACGCCAAGTGTGATGACGCTTTCCATTGCGGCGCGTGCTTTCAGGCGATCACGCGACGCGATTGCATGGGCTATGCGCAGATGATTGGCAGCGCACTCCGCAATGCCTTCCGGTGATGCGGCAGGCGAAGACAGCTGGAATGAAATAGCCAGTGCTGCTTCAATCAAACCGCTGACCGAACGCATGAACGGATTTCCAGACATGCGGGCGATTGCAAGGTGAAAATCCAGATCGACCTTGGCGATGGATTCCGGCGTATGCTTGGGATCATCAAATTTTGCAGCCAAAGCATAGAGTTCAATGAGTTCGTCGCTGGTCGCATTTTGTGCGGCGGCAGCGGCGGCAGCGGGCTCAAGCGCCATGCGCATTTCGGCCAGATGGTCGACGAACACTTCGTCGAAGCCTGCTTCGAAACGCCATGTCAGCACATCGGGATCGAAGAAATTCCAGGAGCTGGCACCCAGCACACGGGTTCCGACCTTGGCCTTGGGTTCGACCAGCCGCTTTGCTGCGAGTGTTTTCATGGCTTCTCGCAGAACGGTACGGGAAACGCCAAAACGCAACGATAATTCGTTATCGCCCGGAAGTATGGAGCCTTCGGGAATGGTGCCCGCAACAATGCCGCGACCCAGTTCACCCACGACAACAGCGTGGCTGTTATGGCGCTTGCGTCCGGTTATGGCCGTTTCCAGTAATCCCAATTCAGGCCTCCTTCATGCGTTGACGCGCGAGTCTTATATCGGAAAACCATACAAGTCCTCGCTGTAGCGCAATGAACAGGAACAGCAAGATACCGATTGCTATTTTTGTCCACCACGAAGACAGGGTTCCATCGAAAACAATATAGGTCTGTATCAGACCCTGTATCAGAATGCCGACGAAAGTTCCTGCCACCAGACCGGCCCCGCCGGTAAGAAGTGTGCCACCGATAACCACCGATGCAATGGCATCAAGTTCCACCCCAACAGTTGCCAGCGAATAGCCCGATGAAGTGTAGAGCGTATAGACGATGCCAGCTAAGCCGGAAAGCACGCCCGACATCGTATAGATGCCGATAGTCGTGCGGCCAATGGGAACGCCCATCAGCTCTGCAGATTGCGCATTGCCACCGAGCGCATAGATGTTTGCGCCAAAGCGCGTGCGATGCGCAATGATACCGCCGATGATGAAGACGGCCAGCATCAGCATAGCGACAAAAGTCAGTCTGCCGCCGCCCGGAAGCCGGAAATAGAGCCCTTGCAGCGTATCGATGAACGGATGTGAAATCGGCACAGACTGCGTCGAGATCAGGAATGCCGCACCGCGTGCGAGAAACATGCCCGCAAGTGTTGCCACAAAGGGCGGGATGCCGAGATAATGGATCATCATCCCCATCCAGGCGCCAAACAGGGCAGCAATCACCAGAATGAGCGCGAAGGCGATCAGCGGATGCACGCCAAGCTGCCCGACAAGGACCGCCACAAAAACGCTGGTGAAGGCGATGACCGATCCGACCGAAAGATCGATGCCGCCAGAGATGATCACAAAGGTCATGCCAACGGCTGCGATGCCTAAAAAGGCATTGTCCGTCAGAAGATTACCGATCACCCGTGTTGAAAGCATGTTCGGAAACTGGATGACGCAGATCGCATAGGCGAGCAGGAAAATCGCGACCGTTGTGACGAAAGGCAGATTGCGAAGCACTCTCATTGCCGTGCTCCTTGGTGCGTTGGCTTTGCGGCGTTGTTTTTGCGTTCAGCACGCAGGAAGGTGAAAAAGCTGACGATTGCGGGCGACTGGAATGTCAGCACGATCACGATAATGCCTGCCTTGATGATGAGGTTGAACTCCGGCGGAAACCCAGCCATCAGAATGCCGGTATTGATCGACTGGATGATCAGCGCGCCAAGCAGCGATGCCATGATCGAGAAACGCCCGCCATTCAACGATGTGCCGCCGATGACGACCGCCAGAATGGCGTCGAGTTCGAGCCAGAGACCGGCATTGTTGGCATCTGCGCCGCGAATATCAGCGGTGGCGATCAGCCCGGCAAGCGCTGCACAAACGCCTGAAACTGCATAGACACTGAACAGGAGAAAGCGGGCTTTAACGCCTGCCAGCATGGCAGCGCGGCGGTTGATGCCGGTTGCTTCAATCAGGAAGCCGAGCGCTGTCGAGCGCACGGCAAGTCCGACGGCAAGACCCGCAAGTATCCAGATCAGCACCGGCACGGGTATGCCAAGGAACGAGCCGGAGCCAAGGGTTGCAAAGGAATCATTGTTGAAGGTGAGGATTGCGCCTTCGGTGATAAGCTGAGCGATGCCACGCCCCGCGACCATCAATATCAGCGTTGCGATGATCGGCTGAATGTCGAAAACGGCCACAAGAAAGCCGTTCCACAAACCGCAGACCAGGCCAACGCCGAGTGCGACAGGAATGACGATCGCCAGCGGATAGCCTGCAACGATAAGCGATGCAGCCGTTGCGCCACTGATTGCCATGACCGCGCCGACCGACAGATCGATGCCGCGGGTTGCGATCACCAATGTCATACCAACTGCAAGAATGGCGACAGGTGCAGCGCGCACCAGAATATCGATCAGGCTTCCGTAGAGGCGTCCGTTCTGAAAGGAAATGCCGAGAAAGCCTGGCGCGATGATGGTGTTTGCTGCCAGAATAAGCGCGAGGGCTGCCAGCTGGGGGCTCAGTCTTTTAAGTTTCTTGGCCATGCGAGCGATCATGCTGCAGCTTCCTTTTCGCTTCCGGTCTCAGCAATCGCACGCACGATGTTGTCGGCGGTGATTTCTTCGCCCTTGAGTTCCGCCACATGGCGGCGGTCGGAGAGTACAACAACGCGGTTTGCTACGGCTGCAAGTTCCTCGAATTCCGAAGAGATGATGACTAGAGACATGCCTTCGGTGCAGAGTTCGCCGATAAGCTTGAGGATTTCTGCATGTGCACCGATGTCGATGCCGCGCGTCGGCTCATCAAGGATCAGCAGGCGCGGATCGGTGGCCAGCCAGCGCGCCAGAATGGCCTTCTGCTGGTTGCCGCCCGATAAAAACTTGATCGGCTTGTCAGGATCAGGCGGGCGGATATCAAGCGCTTTGATATAGCGCTGGGCGAGGGCTGCCTTTTCGCGCGACGAAATCGGCTTTGACCAGCCACGCTTTGCCTGTATGGCGAGCGCAATATTCTCGGCCACCGAAAAATCGCCGATGATGCCATCGGATTTGCGTTCTTCGGGGCAGAAGGCAAAGCGTTCGGCAATGGCGGCAACAGGCGATGGCAGCTTTGTTTCCTTACTGTCGACCGTAAGCGCGCCGCTGTCTGCCTGATCGACGCCGAACATGAGCAATGCGGTTTCGGTTCGGCCAGAGCCGAGCAGACCCGCAATGCCGACAGCTTCGCCCGGCTTGATGGCGAGATCAAACGGCGCGACACTGCCTTTCTTGCCAAAGCCTGAAAAGCGGATGGGGGCAGATGTGTTGTCGCTGACTTCCTCAGTCAGTTGTCGGCGCACAGTCTCCTGCAACTGATGCCCGAGCATCATCGAAATCAGATCGGTGCGCGGCAGGTCTGAAAGGGTGCGACTGCCGACCAGCCGGCCATTGCGCAGCACGGTAGCGCAATCGGCTATGGCATAGACCTGATCCAGAAAATGCGTGATGACGATGATGCCAAGGCCTTCAGCTTTCAGCTGACGCAGCACGCCAAACAGCATTTCGACTTCGCGCGCATCAAGACTGGCGGTCGGCTCATCAAGCACCAGAACCTTGCCGGAAACATCGACGGCGCGGGCGATTGCGATGATCTGCCGGATGGCCACCGAATAGGCCGACAAGGGGGCGCCGACGTCAATTGTGAGGCCGTATCGGGCGAGCAGGATGGTTGCATCTTTTTCCATGCGGCGACGGTCAATGAAGCCGAGGCGTCGCGGCTGGCGACCGAGGAACAGATTTTCGGCGACCGTCAGATTTTCAAGAAGATTGACCTCCTGATAGACCGTGCCGATGCCGAGCGTCTGCGCTTCCGCGACTGATGCCGGAGCAATTGCTTGCCCCTCAAGTAAGATTGAGCCGTCAAAGCCATGATAGGCGCCGGTCAATATCTTGATGAGCGTTGATTTTCCTGCACCGTTTTCGCCGAGCAGGGCATGGATTTCACCACGATTGAGCACGAAATCAACGTGATCAAGCGCAGTCACTCCCAGAAAGGATTTGGTTATTGAGCGCGCTTCAAGAAGCGGCGTTGCTGGCGTCTCTCGCGCAGCGATGTCGGGGCGAGCCATGGCAGTCTTCCGCTTGCGAATTGCAAAACTTGCCTCGGGCCATGATGCAACGTGGCCCGAAGGTTAAATGTGAAGATCAGTAGCCGAGGCCCTTTTTAGCTTCATAAACGGCCTTTGGATCATCAGCCTGTGTGTAAAGCTTGGATTCGGTCTGGATCCACTTCGGCGGAACGGTGCCCTTGTCCTTGAAAGCTTCAATCGCGTCGAAAGCCGGACCAGCCATATTTGGCGTAAGCTCAACGGTAGCATTGGCTTCACCATTGGCCATTGCCTGGAAAATATCCGGCACGGAGTCGATGGACACGATCTTGATGTCGGTGCCTGGCTTGAGACCAGCTTCCTTGATCGCTTGAATAGCGCCTACCGCCATGTCGTCATTATGGGCGTAAACGGCGCAGATATCCTTGCCGCCACCTTCGGCCTTGATGAAGCTTTCCATGACTTCCTTGCCCTTGGTGCGGGTGAAGTCGCCGGTCTGCGAGCGGGAAATCTTGATATTGTCATGGCCTGCAAGCGCTTCTTCAAAGCCCTTCTTGCGGTTGATTGCGGGAGAAGAGCCGGTGGTGCCCTGAAGCTCGACAACCGAGCAAGGCTTGTCGCCCACTTCCTTGACCAGCCAGTCGCCCGCGACCTTGCCTTCATGGACCTGATCGGAAGTGACAGCGGTGAGATAAAGGTCTTCCGGTGCATCGATCTGGCGGTCGAGAAGCACGACAGGAATTTCTGCTTCCTTGGCTTCCTTCAGAACCGCATCCCAACCGGTTGCAACAACCGGCGCGATCAGGATCGCGTCAACGCCCTGTGCAATGAAGCCGCGAACGGCCTTGATCTGGTTTTCCTGTTTCTGCTGTGCGTCGGCAAATTTCAGCGTGTGGCCGCGCTTTTCAGCTTCCTGCTTGGTGACGCTTGTTTCGGCAGCGCGCCAGCCCGATTCTGAGCCGATCTGCGAAAAGCCGACTGTGAGTGAAGCAGCGGATGCGCTCGAAATAAGAGCAAGAGACGATGCTGTAATCAGGGCGGCCGTCAGAGCCTTCAGACTGCGTTTCATATTAGTTCCTCCCAATAAAAGGCTCTCCCAGCCTTCCCGTTTATGAAGCATATAATATTACTTTATGGCAAGCGCATTTCGTGTGTTCGCTGGAAATTGGGGGTGCGACAAACGTGCATATGATGCAATTATATAGCTAAATCATGGTGTTAATAGGCTTTTGGGGGTGGTGCATCTCGAAGGGGGGTCTGCACCGTGTTTCGCTTGCTTGACAAGTGGGTGTTGGACAAAATAGTCATATTAATAAGAAGGAGCCGTCGATTGACACATCTGTGTTTTTGAACGGTCGGGAAGAATGTTCCGCAAGAGTTTTGCGGAAAATGGGAGGTTCAATGTTACGTCTTGTACAGTTCCGCGACATGCGCGGAGAAACGCGTGTGGCTGCTTGTGATGATGAAGGCGCTGCACATGTCGTCAATGGCGTGACTACGACTTACGAACTGGCATGGGCTGCAATTTCCGCAGGCATCAGTCTCGCTGAACAGGTAGAGCAGAATGGCAAGGGCGAGGCTGTCGATATTCACGCAGCACTTGCAGGTGGTCAGGTTGGCCTGCCGATTACCCATGAAGATCCGGCACATCTGATTGTTGCAGGTACGGGCCTCACACATCTTGGTTCAGCGGATGGTCGCGACAAGATGCACAAGGCAGCACAGGCTGCTGAAAAGCCGACCGACTCCATGCGTATGTTCCTGATGGGTGTTGAAGGTGGCAAGCCAAAGCCCGGTCAAACCGGCGTGCAGCCGGAATGGTTCTATAAGGGCGATGGTTCGGCGCTGGTTGGAACGGGCGGCGAGCTGGTCTCGCCATCTTTTGCCGAAGATGGTGGTGAAGAACCGGAACTCGCAGGCATCTATCTGATCGGCCCGGACGGTACGCCGTTCCGCCTCGGCTTCTGCCTTGCCAATGAATTTTCCGATCATGTGACGGAAAAGCAGAATTATCTCTGGCTCGCGCATTCCAAGCTGCGTCAGGCGTCGCTGGGGCCAGAGCTTTATGTGGGTGATCTGCCTGATCATGTTGAAGGCGTTTCGCGGATTCGTCGCGGCGATCAGGTGATCTTTGAAAAGCCGTTCCTTTCGGGCGAAGCGAACATGTCGCACACGATTGCCAATCTGGAACATCATCATTTCAAGTATGAACTGTTCCGTCGCCCGGGCGACCTTCATGTGCATTTCTTCGGCACCGCGACACTGTCTTTCTCGGAAGGTGTGAAGACAGAAAATGGCGACCAGTTCGAAATTTCAGCAAAGCCTTTCCGTTATCCGCTGGTCAACCGGCTGGCACAGGCGAAAGCCGCTGACATCGCCGTGAAGGCGCTCTGAAATGGCGGCCGCATCCAATATCAATCTGGCAATTGTTGGTCTCGGCAAGATTGCTCGCGATCAGCATCTGCCTTCCATCGAAGCCATTGATGGCATTGAGCTCAAAGCCATTGCCAGCCGCAATGCCGGACTTGATGGGTTGCCATCCTTTCACGATATCGACCAGCTGCTGGAGAGTGATGTCGCCATTGACGCGGTGTCGCTTTGCACGCCACCGCAGGGCCGATTTCAGCAAGCCTATGCAGCACTTAAGGCGCGCAAGCATGTGATGCTGGAGAAGCCTCCGGGTGCGACGATTTCGGAAGTGCAGGCGCTGACGCGTTTTGCTGAAAAGCAGGGCGTTACGCTTTATGCGACCTGGCATTCACGCGAAGCTGCAGCTGTTGAACCTGCCCGCGAATTTCTGAAAGGCGCTGTAATCAAATCTGTTGCAGTGTCGTGGAAAGAGGATGTGCGCCATTGGCATCCCGGCCAGCAGTGGATCTGGGAGCCGGGTGGTCTTGGAGTGTTCGATCCGGGCATCAATGCGCTGTCGATTGTCACGCATATTTTGCCGGAACGGTTTTTCCTGACGAAGTCCGATCTTTATTTCCCTGAAAATCATGCGGCACCGATTGCAGCAGATCTCAGCTTCGAGACGGAAAGCGCTGTGCCTGTTTCCTTTGAACTCGACTGGCGCCAGACGGGTCCGCAGACATGGGATATTCGTGTCGAGACCGATAAAGGTACGCTGCTGTTGAGCCATGGCGGTAGCCGGTTGACCATCGCAGGCACGGAGAAAATGGCCGAGCCTGATCGTGAATATCAGCGTCTTTACCAGAATTTTGTGAAGCTGGTTGGCGAAGGGCAGAGCGATGTTGATCTGGCGCCTCTGACCCATGTTGCCGATGCCTTCCTTCTGGGACAGCGGCATGTGGTTGAAGCTTTTGAAGATTAGGAAATGGGACCGCCCGGCGGTCTCTTACCCACGCAGGACAGTGATATGAATAAGCCCGTTACTCCTCAAACGCCAAAGTTCCGTTCACGCGCATGGTTCGATAATCCGGACAATGTCGATATGACCGCGCTCTATCTTGAGCGCTACATGAATTACGGTCTCAGTCAGGAAGAGCTGCAATCCGGTCGACCGATCATCGGCATTGCGCAGACGGGCTCTGACCTTTCACCGTGTAACCGGCATCATCTGGAGCTGGCCAATCGCGTGCGTGAAGGTGTGCGTGAAGCGGGCGGTATCGTGATCGAATTTCCGGTTCATCCGATCCAGGAAACTGGCAAACGTCCGACTGCGGGCCTTGATCGCAATCTCGCATATCTCGGCCTTGTCGAAGTGCTTTATGGCTATCCGCTCGATGGTGTTGTGCTGACGATTGGTTGTGACAAGACCACGCCTGCCTGCCTGATGGCTGCTGCAACCGTCAATATTCCTGCGATTGCGCTGTCGGTTGGTCCGATGCTCAATGGCTGGTTCCGTGGCGAACGCACGGGTTCGGGCACCATCGTCTGGAAGGCGCGCGAGCTGCTGGCCAAGGGCGAGATCGACTATGCGGGCTTTATCAAGCTGGTTGCTTCGTCGGCACCATCGACCGGCTATTGTAACACGATGGGCACGGCAACGACGATGAATTCGCTTGCCGAAGCGCTCGGTATGCAGTTGCCGGGTTCGGCGGCAATTCCAGCGCCTTATCGTGATCGTCAGGAAGTCTCCTATCTGACCGGTCGCCGTATTGTCGAGATGGTCTATGAAGATCTGAAGCCAACAGACATCATGACCAAAGAAGCCTTCATCAATGCAATTCGCGTGAATTCGGCAATTGGTGGTTCGACCAATGCACCGATCCATTTGAATGCGCTGGCGCGTCACGTTGGCGTCGATCTGACGATCGACGACTGGCAGAAATATGGCGAGGAAATTCCGCTGCTGGTCAACCTTCAGCCAGCGGGTGAGTATCTCGGTGAAGATTATTACCATGCGGGTGGTGTGCCAGCAGTCGTCAATCAGCTGATGGGGCAGGGCCTCATTCATGAGAATGCGCTGACTGTTAACGGCAAGACCATCGGTGAAAACTGCAAGAATGCCACGATTGAAGACAGCAATGTCATCAAGAATTATGATGATCCATTGAAGAAACATGCCGGGTTCCGCGTGTTGCGCGGTAATCTCTTCTCGTCGGCGATTATGAAGTTGAGCGTTATTTCGGAAGAATTCCGCAATCGCTATCTCACTGACGAGAAAGACCCGAATGCCTTTGAAGGCAAGGCTGTCGTGTTTGACGGCCCGGAAGATTATCATCACCGCATCGACGACCCGTCGCTGGAAATCGATGAGCATACCGTGCTGTTCATGCGTGGTGCAGGCCCAATCGGTTATCCGGGTGCCGCAGAAGTCGTGAACATGCGCGCGCCGGATTATCTTCTCAAGAAGGGTATCAGCTCGCTGCCTTGCATTGGCGATGGCCGTCAGTCGGGCACATCTGGTTCGCCATCAATCCTCAATGCATCACCAGAAGCAGCTGCTGGCGGTGGTCTGGCGCTGCTCAGAATGGGTGATCGCGTGCGTATCGATCTTGGTCGCGGTACGGCGGATATTCTGATCTCCGACGACGAACTGGCAGAACGCCGCAAGGCTTTGGAAGCTGCTGGCGGTTATAAATATCCCGAAAGCCAGACGCCGTGGCAGGAAATTCAGCGCGCGGTTGTTGGCCAGATGGAAACAGGTGCCGTTCTCGAAAACGCAGTCAAATATCAGGACATCGCGCATACGCGTGGCCTGCCGCGAGATAACCACTAAATGTCCGGCGCAAAAACACCATTTGCGGCAGTGGCGGATTGGGGAACAACCCGGTTCCGCCTCTGGACGCTGGATTTTGATGGCAATGTGCTCAAGGAAAGCCGTGGCGACGACGGGTTGATCTCAGCAAAAGAAACGGGTTTTGAGACGCTGCTCGAACGGCATCTTGCCTCCGTGGATGCGCCGGATGATCTGCCGGTGGTGATCTGCGGCATGGCCGGTTCGCGGACCGGCTGGATCGAAGCACCCTATATGAACTTGCCCGCCGGGCTTGAAGGAGTGGTCGCTGCTGCGGTGCGCGTGCCTGCGAAACGCCATGTCATCATGCTGCCGGGTGTTGCCCGGGGCAGCGAGGATGCGCCCGACGTAATGCGCGGCGAAGAAACCAAGCTGCTTGGTCTGGTGCATCGCGGCACGCGTGATGCCGTGGTGGTGATGCCCGGCACGCATGCGAAGTGGGTGCATATCGCAGACGGCAAGCTCAACGATTACCGCTCTTTCATGACGGGCGAATTGTTCGCGCTTCTCAAAGACAAATCGGTTCTGGCTGGTGCGCTTGAAGGAGCTGGGCCGGTCGATCTAAAGAGTGCAGCCTTTGCGGCCGGTGTCAAAGCCTCGCTTGAGACGCCTGAGCTTATTGCCAATGCGCTCTTTACGGTGCGCGCTGGCTGGCTGGTGCATGACTATAAGCCGACAGATCAGCTTGCACGTCTGTCGGGTCTGTTGATCGGGCTGGAAGTTGCCGGTGGCCGCACATTGTTTGGTAAACCAAGCGAGGTTCTGCTGCTTTCCGACGGCATGATGGGTGCGCTTTATGCTTCTGCACTTGAGATTGCCGGTGTGAAAGTGAACCGCATCGAAGGCGATGAGCTGGTGCGCGATGGGCTGTTTATGGCGGCAAAACACGCATTTGCGGGAGGCGCGCGATGAGCGAACGTATCGCATGGCCGAAGCTTCGCTATCCGCTGGTGGCAATCCTGCGCGGCATTCGGACAGAAGAAACGGAAGGCGTTGTTTCCGCTCTGATCGAGGTGGGTTTTGAGGCGATTGAAATTCCGCTCAATTCGCCGGAGCCGTTCGTATCCATTGAAAAGGCTGTCAAGCTTGCGCCAGACAATGTGCTGATTGGTGCTGGGACAGTGCTTTCGGTCGAGAATGTGGATCGGCTCAATGATGTTGGTGGCCGACTTCTGGTCAGCCCCAATGTCGAGCCTGATGTCATTCGCCGCGCGAGCAGACATGGCATGGTGACGATGCCTGGCGTGTTTACGCCGACCGAGGCTTTCAGCGCCATTCATGCTGGCGCATCGGCGCTCAAGTTTTTCCCGGCAAGCGTGCTGGGTGCTGACGGTATCAAGGCCATTTGCGCGGTCTTGCCGAGGGATATTCCGGTGGGCGCCGTGGGTGGTGTCTCGGAAAATGATTTTGCGACTTATCGGGCAGCGGGAGTGAGCTGTTTCGGGCTTGGTTCCAGTCTTTACAAGGCTGGTTTGACGGTCGCTGACGTGCGTGAACGCGCGCAGCGTGCGGTTGAGGCATGGGACAAGATCGCGGGCTAGAGCATGTCTCCCAAAAGTGGGAACCGGTTTTGGGACAAAGACATGCGTAAAAACGAAAGCTTAAAGCATCTTGTTTTTTGGAGGAATTCCGCAGGGCCTAACGGCGGGGGCGGAAATTTTGGGAGAACGGCAGGCTTATAGAGCCTGTCCCAATTTGGGAGTGAGACAATGGCAGGCATAAAATCATTAACACTGGCAGTGGCTATGGCCGCCTTTGCCTTTACCGGCTTTGCACAGGCAGAGGACAAAGGTCTTGTGGGTGTAGCAATGCCAACCAAGTCGTCGGCGCGCTGGATTGCAGACGGCGACAACATGGTAAAGGTGCTCAAAGAGCGCGGTTATCAGACCGATCTTCAGTATGCTGAAGACGATGTTCCAAACCAGCTGGCCCAGATCGAAAACATGGTCACCAAGGGCGCCAAGGTTCTTGTTGTGGCATCGATCGACGGCACAACGCTTTCCGATGTGCTGGCCAAGGCCAATGAAGCAGGCATCAAGGTCATCGCTTATGACCGTTTGATCCGCGATACGCCGAATGTGTCGTATTATGCGACCTTCGATAACTTCCAGGTCGGCGTACTTCAGGCACAGTCCATTGAGACTGCTCTTGATCTCAAGAACAAGGAAGGCCCGTTCAATATCGAGCTTTTCGGTGGTTCGCCTGACGATAACAATGCCTACTTCTTCTACAACGGCGCAATGTCGGTTCTCCAGCCATATATCGACAGCGGTAAGCTCGTTGTTGCCAGCGGCCAGACCGGCATGGACAAGGTAGCAACGCTGCGCTGGGATGGTGCGACCGCTCAGGCCCGTATGGATTCGATCCTTTCGGCTTTCTATTCCGACAAGAAGCTCAATGCAGTGCTGTCGCCTTATGATGGTATTTCCATCGGTATCCTGTCCTCGCTCAAGGGTGTAGGCTATGGCAGCGGCGATATGCCAATGCCGATCGTATCCGGTCAGGATGCGGAAGTGCCTTCGGTCAAGTCGATCCTTGCTGGCGAGCAGAACTCGACCATCTTCAAGGATACGCGCGAACTCGCCAAGGTGACTGTCGATATGGTTGACGCGCTGATGAGCGGCAAGGAACCAGAAGTGAACGACACCAAGACCTATGACAATGGCGTCAAGGTTGTGCCGTCTTATCTGCTCAAGCCGGTTATTGTCGACAAGTCGAACTGGAAGCAGGTTCTTGTCGATAGCGGTTATTACAAAGAAGACCAGATCCAGTAAATTTGTGCCCGGACGCGTGCTGATAAGCGCGTCCGGAATGCCTGCTCATTGCCACCATCCCCGCCACCCAGTTTTCGAACTGGGTTAGGCTAACAGATTGACAGCGTTGTCTTTTTGAGGGCTGAGGGTTCGCAGAATGATGGCATGGCAGGCTACAGCTTAACTCCTTCGACTTGAGTAAGTGAAGGTAAAATTATGCTGTAAATACAGATATTTAGAGCGATATTTGTGCGCCCCAGAGGGCGCGCGGCGCTCTAGTAATGGGAGCGAGCGATGAACGTAGCCAATCCTGTCCCGCTTGAGCAGAACAGCGGTCAGCCGGATATTGCCGGTAAACCCCTGCTTGAGATGCGCGGCATCAGCAAATCCTTCGGTGTCGTGAAGGCGTTGAGCGATGTCAATTTTACCGTGATGCCGGGAGAGATTCACGCATTTGTCGGCGAAAATGGCGCGGGCAAATCAACGCTGATGAAAGTGCTGTCGGGTGTTTATCCCTCTGGCAGCTATGAAGGTTCGATCTTTTTTGACGGAGAAGAGCGACACTTCCGCGATATCAATGATTCCGAAGCGCTTGGCATTGTCATCATCCATCAGGAGCTGGCGTTGGTGCCGCTCATGACGATTGCCGAGAATATTTTTCTCGTCAATCCGCCTGCAAGCTATGGTGTTATTGACCGCAGCGAGGTGCATAGCCGCACAAAGGCGCTTTTGAAGAAGGTTGGCCTGACGGAATCGCCGGATACGCTGGTGACGGATATTGGCGTCGGCAAACAGCAGCTCGTCGAAATTGCCAAGGCGCTTTCCAAGCGTGTGCGCCTTCTGATCCTTGATGAGCCAACGGCAAGCCTCAACGAAACCGATAGTGCGGCCTTGTTGGCATTGCTGCGCGAGTTTCGCGCGCAGGGCATCACTTCGATCCTGATTTCGCACAAGCTCAATGAAATTCGTGAAGTAGCCGACAAGATCACGGTGCTGCGCGATGGTCGCGCTGTCGCAACGCTTGATTGCAATGCTGGCGAGGTCGAGGAAGACGATATCATCCGCAAGATGGTCGATCGTGATCTGGAAAGCCGCTATCCAAAGCGCGATCCGAACATTGGCGATGTGATTTTCGAGGTCGACAACTGGTCCGTTTATCATCCGCTTCATCCGGAGCGCCACTCCGTCAAGAACGTTTCGTTTAAGGTGCGAGCCGGTGAGATCGTCGGTATTGCCGGCCTGATGGGCGCTGGTCGTACCGAGTTTGCCATGAGCCTCTTCGGGCGTTCATGGGGTACGAATATTTCCGGTGAAGCTCGTATGAACGGCACTCCGGTTGATATTTCCACGGTCGCCCGCGCCATCAAATCGGGGCTGGCCTATGTGACTGAGGACCGCAAAAAGCTGGGCCTTGTTCTTGGCGAGAACATCTCGCGCAACATATCGCTTGCACATTTGCGCGGTGTCAGCCCCAAGGGTGTGATCGACAGTATTCGCGAAATGAAGGTTGCGAACAGCTATCGCGATCAGATGAGCATCCGCTGCCACAACGTCTATCAGGAAACGGGCACGCTTTCAGGCGGCAACCAGCAGAAGGTGGTGCTGTCGAAATGGCTGTTCACCGGGCCGGATGTGCTGATCCTCGATGAACCGACGCGCGGCATCGATGTGGGCGCGAAATACGACATTTACACAATCATCAATTCACTGGCTGACAGCGGCAAGGGCGTGGTCGTCATTTCATCCGAAATGCCGGAACTGATCGGTATCTGCGACCGCATTGTCGTCATGCATGAGGGAGCTTTCGTCGGCGAAGTGGCTGGCGAAGGAGCGACGCAGGAGAACATCATGCGCGCCATCATGCGGAACAAGGGAAAACAATAATGAGCGAGAACGTAATTCAGAGCGGCCCGAAAGCGCCGAGCGGTGTGGGGCGTTATCTCAAAAACAATCTGCGTGAATCGGGAATGTTGCTCTCGCTCATCGCGATCATGATCTTTTTCCAGATCGTGACCGGCGGCGTGCTGATGAAGCCGCTAAACCTTACCAATCTCGTATTGCAGAACAGCTATATCGTCATTATGGCGCTCGGAATGCTGCTGGTTATCGTGACCGGGCACATCGATCTTTCGGTCGGATCGGTCTGCGGTTTCATCGGCGCACTGGCAGCTGTCATGATGGTGCGGTGGGGAATTCCATTTCCGATCGCAGCTATTCTGTGCTTGCTGGTAGGAGGGATTATCGGCGCGATGCAGGGCTTCTGGGTCGCTTATTTCAACATCCCGTCCTTCATCGTGACGCTCGCGGGGATGCTGGTTTTCAAGGGGCTGATGCTTGCCGTTCTTGGTGGGCAGTCGGTCGGGCCATTCCCGCAGGTTTTCCAGAAGCTTTCATCCGGCTTCATTCCGGAGTTCATTGGCACAACATCAGGCGGTATCTATCTCACATCGCTGATCCTCGGTGTGGTCATTGCGGGTTTCATCGTCTGGCAGAATACAAGATCGCGCGCGCGCCATATCGCGCATGAAGTGGAGACAGAACCGTTCGGCCTGTTCGTGGCCAAGAATATTCTGTTCTTTGCAGGTATTGCTTATCTCGCGCTGCTGATTTCATCACATCGCGGTATGCCTAACGTCCTGATTATCATGGCTGTTTTGATTGCTGCCTATGCGTTCCTAACCAACCGAACAGTGATCGGTCGTCAGATTTATGCGGTGGGTGGCAATCGCCATGCGGCCAAGCTTTCGGGTGTTAAAACCGAGCGGCTGACCTTCCTCGTCTTCGTGAATATGGGCGTGCTGGCAGCGCTTGCGGGTCTGGTTTTCGCGGCTCGTCTCAACACGGCGACACCAAAGGCTGGCCTTGGTTTTGAGCTTGACGTCATTGCCGCCTGCTTCATCGGTGGTGCATCGGCTTACGGTGGTGTGGGGCGTGTGACGGGTGCGGTGATTGGCGCGCTCATCATGGGCGTGATGAATAATGGCATGTCGATCTTGGGTATTGGTATCGATTATCAGCAGGTCATTAAGGGCATTGTGCTGCTGGGTGCCGTCTGCATCGACGTCTATAACCAGCGCCGCTAAACGGGCTTTGGCCATGAAATGGCCATATTTCTGACACGGGTTTGACACGATATAACGTGTTTCAGAGGCCGATTTTGCGAAAAAAAAGCTCACAATCGGCGCGTTATCGCGCTGGTGCTTCGCCTTTTGGGAGAGGGAGGCAGAAGCCATTCGGGCCGGAACATTGTTCCGGCCCGATTTGTATTTTTTTAGATTGCCGTACGGCGCGCGTGGTCGAGATAAATCTCGCGCAGCTTGAGAGCGACTGGACCGGGCTTGCCGCCACCGATAGGCTTGTCGTCGATAAACGAAATCGGCGTTACAAAAGTACCTGCGCTGGTCATGAAAGCTTCTTTCGCAGCATAGGCTTCATCAATCGTGAAAAGACGCTCTTCAAGCTTCATGCCGGTTTCAGCGATGAGCTGCAACAGTGACAAACGTGTGCAACCCGGCAAGACCGCATTGCTGTTCGGGCGGGTGACGATGACATCATCCTGCGTGACGATATAGCCGGTCGAAGATGCGCCTTCAGTGACATAGCCGTCCTCTAACATCCAGGCCTCGCTGCAACCGGCATTCTGGGCGATTTCCTTGGCGAGAGCCTGTGGCAGAAGGCAGACGGTTTTGATGTCGCGACGCTTCCAGCGCAGATCATCCAGTGAAAGCACGCGGATACCTGTTGCTACTTCCGGCCGGTCGGCAAGAGCTTTAACTTGAGTGAACAGAACCACCGATGGCTTCAAGCCTTTAGCGACAAAATCACGGTCGCGACCATCGCCTCGCGTAACTTGCAAATAGACCAGTCCTTCGGTGAGATTGTTGCGGCGGATCAGTTCGCGCTCGATCTCGACAATCTCATCTTCGCTCATCGGCATAGGAATGCCGATTTCACCTGTCGAACGACGCAGACGCTTCATATGCGGGTCGCTATCGACCAGCTTGCCGTCAAGGACTGCGGTTACTTCGTAAATTCCGTCACCAAAGAGAAAACCACGATCAAAGATCGAGATTTTTGCATCGCGCGCGGCGACATAATCGCCATTCACATAAACGATGCGGTCTTCAAGTTCTGCTGAAACGGCCATGTTGGAACGGTCCTGAAAATAGCGCATCCCGAAAAGTGTGAAGCGATTTTCGGAACAGATGCGCGCAAACGCTAAAAAGAAAAGGCTGCGAAGAACATCGCAGCCTTTTCTTAAGATACCATCTCATCAGAAGGAACAATAATTTTCAGGCAGCCTGCTTTGCCGCTGTAATTGCTTCGCTGCGGATTTCTTCGGTCAGCTTCAGGCGCAGTTCCGAGAATTCTGGGCTGGCTTTGACCTGATAGGAACGCGGATGCTCAATATTGACCGGCGTGATCGATTTGATCTTGCCGGGACGGGCTGTCATCGTAACCACGCGGGTCGCCATAAAGATCGACTCTTCAATATCGTGGGTGACGAAGATCACGGTTTTCTGCTCACGTTCCCAGATGCCGAGCAGGAGTTCCTGCATCAGTCCACGCGTCTGGTTGTCAAGCGCGCCGAAAGGCTCATCAAGGAGCAGGATCTTTGGGTCATTGGCAAGTGCACGGGCGATTGCAGTGCGCTGCTGCATCCCACCTGAAAGCTGCTTCGGCCAGTGGTTTTCAAATCCGCGCAGACCGACTTTATCGATGTAGCTATCGATAATTTCGCGGGCCTGCTTTTCCGGCATACCTTTTTCGCGCAGGCCGAAACCGACATTCTGCCGGACCGTCAGCCATGGAAACAGCGTGTAGGACTGGAACACCATGCCGCGATCAGCACCCGGTCCTTTGACCGGCTGACCTTCTAGCGTCACCGTGCCAGTGGTCGGCTTGTCGAGACCGGCAATGATGCGCAGAAGCGTGGACTTGCCGCAACCTGATGGACCAAGAATGGTGACGAAATCATTCTTCGGAATGATGAGATCAGTTGATTGCAAAGCAAGTGTTGGTTTGCCGCCATGAACACCCGGAAAGGTGCGGCTCACGCCTTTAACGACGAGTTCTTGTTCGGTTGTCGTAACCATTACGCAAACCTCCACGCAAAGAGCCAGCGGTTGATGTATTTGAACGCCAGATCAGAAATCAGGCCGATAACGCCGATTACAATGATGCCGAAAATGATCTGTCCGGTGGCCATAAGCGCCTGCGAATTGATGATCATATAGCCGATGCCCGATGATGCGCCGATCAGCTCAGCGACGATTACATAGGTCCATGCCCAGCCAAGCACGAGGCGCAGCGTTTCAGCAATATCGGGAGCGCTTGACGGCATAAGCACACGGCGAATAACGCCGCGATCCTTGGCGCCGAGTGTATAGGCAGCCTCAACCAGATCGCGGCGCGTGTTGGAAACAATGACAGCGATCATCAAAATGAGCTGGAAGACTGCGCCGATGAAGATGACGAGCAGCTTCTGCGTTTCGCCAATGCCCGACCAGAGAATGAGAAGCGGTACGAAAGCCGAGGCAGGCAAATAGCGTGCGAAGGAGACGAACGGTTCGAGCAGCGCTTCAATGGGTTTATATGCACCCATCGCAATGCCAAGCGGAATGGCAACGATGCTGGCCATGATGAAGCCGCCCAGCACGCGCCAGACAGTCATGCCGATATCCGAAAGGAAACCCTGATTGGCGATGAGATCATATCCATCCTTCACCATCGTGATCGGATCGGCGAGGAAGGTGGGCGAAACAAAGCCTCCGAGCGTTGCAACGCCCCAGAAAGCAAAGAAAAGCACGAAGAACAGAATTCCCAGAAGAATTCGGGCTCCGTTTCCAATCGGTTGCATAGGCTGCATAGATATATCCGTTTAGTCAGGCACTACGTGAGGCTGAAATGAAACAGACCCGGAGCGAACTCCGAGCCTGCTTTTTCGATGTGATTACTTGATGAAGCTTGTGTCGACAATATCGTCGAGGTTCGGCTTGTTCTTGATCACGCCAGCGTCAAGCAGGAGCTTGGTGGCTTCTTCCGAAAACTCCTTGAACTCGCCTTCAAAGAACTTCTGGTTGGCGGCTTTGTCCTGCCAGCGCAGATAGGCCGCGGATTTGCCGAATTCTTCGCCCGACTGCTTCACGTCCTTGCCCATGATTTCGTAGGACTTGGCCTGATCGGCTGCAATCATTTCAAGCGCTTCGAAATAGCTGGTGGCGAGTGCCTTGGCAGCTTCCGGGTTCTTTTCAAGGAAATCCGGGGTGCAGCCAACGGTGTCCATAACAGCCGGATATTCGAGTGTTGTGGCGAGAATTTTGCCTTTGTCGGGTGCTGCACGCACCGTCGACAGATATGGTTCGTAGGTCAGGGCAGCGTCGTTCTGGCCTGCAACGAAAGCCTGCGCTGCTGGTCCCGGTTCCATGTTGACGATCTTCACGTCCTTGGTGGTCATGCCGTTCTTGGCCAGCATGAAGGCAAGGAAGAAGTATGGCGACGTGCCGGGAGCGGAAGCGGCAATGGTCTTGCCCTTCAGATCGGCAAAGGAATTGACATCGGCGCGCACGGCGATGCCGTCAGCGCCATAGGATTTGTCCATCTGGAAAATCTGCTTGGACTTCACGCCAGCCGCGTTCCAGATAATCCATGTTTCAACGGTGGTTGCCGCGCACTGAATATCACCGGATGCGAGCGCCAGGTGGCGGCTTGCCTGCGGAATTTTATTGAGCGTGACGTCGAGGCCGTTCTTTTTGAAGATACCTGCTTCTTTCGCAAGCGTCAGCGGACCAAAGCCGGTCCAGCCGGAAAAGCCGATTGCGACTTTTGTTTCTGCCTGTGCGCTCGAAGCGAAGGTGAGCGCTGCGAGGGCTGCGCCTGCCAACCAAGATTTTCTCATATGTGAACCCCTTTTTTGTTTTAAGCATATACATATTCTGGCAGACAAATTAGCAGGGCGGAAATTTCTGTCCAGAGAGGCGTATAAAGAATCCTTTGGCCGCCAAACTGTTCAAATTTCCCGTAGATTATTGATTATACTTCGATAATCGCAATCCGATAGACGATCCCCTTACCAATAAGTTCTAGAGAAAACTGAGCCTCTCCCGACATGACCAAGCAATCATGCAGGCTCAGATGCGCGATTCTACTGTCTGTTTTTAGATCGAAATTGCCTTCTGCACAGAAAATAAGCATGGCGCCGCGATTGGATGCAACAATTCTCGAATCATCAATGGCGATGCGTTCGACGTGATGCGTGAAGCGCCCGCGTCGCGTCATGACGTTGAGATCGGTGATTGTTCCGTCGATGAGGCGGGCACCAGAGCTGGCATCGGCGGCAAACGCAAAGGGTGCTGTCTCGCGGGTGAGGGTGGTTTCCACACCTTCAACATCGAGAACAATGCCGTTGCCTTCCAGCACCGACAATGTGCGATCAATGCCAGTGAAAACCGAGAAGGGGCCGTCATTGGCAACGGTTGCTGTGGAAATGCGCCAGTCGAAATTATCGACTGACGCATTTTCAGGATGGATCGCAATTTCGACCGTAACACCGCCGCCGTTTTTCCATGGCATGCGGCGGTGTTCTTTGGCTTTGAGAACCGTAATCATCAGCCGAGCCATCCGTTGGACGCTGCCCAGAATGCGACTGGCGCTGTCAGCAGGATGCTGAGCGCTGTGCGAATATACCAGACGATAATCAGATCACGGAATTTGAGCGGAATTGACGTTGCCAGTACGCAAGGGATCGAGGCCGAAAGGAACAGAACCTGACTGACTGACACAACAGCGGCTACAAATTTGAGGGCCACGTCTGCGTCCTTCAGAAGAATAGCAGGCAGGAACATCTCAGCAAGACCGGCGGCCATCGATTTGGCTGCAAGCATAGGATCTGAGAACTGAGCGATCCAAGTGAATGGATAGAGTGCAAGACCAAGAACATCGAAAATCGGCGTATATTTGGAGGCAAGAAGACCAAGAAGACCCACGGCCATAATGCTCGGTAGAATCATGGCTGCCATACGCAAGCCATCAAGGAAAGTGGCCCAGAGCAGGGGCAGAATTCGCGGAGCACTTTGAGCCTGCGTAATGCCAGCGTCAATTGCTGTTTCGATACGGCCTTTGCCCTCAGGCAGTGGTGTATCACGGTCTCCAGGATGATCCATGCGGCTCAATGGCCAAAGGCGCGCAGTTATTGCCGATACAATGAATGTGACGAAAAAAGTGGTCCAGAAATAAAGATTCCATGAATCCATCAAACCCAGAGTTTTTGCGACGATAATCATGAAAGTGGCGGAAACAGTTGAGAACCCGGTAGCAACGATTGCTGCTTCGCGGGCTGTGTACTTGCCTTCCTTATAGACACGGTCGGTGATGAGAAGGGCCAGTGAATAGCTACCGACAAAAGAAGCCACAGCGTCGATAGCCGACCAACCGGGTGTGCGCCAGATCGGACGCATAACGGGCTGCACAATAACTCCGGTGAATTCGAGCAGGCCATAACCGATCAAGAATGCGAGCGCCAAAGCGCCAATCGGAACGATTAGACCAACTGATAGAACGAGCTTGTCGAAAAGGAATGGAAGCATGTCTGGCGTGAAAAGTGGCGCCGGGCCGATATCGGCGAGATACATGGCGGTTGCGATAAGGCCGAACAGACGCAAGACCGAGAAAATTCTTTCGGTCAGGTTCTTTTTCCACGTACCTGTTACGAAAGGGGCAAAGGCACCGTAAGCGATCAGCAGGCAGACAAAAACGAGAGCGGCAGGACGGAGCTCCGTGGCTATCACGGTTGCTGCATGATCGAGCAGGATGGTCGATTTGCCGCCGATAGTGACGGGCACGAAAAAGAAAAAGATGCCTATAAAGCTGTATATGACCAGTTTTAGTGCCGCCGATCCACGAGAGGGCTCATTTCGGCCAAGCGTTACGTCTGTCATCGTTATTCCCCAGTATTTGCATGTTTTATGTAGCTATGAAAAAGGCGGCCTCCAAAGGAGCCGCCTTTCATCAAGTTCTTAATTGCCAAGGATTGCCGGGAGGCGAAGGCCCTGCTGCTTTGCCCAGTCGAGCGCTTCTTCATAGCCCGCATCGGCATGGCGCATGACGCCGGTTGCCGGATCGTTCCACAACACGCGGCCGATGCGCTGTTCGGCATCTTCCGTGCCATCACAGCAGATGACCATGCCCGAATGCTGGGAGAAGCCCATGCCGACGCCACCACCATGATGGAGCGATACCCATGTTGCGCCCGACGCCGTATTGAGCAGCGCATTGAGCAGCGGCCAGTCGGACACGGCATCCGAGCCGTCCTTCATGGATTCGGTTTCGCGGTTTGGCGAAGCAACCGAGCCTGAATCGAGGTGGTCACGGCCAATGACGATTGGGGCTTTCAGTTCGCCATTGCGGACCATTTCGTTGAAGGCGAGGCCGAGGCGGTGACGATCACCGAGGCCAACCCAGCAGATGCGTGCTGGCAGGCCCTGAAACGCGATACGTTCCTTCGCCATGTCGAGCCAGTTGTGCAGATGCTTGTTGTCTGGCAGCAGTTCCTTCACCTTGGCATCGGTCTTTGCAATATCTTCTGGATCGCCGGAGAGAGCAGCCCAACGGAAAGGTCCAACGCCGCGGCAGAACAGCGGGCGGATATAGGCAGGCACGAAGCCCGGGAAGGCAAATGCGTCTTCCAGACCTTCTTCAAGCGCCATCTGGCGGATATTGTTGCCGTAATCCACCGTTGGAATGCCAGCATTCCAGAAGTCGAGCATGGCCTGAACCTGCACCTTCATCGAAGCGCGGGCGGCTTTTGCAACGCCCTTCGGATCGCTCTCCTGCTTGGCGCGCCATTCAGCAACGCTCCAGCCGATTGGCAGATAACCATGCACCGGATCATGTGCCGAGGTCTGATCGGTCACGATGTCAGGGCGCACGCCACGCTTGACGAGTTCCGGGAAAACATCAGCGGCATTGCCGATGAGTGCAATGGATTTGGCTTCGCCTGCCTTGGTCCATTCGTCGATCTTTGCCAGAGCTTCATCGAGGCTGTGGGTCTTTTCATCGACATAACGAGTGCGCAGGCGGAAATCGGCGCGGGTTTCGTCGCATTCGACTGCGAGGCAACAAGCACCAGCCATAACGGCTGCGAGAGGCTGTGCTCCGCCCATGCCACCAAGACCACCGGTCAGAATCCATTTGCCCTTGAGGTTGCCGTCATAATGCTGGCGACCAGCTTCAACGAAGGTTTCATAAGTCCCCTGAACGATGCCCTGTGCGCCGATGTAAATCCACGAACCGGCGGTCATCTGGCCATACATGGCGAGACCCTTCTTATCCAGTTCGTTGAAATGATCCCATGTTGCCCAATGTGGCACGAGGTTGGAATTGGCGATCAGAACGCGTGGCGCATCCTTGTGGGTGCGAAACACGCCGACCGGCTTGCCCGACTGCACCAACAAGGTTTCGTCGTCGTTGAGAGTCTTCAGTGTTGCAACAATCTTGTCGAAGTCGTCCCACGTACGGGCTGCACGACCGATGCCGCCATAAACGACCAGCTCATGCGGGCGCTCGGCAACATCCGGGTCGAGATTGTTCATCAACATGCGCAGCGGCGCTTCTGTGAGCCAGCTTTTTGCGTTGAGTTCAGTGCTGCGTGGAGCGCGTATTTCGCGCTCATTATGACGTGGGTTGGACATGATGTTCTCCTCAGAGTTTCAGTTCGGCGGCAATGTTTTCGAGCCGCTCAAGAATTGTTTTGAGATGCACACGGAGCTTTTCAGCTTTGGCTTCGTCGTAGTCGAAGGGCACGGCCTCGGTCGCCAGATGCGTGGATTGCGCCAGTTCCATCTGGATGGCATGGACACCAGTTTCGGGCTTGCCGTAATGGCGCGTTGTCCAGCCGCCTTTGAAGCGGCCATTGAGGATGTATGTGTAGCCGGTGGCGTTTTGAGTCACGTCTACGGTTGCGGCTTCGATCCTTGGATCGCAGGTCTTGCCGAGGTCTGTGCCGATGTTGAAATCCGGCAGCTTGCCTTCAAACAGGAACGGGATATGCGAGCGGATCGAGTGGCAATCATAAAGGATCGCTACGCCGTGGATTGCTTTCACGCGTTCGATTTCGGCTGTAAGCGCATCGTGATACGGCTTGTGGAAGCGGGTGATGCGATCGGCAATATCGGCTTCTTTCGGTGCTTCGCCGTCTTTCCAGATGGCAAGGCCATCGAAATCGGTTTCCGGGATCAGCGTTGTGGTGTTCTGGCCCGGATAGAGGCTGACGCCTGCTGGGTCGCGATTGGCATCGATACAATAGCGATGAAAGGTGGCGCGGACTGTCGTGACATTGTCCAGCAGCCCGTCATAGAGCCGATGGATATGCCAGTCGGTGTCGGCAAGAATACGGCCATTGTCATTGAGCCGCGCCCAGATATCTTCCGGCACGTCTGTCCCGGTGTGGGGCAGGCCGAGAATGACGGGTGACGAACCCTGATGGACTTCAAAAGCAGCCATATCAGACCTCCAGAGATGGCAGAATGCTTGCGCTGATGCTGCCGGTAAAAGAACCATCGGCGATGATGGCGCTTGCGCTTGCCAAATCGTTGGCCATGTAGCGATCAACTTCCAGCGTCGGCACATTCGCGCGCAGAACAGCGACGGCAGCTTTCAGTTCCGGGCTGGTTTCAAGCGGGCCACGCAGCTCGACGCCGAGCGCGCCGGTCAATGCTTCAATGCCGATGATAGCGTTGAGGTTTTCAGTCATCTGCAACAGGCGGCGCGCGCCATGGCAGGCCATGGAAACATGGTCTTCCTGATTGGCGGAGGTTGGTGTTGAATCAACCGATGCCGGATGCGCCATCTGCTTGTTTTCGCTCATCAGTGCGGCCGAAGTGACTTCCGCAATCATAAGGCCAGAGTTGAGGCCAGGCTTTTTTGCAAGGAAGGCTGGGAGGCCGAAGGAAAGCGCAGGATCAACCAGAAGTGCAATGCGGCGCTGTGCAATTGCGCCGATTTCGCAGATAGCAAGCGCGATCTGATCGGCTGCGAAAGCAACTGGTTCGGCATGGAAGTTGCCGCCGGAAACTACACTGTCATCGGAGAGGACGAGTGGGTTATCGGTGACGGCATTGGCTTCGATTTCAAGTGTGCGCGCTGCTTGGCGCAGAATGTCGAGGCAAGCACCATCGACCTGTGGCTGACAGCGGATGCAATAAGGGTCCTGCACGCGTTGGTCGCCTTCAAGGTGGCTCTCGCGAATGACCGAACCAGACAACAGATTGCGCAGTGCTGCAGCCGTATCGATCTGGCCCTGATGACCGCGCAATGTGTGAATATCTGGATGGAACGGAGCGGTTGAACCCATCGCCGCATCGGTCGAAAGTGCGCCAGTGATGAGGGCTGCCTGCAATGCGCGATGCGCGCGGAAAAGGCCGGCCAATGCCAGTGCAGTCGAGGTCTGTGTACCGTTGATGAGGGCGAGACCTTCCTTCGCAGCCAGAACGACGGGCTTGAGGCCTGCTTTCTTCAGTGCTTCAGCAGATGGCAGGCGTTCGCCCTGATAGAAGGCTTCACCTTCGCCGATCATGGCCGCTGCCATATGAGCGAGCGGTGCGAGATCGCCAGAAGCGCCGACCGAACCCTTGGCCGGGATCATCGGGATCACGCCTTTTTCCAGCATGGCTTCGATGAGGGTGATGAGTTCGAGCCGCACGCCCGATGCGCCACGGCCAAGCGAGATAAGCTTCAGCGCCATGATGAGGCGCACGATGTCTTCGCTCAGCGGCTCACCGACACCGCAGCAATGCGACAGAATGAGATTGCGCTGAAGCGTTGCCACGTCTTCGGGCGCGATGCGGATAGAGGCGAGCTTACCAAAGCCAGTATTGATGCCATAAACCGGTGCATCGCCCGCAGCGATTTCGGCGATGCGTGCCGCAGCCTTTTCAACGCCCTTATAAAAGGACGGATCAATACGGGCAGCGAGGTTGCCGCGATAGATTTGTTCAAGTATGCCAAGCGAAACGCTGCCGGGATGAAGAACGAAGGACATGGAAAGCTCCATTGAAAATTACTGATAGCGGCCTTTGAAAACCCGCTTCCAGAGCGGGTTGAAGCCAATGCGGTAAACAAGCTCTGCCGGACGCTCGACGTTCCAGATGGCGAGATCCGCGTCCTTGCCGACTTCCAGCGTGCCGGTCTTGTCGAGCACGCCAAGGGCACGGGCTGCTTCGCGAGTGACACCTGCAATGCATTCATCGACTGTCATGCGGAACAGAGTTGCACCCATATTCATGGTGAGCAGAAGCGAGGTCAGCGGCGAAGTGCCGGGATTGTTGTCGGTGGCAAGCGCCATTTTGGTGCCAGCCGCACGGAAAAGATCGACTGGCGGCTTTTGCGTTTCGCGGATGAAATAATAAGCGCCGGGAAGTAGAACCGCGACAGTTCCGGCCTTTGCCATAGCGGCTGCACCTTCCGCATCGGTATATTCGAGATGATCGGCGGAAAGCGCATCATATGAAGCGGCAAGTGCTGCGCCATGTAGATTGGAAAGCTGGTCGGCGTGGAGCTTTACCGGCAAGTTATGCGCCTTGGCGGCATCGAAAACACGGGTGATTTCATCCGGCAGGAAGGCAATGCCTTCACAGAAACCATCCACTGCGTCGGCCAGATTTTCATCGGCGATAGCAGGTAGCATTTCGTTGATGATCTTGTCGATGAAGGCAGCTTTGTCGCCATTCATTTCCGGCGGCAGGGCGTGAGCGCCCAGAAAGGTGGTGCGGATAGCAACATCGCGTTCATGCCCAAGACGGCGAGCCGCACGCAATGACTTTGCTTCGCTGTTCGTATCGAGACCATAACCCGATTTGACTTCAACCGTCGTCACGCCTTCAGCAATGAGCGCATCAAGGCGTGGCAGGGTTTCACGGACCAGATCGTCTTCGCTGGCCGCGCGAACATTCTTGACCGATGAAACAATGCCGCCGCCCGCGCGTGCAACTTCTTCATAAGTTGCACCGTTCAGGCGCAGTTCAAACTCGTGTGCGCGATTGCCTGCGTGGACCAGATGCGTGTGACAGTCAATCAGACCGGGCGTGATCAGGCGGTTTTCGCAGTCAATCTTCTCAAGCGACGCATATTCAGCGGGAAGATCAATTTCTGCGCCGACATAAGCGATTTTGCCATCCTTGACGGCAATTGCTGCTGCTTCGATCAAACCAAGTCCATCTGCCTTTTCCGATAGAGTGGCGATGCGTGCCTGCGTTAAAATGAAGTTCGATTTCTGTGTCATGAGCGTTTTCTCGCTTCCCCTAGTTTTCAATAATGTATATACATATTAACGGAACCGCCAAGAGAAAAAATGCATCCAATCGCGATCTGTTGAAAAACGGGTGTGCAAATTGGGCGGAATGAGGAGCTTCATCGAATGTCAGCCGCAGTCCCAACAACGCAATTTATCCATGCTGGTCAGGCGCTTTTGCAGACGGGCTGGGCAGAGGATGTGCGGCTTGGTTTAGCTCAGGGAAAAATTGCTTCTGTGGAGATTGGCGTCGAAGCCAAAACGGGAGACGAGCGCTATAAGGTGATCGTAGCGGGGATGCCAAACCTCCACAGCCACGCGTTTCAATATGGCATGGCTGGCCTTGCTGAACGGCGCGGCCCATCGGCTGACAGTTTCTGGAGCTGGCGCGAGATCATGTATAAGTTCGCGCTGACCATGACGCCGGAACAGGCGGAAGCAGTCGCATTGCGGCTTTATGTTGATATGCTGGAAGCCGGTTTTACACGCGTCGGTGAGTTTCATTATCTGCATCATGATCGCGACGGCACGCCTTACAGCAATATCTCGGAAATGGCGGACCGCATTGTCTCGGCAGCGCAAACGGCTGGCATCGGTCTGACCCTGTTGCCGGTGCTTTATGCGCATTCGAGTTTTGGCGGTGCCGAACCCAATGAGGGGCAGCGCCGTTTCATCAATGATCAGCAGAGTTTTGCGCGCCTGATCGAGGGCTGCGAGAGGGCTCTTTCCGGTTTTGATGGGGCTGTGCTTGGCGTGGCGCCGCACAGTTTGCGTGCTGCCACCCCGGATGAGCTGACATTTGCGGCATCGCTGTTGCCCGGCGCGCCAGTGCATATTCACATTGCCGAGCAGGTCAAGGAAGTGGAGGACTGCATTGCGTGGTCCGGACAGCGGCCTGTTGAATGGCTGCTTGACCATCAGGAATTGTCGTCGCGCTGGTGCCTTATCCACGCAACGCATATGAGTGACACGGAAACTGTGCGCATGGCTCAGTCTGGTGCGATTGCCGGTCTTTGTCCGGTTACGGAAGCCAATCTCGGCGATGGCACGTTCAATGCCACCGTGTTTGATGCCAATGGTGGCCGTTTCGGCGTCGGGTCCGATTCCAATGTGCTGATCGGCATTGGCGATGAGTTGCGGCAATATGAATATTCGCAGCGTTTGCTGCATCGAGCGCGCAATGTGCTGGCGAAAAACGAAGGCTCGACCGGACGCGCCTTGTTTGATGGTGCATTGGCGGGCGGCAATATTGCTATGGGTCGCGAAGGCGATGGTTTGAGACAGGGCGCCTCGGCAGATTTTGTATCGCTTGATGTTGAGCGTCTGCCCCATGCAAAAGGGGATGCGGTTCTCGATGGCTGGATTTTTGCCGGTCGTGCGCGTGCCTCTGATGTGTGGGTGCGCGGCGTGAAACAGGTGGAGGGCGGACATCACCGCTTGCGCGATGCGGCAGAGCGTGCTTTCCAGAAAGCAATCGGCGAATTGCTGAACTAATAAATGGGGCGAGCGGGACGTGCAGGACAATCCATCCGGAAAAGACGAGCCGACATTATCGCTGCATCAGCGTATTCTGGATGATATTGAAACGCGCATTATTTCTGGCGAATGGCAGCCCGGTCATCGCATCCCGTTCGAGCACGAGCTGACCGAGTATTATAATTGCTCGCGCATGACCGTGAATAAGGCGCTGACGCAGCTGGCAAAAGCCGGTCTGATTGAGCGAAAGCGCCGTTCGGGCAGCTTTGTTTCCTTCCCGCAGTCGCAAGCCGCGATTCTCGAAATCCATGATATTCGCGATGAGGTTGCAGCGCTTGGGCAGCCTTATCGTTTTGAGCTGCTGAAACGAAATGAGCGGTTGAGTGGCCCTGCCGATGCGCGTCATATCGACATGCCGCGACACACGCCGCTGGTCGAACTTGTCTGCCGTCATTATGCAGGGAAGCGGGTCTTTGCGCTGGAAGAACGCATTATCAGCCTTGATGCTGTGCCGAGCGCGGCAGAAACCGATTTTGCAGAGCAATCACCCGGCCCTTGGCTTGTTTCCTGCGTGCCGTGGAGCAATGCGCAGCATTCCATCCGTGCGGTTGTCTCAACCGAGGAAAACGCTGCGACGCTTGGCGTGCCTGCCGGTTCGCCTTGTCTTGTCGTTGAGCGTCAGACCTGGAATGCCGATCAGCCGGTGACGCATGTACGCTTCACTTATCCGGGCGATAGTCATGCGCTTGTGGCAAAATTTACGCCGTCGCAGAGCTGAATTTAGCGATGTAACGTAACGTTATTACGCTTTTGGCGGCTTCGCACATAGTGGCCGCTAAAATGATAATGCGCAGAATCTCTTGGACCACTTTCCGCAGAATGTGATTCATAGAGAAATTCTGGTTATGCATAATGCCAAAACTTCTCTATCTGTTTGTTTTTACGTATTATCTTGCGCAAAACCGCTTCGCACTTTTGCTAGAAATGCTTAAGAAAAAAGCCGCCGCAGGGGAAAGCGGCGGCCAAGTTGCGGCTCGATCTGGGTGGTGATCAGGCCGCGCGTTTAAGCGCATCTCCGATCATGGAAACGATTGTGTCGATCTGTTCTTTTTCCACGATGAGCGGTGGCGAAAGCGCGATCACATCGCCGGTGACGCGGATCAGAAGACCCTTCTTGAAGCAATCGACAAAGACATCGTAAGCGCGTGCGCCGATGGCGCCTTCGCGTGACGACAGTTCGATTGCGCCAACGAGGCCGAGGTTGCGGATGTCGATGACATTTGGCGCGCCCTTCAGCGAATGAAGCGCGTTCTGCCAATGCTCGGCCAGTTCTGCGCCGCGGGTCAGAAGACCTTCTTCGGCGTAGATTTCAAGCGTGGCAAGACCGGCAGCACAGGCGACCGGATGGCCGGAATAGGTGTAGCCGTGGAAGAGCTCGATGGCGTTTTCCGGGCCGGTCATCAGCGCATCATGCACTGTACGGCTGGCAAAGACAGCACCCATTGGAATTGCGCCGTTGGTGAGGCCCTTGGCGGTGGTGACGAGATCAGGCTTTACGCCGAAATAATCGACAGCAAATGGTGTGCCGAGGCGTCCGAAGCCGGTGATGACTTCGTCATAGATCACCAGAATGCCGTGCTTGTCAGCGGTCGCGCGGATGCGTTCGAGATAGCCCTTTGGCGGAAGCACAACACCGGCAGAGCCGGACATTGGCTCAACGATGACGGCGGCAATTTTTTCTGCGCCGTGCAGCTGAACCAGACGTTCCAGATCGTCGGCGAGTTCAATGCCGTGTTCCGGCAAGCCCTTGGAGAATGCATTGCGGCCAATATCGAGCGTATGACGCATATGATCGGCAGGAATCTGCGGGAAGACGCGGCGGTTGTTGACGAGGCCGCCGACAGAAATGCCGCCGAAGCCAACGCCGTGATAGCCTTTTTCACGACCGATGATGAGGGTACGGGTTCCCTGACCAATGGCACGCTGATAGGCGATGGCGATCTTTAGTGCGGTATCGACCGATTCCGAGCCGGAATTGGTGAAGAACACGCGATCAAGCTTGGCATCTGGGCCGCCAGGCGCGATGGCTGCGAGCTTTTCAGCAAAGTCGAAAGCAATGTTGTGGCCCATCTGGAAGGTCGGCGCGAAGTCCATGGTCGAGATCTGGCGCTCGACAGCCTGGGTGATCTGTTTGCGGCCATGACCGGCATTGCAGCACCAAAGGCCAGCCGTGCCATCCAGAACCTGATGGCCGTCGACATCGGTGTAATACATGCCCGAAGCGCTTGCGAGCAGGCGTGGGGCTGCCTTGAACTGGCGGTTTGCCGTAAACGGCATCCAGAAGTTATCAAGACTTGGCGCGTTGGTGTTGTTAAGCATTAAAACCTCCTATTTTGAGAGCAGGAGGACACGCTTTCCTGAGGGCAACAAGTCCTTTTCTTCAGAAATTTAAGCCATTGAAATTATGTGCTTTGAAAGGGAAGTTTGTGATATATCGAACATCATAAACAATTAGGGGAACCATCGATGATCATCGATATCGGAGGCAGGCTTCGCTATGTGCGAATGCGGCAGAATCTGTCTCAGCGAGAGCTTGCAAAACGTGCTGGCGTGACCAATTCCACCATATCGCTGATCGAAGCCAATCAATCCAATCCGTCGGTTGGTGCATTAAAGCGCATTCTGGATGGAATTCCTATCGGAATGGCCGAGTTTTTTGCGCTTGAGCCGGATGCGCCGCACAAGGTCTTCTATCAGGCGGATGAACTGGTAGAGATCGGCAAGGGGCCGATTTCCTATCGACAGGTGGGCGACCACCTCTTTGCCCGTTCGCTGCAAATCCTTAAAGAGCGTTACGAGCCGGGATCGGATACCGGCAAGGTTCTGCTCATGCATGAGGGCGAGGAGGGGGGCATCGTCATTTCGGGTCGCATCGAAGTGACGGTCGGTAGCGAGCGCCGAATTCTGGGGCCGGGCGATGCCTATTACTTCTCAAGCAAACTGCCGCATCGGTTCAAATGCGTGGGGCCAGTAGCCTGCGAAGTGGTGAGCGCCTGCACACCACCGAGTTTCTGATGCGTCAGACAAAGCGCCTATAGTGGCACGACCCATGAGCGCTTGATTTGCTGCATCGGGATTTCGGATTTTATGTTCCGAACGCCCTTTATCTTGCCGATATATTCCATCTGGAATTTTCTGAAACCTTCCAGATCAGGCGTAATGACGCGCAGCAGAAAATCGCAATCACCTGCCATCAAATGGCATTCGACGATCTGCGGCAGCTTTTCAATCGCCTTCACAAAACTTGTGACAGTCTCTTCGTCCTGACCGGTCAACCATATGCGCACATAAACGGTGAAGCCCATTCCGAGCTTCGCAGCATCGACCAGTGCGACATAGCGTTCGATGAAGCCTGCATCTTCCAGCTGCTTCACCCGGCGAAGGCACGGGGATGGGGATAGGCCAACACGTTCGGCAAGTTCGGTGTTGTTAATCTTGCCTTCCTGTTGGAGCACCCGAAGGATGGCACGATCAATTGCATCAATTGATGTTGGCATTATAATGCGCCTAATGACAAATTGTTGATATTTACAGCCAATATTTTGTGTATAGAGAGTGTAAAAGCAACAATAATCTGCGCGAATTGACGTATTTTCCCGGTTCGGAATGAGCGCATTGTTGCTCTTCAAAAAGGAAATAGTCGATGCGTAGTATGGATTTTGTCGAGGGGCAAAGCGGCGTCTCCCGGCGATCTGAAGGCCTGCGTGGCCTGCGGGAAGCCATTCCCGTCTGTCTGAGTTTTGTTCCGTTCGCACTGCTCTTGGGCGCACAGGCCACACAAAAGGGTCTGAGCCCGTTTGAAGTGCCGATGATGACCGGCCTGAATTTTGGCGGAGGTTCGGAATTTGCTGCCATTGGACTTTGGACTTCTCCGCCGCATATCCTGCTGATTGTCGCGATCACATTTCTGGTAAACAGCCGACATTTCCTGATGGGTGCAGCGCTTGCGCCGCTCATCAAGCATTTGCCGAAGCGCAAGGCATTTCTGGCGCTGTTCTTCATGTGTGACGAGAGCTGGGCGCTTGGTCTTGCCGATGCGCGCAAGTCGGGAAACCGCTTCAGCATTCGCTATTATTTTGGAGCCGCACTCGGTCTTTACGCAACCTGGATTGTCTTCACGACTATAGGTGCGCTGGTTGGTCCGGTTCTGGGTGATGTGAAACGCTTCGGTTTCGATATGGCGTTTCCAGCAGTCTTTATCGTTATCCTTGCCAGCATGTGGAAGGGACCGGTTGCCGCTCTGCCATGGCTGGTGAGCCTCATCGTTGCGGGCGTAACCTATCTGAGCGTTCCTGGCGCCTGGTATGTGCCAGCTGGTGTTGTGGCGGGTCTTATCGTGGCCTGGAAGCAGGCGAAGCCAGAATGATGATCGACCCTATTCACGCTCTGACCATATTGCTGATGGCGACGGTCACTTACATGACCCGCATCGGCGGTTATATTTTCCTGCGCAATCGCACTCTGAGTCCGCGGGCGCAAATGCTGCTGGAAAGCGCGCCCGGCTGCGTGCTGATTAGCGTTATCGCGCCGGAATTTTTTACCGGCAAACCAGCGGATATGATTGCGCTTGCGCTGACAATTGCCGCCGCAACGCGGTTTCCGATGCTTGTAACGGTCGTGGTGGCAATCGCATCAGCCGGGCTTCTGCGCCATCTCATTGGCTAGGGCGATCTTTGTGCGCCAAGAGCACATGCCTATGCGGGGAAATCAGTCCACTGGACTGATTTCTGGTTTCGCTTCCTCGCCGCCGTGATTTATGCGTAGCGGGCGATACTAAGATCGTCGGCACGGATATCCGGCTTATTGCCGGAGATGAGGTCGGCGAGCAGCTTGCCCGAGCCCGGACCCATGGTCCAGCCGAGCGTACCGTGGCCTGCATTGATAAACACGTTGTCATAGCGTGTTGCACCGATGATCGGGGTTGAATCCGGCGTCATTGGACGCAGGCCCGACCAGAAGGTCGCAGCCTTGAGATCACCGCCCGGGAACAGGTCGCTCACCGAGAGATCAAGCGTTGCGCGACGTGCAGCAGGCAGGTCTTTGGTGAAGCCGGAGACTTCGGCCATACCGCCTACACGGATACGGTCGCCAAGGCGGGTAATGGCAATCTTGTAGCTTTCATCAAGCACGGTCGAGACAGGTGCCAGCTCTTCATTGATGATCGGAGCGGTGATCGAATAGCCTTTGACCGGATAGATCGGAGCATTCAGGCCAAGCGACTTGACCAGAGCGGGCGTGTAACTGCCGAGCGCCACCACATAGCGATCGGCCGTCAGAACGCCTTCCGAGGTTTCAACGCCCGACACCTTGCCGCCAGAGATCAGCAGCGATTTGATGTCGACGCCAAAGCGGAATTTGACGCCGAGACCTTGGGCGATTTTGGCCAGTTCATTGGTGAATTTAAAGCAGTCGCCGGTCTCATCATGCGGCAGGCGCAGGCCACCGACGAACTTGTCTCTGGCGCGGGCCAGAGCAGGCTCAACCCGCACGCAATCTTCGCGGTCGAGCACTTCAAACGGCACGCCGTCCTGACGCAGAACTTCGATATCCTTGCCGATGCCGTCGAGCTGATACTGCTCGCGGAACAGCTGCAAAGTGCCCTGTGTGCGCTGGTCATATTGAATGCCGGTTTCCTCGCGCAGTGCGACAAGGCAATCGCGGCTATATTCGGCCACACGAACCATGCGGGTTTTATTGACCTTGTAGCGGCTCTCGGTGCAGTTCGCGAGCATTTGCAACAGCCAAGAGTACTGCTTCGGATCTGTGGTCAGGCGCAGAACCAGCGGCGCATGTTTCTGAAACAGCCATTTGGCAGCTTTCAATGGAATGCCGGGTGCTGCCCATGGCGATGCATAGCCCGGCGAAACCTGTCCGGCATTGGCGAAGCTGGTTTCCAGTGCAGGGCCTTCCTCGCGGTCAACGACAGTGACTTCATGGCCAAGCTTGGCCAGATAGTACGCGCTGGTGACGCCGATGACGCCGCTGCCGAGAATGGTGATCTGCATGTTCGCCTCTTAATTATTATGCTTTTGTTTCAGATGCTGCGCCATCCACGTAAACACGGGCATAGCGGTGGCCTAACGAAGTCAGGATTTCATAAGGAATGGTGTCGCAATCGCGGGCCACATCTTCGAGTCGCTGATGCGGGCCGACGAGTTCAACCAGACTGCCAAGCTTGATTGCGCCTTCCGGCAGAGCCGTTACGTCAAGCGTGATCGAATCCATCGAAACACGACCGACAATCGGCAGACGCGTGTCACCGTAAAAGGCGGAGCCCTTGTTGCTCAAAGCGCGGAACCAGCCGTCGGCATAACCGACTGCAATGGTTGCAATCCGCATGGGCTTGCTTGCTACGAATGTGCCGCCATAACCGACTGCCGCACCCTTATCGATATCGCGCACCTGAATGACGCGCGCTGATAGCTCAAGGACCTGCTTCATAGGATTTTCGCCCGTTTCAGGGCCGACGCCATAAAGGGCCACGCCCGGGCGTGCGAGATTGAAGTGGTAAGTGTTATCGAGAAAGCAGCCGCCGGAATTTGAAAATGCCACCGGCATTTTTGGCAAACGTGCGAGCGCTGCATTCATGGCGGCAAGCTGACGGGCATTGGCCGGATTTTCCGGTTCATCGCCGCTCGCCAGATGGCTGATGACAAATTTGATGTCGATATGGTCCAGAAGATGCTGGTCATCGACCAGTTGATCGAGTTCTTTGGCCGACAGGCCAAGGCGCGACATGCCGGTATCGATCTGTAGCAGCGCAGGCAGCTTTTCGTTCAGGCTTGCGGCAAGTGCCGACCAGTTTTCAATCTGCTCCAGCGAGTTGAGAACAGGCAGGATTTTCTCGCGTGCGCAGGCCGCTTCTGTGCCGGGCTGAAGGCCGTTCAGCACGTAAAGCGTCGCATCTGGATTGAGAAAAGGGCGGAGCGTAATTGCTTCGCCAAGATGGGCGACGAAGAAATCGCGGCAACCTGCTTCATAAAAAGCCGGCGCGACGCGGTTTGCACCAAGACCGTAAGAATCAGCTTTCACAACAGCGGCTGTGCGGGTTGGCGCGATGCGCTTTGCGATGGTCGAATAATTGTGGCGCAGGGCTTTGAGGTCGATGGTTAGAACGCCGCCTGCGGCGAGGTCTCGTTCAGTTTGAGAAAAATGCATCGACATATCGGTCATTTCCAGTGCACTCGGTTTGTTGGTGGGATGCCTGGAATCTAATCCGCTTCCTCCCAAAAGCACATTGCTTCGATGTCGGGTTTCGGCGACTGACGGATCGCTATTCCTTGCCCCCAAAGCAATAGCGATAATGATAGTCGAAGACTATTCGAATGTTTTTGCATTTTGTCGTAGATTATGCGAATTTTAGCATGATTTACGCACTTATTAGCTCATCATTCGAAGAATATTCATGGCGACACTGGATAGCATAGACCGCAATATCATCCGTTCGCTGCGACGCGATGGCCGGATGACGAACAGCCAGCTTGCCGCCGAAGTGGGGCTTTCACAGTCGGCCTGTCTGCGGCGTGTACAGATTCTCGAAGAAAGTGGCGTCATTCGCGGATATACCGCGATTGTTGGATCTTCCGGCGGGGATGAGCGGCTGGTGGCGATTGTTCGCATCACGCTGGACCGGCAGACGGAAGAATATCTCAACCGCTTTGAAGAGGCGGTGCGTCGCCATCCAGAAGTGCAGGAATGTTATCTAATGACCGGCGATGCCGATTATATTCTGCGGGTTGAGGCGGAAAATGCCGCTTCCTATGAAATCATTCACAAGGAAATTCTATCGCGGCTGCCGGGTGTTGCGCGCATTCATTCGAGCTTTGCAATCCGCACGGTGCTGCTCTCGAAAGCGCCGGCGTCACGGGCATAGAAAAAGCCCGGCATTTGGCCGGGCTTTTGATTTGTTAGGACGGCTGCCGCTTAGCGGAATTCGTAGCGAAGACCGGCGCGGACCGTATGGATGTTGAAGCCATTGTCCTTGGCCTGTGCGCCTGTTGCGCCCGGACCTTCGGAGTTGCCGTAGGGGTTTGTGCTGCTGTCTGCGGCATCATAACCATAGGCTTTGCCACCGTTGATGCGCAGATAGCGATAGCCAAGGTCAAACTTCAGCTGCTCGGTGAGGTCGTAGCTCACACCAGCCATCAGGCCCATGGCAAAACGCCAGCTGTCGAGGCCGCCTTTGTCTGACTGGTAATCGCAATTGCGGGTTGTGAAGTCAGAGCATACCTGACGCGTATCCCAATTGCCGTATTTCACATAGGCAGCACCCAGACCGGCGCCAAGATAAGGCGTGACCGCTCCAACCTTTGGCAGATCGACATAGGCATTGGCCATTGCTGTCCAGATATTTGCCGTCGATGCGTCTTCATAATGGCAATTATCTTCTACCGGGTTGAGGCCGTGGGCGCTCTTTACGTAGCTGGTGCAGTTTGTACGGCCGTTAATATTGGCGCGGAAGAAATCCAGCGTTGCGTCTGTGCGGAACATTTCGTTGAAACGATAACCGACGCCGACGCCGTAGGCTGCGCCACCTTTCAGTTTGAAGCTATCGTATTTCAACGTGTCGTCGATGCCGCGATAGGGTGGATTTTCCTGGTTCCAGAAATCCCATTCGCCATCGGTTTTGTTTTTGAAGTTGTAACCGATGTCGCCACGGATGTACCACCCGGACGCCAAAGGAGCAGGTGCCACAACGACGGGCGCTGGCTCCTCTAGAATAATGTCAGCTGCGCGCGCTCCGTTTGCACCGATCAACATGCTGCATGTCATGAGCGCTATAGCGGAAACATATTTCATCTACCCAACTCCAACCGAAATAATTGCGGTTCCCGAACCGTTGGAAAAAGATGGTAAATGAATATGCTTAAGCTATCGTTACTTCTTATTAGCGAGCACTAAACTTGCGGTAGTATTTATCTTGAGAAGTGTCGTCTAACCGGGAAAGAAAAACCCGGCCTGAGCCGGGTTCTGCAATCTTTACTTGAAATCGACTGACTGTATGACGGACTGGTCGATATCGTTAATGTTGCGCTTGCCGCAGAGAGCCATCGTGATGTCGAGTTCTTTGCGGATGATCTCGAGAGCGAGTGTAACGCCTTCCTTACCCATGGCGCCAAGTCCGTATAGGAACGGACGGCCGATGAACACGCCCTGCGCACCCAGTGCGCGCGCTTTCAGAACATCCTGGCCTGAGCGAACACCGCCATCCATATGCACTTCGATCTGATCGCCGACAGCGTCGACAATTGGCTTGAGCATGGAGATGGACGAGACAGCACCGTCAAGCTGGCGACCGCCGTGGTTAGAAACGATAATCGCATCGGCACCGGATTTTGCGGCCATCTTCGCGTCTTCAACGTCGAGGATGCCCTTGAGAATCAGCCTGCCGCCCCATTGTTCCTTGATCCATGCAACGTCATTCCAGTTTAGCTGCGGATCGAACTGCTCTGCCGTCCAGGAGGAAAGCGACGACAGGTCGGTAACATTTTTCGCGTGACCGGCAATGTTGCGGAAGGTGCGGCGCTGCGTGCCCATCATGCCCATGCACCAGCCCGGACGGGTTGCCATCTGCCAGATGTGCTTTGGCGTGAACTTTGGCGGGGCGGAAAGGCCGTTGCGCAGATCCTTGTGGCGCTGACCGAGAATCTGCAGATCAAGCGTCAGCACCAGAGCCGAACAACCGGCAGCTTTCGCACGGGTGATCAGGTTTTTGACGAATTCGCGGTCTTTCATCACGTAGAGCTGAAACCAGAATGGCTTCTTGGTGACGGATGCCACGTCTTCGATGGAGCAGATGCTCATGGTCGAGAGGGTGAAAGGAACGCCAAAAGCCTCTGCCGCCTGTGCCGCAAGCATTTCACCATCTGCGTGTTGCATACCGGTTAGGCCGGTCGGGGCTAGGGCCACAGGCATTGCGACCTTCTCGCCAACCATCGTTGTTTCAAGCGAACGATTGGTCATATCGACCAGAACGCGCTGACGCAGCTTGATCTTGGCGAAATCGGTTTCATTGGCGCGATAGGTTGATTCCGTCCAGGCACCCGAATCTGCATAATCGAAGAACATTTTCGGCACGCGGCGCTTGGCCAGTCGCTTCAGATCGGCGATCTCGACGATGTTAGGCATTCTCCCACCCCTTGTGGTCAGTTTTCTTTACCAATCGCATGACGGATTGCGCGGCTGAAATCAAGAGTGAACCCGCATGGAATAACAATTGGCTCGCGCTAATTTGATGGTTTGCGAAGTGCAACTATACTATCGGCTTATTTCTGCAGCTGATATGGCGATTGTCAGAAATTGCCGCAAAGATATTTTACGACAGGGGTGCGTCGCATTTGGCGCCCTAATTATTTGTATTCACGCGCATCCTCTCCGAAAATCGTTTCGCACTTTTCGGGATGCGCTCTAGAATACTGCATCGTAGTACGACATTCATTGGGTGCAGCGCGTTATGCAGTCGAGGATAGCAATATGAGCAAGGCTTCGGAAACCCGATTTATTGGCAAACGATCAAGTGCCGCTGGCGGATGGGGCGCTTTGAAGAGTTGCGGCAAGCAGTTGCTGGCCAGCGGTGCGCCATTGACTGGCGCGCGTGCTCTTCTGAAAGCCAATCAGCCCGATGGTTTCGACTGCCCCGGCTGTGCCTGGGGTGATCCGGAACATGGTTCGTCTTTCGAGTTTTGCGAAAATGGCGTGAAGGCTGTTGCCTGGGAGGCAACCGAACGACGCACGACGCCAAAGTTTTTCACTGAACATACGGTTTCCGAGCTGCAATCCTGGACGGATTATGCGCTGGAGAACACTGGTCGTCTTACACATCCGATGCGTTACAACGCGGCAACCGATAAATATGAAGCGGTCGAATGGGACGAAGCCTTTGCGGCCATCGGCGGTATTTTGCAGGGTTTCGATACGCCGGATCGTGTCGAATTCTATACATCGGGTCGCGCCTCCAATGAGGCGGCATTTCTGTATCAGCTTTTTGTGCGCGCCTATGGCACCAACAATTTCCCTGACTGTTCCAATATGTGCCACGAGGCCAGTGGTGTTGCTCTGAAGCAATCGGTTGGTGTTGGCAAAGGCACGGTTTTGCTTGAGGATTTCGAGCAGGCTGATGCGATTTTCGTGGTCGGTCAAAATCCCGGCACCAATCATCCGCGCATGTTGGGCGATCTGCGCCGCGCAGCCGAACGCGGTGCGCAGATCGTTGTTTTTAATCCCGTTCGTGAGCGCGGGCTGGAGCGGTTTGCCGATCCGCAGAACAAACTTGAAATGATGCATGGCGGCAGCGAAGCCATAGCCAGCGATTATTACCAGCCGCGTCTGGGTGGCGATTTGGCCGCCTTCCGCGGAATGGCCAAGGCAGTATTTGCGGCCGATGATGCAGCGCTTGCGGCTGGAGAGCCGTCGGTTCTGGATCGCGAATTTCTGGCAGCGCATACGGCAGAATTTGAAGCTTATCGTGCGGCTGTCGACGCAACTTCATGGGAAGCGATTGAAGATCAATCCGGTCTTCTGCGTCAATCGCTTGAACATGCCGCTCGCATTTACATGAAGGCTGGTCGGGTTATCTGCACATGGGCGATGGGCATTACCCAACATCGTCATTCGGTGATCATGATCCGCGAAATCACCAATTTCATGTTGCTGCGTGGCAATATAGGCAAGCCGGGCGCCGGGCTTTGTCCGGTGCGTGGACATTCCAACGTGCAGGGAGATCGCACGGTCGGCATCAATGAGCGTCCGTCGACTGCATTCCTTGATGCTTTGGAAAAGGAATTTGGTTTCAAAGCGCCGCGTGAGCCCGGCCATAATGTGCTTGGCGCGATTGGTGCCATGCTTGATGGCTCAGCAAAAGCTTTTATCGGCCTGGGCGGTAATTTTGCGCGTGCAACACCTGACAGTCCGATGATTATCAAAGCACTGTCCGGCCAAAGACTGACTGTGCATATCGCAACCAAACTCAACCATTCGCATCTTTTGCCGGGGCAGGATTCCTTTATCCTTCCATGCCTTGGCCGCACTGAGATTGATCTCAACTCCAAGGGCGTGGCGCAGATTGTCACCGTCGAGGATTCGATGAGCATGGTGCATGGATCGGGCGGTATCAATAACCCAGCTTCGCCGCTGCTTCGTTCGGAAGTTGCGATCATTGCCGGCATGGCAAATGCGACATTGGGCCCAAAGCCGGTTGACTGGCTGGCACTGGCCGATGATTACGATCTGATCCGTGATCACATCTCACGGGTATTGCCGGACTTCTACGACTTCAACGCGCGCGTTCGTGTGCCGCGTGGTTTCCATTTGCGCAACACGGCGCGAGAACTGGAATGGGCAACACCGGCTGGCAAGGCTACGTTCTGGAGCGGTGCACTGCCTGAAGCTGTCGAGCATCAGCAGGCACGCGGCAAGCCGGGGCGTTATGTGCTCCAGACATTCCGCAGCCATGACCAGTACAATACCACGATCTATGGCATGGATGATCGTTATCGCGGTGTCTATGGCGAACGGCAGGTGGTGTTCATGAACCCCGCCGATATGTCGGATATTGGAGTTGAAGCCGGAGATCGGGCCGATATAGTCGGTGATTTCGAGGACGGTGTTGAGCGCGTGGCTCGTGATTTCCGCTTTGTCCCTTATGATATTCCGCGTGGATGCATTGCGGGCTACTACCCGGAAATGAATGTGCTTGTGCCTTTGGCAAGCGCGGGTGACGAAAGCTATACGCCAACATCGAAGTCGGTCATCGTTTCGTTCCGTCCGGTTCAGGCGGTTAACGCAGCTAACGCCTGATGGAAGAAGCTGAATATATGGCATTGGTCGATGCGCTGGAGGCTGCATCGGGCAAAGTCTCACGGCTTGGCGCGGGAATTATTGCTGCGGCTGCACTGGACATTGCCAAGGATAGCCGCAGTTTTTCTCGCATACTTGGCGTTGCTCACGCTCTTGTGCTGAGGGAGGTTATTGTACTTGAAACCAATGGTGGCTATATCACGGTCCGGCAACGCGATGCTCGGACACAGCGCACTTATTATCAGTTAAACGCTGCAGGCGAGCGGCTTGTCGAAGAAGTCAGTTTATAATTATTTTGTTTTATTGTTTTTGATTTAGAGCGCATCCCGAAAAGTGTGAAACGCCTACGCGGGGAAATCAGTCCACTGGACTGATTTCTGGTCCCGCTTCGATCGGAAAAGATGCGCGTTACAGCAGATGATTAGAGCGCCGATCTCATTTATCAGATCGGAACGCGCTCTAAGCTCTTTCGCGAAGCTATTTGAGAGACGCATTTCTATATGCGAATATGATGATTAATAATGTTATTAAAGCACGCTTTTCTCAGCATTCTTTTGGCTGCATGTTGTTGTCAAAGAAACCAGTGAGAATCGTATCAATGGCCACAAAATTTTCCCCTCTCGCACAAGCGGGATATGGTGCGCTGAAAGCGATTGCGAGTGTTCTCGTCGTTACGACGATGGTTATGGCTTCAAGCAATTATGCGCATTCCGAAATGAGCGGCGTCGTTCCGGTGGCCGTGACGGAGAGCAAGCTGGTCGACTATCAGCCCAAGCTGACGCTCTCCGGTGCAATTGCAGCACGCTCACTGGTCAATGTTTCTTTCCGCGTCAACGGACAGGTTGTGGAGCGCAAGGTCGAAATCGGCCAGCATGTCGAGAAAGGCGAGCTTCTCGCACGGATCGACAATGCCGAACAGCAGTCCAACATGCGCGTTGCACAGGCATCCAAGGATGCGGCACAGGCCCAGCTTGTGCAGGCGGAAGCAAGTTTCAAACGCCAGCAGGCGCTCTTGGCACAAGGCTTCACCACGCGCTCGCAATATGATCAGTCTGAGCAGGTGTTTCGCACCGCTCAAAGCACATTGATGAATGCGGAAAGTCAGCTCAGTAATGCGCGTGACGAGCTTTCCTATACCGAGCTTCATGCGCCGGTTTCAGGTGTGCTGACGGCTCGTAATATCGAAACCGGCCAGGTGGTTCAGGCTGCGCAAACTGCGTTCTCGATTGCCGAAGACGGTCCGCGTGATGCGATCTTCGATGTTCAGGAAACGCTGGTCAATTATGCCAAGATCGGCATGGACGTAACTCTGGCCTTGCTTTCTGACGATAGCGTTCAGGCAGAAGGGAAAATCCGGGAAATCTCACCGGTGGTCGATGCACAGACGGGCACCGTGCGGGTGAAAGTTGGCATTGCCGATACGCCTGAGCAAATGGCCCTTGGGGCAACAGTGACAGGCACGGTTCATATGGAAAACCAGCAGGTCGTAATCCTGCCATGGAGCGCCATGACATCCGATTCAGGTCGCACGGCTGTTTGGCGCGTAGCAAAGGACACGCAGGTTGCAACGCTCGTTCCGGTCAAGGTGCTGGCCTATGAAAAGGAACGGGTGATTGTTGCGTCTGGTTTGAATGTTGGCGAGCTGATCGTGACCAAAGGCGCGCAGATGCTGCGATCCGGTGCTCAAACCGAGATTATAAAGGGTCTCGAAAAGGCGGACGCACAATGAAATCGACGATGAAATTTTTAAGCTGCGTTGCCATTGTTGGTTCGCTTGTAACGCTGGCGGCTTGTGGCAAAGATGACGACAAGTCATCGCAAGCAGAGTCCGCCCGCCCTGTTCTTTACACGATTGCAACGCCGAAGCCTGCAATCCAGACCAGCTTTGCTGGTACGATCGAGCCGCGTTATTCGACTGATCTGGCCTTCCGTGTTCTCGGTCGCATTATCGCGCGTCAGGTTATTGTTGGCGATCTCGTCAAAAAAGATGAGATGGTTGCGATGCTTGATCCCTCCACACTCGATCTTTCGGTTCAGTCTGCCAAGGCTGATCTCGCAAGTGCGGAAGCGCAATATGCCAATGCCGCTGCCAGCGAAGAGCGTCTGCACATTTTGCTCAAGGGCAACAACATTTCTCAGGCTGATTACGATGCTGCCAAACAGTCGCGTGACAGCGCACAGGCGGGGCTTGAAAAAGCACAGGCTGGATTGCGCAAAGCGGAAGATCAGCGCGGCTATGCCGTGTTAAGCCCTGATTTTGATGGCGTCATCTCAGCAACCAATGCCGAAGTGGGGCAGGTGGTCGCTGCCGGACAAGCGGTGATGACAGTTGCGAGACCGGACATTCGTGAAGCGGTTCTCGATATTCCCGACAGCATGACCGAGTATTTCGTGGCTGGAACGCCGTTTAATGTCCAGCTGCAGGCTGACCCGACCGTAACCGGGCAGGGTACGGTGCGGGAAGTCGCCCCGCAGGCGGACGCGCAGACGCGCACGCGCCGGGTCCGCATTGCACTTGAAAACCCGCCGGAGGGTTTCCGGTTAGGAGCGACGATAAGGGCAGGGCTTGCAAGAGCGGAAAAAGATCATGTGCTTTTGCCGATTCAGGCCTTGCTTGAAAAAGACGGAAAGACCGAAATCTGGGTGATTGACCCAAAGACGCAGACTGTAAGCCTTCATGACATTCAGGTTGTTGAGCGTCGCAGCGACAGTTTTGTTGCCAATAATGTCGAGGTCGGCAGCTATGTGGCAACGGCTGGCGTGAACGAGCTCAAGGAAGGGCAAAAAGTCCGTTTGGATGCGAAAGGAAACAGCCTGTGAAAAAGGGTTTCAATCTTTCTGACTGGGCTTTGAACCACCGGTCGCTTGTCTGGTATTTTATGCTCGTGTTTCTGGTCGCAGGGCTTATCTCCTATCTCGACCTTGGCCGCGCGGAAGACCCCGAATTCACGGTGAAAACCATGGTGGTGCAGGCCAATTGGCCCGGCGCATCCATCGACGAAACCATGAACCAGGTCACAGACCGCATCGAGAAGAAGCTCGAGGAGCTTGATACGCTCGACTATACGCGCAGTGTGACGACGGCGGGTAAATCCGTTGTCTTCGTGTTTTTGAAAGATACCGTGCGCAAGGAACAGGTGACAAAAGCCTGGTCCGAAGTGCGTCACATGCTTGACGACATCAAGCCTAATCTGCCGGAAGGCGTTTACGGCCCATATTACAACGACAAGTTCGGCGATGTGTTCGGCAATATCTTTGCGTTTACCGCCGATGGCTTGTCGATGCGCCAATTGCGCGATTACGCCGAAGATGTTCGCACCAAAATTCTGACTATTCCCAATGCCGGTAAGGTTGAGCTGATCGGCGCGCAGGATGAGGCGATCTATCTCGAATTCTCGACGCGGCAGGTGGCAGCCCTTGGCCTCGACCAGCAGGCAATTCTCAAGGCGCTTCAGGATCAGAATGCGATCACGCCTTCGGGTGTTGTGCAGGCCGGACCTGAGCGGATCAGCGTACGTGTAAGCGGGCAGTTCAATTCGGAAGCCGATCTCAGAGCCGTCAATCTGCGCGTGAATGACCGCTTCTTCCGTCTTTCCGATGTGGCGACGATCACGCGCGGCTATGTTGATCCACCGACATCGATTTTCCGTGTGAACGGCCATGATGCGATTGGCCTTGGCATCGGCATGAAGCCAAACGGCAATCTGCTCGAATTTGGTGAAAAGCTTGATGCCCTGATGGAGCAGGCGAAGGCTGAGTTGCCGGTTGGCGTGAATGTCTTCAAGGTTGCTGATCAGCCGGAGGTCGTGCAGGACGCGGTGTCGGGGTTCACACAGGCGCTGTTTGAAGCGGTTGTCATCGTTCTCGCCGTGAGCTTCATCAGCCTTGGCTTGCGCGCCGGTTTTGTTGTGTCGCTGTCGATCCCGCTGGTGCTGGCTATCACCTTCCTTGCCATGTCGCTGATGGATATTTCGCTGCAACGTGTGTCGCTCGGTGCATTGATTATCGCGCTGGGGCTGCTGGTCGATGATGCGATGATTGCGGTCGAAATGATGGTCGCGCGGCTGGAGCAAGGCGATCCGATCAACAAGGCCGCGACTTATGTTTATTCGCACACGGCGTTCCCGATGCTCACGGGAACGCTTGTAACCATCGCAGGTTTTATCCCGATTGGCCTCAACACCAGTCAGGCGGGCGAATATACGTTCACGCTTTTCGTGGTGATTGCTGTTTCGCTGATCGTTTCATGGATTGTGGCTGTGTTGTTTGCGCCGCTTCTTGGTGTCACCTTCCTGCCCAAGAAAATGAAGCATCATGAGGAAAAGCGCAGCCGCTTTTTCGAAGCTTTCTCGAAGACGCTGCTTCTGGCGATGCGGCACAAGTGGATCACCATCATCACGACGATCGCTTTGTTTGTGGTGTCCGTTTTCGGTATGGGCTTCATCGAACGACAGTTCTTTCCGCAATCCGACCGACCGGAACTGGTGATCGACTGGACCTTGCCCCAGAACAGCTCCATCGCCGATACCAAGGCGCAGATGGAACGCTTCGAGCAGACGATGCTCAAGGATAATCCGGATATCGACCACTGGAGTACCTATGTCGGGCAAAGTGCGATCCGCTTCATTCTCTCGTTTGATGTGCAGCCAGCAAATCCGTATTTCGGGCAGATGGTGGTTGTCGCCAAGGACGTGGAAGCGCGTGATCGCTTGAAACAGAAGTTCGACGAAGCGTTGCGCAAGGATTATGTCGGCACCGATACCTATGTGAAGTTCCTCGAACTCGGACCGCCGGTCGGGCGCCCTGTGCAGTATCGTATTTCCGGTCCTGATATCCAGAAACTGCGCGGCGTTGCGCAGGACTTTGCCGGTATCATGAGTGCCGATAAACGCTTAGGCGTCGTCAGCTATAACTGGAACGAGCCGGGTCGTGTCATCCGCGTAGATGTCATGCAGGACAAGGCACGCAAGCTTGGCATTTCATCCAAGGATATTGCGACGACGCTCAACGGTGTTGTGGGCGGTATCAGCATCACACAGGTACGGGATTCCATCTATCTGATCGATGTGATTGTGCGGGCGCAAAAGCATGAGCGCGATTCCATCGACACGCTTCAGAGCCTTCAGATTGCAACTGGCAACGGCAGTTCCGTGCCGCTCGCAGCCATTGCGAATTTCCGTTACGAGCTGGAACAGCCGGTCGTTTATCGCCGTTCGCGCATTCCAACCATCACGGTTGCAGCTGGTATTGTTGATAAAACGATGCCGGACACGATTGTGAAGGAGCTTGAGCCTGCGGTGAAGGCATTCGTCGACAAGCTTCCAGCGGGTTATTCGGTTGCGACAGCCGGTACGGTTGAAGAAAGCGGCAAGAGCCAGGGGCCGATTGCTGCCGTTGTGCCGCTGATGCTGTTCGTGATGGCAACCGTTCTGATGCTGCAATTGCAGAGCTTTCAGCGCCTGTTCCTTGTGGTTGCCGTTGCACCTTTGGGGCTGATCGGCGTGGTCGCGGCACTGCTTCCGAGTGGCAAACCGCTCGGCTTCGTGGCAATCCTCGGTGTGCTGGCGCTGATCGGTATTCTTATCAGAAACTCGGTCATTCTGATCGTGCAGGTCGAAGAGCATATTACCGATGGAATGCATCCTTGGGATGCGGTTGTTCAGGCAAGTCAGCACCGTATGCGGCCCATTGCATTGACGGCAGCGGCTGCAAGTCTGGCGCTGATCCCGATTGCGCGTGAAGTGTTCTGGGGACCGATGGCCTATGCCATGATGGGCGGCATCATTGCCGGTACGGGCATCACTCTGCTGTTCCTACCAGCACTTTATGTGGCCTGGTTCCGCATCAAGGAGCCTGACGCCAAAGAAGTTGAAACAGCAGTGGAGCCGCAACCGCAACATTGATATGAGTTGGACGACCCAACCGGAGAATGATTATGCAGACTGCCCCATCCCTGATGCTACAGGAAACCGAACAGTCACCATCTGTGGTGGCGAAACTTCTTGCAGCAGAAGTTGGGACATTTGCTGAGATCGGTCGGTTGTTTGAAAAGTCGCCCACCATGATTACGACAGCTGCGCGCGGCTCGTCCGATCATGCGGCGACTTTCTTCAAGTATCTGATGGAGATTGCCACGGGCATTCCGGTTGCCTCTATCGGACCATCGGTGGCTTCCGTTTATGGCGCGAAGCTGAAACTGGAGGGTGGTCTGCATTTCACCGTGTCGCAATCGGGTGCAAGCCCGGACATTATCGCGGTGCAGGATGCAGCAAAGCGGGGTGGCGCGACGACAGTTGCCGTTGTTAACGTGACCGATAGTCCGCTTGCGAAGGGTGCGGACATTGTGCTCTCCCTTCATGCAGGCGAAGAGAAAAGCGTTGCCGCCACCAAGTCCTTCATTGCATCAGTCGCAGCGCTTTCAGGTGTGGTGGCTGCCGCCAGCAACGATGTCCGGCTGAAAGACGGTTTGAGCCGCTTGCCGGAAGCGTTGGCTGCAACAAAGCCGGAAGGCCGAGAGGTGGTGGAAGACCTGCTGGTTGAGGCAAAGTCACTGTTCACTGGCGGACGTGGTACGGCCTATGCCATTTCGCTCGAAGCAGCACTCAAGGCCAAGGAAACCGCCAATATTCATGCGGAAGCGTTCTCACTTGCCGAGCTGATGCATGGACCGATGCGGCTGGTGGAAACCGGCTTCCCAATTCTGTCATTCATACCGCAGGATGAAGCGCTTGAAACAAGCATTCAGGCACTGAGCAGGCTTCAGTCGTTCGGCGCAAACCTTGTCTCGTTCGGTGATGCTTCGGTGCCGGGCCATCGGGTGCCGTCTGCCAGCACCGGTAATGGTCAACTCGACCCGCTGGTTTCGCTCATCAACTATTATCGGATCATCGAGACGGTGACGCGCCGCAAGGGCTACGATCCCGATAAGCCACGTCATTTGAACAAGGTAACGTCGACGGTCTAAAGAATACTCCCACAATTCCAATATTCACGCATTATCGACTTGATAGCGCAATCCGGTCAGTGCATTACGCATTCTGGCATGGCGATCATCACATCGTAGAGTAAAAATCACGATGCCATTGAGCCTGCGTAATGAAGGAAGTCCGATGCATAACTTTGTCCTGACCGTCACCTGTAAATCCACTCGCGGTATTGTTGCCGCCATATCGGGTTATCTTGCGGGCAAAGGGTGCAATATCATCGACAGCGCCCAGTTCGACGATCTGGACACTGGTCGCTTCTTTATGCGTGTCAGCTTCATTTCCGAAGACGGCGTGGCGCTTGATGTTCTGCGCGAAGGCTTTCAGCCTATCGCAGCGCCGTTCGAGATGGATTTCGATTTCCACGACAATGCCCATCGCACGAAGACGCTGCTTATGGTGTCGCGTTTTGGTCATTGCCTGAACGATCTTCTCTATCGCTGGAAAATCGGCGCCCTGCCAATCGATATCGTTGGTGTCGTGTCGAACCACTTCGATTATCAAAAGGTCGTCGTCAATCACGACATTCCTTTCCATCATGTGGCTGTCACCAAAGCCAACAAGCCGGAAGCCGAACAACGTCTTCTGGATATCGTCGATAACACGGGCACCGAGCTGGTGGTTCTTGCGCGTTACATGCAGGTTCTCTCCGATCAGCTTTGCCAAAAGATGTCGGGCAAGATCATCAACATCCACCACTCTTTCCTGCCGTCGTTTAAGGGTGCAAACCCTTACAAGCAGGCTTATGAGCGCGGTGTGAAGCTGATTGGTGCCACGGCGCATTATGTAACCGCCGATCTTGATGAAGGTCCGATCATCGAGCAGGATGTCGCCCGTATCACGCACGCGCAGAGTGCCGCTGATTACGTGTCGATTGGCCGTGATGTTGAAGCGCAGGTTCTGGCGCGCGCCGTTCACGCACATATTCATCACCGTTCATTCCTCAACGGCAATCGTACCGTAGTATTCCCGGCGTCACCCGGGTCATTCGCCTCCGAACGCATGGGCTGATATTGCCGCTCTGACGGCCTGCAAATCGCGTCTTTTTGCGCTTCCGGTGCTCACGTACTCAAGTACGCTGCGCGCCGGTTCTCAAAAGCCACGATTTTCGGCACGTCATAACGACAATCTCGCTAATAGCATGGCTTAGGGAAGCATCGGTCAATGCGTTGTGCCAATTCAAAGTTTAAGCCAATAAAAAACCCCGCCAAAAGCGGGGTTTTCTTTTGATCTATCGTGAGACCAATTAGTCGATGTCGAAGGAAACGCCCTGTGCGAGCGGCAGAGCCTTCGAGTAGTTGATGGTGTTGGTTGCGCGGCGCATATAGCCCTTCCACGCATCCGAACCCGATTCACGGCCGCCACCAGTTTCCTTTTCGCCGCCGAATGCGCCGCCGATTTCAGCACCCGAAGTACCGATATTGACGTTTGCAATGCCGCAATCCGAACCTTCAACCGAAAGGAAGCGCTCTGCTTCCTGAAGGTTCAGCGTGAAGATCGACGAGGACAGGCCTGCGCCAACTTCATTGTGGCTCGCGAGCACGTCGTCGAAGTCGGAATACTTCATGACGTAAAGGATCGGTGCGAAGGTTTCTTCGAGAACCGGACCCTGCTGCTTTGGCATTTCGACGATAGCCGGACGCACGTAGTAAGCGTTTTCATGGCCAGCGTCGACGCGTTCGCCGCCCTGTACCTTACCGCCGTGAGCGGCTGCTTCCTTGAGTGCCTTCTGCATGTTGTCGAAAGCAACCTTGTCGATCAATGGACCAACCAGAGCTGTGGTTTCGAGCGGCGAACCAACGGTAACGCTGGCATATGCCTTCTGCAGACGTGGAACGAGAGCGTCGTAAACGCTTTCATGCACGAACAGACGACGGAGCGTGGTGCAACGCTGACCAGCGGTGCCCATTGCACCGAAAGCGATTGCACGCAGCGCCATGTCGAGATCGGCCGATGGGCAGACGATACCGGCATTGTTGCCGCCGAGTTCGAGGATTGCACGCGCAAAACGCTTTGCAAGGCGTGGACCAACTTCGCGGCCCATGCGGGTCGAACCGGTTGCCGAAAGAACAGGAACCTTCGGGCTGTCAACGAGAACTTCACCAACCGTACGGTCGCCGAGTACAACTTCAGCCAGACCTTCTGGAGCGTCGCCAAAACGCTTGATGGCGCGCTTCAGGATTGCGTCACATGCAATAGCGGTGAGCAGGGTCTTTTCAGATGGCTTCCAGACAACCGAGTTACCGCAAACGATAGCAAGAGCGGAGTTCCATGCCCAGACAGCAACAGGGAAGTTGAAGGCCGAGATAACGCCGACAACGCCAAGCGGATGCCAGGTTTCCATCATGCGATGGCCAGCGCGTTCGGTTGCGATGGTGAGACCGTAGAGCTGACGCGACAGACCGACTGCGAAATCGCAGATATCGATCATTTCCTGTACTTCGCCGAGGCCTTCCGAAGGGATCTTGCCAGCTTCGAGCGAAACGAGACGGCCGAGATCTTCCTTGGAAGCGCGGAGTTCTTCACCCAGAAGGCGGATCAGTTCGCCACGCTTTGGAGCTGGAACAGTGCGCCAAGCGCGGAAAGCTTCGTCAGCCTTGTCGATGATCTTGACTGCATCTTCTTTGCTGTGGGTTTTGATCGAAGCGATCTGTTCACCGGAGACCGGGCTGAAGCCAGCGAGGTCGCCCGACGTGTAAATGGCTGCGTCAACGCCAAGCTTTGAAAGCAGATCAGCGGCTTCTTTTTTCACGTCGAGTTTTTTAACAGCGGTGTTCATATTAATCCTCTTAGCCTGTCTAATTATTATTCTGCTGCTTCAAGACCGCTCAGGCGGGCCTGTACAGCTTCGATGGATTCGCGTTCGATACGGGCATAATGCTCGAATTCATTAAGAACCTTGGCGCCAAGGTCTTCCTCGAAACGCTTCTGGTTCGGGCTTTCCACAAAATCCTGCGCGTCGTCGTCGCCAAGATTGGACTGGAAGATACCAGCGGCACTGACCGGCAGGAAGTCTTCATAGATGATCGGATCGAACTGGACTGCGCCGCCTTCGATCAGAGTTTCAATATCGGTATCGGGTTTGAATGCTGCAAGACGTGCGGCATCCTTGACCGAATAGGCGAAATAGCCAAGCGCTTCTTCACGCACGCCTGCCCATGTGTCAGGGAAAGCGGCAAAGGTGTCGCTCAGTGCCTTCACATATTCAGCCGAGTTTGAACCATCTGGCGCTGGGCGCGCAACTGCGCGGGTGTCATTGAGCAGCTTGTCGTAAAGCGCCCGACCCTTTGGTGTTAACGCTACGCCACGCTGTTCGATTTCACCGAAACGGGCAGTGTGGGAGCCTGGTGTCCAGGTGCCGTCTGCGCTTACGAACGAAACTTCTTCTTCCAGTGCCTTGAACGAGGTCTGGCGCAGAAGGATCGGGCATTTGCGGGTTGGTGGACCTTCGACAACTGCCTTCGGGTTGATGCCGCGATCTGGCATCTGAACCTGCACGGCGTCGATGTCGAGCGTGCGTGGTGTCAGGTGGTTGATGTGCGGACCCTTGAAGGAAACAACGTCGGCGATCAGGCGATGCGCATCGTGGAGGCGATGGTAAAGCTCGGCACTGACATTGGCATGATCGTGCCAGCGGAACGTTTCGAGCACTTCTGCAACGAAGGTCTTCGCATCAGCTTCATCGAGGCCACCATTGGCTTCCGCCTTTTCGACAAGCGCAATCGCGCCCGGCGTGAAGATGTTGCGCTTCGCGAGCACGTCTTCCGATTCTGCGCGCAGTTTCGCATCAGAGATCAGATCAAGGCGCAGCAACGAGGTGAAAACACGGAACGGATTGTGCTTGAGTGCTGCATCGTCGATCGGGCGGAAGGCGGTGGAATGCACTGGCACGCCAGCAGCGCTCAAATCGTAGTAGCCAACCGGGAACATGCCCATGACCGAGAAAACGCGGCGCATCATCGACAGCTCAGCGGCAGTGCCCAAACGAATTGCACCGTGACGTTCTTCGGAAATGCGTTCGAGCGAATCTGTTTCCGTCAGACGCTCATGCAGATGCTTGTCGTCTGCGAGAACCTTTGCGTTCACATCGGAGACGAGTTCCATCAATGTGCCATAAGCAGGCACTTCTTCCTTATACATGGCCGACATGGCTGCCGAAAAGGCGGAGCGAATGGCGTCCGGTGAAACGAATTTCTGCGCGTTCATTGCAAGAGCTTCCGTAGAAGTTGGATCGTCTGCTTGGGAGGTATGTTAGAAAATAAAAAACACACCGCGATTATGATGAAAATGTATCATATCAGCCGTTTTGCCGTTATGATCGCGACGAACGCAACTATGTTAATGCGAGATTGGAATGAAGCTTAGCAGGAGACTGATCCCCGACATTGCCACGCTGCAAGCGTTTGAATGTGCGGCTCGACATGGCAGTTTCACGCAGGCTGCCAACGAATTGAACCTCACGCAGAGTGCTGTCAGTCGTCAGATCAAGGATCTCGAAAGCCAGCTCGGTGTATTGCTGTTTGAGCGCATCCGCCAGCGCATTCTTCTCTCAGATGCAGGGCGAAAATTCCTGCCGGAAGTGCGGCGTCTGCTCAACCAGACTGAGGACACGATGCTGCGCGCCATGGCGTCGGCGCAGTCGACCTCTTCATTCAGTGTAGCAACGCTGCCGACATTCGGTACGCGCTGGCTGATGCCGCGTATTCCGGATTTCGTCGAAAAACATCCCGGCATTGCAATCAATGTGGCCTCGCGTTCCGGCGTTTTTGACTTTGAAGAGCAGCCTTTCGATCTTGCCATCCATTATGGCCAGCCGGTCTGGGCACATGCGACCTGCACTTTCCTATGTTCAGAGGTGATTGTGCCTGTTGCAAGCCCGAGCCTTCTTAAAGCGCGCCATCCGGCAACCCCGGAAGAGCTGGAAAACGAGCCGCTGCTGCATCTCGCGACACGGCCTAAAATGTGGGCGCAATGGTTTGAAAGCTGTGGTGTTGAAGGCAAGTCCGCTTATCGTGGCCACCGTTTTGATCAGTTTTCGATGGTGATCGGGGCGGCACTTGCAGGCCTTGGCTTCGCACTGTTGCCGCTTTATCTGATTGAACAGGAATTGCGTAACGGCGAACTGGTCATGCTTTTCGAGCAGCCGATGCGGACCGAAAATGACTATTATCTGGTGGTTCCGGAAGGCAAACTTGAGAACCCGCTGACGCAGGTTTTCTGTCAGTGGATCGCAGGACAGGTGGGGAACGTCGTTCTTTAGTATAGGTCATTCCCAACCGGCATGAAATGTTGCAGAAATATTGCTGTTCTTGTGGCTTCCACAGCATGAAATAGTTGCGACGGTAAAAACCGCCAGTTTTCCAAAATAAGAAATGGTTGCCATCAATGTTGAACGATCCTCGCTCGCATGGTCTTTGGGAGAAGACCGCTCCAGCCGCACCCAAGACCACATCGCTGAAAGGTGATCTGTCTGCCGATGTGGTGATTGTGGGCGGCGGATTTACCGGCCTTTCGACGGCTTTGCATCTGGCTGAAAAAGGCACCAACGCCGTCGTGCTGGAAGGCATTGAAATCGGCTACGGCGGCTCGGGCCGCAATGTGGGCCTCGTCAATGCGGGCATGTGGGTTATGCCGGATGATCTGCCGGGCGTGCTTGGTCATCAATATGGCGACCGTCTGCTCGATGTACTCGGCAATGCGCCGAAGCTGGTTTTTGAAATCATCGAGAAACACAAGATTGCCTGCGAAGTTGAAAAGCAGGGTACGCTGCATTGCGCTGTTGGCAAGAAGGGTCTCAAGGAACTTGAAGACCGCTATGAACAGTGGGCGCGGCGCGGTGCCAATGTGAAGTTGCTCGACGCGCAGGAAACCGAAGCCAAGGTCGGCACCAAGGCCTATTCCGGGTCGCTGCTCGATCTGCGCGCCGGTACAATTCAGCCGCTTGCCTATGTGCGCGGGCTTGCACATGCAGCCGTTGCTGCCGGTGCCCGGATTTTCACGGGAAGCCTTGTGACCGGCGCCAGCGAACAAAACGGCAAATGGGTGGTCAAGACTGCTTCCGGCACGGTGACAGCCGATTGGATAGTGGTTGCAACCAACGCCTATACCAATGTGCCATGGCCGGAAGTACGCGCCGAGCTTGTGCACCTTCCATATTTCAACATGGCCACCAAGCCTCTCTCGGACAATATTAAGCGTTCCATTCTGCCGGAGCGTCAAGGTGCATGGGACACCAAGGAAGTTTTGTCGTCTTTCCGCTTTGACCAGCAGGGCCGTCTTGTGTTTGGCAGCGTCGGTGCGCTGCGCAATACAGGTGCGAGTGTGCATAAGGCATGGGCAAAGAAGTCGCTGAAACGTCTCTTCCCGCAAATCGGTGAAGTGGAATTTGAGTCGGAATGGTACGGCAAGATCGGTATGACCAATGACAGTCTGCCGAAGTTCCATCGCCTTGCACGCAATGTTGTTGGCTTCTCGGGTTATAACGGACGCGGTATTGCGCCGGGCACAGTGTTCGGCAAGCATCTTGCAAAGCTCGTTTCAGGCGAGATCGGGGAAGCTGATCTGCCACTGCCGGTTAGCGATCCGAGGGAACAGAGTTTCCGTGGTCTGCGCGAAGCCTATTATGAAGCGGGCGCTCAGGTAGCACACGCGGCTGAGATAATTATCTAAAGCTGCTTCACATTGTCATATAATTGAAGCCTAAGCCCTTTATGGCATCCGCATCGCTTCCGGGGTGGAAGAGATGCGGAAGGCAAATCAATCTGAAATGCCCTTCGCAGACCGTATATCTGCCGGAGGGCATTTTGCTTTCTGAAATCGTTTCCGATTTTCTGGCAGATGTTTTACAGACTTGTTTGACAGGTGAGTCATGAACAGGAATGATCGCGCTTCTCGATATGACAGTATCTGCGCCATTTCAGCTCGTATGCAGCGTAATCACGCTGGAGCAGCGGCACATGCTGCTGAAAATCACACAGAAATTCGAGGAGCAAACTCCATGACCAAGATGTTGAAGCGGGCTACGGCCATTCCAGCTCTTCTTGCTCTGTCCATGGCTGTCGCACAGGCTGACACGCTGACGCTTTACACGTCGCAGCCGGAAGCCGATGCGACCAAGACGGTTGAAGCTTTCCGCAAGGCCAATCCGGACACGGATGTGCAGATTTTCCGTTCGGGAACGAGCGAACTCCTCACCAAGCTTGCCGCTGAATTTTCAGCTGGCGCGCCACAGCCTGACGTTCTGCTGATCGCTGATGCGGTGACGATGGAAGGTCTCAAGAAGGACAAGCGCCTTCTGCCTTACACGGACGCCAAGGTTGATGGTTTTGCTGCGGATAGCTATGACGCCGACAAGACCTATTTCGGCTCCAAGCTGATCACCACCGGTATCGCTTATAATACCGGTGCAAGCCAGAAGCCTGAACATTGGGCCGATCTCGCAAAGGTTGACTATAAGGGCCAGGTTGTCATGCCAAGCCCGCTTTATTCGGGTGCTGCGGCCTATCTCCTGAGCGGTTTCGCGCTCAACAAGGATCTCGGCTGGGATTATTTCAAGAACCTCAAGTCCAATGAACTGGCAAGCGTCAAGGGCAATGGCGCGGTTCTGAAGTCGGTTGCAAGTGGCGAAAAGCCATATGGCATTCTCGTTGACTTCATGGCGCTCAATGCCAAGGCCAAGGGTTCGCCGATCGAGTTCGTCTTCCCGTCGGAAGGTGTGCCTGCCGTGACCGAACCCGTTGCGATCATGGCGACCGCCAAGAACGTCGATGGTGCCAAGAAGTTCGTTGATTTTATCCTGTCGGACGATGGCCAGAAGCTGGCACTTGAGCAGGGCTATCTGCCTGCCAAGGACGGCGTCGGTCGCCCTGCATGGCTGCCGGAAGGCACCAAGATCAACATCATGTCTATCGACACTCAGAAGGTTCTCGATCAGACTGATGCCGACAAGAAGCAGTTCTCCGAGCTGTTTGGCGGATAAAAAGCGAAAATGCGGATGTTTCGAGATCTTCAGGGCCGTGATACGGCCCTGATTGTTGGTGTAACGCTGATTGTTGCGGTGCTGTCGCTCTCACCGATGGCGCGTCTGCTTGTTGAGCTTGTTGCGCCGCAGGGACAGCTTTCGACATCCGTTCTTTCTGAAACATTGAGCAGCCGCTCGACATGGATTGCCACATGGCATTCTCTGCAGATCGGTATTGGCGGCACGCTGCTGGCGTTGGTATTTGGCATTATTGCGGCGTTGCTCGTCGGCCTCACAGACATGCGCGGGCGCAATGTCTTTGTGCTATTTTATGTGACCCCGCTGCTGATTGCCCCGCAGGTGACAGCGCTGGCTTGGCTCCAGCTTTTCGGGCCTTCCAGCCAGTTCCTCAAGATCATTGGCATGGCGCCGCCGCTGGGAAGCCGCAATCCGCTCTATTCCGTCTGGGGCATTATCTTTCTGCTGGGCGTGCAATATGGACCGCTGGTCTTTCTGATTGCGCGCGCTGGTCTGCGCAAGCTTCCACGCGAGCTGGTGGAGGCCGGTCTGAGTGCCGGTGCCAGCAAATGGACCGTTCTGCGAACCATCATTCTGCCGCTGATGACGCCATCGATCATCGGTGCTGCTGCCTTGGCTTTCGTGTCGTGCGTCGGCAATTTCGGCATCCCGGCGTTTCTGGGGATTCCATCGAATTACCTCGTTTTGCCAACGTTGATTTATCAGCGTCTTGCGGGCGGTGGGCCAGCGGTGCTCTCCAGCGTCGCGGTGCTTTCTGTGCTGATCGGTCTGATCGCCTTGGCAGGGATCGCAGCACAGGATTATGCCTCGCGCCGTCGCGATTTCCGCATCGTTTCAACGTCGCTTCCAGCTGCACCTTTTGCGCTTGGCGTATGGCGTGTGTGGGCGGAACTGGCTGCTTGGCTGTTGATCGTGATCGTGCTGTTTCTGCCGCTGATCGGTTTGACGCTTTCAGCACTGGTTCCGGCCTATGGCGTGCCGCTTACATTTGCGACGGCAACGCTTGAAAATTTCCGCTTTGTGATGCTTGAACACAGCGGTTCAGCCCGCGCTTTTGGCAATAGCCTGATGCTGTCCTTTGCGGCGGCTGTTTTTGCTGTGCTGATTGCGGTTCCGCTTGCCTATATGCTCGCTTGGCGCAAACGGCGCTGGACGCCGATCCTCAATTTTGCAGCCGAGATGCCCTATGCGTTACCGGGCGTGGTGCTGGCCATCGCCTGTCTGCTGATGTTCTTAAAGCCGCTGCCGGTGGTGGGTGTCAGTCTCTATAATACCCTCTGGATCATCCTGTTTGCCTATCTTGCGCGCTTCTTCGTGCTGGCGCTGCGGCCAACGGTTGCTGGCCTCCACCAGATTGACCGTGCGCTGGAAGAAGCCGCGCGAATTGCAGGTGCTGGTCTTTTCTATCGGCTCAGGACCATTATATTTCCTCTTGTCGCACCAGCGACGCTTGCAGGCGGCGTGCTCATTTTCATGACCGCATTCTGTGAGCTGACGGTTTCAGCGCTTCTCTGGGCGTCGGGATCGGAAACGCTGGGCGTGGTGATGTTTTCTTTTGAACAGGCGGGCGATTCCGCCTATGCGGCTGCCATATCCATTCTGGCCGTTGCGGTGACATTCATGCTGATGCTTGCAACAAATCTGTTTGCGCGGCGTCTTCCAAACGGGGTGCTGCCATGGCGCGACTGAAAATCGCTTCTGTTTCCAAGGCCTTCAACGAGTTTCAGGCCCTGTCTGAAGTGTCGCTCGATGTGAAGGACTGCGAGTTCGTTGCCATTCTCGGACCATCGGGCTGCGGCAAGACCACGCTTCTGCGGATGATTGCAGGTTTTGAAGATGTTGACGGCGGCGAAATCCATATTGGGGACAGCCGCGTTTCTCATGTTGACGGCAACGTGCCACCGGAAAAGCGGCAGGTTGGCATCGTCTTCCAGAATTATGCGCTGTGGCCGCATATGACGGTCGCTGAGAATGTCGGCTATAGTCTGCGAGTGGCAAAGGTTGCCAAAGCCGAGCGCGAGGCCCGCGTCCGCCAAGCGCTGGCGCTGGTCGATCTGGACGGTTTTGGTGATCGCCGCCCGGCCAATCTTTCGGGTGGTCAGCGGCAGCGTGTGGCTTTGGCTCGCTGTCTGGTAGCAGCCCCTTCGCTGGTCTTGTTTGACGAACCGCTTGCCAATCTTGATGTGCATTTGCGTGCTTCGATGGAAGACGAGTTTGCGGCTTTCCACAAGCGCACCGGTACGACGATTATTTACATCACGCATGACCAGGCCGAGGCCATGGCGCTTGCTGACCGGATTGCAGTTCTCGATCACGGCAAGCTTCAGCAGTTCGATACGCCGCGCAAGCTTTACGAGGAACCGGCCAGTGAAATGGTCGCGTCCTTCATCGCGCATGGCATGGTTCTGCCTGCGGAGGTCGTGTCCTTTGCGCAGGCGGGACATTGTGAGGCGCTGGTGCTGGGAAGCCGTGCTGAGGTGCGTTGTTCCGGCATTGAAATGCCGCGTGCCAATGCGCAGCTCTGCATTCGCGCAGAAGATCTGGCATTGACTGAAACCGGCGGCATCCCTGTGCGGGTCAAGCGTTCAGTCTATCGCGGTGGCGGTTCGCGCATCGAGGCAAATCCGCTCACCAAGCCGGATATTCACCTGCATTTCGAAGTGCGCGATCCGGTAAGACTGGAAGAAGGCGATGAGGTTCGCATCGCTATTCGCGGTGGCTGGATCATTCCCACCGATGAAATGCCGGTGAGAAAAGTCTCAACCGGCTTTCCAATCGGTAACAAGATTTAGCTTATTTCTTCTTCATCGCTTCCAGAAGGGCTGCACCGAAACCGCCGGTTGACGGCTGTTCCTGTTTGCGCGGGGTGAAGTTTTGCTTTTGTGCAGGTTTCGTGTCGCGCTGCGCATTGTTGCGCGGGGCAGGGGCTTCGCCGCCGTCCTTGCGCATTGTGAGGCCGATGCGCTTGCGTGGCACATCCACTTCGGTCACGCGCACCTTCACCACATCGCCAGCCTTGACCACTTCATGCGGGTCTTTGACAAACTTATCAGCGAGCTGCGAAACATGGACAAGTCCGTCCTGATGCACACCGATATCGACAAAGGCACCAAAGGCCGCAACATTTGTGACGGTGCCTTCCAGCATCATGCCGGGTTTCAGATCCTTGATGTCATCGATGCCATCGGCAAAAGTCGCTGTCCTGAATTCAGGGCGGGGATCTCGGCCCGGCTTATCAAGCTCGGCAATAATGTCGCGCACGGTTGGCAGACCAAAACGCTCATCGACAAAGACGCGCGGATCAAGGCTTTTGAGTGCTGCGCTATCACCCATGAGGCTGCGCACATCGCGGCCGCAGGCGGAAACGATCTTTTTGGCAACGCCATAGGCTTCCGGGTGAACGGAGGACGCATCAAGCGGCTCGGTGCCGTTGGCGATACGCAGAAAGCCTGCACATTGTTCAAAAGCGCGGTTGCCGAGGCGAGCGACTTTCAGAAGTTCCTTGCGGTTCTTGAAGGCGCCTGCGCCATCGCGATGCGCAACAATTGCTTCGGCAAGAGACTTTCCCAGACCCGATACACGCGCCAGCAGTGAGGCGGATGCCGTGTTGAGATCAACGCCGACAGCGTTCACCGCATCTTCGACCACTGCATCGAGCGAACGTGCCAGACGAGACTGATCGACATCATGCTGATACTGGCCAACACCGATAGATTTAGGCTCGATCTTGACGAGTTCTGCCAGTGGGTCCTGCAGGCGGCGGGCGATGGAAACGGCACCGCGCAGCGATACGTCGAGCTGCGGAAATTCGTTCGCTGCTGCTTCTGACGCCGAATAGACCGATGCACCTGCTTCCGACACGATGACTTTGAGCGGTTTTGGCGCTGGCAGGTCGTTGAGCATATCCACGACAAGACGTTCGGTTTCGCGGCTGCCTGTGCCGTTGCCAATCGCAATCAGCTCGATCTTGTGTTTGCGGATGAGGCTTGCAAGCTCGGCTTGTGTGCCACGCACATCGTTCTTTGGCGGAAACGGATAGACCGTTGTTGTGTCGAGCAGTTTGCCAGTGCCATCGACGATTGCGACTTTGACGCCGGTGCGGATGCCCGGATCAAGGCCCATGGTGGCACGCGAACCGGCAGGGGCGGCGAGCAGCAGGTCTTTGAGGTTGCGGGCGAAGACGTTGATGGCTTCTTCCTCCGCGCGTTCACGCAGGTCGCGCATGAGGTCGAGTGACAAGGAGAGTGAGAGCTTGACGCGCCATGCCCAGCCTGCAACTTCCATCAGCCAGCGGTCACCGGGCAGGGTTGCGCCGATATTATAGGCGGCTGCAATTTTGCATTCGACCGGCTTTACAGGCGAGGTGTCGTCGGCGTCGATTTCAATGTCGAGCGACAGAAAATCCTCGTTGCGACCGCGCAGCATGGCCAGAGCGCGGTGGCCTGCAACATTTGCCCAGCGTTCGAAATGGTCGAAATAATCGGAGAACTTCGCGCCTGCGTCCTGTTTGCCATCCACAACTCTGGAGCGCAGAACAGCGCGATCTTTGAGATAGTTACGCAGATTACCGATCAGTTCAGCATTCTCGGTGAAGCCTTCGGCGATGATGTCGCGCGCGCCTTCAAGAGCTGCTTTGACATCGGCAACGTCGCCCGTGACATATTGTGTGGCAATCTCTGCGGGGACCAGTCTGCGGTCGCTCAGAATAGCTTCGGCAAGCGGTCCAAGACCACGTTCGCGGGCGATTTCTGCTTTGGTGCGGCGCTTAGGCTTATATGGAAGATACAGATCTTCAAGCTCGGCCTTGGTCTGGACGCCTGCGATTTTCAGCTCCAGTTCCGGCGTCAGCTTTTCCTGCCCGCGGATCGATTCCAGAATGGAAGTGCGCCGTGCTTCAAGCTCACGCAGATAAGAAAGTCGCTCATCCAGCGTGCGCAGCTGCGTATCGTCAAGGCCGCCGGTTACTTCTTTGCGGTAACGGGCGACGAACGGCACAGTCGAGCCTTCATCGAGAAGACCAATGGCTGCTATGGCCTGTTCGGGCTTTGCGTTGATCTCCGCTGCAATGATTGCGGCAATTCGCTTAATATCGTTGGCCATATTCATTCCAATCTCAAATCTTTACGCGAACATAGTCGGATAGGTTTTTGACGCAATCACGACCGCCATAATGGTCCACAGGAAAGCATGTATATTCTTTGTTCACGCGCCTGTGAACGCGTAGGGTCTTTTAAAATCGGAATTGAGCGATACATATATCGTGAAATGACGATATGAATGAAGATCAGCGAGGTGACCATGATGTCGGACATTCAATCTGTAGCACAGCCTAATTCATTGGCTATGCCGTTGGACGAGATACTCAAAGCACTTGGCCATCCAGTTCGTCTCGACATTTTAAGCTGGCTCAAGCAGCCGGAGAAGCATTTCTCCTCTCAGCACATGCCCCTGGAGATGGGTGTGTGCGCCGGTCAGTTCGAGCGGTGCGGCCTCTCCCAGTCCACCGTTTCTGCTCATTTGTCCGTGCTGACGAAAGCGGGGCTGATTACGCCCCACCGCGTTGGCCAATGGACCTTCTACAAGCGCGATGAGGAGGCGATTGCCGCCTTGCTCAAATCACTGTCCGATCTTTAATCCCATTTGCCCAATCGTTCCCACTTGAAGGAAATGTATCTATGGCCACATTGTTCGATCCAGTTACAGTCGGCGATCTCAAGCTTGCCAACCGTATCGTTATGGCACCGCTGACGCGCAATCGCTCGCCCCGCGCTGTGCCAAACGACCTCAACGTCACCTATTATGAACAGCGCGCAAGTGCTGGTCTCATCATCACCGAGGCAACGCCGATCAGCCATCAGGGACAGGGCTATGCCGATGTGCCGGGCCTTTATTCGGACGAGCAGCTTGCTGGCTGGAAGCGCGTCACTGACGCTGTTCACAGCGCAGGCGGCAAGATCGTCGTGCAGATGTGGCATGTGGGCCGTATTTCGCACGACAGCCTGCAGCCAAATGGCGGCAAGCCGGTTGCGCCTTCGGCCATCACAGCCAAGTCGAAGACCTATCTCGTGCATCCAGACGGCACCGGCGAATTTGCACCAACCTCAGAGCCACGCGCGCTTGAAAAGAGCGAGCTTCCAGAAATCGTTGCGACCTATGCCAAGGCTGCAAAGGATGCGGTTGAAGTGGCTGGTTTTGACGGCGTCGAAATCCATGCTGCAAACGGCTATCTGATCGACCAGTTCCTGCGTTCGGACAGCAATCATCGCACCGATGAATATGGCGGCTCCATCGAAAACCGCGCACGATTCCTGTTTGAAGTGGTAGACGCAATCACCAAGTCGGTTGCGCCGGGCAAGGTTGGCATTCGTCTTTCGCCGGTAACGCCTGCCAATGATGCATCGGATTCCGATCCGCAGCCGCTGTTTGACTATGTGCTCGAAAAGCTTGCCTCTTACGGTCTTGCATATGTTCATATCATCGAAGGTGCGACCGGCGGCCCACGCGATTTCCAGCAGGGTCCACAGCCATTCGATTATGCGCGTCTGAAGCAGGTTTATCGCGATGCCGGTGGCGAAGCTGCCTGGATGGTCAATAATGGCTATGATCGTGAACTGGCTGAACAGGAAATCGAAAGCGGCCGCGCTGATGTGGTTGCCTTTGGCAAGCCGTTCATCTCCAACCCTGACCTTGTCCGTCGTTTGAAGGACAATTCACCGCTCAACGAGCTGGATCAGCAGCATATGTATGGCGGTGGCGCTAAGGGTTACACGGATTATCCGATCCTCGCCTAATAGAAGTGAAAAAAGCCGCCATGCCAGTCTGCAAATGGCAATTTGTTTGCGTTCCGATGCTCATGTACCCGAAAGTACACTCCGCTTCGGTGCTCGAAAATCACCATTTTCGCCACGGCCTGCCGCTTTTTAATTCAGACACTTACTCATAAAATAAAAAGCCCGGCTTTGAGCCGGGCTTTTTTATTACAGACGTGCGCGCGTTGAGCGCGGTGTTGCCAACAATAGATTGGTTTCGCTGGCCTTGATCCCCGGCACCAGCCGGATGCGGCGCAGCACAGCATCGAAATCTGTCAGCGTTGCAGCACCCAGCTCCACCACCAGATCGAAACGACCATTGGTGGTGTGGATGGCTGAAATTTCGGAGAAGCCGCCAAGCGCCTTGACCACACGGTCGGCGACATGGCCTTCGATTTCGATCATCATGATACCACGCACCGGCAGATCAACCGCGTCAGACCGCAGGATCACCGTATAGCCGATGATGTCGCCGGACTGTTCCAGACGCTCCATGCGGGAGCGGACGGTTGCGCGCGAAACGCCGAGATCGATCGCCACATCCGAAATGCTGCGCCGGCCATTGTGACGTAAAAGCGTAATAAGCTTTTCATCCAGATCGTCCATGTTTTCTCCATTTTGAAAAGCCAATCCGACATTCTGATAAACCAAACCGTTAAAATTGCCAATCCGGTTGCTTCACATCGCCAAGCTTAAATGGTCAATCTATGGCGATAGAGCGGCTCCAGTTGCTACAGAATCGTGAGCCGCTCCATCTTTTTGTTACTATGCATTTGCCTACGCAAAACCGCTTCGCACTTTTGCTGGAAATGCTTTAATTTCTCAGGAGTAGCACTTTATGCATTGCAAGATTTTGGGATTGCCGGTTCAGGAAGGCACTGGACGTCTGGGCTGCAATATGGGGCCCGACGGTTATCGAGCCGCTGGCATTGCGGATGCGATTCGTGAACTCGGTCATGAGTTTACCGATCTGGGAAATCTGGCCCCGGCTGAACAGCGCCCGCTGACCCATCCCAATCCTGTGATCAAGGCTTTGCCGCAAGCTGTCGCCTGGATCGAAGCCATCAGTGAAGCCGCTTATCGTGAGAGCGAAGACGGTTTCCCGATCTTCCTCGGCGGCGATCATCTGCTTGCAGCAGGCACTGTTCCCGGCATTGCACGTCGCGCCGCGGAAAAGGGTCGCAAGCAATTTGTGCTGTGGCTTGATGCGCATACGGATTTCCATACGCTGGAAACAACGGGCAGTGGAAATCTGCACGGTACGCCTGTGGCCTATTACACGGGCCAGAAGGGCTTTGAAGGCTATTTCCCGGCATTGGCAGCACCGATTGATCCGGCCAATGTCTGCATGATGGGTATTCGCAGTGTTGATCCGGCAGAACGCGATGCGATCCAGAAAACTGCTGTTTCTGTTTTTGATATGCGCCTTATCGATGAGCACGGTGTGGCAGCGCTGCTGCGCCGCTTCCTGCAGCGCGTGAAGGACGAAAACGGTCTTCTGCATGTGAGCCTGGACGTCGATTTCCTTGAGCCGTCGATTGCGCCAGCTGTCGGCACCACGGTCCCGGGCGGCGCGACCTTCCGTGAAGCGCATCTCATCATGGAAATGCTGCACGACAGCGATCTGGTGACAAGCCTCGATCTGGTTGAGCTTAACCCGTTTCTCGATGAACGCGGACGCACCGCAACGGTGATGGTCGACCTGATGGCGAGCCTGTTGGGCCGCAGCGTCATGGACCGTCCAACCATCAATTATTGAATTCAGAAACCGCATTCGCTGCTGGCAGATCAATTGATCTGCCGCTGAATGCTAAGGAGCAAGAATGACCCAACCGAACCTCAATATCGTCCCTTTTGTCAGTGTCGATCACATGATGAAGCTGGTGCTTTCCGTCGGTGTCGAGACCTTCCTCAAGGAACTCGCCGATTACGTGGAAGAGGATTTCCGTCGCTGGGAAAGCTTTGACAAGACACCGCGCGTGGCTTCGCATTCCGATGAAGGCGTGATCGAACTGATGCCGACAAGCGACGGTACGATGTACGGCTTCAAATATGTGAATGGTCATCCGAAGAACACGCGCGACGGCCTGCAGACGGTGACAGCTTTTGGCGTTCTCTCGGATGTTGGCAGTGGCTACCCGATGCTTCTGACCGAAATGACCATTTTGACGGCGCTTCGCACTGCTGCAACATCGGCCGTTGCGGCCAAGCATCTTGCACCAAAGAACGCACGCACGATGGCGATCATCGGCAATGGCGCGCAGAGCGAATTTCAGGCTTTGGCGTTCAAGGCAATTCTCGGCATCGACAAGCTGCGTCTTTACGATATTGACCGCACGGCTTCGGAAAAATGCGCGCGCAATCTCGAAGGCGCAGGCATTGATATCGTGATCTGCAAGGATGTCGAAGAAGTGGTCGAAGGTGCGGACATCATCACCACCGTAACCGCCGACAAGCTCAATGCCACGATCCTGACAGACAACATGGTTGGCGCTGGCGTGCATATCAACGCAGTTGGTGGTGACTGTCCCGGCAAGACCGAGCTTCATGGCGATATTCTGCGTCGCTCGGATATTTTTGTCGAATATCCACCGCAGACCCGCATCGAAGGCGAAATTCAGCAGCTTCCGGAAGATTATCCCGTCAATGAATTGTGGGAAGTGATTACTGGCAAGACTGAAGGCCGCAAGGATGCGCGCCAGATTACGCTGTTCGATTCGGTCGGCTTTGCTACGGAAGACTTTTCGGCACTGCGCTATGTTCGCGATAAGCTCCAGGATAAGGGCTTCTATGAGCAGCTCGATCTTCTGGCTGACCCGGATGAGCCGCGCGATCTTTACGGCATGTTGCTGCGACACAAGCAGCAGCTTAAGGCGGAACAGTCCAAGCCTGCCGCATAAAACTTCAAAGCCTGCCTCTTCATCAGAGGCAGGCTTTTTGTTTTGTCTTAGACGCCAATCTTATCCGAAAATCGGTTCCTACTTTTCAGTATGCTCTATTTATTCGTTTATCGCGCATCTTATCTGAAAACCGCTTCGCACTTTTCAGGATGCGCTATAGCGGCTTACGTGAATGGCGCGGGGTAGAAATCGTCCCGCCATGGGTTGCGATTGCCATTTCAAAACTATCGGCGATACGTCGGGCGCGATCAATAAAGACAATGGCGCCTTCGGGCGGGAAAACCTCGCGCGCCGTCTGTTCAAACAGCTCCAGCCAGCGGTCGAAATGATCGCCTTTCAGGCCAAGTCGCAGATGCGGCGGCATGGGGCGCCCTTCATAGCTGCCGGTTTTCAGAATGACCGATGACCAGAATTCCGCGATTTGATCAAGGTGGTGATCCCAATCCGCCACCGCTTGCGTGAAGATTGGGCCAATGACGGCATCTTCCCGCGCACGTCCATAAAACGTGTCGACCAGTTGTTTGATAGACGCTTTGTCGATGGATGGATGGGGCTGGTTTATAAGAGCGGTCATTTTCGGTGCCAATTGGATTGCTGCCGCAAGAACGGCCTTCGAGCCTGATATAGGCCTGCAATTCCCTTGATGCCAGAGAAGCTTTGCCGCACATGCCCGGAAGCTGCTGGCAATAACGTCTTTAAGCGGTTTCAAGACATATCTGATTTTTAATCACGCTTTGGGTGTAATTTGATGAGCCAAGTGAGGCTGAAATATTTGGAATCGTTCGCGTTTTACGACTGCAGTTACCGACGAGTTTCGTGCGGGATCTCAAATATGGAAATTATTTCCATTTAATTTAAGTTTTCGCGACCGGAGTTTAGCTTTGAACAAAGCGAAAAAATAACGGCTGATGTAAAAAATAACATTACTTCTAATTTTAGTATTTACTAATTAAAGTGTTTGCTCATGATTTCGGGCAATATGCTTATTGCTATCTATTTATTATGATTTAGTTTTAAAGATATTCACAAAAATGAAAGGAGATAGGTTTGATTTTTTAATAGATATTATTAGTTTAGGATAATCCGAAATATCAATGTTTATGGAGGATATATGCCAAATACAGAGGGGAATTTGGTTGCATTCCATGATGTAAGAAACGTTGAAGCTATTGAAATTCTAAAGACAAGTTCTGATCACGGCTGGAAAAACTTGTTTGCCTACACGGCACGTCTGCAACCATTTAATTCCGTATTCCAGCCCGTCGATTCGCTATTGGTTGCCATGGTCCTTAAAGGGCATCTGCAAGGAGCTTGGCAGATAGGTGGAGAGTTATCGGAACTCTATCTGCAGCCCGGATCAATTATTGTAATTCCTCCGGACGAGAGTTTGAAAGTTTCGATAAATAGTAATGCTGAAGTTATAAATATATATATATCCAAGAACCTAATGGATGATGTTTTTCTAGAATTTTCATCCGTTAGCAATAATCTATTCAAGCTTGACTACAGTCTTTCCATCTATGACGAATTCCTGGAACAGACAATTAATTCCGTTAAAGATATATTGTATGTCGGTGGACGGTTTTCATCCATTGAAGTGCAATATATAGCGCGTCTTCTTGTTGCGCGTGTCGTATCGAAATATTCTACACTGACATCGGGTGATCTTAACCCTGATGCTGGTCTTTCTCTTCCTACACTTCAAAAGACATTCGATTACATCGATGAAAACCTACATCGTCGCATTGTTATCGATAAGCTTGCCAATACCGCCGGAGTGGGGGCTGCGCAATTTGCCCGTCTGTTCAAGAGGGCAACGAATGTCACGCTGCACCAATACATCATTCGCCGCCGGGTTGATAAGGCGCGCGACCTTTTGATGGAAACGCAGATGCCGATTGCTGAAATCGCGCATGAGTGCGGTTTCGCAGATCAGGTCCATCTTACTCGTTTTTTTGGGAGAATTATCGGAACAAGCCCGGCATCCTTCAGGAGAAGAGCTCAACGATAGGTAGTCCAAAACATACAACTTAATTAGTACATTTTGTATTTATTATACAAAAGGAGTCGATATCAGCATAGACAAACCTCTACCGATAACGAAATTTTGAGACGGGTATTTATCGTCTTCGAGGGGTGTTCTCAGCAACTATTATGAAGTACAGATTTATGGCTTTACTTTATGCAAGGTTTATACTTTGCGGTTGGTCCTGTTTGTATTTAATATTTAGTTCACATTTTAAATAATATTGATGCCATAGATAAGCGCTCTCTCAATAGTTCGAGTTCTGTTTCACATAGGCCCTTGAAGCTCAGTTTCGGTTGAGGAGAGAGTCATGGTTGCAGTTGTTACGAATAAGGTGAGCGGCAGCTCGCGTACCATTACTGGTGATAACATCGTCCTTTCAGGACCTAGCATTGTTAAACTGTCGCTCAATCCAGATGCGATTGCGGAATACCAGAAGGTTGGCAACGATCTCCTTATTCGACTGCATAATGGCGAAACAATCCGAATTGTTCATTTCTATACGCATTATCAAAACGGTGAAGATAACGACCTCGTCCTGCAGGATGTTCATGGCAACCTGTGGGCCGGTAATCACAGTGAAGGCTTAGCTGATTTCACTTTTTCCGAGATACAATCTGTTGATCAGCTTGCCGGTGGCGACGGTGGTGGTTTGGGCCCAGTTCTGCTGGGCCTTGCTGGTCTGGGCGCCATAGGTGCCGCGATCGGAGCATCGTCGCGCGGTGATGATGATAATGACGCGGACGCAGATTCTGATGCCGATGCGGATGCCGATGCGGATGCCGATGCTGACGCAGACGCTGACGCCGATGCGGATGCTGATGCTGATGCCGACGCAGATGCCGACGCAGATGCCGATGCTGACGCGGATGCCGACGCAGACGCCGATGCCGACGCTGATGCCGACGCGGATGCTGACGCCGATGCGGATGCTGATGCTGATATAACATCCAGCAGTTTGTGCTGATGGGGCATAGCGGCGGTGCAACTGCGGCTGCAGCTTTGCTCACGCTTGGGCGCAATGATGTATCTTGTGCGGTGTTGACGTCGGGTGCATTCGGTCTTCTGGAACGTGCGCAGATGTTGCGTGCTGAATCCGGGCTGAAGCAACGGCCCGGACGTGACGCAACGGGACTGCCTATGCCCTATGATCCGATGGAACATATCCGTGGAATCGTACGAAATCCGCAGCTGAAGATTATTGTGATTGGAAATCCGAGGGATCGCGTTGCGCCATTTGTTTTGCAGCGCCGTTTTGTCGATTTGTTGAATGGGAATGGATATTCCGCACAGCTTATGACTTACGGCGCTTTTCCGCCGCAATACCATAAACTGCGTGACGATATCGGCCTGAAACAAGCAGAGACCTGCGCAAAGCAGTTGTAGCTTTAGGAAATCAATTTGTTTTGTCGGGAGAAAGTTACTTCACTTTGAAGTGATGGTAGCGGAGGACGGATTCGAACCGCCGACACAAGGATTATGATTCCTCTGCTCTAACCTACTGAGCTACTCCGCCACGTTTTCTGCGAACTCTGTTCACCACCGTTTCCAGTGTTTTGAACGAATGATTTCGCAAGGAATGGCGGCGGTATATGTGGGGAACGGGACCCTGTCAAGCACTCTTCGCATAGCTTTCGTCTTGTTTTCCACGTTTTGCGTAGATAAGTAACTAGCGGAAAGCAAAGGCTTAGTTTTATGGCACCTCGTATTGCGGTTTTGGGTTGTGGCTATTGGGGCGGCAACCATATTCGTACCTTGAAGGGGCTCGGTGTCCTTCAGGGTGTTTCTGACGCCAATCCACAGAATGCGGAACGATTCGCTTCTGAGTTCGGTGTTCCCAACATTCCGGTCGATGAACTCTTCTCGCATCCTGATATTGATGGCATCGTTTTGGCGCTGCCTGCGCAGTTTCATGCGCAATATGCGATTGAAGCAGTGAAAAACGGCAAAGACGTTCTGGTTGAAAAGCCGATCGCGCTGGAAGTTGCCGATGCGGAAGCAGAAGTTGCGGCTGCACGCGAAAATGGTCGCGTGTTCATGGTCGGGCATATTCTGCGCTTCCATCCGGCATTTGAGAAGCTGCTCGACATGGTGAAGGGCGGAGAGCTCGGCGATATTCGCTATGTGCATTCTCACCGCGTCGGTTTCGGAAAATTCCACGACAAGTTCGATGCGCTGTGGGATCTCGCCCCGCACGACCTTTCGATGATCCTCGCCATCACTGGCGAAGAACCGTCAGCTGTTCGCGGCGAAGGCACGGCGATCATCGACAAGATCAGCGATTTTGCGCATGTGCATCTCGAATTCCCGAGCGGCATTCGCGGCCATCTCTTCGCTTCCCGAATGAATTCCTATCGTGAGCGCCGCCTGAGCGTGACGGGAACCAAGGGTATGCTTGTCTTTGACGATGCCGAACCTTGGGATCGGAAGCTTGCATTCTACAAGCACGAAGTATGGCGCGAGAATGATCAGTGGGCTTTCAAATCGGTCGATCCGATCTATATCCCCGTCGAAGAAGGAATGCCGCTGACACGCGAGTTGCAGCATTTCCTGCACTGCATCGAAACGCGCGAAAATCCGCGCACTGATGGGCAGGAAGCAATCAACGTATTGCGCATTCTGACCGAAGGATCGGTCATTCATTCCAGATAACACACACTTGACGGAAATTTCTGTCAAGCGGTGTTACGGGAATAGCAAAACTTTGAACGCTCCACCCATGGCAGGGCGGGGCGCGAAGGAATAAGAGAATTGTCGTGGATTCGCTGAGCATTCTCAGTAAACCAGATAAATTGGAGCCAACATGCAGTTCATTGATCTTGGAGCGCAACGCGCGCGTATCGAAGACCGTCTTAATGCCGCCGTTTCCAAGGTTGTTGCGGAAGGCCGTTACATTCTCGGTCCTGAAGTGGCTGAGTTCGAAAATAAGCTCGGTGAATATCTGGGCGTGGAACATGTGATCGCTTGCGCCAACGGCACCGACGCCTTGCAGATGCCTTTGATGGCGCGCGGCATCGGCCCGGGCCATGCAGTTTTCGTTCCGTCGTTCACGTTTGCAGCGACTGCTGAAGTTGTTGCGCTTGTTGGTGCAGAGCCGGTTTTCGTCGATGTCGATGCCGACACCTACAACATGAATATCGAACAGCTTGAAGCTGCCATTGATGCTGTCCGCAAGGAAGGTCGTCTTGAGCCAAAGGCAATCATTCCTGTCGATCTGTTTGGTCTTGCTGCCGATTACAACCGCATCACCGCAGTTGCTGATCGCGAAAACCTGTTTGTGATCGAAGACGCGGCTCAGTCGATTGGCGGCAAGCGCGACAACGTCATGTGCGGTGCTTTCGGCCATGTCGGTGCAACGAGCTTTTACCCTGCCAAGCCGCTCGGCTGCTATGGCGACGGCGGTGCAATGTTCACCAACGATGCCGAACTGGCCGACACGCTGCGTTCCGTGCTGTTCCACGGCAAGGGCGAAACGCAGTATGACAATGTTCGCATTGGCCTCAACTCGCGTCTCGACACCATCCAGGCAGCTATTCTTCTGGAAAAGCTGGCGATCCTTGAAGACGAAATGGAAGCGCGCGACCGTATCGCCAAGCGCTACAATGAGCTGCTCAAGGATGTGGTCAAGGTTCCGGGTCTGCCTGCTGGCAATCGTTCGGCCTGGGCACAGTATTCGATTGAAAGCGAAAACCGCGATGGTCTGAAGGCGCATCTTCAGGCAGCCGGCGTTCCATCGGTCATCTACTATGTGAAGCCGCTACATCTGCAGACGGCATACAAGCATTATCCGATTGCACCGGGTGGTCTGCCTGTTTCGGAAGCGCTGCCTGCACGAATCCTCAGCCTGCCGATGCATCCTTACCTTTCGGAAGAAGATCAGGACAAGATCATCGGCGCGATCCGTGGTTTCCACGGCAAGTAAGCCTGATTTACCAGTGATTGAGAAAAGCCCGGCGAAAGTCGGGCTTTCTTATTTTTGCCTTCTGGCAATGCGCGACGCAACGAAGCGGGCAATTGCCGGACCAGCAAGCAGCACGATGAAAAAGCGGCTGGTTTGCATGGCGATGATGAATGGCAGATCGACATTGCTCGATGCTGCGATAATGGCCACGGTATCTGCGCCGCCGGGGCTGGTGGCGAGGTAAGCGGTGAGTGGATCAAGGTCCAGCACATGGCCGAGTGTCATGCCGAACAGGCCGCAAACGGCAATCAGAATAAGCGCTGATGCGAGCACAGCCGGGAAGGCGCGGGCAGCGTGTGCAATGATCGCACGGGTAAAGCCAAGGCCAATGCGCCAGCCGATGAATATATAGCTCGCAGCCAGCAGCCATGGCGGCAGATCAATGACCATAAGGCCGAAATCCTGCAACAAGGCACCGAGCGCCAGCGGTACGAGCATCGCTCCGGTTGGAATGCGTGATATTTGGCCCAGAAAGGCGCCGCAGACGATCAAAGCGAGGGTTGGGCCAAGCGTATGCCAGTTTATTGCTGGAAACCATTCTACGGCCGCTGGAACGACTGTTTCGACATCGGCTGTAAACATGACAACAAGCGATGCAGTGGTTGCCACCAGCACCACGCGCAAATATTGCATGAAGGCGATAAGGCGTGCGTCAGACCCAAAGGATTCAGCCATGAGCACGATTGCTGTCGCAGCCCCCGGCGAGACACCCCAGACGGCGGTTGTTCCGGGCAAAACGCGAAAGCGTGCCAGAAGATAGCCTATTGTGGTGCTGGCGAGCAGCGTGAAGCCCGTCGAAAACAGGATGATCGGCAGATGTTGCCCCATATTGCTGAAGAATTCAGCGGTCATGGCACGGGCAATCAACAGGCCGACAATCGCCTGTGCGAGCAGGGAGAAATTCTTGTGAACCTTGATCGTGCTCTCACGAGACGCGAGAAAGATGGCGCCCAGCATCGCGCCCAGCAGCAATGCTGCGGGTAGTCCCAGCAGTTCTCCGAGGAAGATCAGCAAGGCAGAGGCGATCAGCAGCACGCCCCACTGGACTGGCTTCGGTATATTGCTGAACGTGAACGTATTGCGGGCCTTTTCTTGCCCGGGGGGGACGGGTTTTTGCATCGCGCTTCTTCCCTACAACTAGCGAAGGTGAGAATGCAAACGCGTTTTTCCCCCAAGGGCATATATGCTGCGAGAAGAAACTCACGCGGTTCGTGCCATCAAACGATGGTACCGAATTCCATGCTGATGGGATCAATCAGCGACAGGAATGCATCGCAATCTGCATTGCCTTGCCAGCTTGCACAAATTTCGGTGGCGGTGGTCTGATTATCGGCGAAGGCCAGATCGACAAATGTCCCATCCGCGAGCTTTACGAGATGCTGTGCAAGCCAGCCCGGCTGATACGAGAGGTGGTTGCTCACCATCGCGGTATAGGCGTCTCGCATGGCTTGTTCATCCACGCCGGCTTTCAATCGGAAGCGCCCGAGTTCTATGCCGTTGCCTGATGTTACCAGCGGCTGAGGCTCTGTCTGGGCTCGGTAATGGCCTATCGATACCATTTCTTTTAGCGTTTCTCTAAAGGCGGCAAATTCAGGTGCGGTGCCAACGAGCGATGCTGCAGCCAGCGCATCATCCAGCGTGGACCAGGAAACGAGATCAACACGATCTCCCGCATCCGTTATGCCGCTAAATGGCACCCAAGAGATGAAGCCTGGCAGAGCACAGATTTGTTCGCGTGCATTTTCGCGCTCGTTGTCTGCGCTGGTTATGTCGTTGACCTTATATGTTACAATTTCGAAGTATGGCATGTTCACGAAAAGCTCCTGTGTGTTTGGTGTGCTGCACATACACGGAACCCCTGACATTTCCTGTCAGGGGCGTGCTATAGGCTTGGCATGAAAACACTGCGGCTCTTTTCTCTGCTCGATAGACTTCGTTCGGCTTCCACACCCGTTTCGGCGGAGGCGCTTGCGGATATGCTGGAAGTGTCACCGCGCACGATCTATCGCGATATGGCGACGCTGGTTGCAATGGGCGCGCCGGTCAGAGGTGAAGCCGGGTTGGGTTATCAGCTTGAGAAAGGTTACTTTCTGCCGCCGCTTCACTTCGATGCGGATGAGCTGGAAGCCATTATGCTCGGTGTGAGGCTTGTTATGGCCAGAGGTGATGGCGATCTTGGTGCCGCAGCGCAGCGCGTTTCGGGAAAAATCAGCTCAACGATGCAGGCCGGGGCGGGGGATCGTTACAAGAACCTGCCATTGAGGGCTGTGTCGAAATTGACCGAGGAACACAGCAAGGCGAACCTGCATCTTTCATTTCTGCGGCGTGCGGTTCGTGATCGCGTAGTTGTTACGCTCGAATATCTTGATCTGAAAGACAAAATCACAGAGCGTATTGTAAGGCCACTTGGTTTAACGATGTTCGATGCGGTCTGGCTGCTGACGGGTTGGTGTGAAAGTCGCAATGATTTCCGGAATTTCCGTCTCGACCGCATCAGTAAGGTTGAAACTGCCGGTCAGGTGTTTCGGCATCAGAAGGGGCAGCGCTTCGAGGACTATCTGCTCACGCTTTAGAGCGCCTTTGATTTGGCTACGCAGACTAAGCATAATTCCTTAAACTTGAATCAGTTTAAGGTAAAATTATGCTGTAAATATAAAGTTTTAGAGCGACCTTGTGCGCCTGGAAGGGCGCACGGAGCTCTAGCGCTCTCAAGGCTAAAAAATACGAAAGGCACGGCTCCCCCGCAGAAGCCGCGCCTCATTTTTCTGCAATCCAAAGACTTCGCAGTTCGTAATCTTAGCCGATCATCGCGCGGCGCTGATTGACCGGGCGTTCCACGACATCACGCGGGGCTTTTACGCCGTCGCGTTCTTCCAGTGCTTCGGCTTTCGCAAGGTCAGCCTCGGCCACAACCAGTTCGGCCTCGGCGCCTTCCTTCTGCTGCATCAGATCGCGAATCGAACCAAACAGGTTATCGCGCCGCTGGCGCGCTGCCTTTGCGAAGGTCGGATAGGCGAAATGATTGATGTCAGTGATGCCTGCCTTCTTCTCTTCCGATAGAATCTGGGCGTCGAGTTCTCCGGCCATCCGCTCGAACTCGCCGATCATCAAGTCAAGTTGGCCCAGCTGACGGCGCTTTTCCTTCACCTGGAACAATTTCAGCCTGACGAGGCTTTCACGTGGCTTCATACGCAATACTCCTTGAACACCAACCAGCTCTCTTAACGTTGGGGCGTTCCCCCCGACTTTATTAACAGGCATATATGCGGGCGGTTTTCCCACAATATGCCGTGAAATCCGTTGCAATGCCTGGCTTTTAAGGGCTCCAGCTCTGCCACCAATTTTAAGAACAGCCTCAATAAGCGAAACAAAAAGTTAAGATTTCGCCCTTTTGGTAACCATTCCTTTACCGGCAACGTTAATCATACGCGTTAGGAATTAAGGCTCGGTAAATCTGGTGTGGTTTTTGAGTAACAGGTGAAAGCTAGAGTCAAATGAATCACTTAGGAAGTTTTCTTAATGTGATTCATAAGGGTCTAATGAGTCGAATAATTACATATGATTCAGTTGGATAAGAGTTTTTTCTAAACTGGAAAGAATTGTACTTGCCAACCGGAATCATATTTTGTTAACCATTTGCAGGCACCTTCATGCTAAGGCAACGACAGTTCCGTCAGCTGCCGTGAGGGAAAACTGATCAGCGGCGGAAAGGGGATAAGATATGCGCGTCCTTTTGATTGAAGACGACAGTGCTATCGCACAGAGCATTGAATTGATGCTGAAGTCCGAGAGCTTCAATGTCTACACCACCGATCTGGGTGAAGAAGGCATCGATCTCGGCAAGCTTTATGATTACGACATCATCTTGCTGGACCTGAATTTGCCGGACATGTCCGGTTATGAAGTTCTGCGTACCTTGCGCCTTTCGAAGGTCAAGACACCAATCCTCATCCTCTCCGGCATGGCTGGCATTGAGGACAAGGTTCGTGGTCTGGGCTTCGGTGCAGACGACTACATGACGAAGCCGTTCCACAAGGACGAGCTGATCGCCCGTATTCATGCGATTGTTCGTCGCTCCAAGGGCCATGCCCAGTCGGTCATCACCACTGGCGACCTGATTGTTAACCTCGACGCCAAGACGGTTGAGGTTGGTGGTCAGCGCGTTCACCTGACCGGCAAAGAATATCAGATGCTCGAGCTTCTTTCGCTCCGCAAGGGCACGACGCTCACCAAGGAAATGTTCCTCAACCACCTTTATGGCGGTATGGACGAGCCTGAGCTGAAGATCATCGACGTGTTTATCTGCAAGCTGCGCAAGAAGCTTGATGCCGTTTCCGGCAGCCAGAGCTACATCGAAACCGTTTGGGGTCGCGGCTATGTGCTGCGCGAGCCAGATGGCACAGAACTGCGTGAAAGCGCATAAGCGTTTTCAAAGCACTTAGCAGTTTTGCTGGAAATACCTGATTGAATAAGGCTCCGCGCAAGCGGGGCCTTTTCTTTTATGGGGTCGCAAACAAAAAAGGCGCAGGTTTTACCCTGCGCCTTTTCCGTAAAGAAATGCGTCTTATTCTGCGGCGAAGACGATGTCTTCGGCAGTCGCATGGATGGAAATGGTCATGCCTGCATCTTCAGCCAGAAGCAGTGTGTAGTATGGTTGAACCGCATGGGCGTCGATTGGCTCTTCCGGCTCTGCGCCTGAATGCAGTTCGAGGAACTTTGGCGGTACGCGCAGCATCCGGCCTTTGGCGGTGATGACAAAACGTGGATTGGTGTCGCCATTTTCGAGGCGAACAGCCAGCGAACCACCGCGTGGAATGGCTGCATTGCTGATCAGAAGCAGGTTGAGCAAAAGCTTGACCTTGTTCTTTGGCAGCAGAACGCGGGCACCTTCCCAGGTCAATTCCGGCTTTTCATTCTTGAAATATTCGGTTGCGACGTGCTGGGCATCGCCGGTATCGATCTGTACGCCTGCGGAACCGGCTGCACCGAACGCGATGCGGGCAAACTGAAGGCGGGCCGAAGCATTGCGCGCGCTCGACTTGATGAGCGCCATTGCGTCTTCGTCAGCGCCACCTTCTTCGAGCAGTTCGAGACCATTGTTAATGGCGCCAACCGGCGAGATGATGTCATGACAGATCCGGCTGCACAGAAGCGCACCAAGATCGAGTGCGGACAGGGTAACGGGCAATGGCATGGTGTTTTCTCCAGGCGCGAACCGGCTCTGCGAATCGACTTTGTAATCGAATGTCAGGCGGCAATCAGTTGATGAGCATAATCCCGACGAATCACCACCGGGAACCTTAGGAATCTGGATACACGCGACGTCCTGTTGCCGCAAGAAAGCTGTTTTTTGCCGCCATTCTAAAGCCAATTTCGGCGCTTAAAGATTTAGACAATAAATTCGCGGTTAAACTACGCGCGATTCGGCAAAGTGCTCGCAAGAAGCGCTGCCAGGCTTTTAACAGGGCCGTCAGACAGAGAAGCTGGTAGGCAAAAGGAATTATAGATGGCCATACCGTCCCTGTCGCAGATCAGGTTCCGCAACGCGGCGTATATTGTAGCGTTCTTTGCGGCCTTTCTGATCTCCATCATCGCCGTGCCGCACAAAGCGCAGGCACAGAGCAGCAACACATATTCGGCTGAGGAAGTTGTTGAATCCGGACACCGGTTCTTCGGTTCGACATCTGGCGGTATCGCCAGCGCAGTCGAAAAGGCGTTCCAGAGCTTCGGTCTTCCCAATGGCTATATTCTGGGTGAAGAGGGGTCTGGTGCCTTCATAGGTGGTCTCACCTATGGCGAAGGTACGCTCTACACCAAGAATGCTGGCGATCATCGCACGTTCTGGCAGGGTCCGTCGCTCGGCTGGGATTTCGGCGGGCAAGGCTCGCGCGTCATGATGCTCGTCTATAATCTCGACGATATTCAGAGCCTTTATGGGCGTTATGCCGGCGTTGCAGGTTCTGCTTATGTGATCGCCGGAGCAGGCTTCAACGTGCTAAAGCGTCAGAATATCATGCTGGTGCCAATTCGTACGGGCGTTGGTGCCCGCCTTGGCGTCAATATTGGTTATCTGAAGCTTTCTGCGGCTCCGACCTGGAACCCATTCTGATTTGGACTGGCGTTCGAGCTGGAAAGCGGAACGCCGCTCCATTATGAATAACAACCAGCCAAGTCTTTTGGCTGGTCCATTTTCCCATTTAGTGACAAAGCCGTGATCCAGTCTGCGCTCATTTTCATACTTGGCGTTCTCGTGGCGGTTTTCGTCGTGGTTCTGCTTGGTCCTTCGGTTTGGCGCCGCGCTTTCTTTCTGGCGCGTCGGCAGGTTCAAGCCGAACTGCCGATAACGCTTGCTGAAATCAGAGCGGATCGGGATGGCCTGAGAGCCGAACATGCGGTGGTGGCCAGCAAGCTTGCACAGCAGCTCAAGCTTGAACGTGATAAATCATCCGGCCAGCTGATCGAGCTCGGCAAGCAGAATGATGAACTCAAGCGTTTCGCTTCATTGGAAAATGATATCGCACAGCTAAAAGAGACACTGGCGGAACGTGCAAAGCAGGTCGCAGAAACGATATCGGAACGCGACACTGCTGCTGAAAAAGCAGAAATTGTTGAGGCCGAGGTTGAGCGGCTGCAGAAACATCTTTCATCTCTCGAAGAACTGGCCGATACGCTACGTATCGAAATGAGTGCCAAAGAGACCGAACATGGTCGTCTGATGAATGAGATGAGCGAAATGCGTCGGGAACGTAAAGATGCATCTGCCCGCTATAATGAGGTTTCGACGCAATTGACGACAGCACAGACTGAATTAAAGAGCGAGAAGCGCCGCAATACTGAATTGCAGGCCAAACTCGACAAGCTGATTACCGATTTCTCCGACGCTCAGGAAAAGCTCGAGCGCTTTACCCGCAAGGGTTCGGCATCAAACGCCGAAACAGAGCAACCCGCAGAATTCTCAAAAGAAAATGCGGCGCTTCGCGAAGAGATGGCAGCCTTGGCCGCGCGCATGGTTGCAGTCACCGCAGAGAAGGAAGGCGAAAACTCGCCTATCCATAAGTTGCTTGACGCTGAAGGTTCAGTTGGCAAGGGCAAAAATGCCAGCCCAAAGAGCCTTGCCAGTCGCATCCGCGATCTGCGCTGATATCAATCACTGGCTATAACGTCTGACCAATCTGGATGGCGCTTGACCTGTGCCTGCATGAAACTGCAGCGTGGGATGATTTTCCAGCCGGTTTTACGGGCGTCTTCGACAGCATTTAGCGCTAAGGCCTGCGCTACACCTTTGCCACGCATGGAATCGGGCACGAAGGTGTGATCGATAGAGATCAGTGCAGGCCCGAGCTTTGTATAAGTCATCTCCGCTTCGTCGCCATCGATATTGGCAAAGTAACGACCACTATCGGTGCTGTCAGCTTTCTGGATCTGAATATTTTCGGCCATTCCAGTCTCCCCATGAGGGTTTCAGTTCTCATTGATATAGTCATGAATGGCCAAAGAAAAACCCCGGCCGGTTAACCCGGCCGGGGCTTAATTTGCGTATCTGCCTTTTCCGGAGAAACCGGCAGATTATTAGTGTCTATATTGCTGGATACGTGTGGTCCTGAGACCGGCGAGACCATGCTCATCGATCGAGGACTGCCAGCCAAGAAACTCCTCCACCGTCAAGGTATAACGCTGACATGCTTCCTCAAGGCTGAGAAGCCCACCGCGTACAGCGGCGACAACTTCAGCCTTACGGCGAATGACCCAGCGCCTTGTAGTGGCGGGCGGGAGGTCCGCGATGGTCAGTGGACTGCCATCAGGACCGATAACATATTTTATACGCGGTCTTGTCAGATCGGTCATTGTACTCTCTACACAACACTCAAGGACCTAATCGAGACCGAGACTAACGCCACAGCTTTAAGAATTACCTAAACAGGCGGTAACTCTCTGGTAACACTTGCAAAAAAATGACTTATTTTGAAAGAAAGTCATAAAAAAACCAGGCTTGGCAGGCATTTGATAAAAAGTCTCACGGGAATTTGTGGTTGCAATGCCGCAAAACGGCCACTGTTTTTGCTGCGACATCTTGGCAAGTACCCGTTGTGTGACCTATATAGGGCACAAACCTAAACTTTTAAAAGCAGGGCATTTGCCCGGAAGCTGGAAATAATCATGAGCCTGAACAGCCTCGATCTACCGGGAAAGCCGGAAGACACGCGCGTTGTCGTCGCCATGTCGGGCGGCGTCGATTCCTCTGTTGTGGCAGGCATTCTCAAACGTGAAGGCTATGATGTTGTTGGCGTAACGCTGCAGCTTTACGATCATGGTGCGGCAGTGCATCGCGCCGGTTCTTGCTGCGCTGGCCAGGACATTGAAGATGCCCGCCGCGTTTCAGAAAGCCTCGGCATTCCTCATTATGTATTGGATTATGAAGCACGCTTTCGTGAAGCTGTGATCGATCCATTCGCAAATTCCTATGTGAGCGGTGAAACGCCGATTCCATGCGTATCCTGCAACCAGACTGTAAAGTTTTCCGATCTTCTGCAGACTGCGCGTGAGCTTGGTGCCGATGCGCTGGCAACCGGCCACTATATCCGCAGCAGTCAGAATGGCGACCATCGTGCGATGTTCCGCCCGGTCGATTCGGACCGTGATCAGAGCTACTTCCTGTTTGCGACCACGCAGGACCAGATCGATTATCTGCGTTTCCCGCTGGGCCATCTGCCAAAGGCACAGGTTCGCGAAATCGCCGAAGAAATGGGCCTGACTGTTGCCAAGAAGCAGGATAGCCAGGACATCTGCTTTGTTCCGCAGGGCAAATATTCCGACATCATTTCCAAGCTGAAGCCTGAAGCGGCAACGCCGGGCGATATCGTTCATATTGATGGTCGTGTGCTCGGTCGCCATGATGGCATTGTTCATTATACGGTCGGCCAGCGCCGTGGCATTGGTGTTGCAACCGGTGAACCGCTTTATGTGGTGCATCTTGATGCTGCCAATACGCGTGTGATTGTCGGCCCGCGTGAAGCCCTTGAAACCCATAAGGTTTTCTTGCGCGATGTTAACTGGCTCGGCGATGGTGCGATGGACGCGCTGCCAAAGGGCGGTATTGAAGTCTTCGCAAAGGTTCGCTCGACGCGTCCGCCACGTCCAGCTGTTCTGCATCATGCAGATGGCAAGACATGGGTGGAGCTGGTCGACGGCGAAAGCGGTATCGCACCCGGACAGGCGTGCGTTCTCTATTCAGATGATTCGAACACTGCGCGTGTGTTTGGCGGCGGTTTCATCGGTCGCTCCGAACGTGAACCGCAGGCAGAAGAAATGCTGCGTCGTCTGGTTGCCAATACGTCAAAGGTATCTGCAGCTTAGAGCGCGACATATGCGTTTACAGCGGTCCAGTTAAGAAAGAATTGTTGGAACCGCTGTAACTGTTTGTTTTTACGCATTATCCGACGCAAAACCGCTTAGCACTTTTGCTGGAAATGCTATAAAATCAAAAGCCTCCGACATTGTTCGGAGGCTTTTTCATTTGGATAGTTATTTTTAATCGAAACGACTGAAGCGGGATAATGCTATGCCCGACGCCGTTGCCACGTTGAGGCTATCGAACTCCTTGGACATCGGTATGCGTGCCGTTGCTAATCGCTGTAATAGGTGAGGGGGCAAACCTTCGCCTTCCGTACCTAACAGCAAAGCCTGTTTTTTATGGTCCGGTGCCTTGAAGATGCTTGTTTCAGAAGAAGGGCTTAACGCCAATAGATTGAAGTTGGCAGCTTGCAGCGCTGCAATGATATCTTCGATAGAAGCACCGTGGAAATATGGCATTTTCAGCGTGGCGCCGACAGAAACGCGAATGGCTTTTCGGTAAAGTGGATCGCAGCAGGTCTCATCCATAAGAACGCAATCTGCTTCAAATGCTGCCGCATTGCGGAAGATCGAGCCGACATTGTCGTGATTGGAAATGCCACACAGCACAACAACCAGAGCATTCTCTGGTAGCTGGCCGACCATTTCTTCAAGGGTTGGCTGAGTTTTGCGTCGTCCGACCGCGAGAATGCCGCGATGGACGTGAAATCCCGCAACTTCATCCATAACGGATTGAGGCACACAATAGACAACGACGCCATCGGGACGCTGTTTTAATTGCTCCTCAAGCCCGTTCAGGCGATTTTCCAGAACGAGCAAGGATTCTGTTTGAAAGCGTGCATGAGAGGAGAACAGAACGTTGACGACCACTTTTCCCTCAGCGATGAAACGCTGCTGGCGACCGACAAGATCTTTTTCGCGAATGTTCGTGTAGGGGGATAAACGAGCATCGGCAGAATCAGAGATGCTTACGACAAAGTCGTGCGATCCGGTTTGTTCCTTCATCGCACGACTTATGCCTCATATAGGTGCGTTATTGGTGAACGACCGCAGCAATCTCACGTCGACGCGGTGCAGGACTCATATAGAGACTTGAAAGCGTAGACAACATCAACTCGATGTGTGGTGAAGATACCATGTAATATATGGTTTGCGCGTCACGCCGCGTCGATACGAGGTCAAGTGCCCGTAGTTTTGCGAGGTGCTGGGATAGCGCGGATTGGCTAAGATCAATTGCTTTTGCTAAAGCACCAACAGACATTTCATTGTGAAGTAACTTGCACAAAATGAGTAGTCTTTTGTTGTTAGCAAGAGCTGAAAGAAAATCAGCCGCTTGATCAACGTTTTCTATTAAATCAAAAAAATTATGTTCATTGGTCATTTGCAGTCATACCCCCGTAAGACAGCATTCGGTTAAAAAAATGCCTGTGGTTCATTAGCCGCAGACACCCCAAAATTAATACTATACCGAGAAATTGAAAAGGGCTTGCTTATATTAACCAGCTCAAAAAATCATCGATTTGTCCCAAAAATAGCTGGGTTTTGTTTCAGCGCTCGGCTTTGAACAAGCCTTGCAGCATTTTCATTGCGTTCTCACCAGAATCGGCCCGAGCTGAAAAATCAGAGCGGATGATGTGGTCACCACTCGACATATTGAAGCCGTCGGGATCGAAACTCGTTATCTTCCAGTTTTTTGCCACGTCTTTGTGACGGGCGGCGTGAAGATTGATTTCGTTACCATATTTGTTGTTGAGGTCATCAATCGTGTCCTGTTCGGAAACCGCGATTGCACCGACGCTCTCAGGCGGGTTTGTGAGGTCGTTATTGGTCAGATTAAATGCCTTGCCGAAGCCGCCATTCAGGCTGGCAGACTCAATTGTCAGTCGGAAAAAGGCAAAGTCTCCCAGGTCGACATATAAAGCGCCCTTGGGATTATGGTTGAGATAACGCCGTCTTACACGAGGATACTCGCTAGAGATTCGTTCAATTTTGTTGGCATTACAGTGAAGGGTGATGCGCGGATGGGCGAGCGGATCTCCCTTTCCTGCCTCACCAAGCAGCAGCGAGCAGGCGGGATTGGCGATTAACCCGGGGGTATGTGCTGCCAGTGCCGAAATGAGAATAATCGGCGTTCCGTCGATGTCCGTGGCGACAGCCACTCGGCTTGCAAGCGGTCTGCCCGTCTTGGGATCAAGAACTGCGATTGCGCCATAACGGGACGTGCGCAGCAAGGCTTTGGCCAACTGGATCGCTTCTGGCGTGGTGGGCCGAATAGGGCTTTTTTCTTCGGGCATGGAACGCAGCTCAAATGTGAGTGAATTTATCCAGTTAATAGCTCATCCGCATATTGGAGTATAGAAGCGGATCAATTTTTGCTTATCGAAGAGTGATAGCCTGTAGCAATATCCAATCTTTTGCTAAATTATGTTTGGAGTACGAATGCATAATGTGCCGAACAGTACACCTCTGACGGGATGTCAGGTGGCTGTTGTCGCACATATTTTAGATGCGAAGATTATTATAATTCCATGCCGTTTAGCGCAATTTTCTAAAACCCAACGCTGTCATGGAATAAAAATCTAATAAAACTGGGTAAAATCGGTTGAGAATATGACGCGATTCTAAAAATTGCGCTTGCATTGTGGCAAGCCAAGCGTTTCGATAAGGTCCAATTGCGTGCTTAGGGTGCGCGCAATATTATTTTCCGTGGAGGCGGGCACTACAATGAAATTCTACCAGAAACTTTTGGCGGCAACTGCAGTTGTCGCTCTAATGAGCGGCGCTGCATCGGCTAAGACCTTTGTATATTGCTCGCCAGCATCGCCTGAGGGCTTTGATCCGGCAGCTTACACCGGTGGTGACACGTTCGATGCGTCGGCGCATCCGGTCTACAACCGCCTTGCAGAGTTCAAGAACGGCACGACCGAAGTCGTACCGGGTCTGGCAGAAAGCTGGGAAGTTTCGGAAGACGGTAAGGAATATACCTTCCATCTGCGTAAGGGCGTAAAGTTCCATTCGAGCGATTACTTCACGCCAACCCGTGATTTCAACGCCGACGACGTGATCCTTTCCTTCGACCGTATGGGTAACAAGGAAAACCCTTGGCACGAATATACGGCTGGCATTTCCTACGAATATTTCGATTCGATGGAAATGGGCTCGCTGATCAAGGAAATTCAGAAGATCGACGACAACACCGTCAAGTTCGTTCTGAACCGTTCGGAAGCTGCTTTTCTCGCCAATATCTCGATGCCTTTCGCTTCGATCATCTCGAAGGAATATACCGACAAGCTCGCAGCTGACGGTAAGAAGGACGATCTCAATCAGGTTCCTGTCGGCACTGGTCCTTTCCAGTTCGTAGCCTACCAGAAGGACGCTGTTGTTCGCTTCAAGGCTAACAAGGATTATTGGGGCGATAAGCCAAAGATCGACGATCTGGTTTTCGCAATCACGACCGATCCTGCAGTCCGCGCGCAGAAGCTCAAGGCTGGCGAATGCCACCTGATGTCTTATCCTGCTCCAGCAGACATCAAGGACCTTCAGGCTGATTCCAACCTTAAGGTTGACGAACAGGCTGGTCTGAACATTGCTTACTTCGCTTACAACACGACTGTCGCTCCATACGACAAGCCGGAAGTTCGTAAGGCACTCAACCAGGCTGTTAACAAGCAGGCTATCGTTGATGCAGTGTTCCAGGGTCAGGGACAGGTTGCTAAGAACCCGATCCCACCGACAATGTGGAGCTACAACGACAAGATCGAGGACGACAAGTACGATCCGGAAGCTGCCAAGAAGGCTCTCGAAGCCGCTGGCGTCAAGGATCTGAAAATGAAGCTCTGGGCAATGCCTGTGAGCCGTCCTTACATGCCAAACGCACGTCGTACTGCTGAACTCATGCAGTCCGATCTTGCCAAGGTTGGCGTAAGCGCTGAAATCGTTTCGATGGAATGGGGTGAATATCTCAAGAAGTCCGGCGAAAAGGACCGCGACGGTGCCGTCATCCTCGGCTGGACCGGTGACAATGGTGATCCGGATAACTTCCTCGGCACGCTTCTGGGCTGCGCCGGCGTTGGTTCGAACAACCGTGCACAGTGGTGCTACCAGCCGTTCGAAGACCTGATCCAGAAGGCAAAGGTCTCGACCAACCATGAAGAACGCGTCAAGCTTTATGAAGAAGCTCAGGTGATCTTCAAGGAGCAGGCTCCATGGAACACCATCGCTCACTCGACCGTATTCGTGCCGATGTCGGCCAAGGTTACGGGCTTCAAGCAGAGCCCGCTTGGTGATTATCGCTTCGAAGATGTCGATATCTCCGAGTAAAATCTAACAACACCAGCGGCCGGGTGTGGAGGTTTCCTCCGCACCCGGTCGGAGTTTTTGTATGTTTCGTTTTATATTAAACAAACTCATCTATCTGGTGCCGACTTTCATTGGCATCACGATCGTTGCTTTCGCATTCGTCCGCGTTCTACCGGGCGATCCCGTGCTGTTGATGGCAGGCGAACGCGGCGTCAGTCCTGAGCGCCATGCACAGCTGCTGGCTCAGCTCGGCTTTGACCGCCCGTTGTGGGAGCAATATATCAACTATGTCTGGAACCTTCTCAATGGTGACTTCGGCCAGTCTCTGGTCACGAAAAAGCCGGTTCTGACCGAATTCTTCGCCCTGTTCCCTGCAACTGTCGAGCTTTCAATCTGCGCGATTATCGTGGCTATCCTGGTTGGTATTCCCGCAGGTGTCATCGCGGCTGTGAAGCGCGGTTCATGGTTCGATCAGGGCCTGATGGGCATCTCGCTCGTTGGTTATTCGATGCCGATCTTTTGGTGGGCTTTGCTGCTCATCATCTTTTTCTCGGGCATGATGCAGTGGACGCCGGTTTCGGGCCGTATCTCATTGCTGTATTTCTTCCCGCCAGTAACAGGCTTCATGCTGATTGACAGCCTGCTGTCAGGTCAGAAGGGCGCTTTCGCTTCTGCGGCTTCGCATCTCATCCTGCCGACCATCGTGCTTGCAACGATCCCGCTTGCGGTGATTGCGCGCCAGACACGTTCGGCAATGCTGGAAGTGCTGGGTGAAGATTATGTGCGTACTGCTCGTGCAAAAGGCCTGCCGGTTCGCCGCGTTATCGGTCTTCATGCGCTGCGTAACGCAATGATCCCGGTCATCACCACCATCGGCCTTCAGGTCGGTGTGCTTATGGCGGGTGCTATCCTGACTGAGACTATCTTCTCATGGCCCGGAATTGGCAAATGGATGCTCGATTCCATTTCGCGTCGCGACTATCCGGTCGTGCAGAGCGGACTACTGATTATCGCTTTCATCATCATGATCGTAAATCTGGTTGTCGATCTGCTTTACGGCCTGATCAATCCGCGTATCCGGCACAAGTGAGGGTATCATGACACACTCAGCAATTCAGCCGGAAGCCGTAAACGAAGTCGGAAAAATCCGTGCTTTGAAAGATTTCTGGTTCTATTTCAGCGTCAATCGCGGCGCTGTCATCGGTCTTTTTGTATTTCTGGCGCTTGTCATCGTCGCGATCCTCGCGCCGGTTCTCGCACCGCACAATCCTTCGGAACAGTTCCGTGACTTCATGCTGGTTCCTCCTTTCTGGGAACAGGGCGGCACAACGCAGTTCCTGCTTGGCACGGATGCTGTAGGTCGCGATATGCTTTCGCGTTTGATCTATGGCGCTCAGTATTCGCTGCTGGTCGGCTTTGTCATCGTCATCATTTCGATGTGCCTTGGCATCACCATCGGCCTTCTCTCCGGCTATTTTGGCGGCGGTGTCGATACGATTTTCATGCGTATCATGGACGTCATTCTGGCGTTTCCATCGCTGTTGCTCGCACTGGTTTTGGTGGCGATTCTGGGACCAGGCCTCATCAACGCCGTTCTTGCGATCACGCTGGTTCTGCTTCCGCACTTCTCACGTCTGACCCGCGCCGCTGTCATGGCCGAAAAGGAACGTGAATATGTGACCGCAGCCAAGCTTGCCGGTGCAAGCAAACTGCGTCTGATGTTCAAGACCATTCTGCCAAACTGCCTTGCACCTCTGGTTGTTCAGGCAACCATGTCGTTCTCCAACGCCATTCTCGACGTTGCAGCGCTTGGCTTCCTTGGCATGGGTGCGCAGCCGCCGACACCGGAATGGGGCACAATGCTTGCAGAAGCGCGTGAATTCATCATGCGTGCATGGTGGGTTGTGACTTTCCCGGGTCTAGCGATCCTGATCACCGTTCTCGCGATCAATCTGGTCGGCGATGGTCTGCGCGATGCGCTTGACCCGAAACTGAAGAGGAGCTGATCGATGGCTCTGCTTGAAATCAAGAACCTTACGGTTTCGTTTGATACCTCGACTGGCCCGTTCAAGGCTGTCGATGGCATCGATATCTCGGTGGACAAGGGTGAAGTTCTTGCCATCGTGGGTGAGTCAGGCTCTGGTAAATCCGTCGGCATGCTTGCTGTCATGGGCCTGCTGCCCAAGACTGCAACCGTAACTGCTGACAGCATGACGTTTGACGGGCAAGACCTGAAAGGGATGTCCGACAAGGAACGCCGCAAGATTATCGGGCGCGATATTTCGATGATCTTTCAGGAGCCGGTTGCAAGCCTCAATCCGTGTTTCACGGTGGGCTATCAGCTTGAAGAAGTGCTTAAGCGCCATATGGGGCTTAAAGGTTCTGCAAGCCGTGCCCGCGCGATTGAGCTGCTGGAACTCGTTGGCATCCGTGATGCTGCCGAGCGCCTGTCCAGCTTCCCGCATCAGATGTCTGGCGGTCAGTGCCAGCGCGTTATGATCGCAATTGCAATCGCCTGTAATCCGAAGCTGTTGATTGCCGACGAGCCGACAACCGCGCTTGACGTGACGATCCAGAAGCAGATCCTCGATCTGCTGATGCGTCTTCAGGTGGAGCACGGTATGGGCCTCATCATGATTACCCATGATATGGGCGTTGTTGCCGAAACTGCTGACCGAGTGATCGTGCAGTATAAGGGCCACAAGATGGAAGACGCTGACGTGTTGTCGTTGTTTTCCGCGCCAAAGCACCCATATACGCGTGCGTTGCTTTCGGCTTTGCCGGAAAATGCGACCGGCGACCGTCTGCCGACGGTTTCCGATTTCGTCTTTGCAAACAATGCCGCAGGAGAAGCGTGATGAGCGAGATCGTTCTCGAAGCGCGCGATATCAAGCGCGACTACCATGTTGGCGGCGGTCTTTTTGGCAAGCCCAAGGTTGTTCATGCCGTCAAGGGCGTGAGCTTCAAGCTTGAAAAAGGCAAGACGCTGGCAATCGTCGGTGAATCAGGTTGCGGCAAGTCAACGCTCGCCCGCATCCTGACCATGATCGACCCGCAGACCTCTGGCGATCTGATGATCGGCGGCAAGGATGTGAACATTGCCCGTGATGGTCTGACAGCCGAAATGCGCCAGAAGGTGCAGATCGTGTTCCAGAACCCTTACGGTTCGCTGAATCCGCGCCAGAAGATTGGCGATGTGCTGGCTGAGCCTCTGCTGCTCAACACCAATATGTCTGCCAAGGAACGTCGTGAAAAGTCGATGGAAATGCTGCTCAAGGTTGGTCTTGGCAAGGAGCATTTCAATCGCTACCCGCACATGTTCTCGGGCGGCCAGCGTCAGCGTATCGCTATTGCACGCGCATTGATGCTCAATCCGAAGCTGCTCATTCTCGATGAGCCGGTTTCGGCGCTCGATCTTTCTGTGCAGGCGCAGGTGCTTAATATTCTTGCTGATCTGCAGGAAGAATTTGGCCTGACTTACGTTTTCATCAGCCACGATCTGTCGGTTGTCCGTTACATCGCTGACGATGTGATGGTGATGTATTTCGGTGAAGTTGTTGAATATGGCTCGCGTGACGACGTGTTTAACAACCCGCAGCACGACTATACGAAGAAGCTTTTTGCAGCCACGCCGCGTGCGGATGTGGATGCGATCCGCGCCCGTGTTGAAGCGCGTGCCGCTGCACGCGAGGCCGCACAAGCTTAAAGCCTTCAATCGATAATAAAAAACGCCGCCCTTTGAGGCGGCGTTTTTGTTTGAAGCCCTTGTTGTAGAGCGACTTTGTGCGCCCACAAGGGCGCACGGTACTCTATCCATTTGTTTTTACGCGCATCTTGTTCCAAAAACCGCTTCGCACTTTTCGGGATGCGCTCTAATGCTGACCACGTTGCTGGTGCCAGGCAAGGGCGCGCACAATGTCATCTGCGGCAATTTTGCCGATGATGGCGCCATTCTCGACAATCCCCACATCCCCGCTGCTATCCGCAACTGCGCCCATCAGGTCGCGAATAAGGGTTTCGCGTCGAGCGGTTGCGGCAAAGGGGCGAGGTGCGGCAGTGCGGTCAAATGGCGTCATGATATCGCCTGCACACAAAACGCCGAGCGGGTTCATATGCGCTACGAAATCGGCGACATACTGATCCGCCGGCTGCAGAAGAATTTCTTGCGGCGTACCACATTGAACGATGCGGCCGCCTTCCATGATGGCGATACGATTGCCGATTTTCATGGCTTCGTCGAGATCATGGCTCACGAAAACGATTGTTTTCTTGAGCCGTGACTGGAAAGCCAGCAGTTCATCCTGCAAACGCGCGCGGATCAACGGATCGAGTGCGGAAAACGGCTCATCCATGAGCAGAATCGGTGCGCCGGTTGCAAAGGCACGCGCCAGACCGACGCGCTGCTGCATACCGCCGGAAAGTTCGCCCACCTTGCGCTTGGCCCAGTCCTGCAGGCCCACCAGCTCAAGCTGCTTACGCGCTTGTGCCAGCCGCTCATCCTTGCGCATACCGGAGATTTCCAGCCCAAACGCGACGTTTTCTTCAACCGTGCGCCATGGCAGCAGACCAAACTGCTGAAACACCATTGAAACAAGTTCCGTGCGCAGATGGCGAAGCGTTCCCCGATCGGCTTTGCCGACATCGATAGTCCGCTCGCCATCACGCACCAGCACGCGGCCGCGTGAAATCGGGTTGAGCCGGTTGATGGCCCGCAGGAGCGTCGATTTTCCAGAACCCGAGAGCCCCATCAGGACGAGAATCTCGCCTTCCTGAATATTGAGCGCGCAGTCATGCACGCCCAGAACGAGATCGGTTTCAGCCTGAATTTCCGAACGTGAAGCGCCTCGGTCCGCAAGTTCCAGTGCGTTATCGACATTTTTGCCGAAAATGATGCTGACATCTTCCAGTGCAATGATTGTCATGATCGGCTCCTATTTCTCGCGTCCGGCGCGGAAGATGCGGTCGAGCACGATAGCGACCACGACAATGACAAAGCCCGATTCAAAGCCCAGTGCGGTATTGACCGAGTTCAGGGCTCGAACGACCGGCACACCGAGGCCGTCAGCACCGACAAGCGCCGCAATCACCACCATGGAAAGCGACAGCATGATCGTCTGTGTCAGGCCAGCCAGAATTTGCGGCATGGCGTAAGGCAGCTCGATTTTCCAGAGAAGCTGTGTGCGGGATGCGCCGAAAGCTTCACCGGCTTCGATCAATGACGAAGGTGTCGATGAGATACCGAGATGGGTCAGTCGTACCGGCGCGGGCAGCACAAAGATCGCGGTTGCCAGCAGGCCGGGAACCATGCCGATGCCGAAGAAGACGATGGCCGGGATCAGATAGACGAAGGTTGGCAACGTCTGCATCAGATCGAGAATCGGTCGCAGGACTGCATAAAGGGTAGGGCGGTGCGCTGCGGCGATGCCGAGCGGGACGCCAATTGCCATACAGAGGAAACAGGCCGACAGAACCAGCGTCAGTGTCTTGAGTGTGCCATCCCAATAGCCCTGATTGATGATGAACAGAAAACCCAGGATGGTGAGGATCACCACCGAGATGCGGCGCTGGATAAACCAGGCGATCACTGCAAAAATGACGATCAGGACAAGCGGATGCGGCAGTTGCAACAGATACAACAGGCCGTCGATAAGCCACTGCATAACCGCAGCCAGCCCATCGAAAAAGCCACCCATATTGTCCGTGAGCCAATCGACCACCGACTTTGCGGTGGGTCCGACCGGAATTTTATAGTCCGTCAGCCAGTTCAACGATTATGTCTCCTGCCGCGTTCTTTCAGTCGTGGAGCGTGGTGCGACCTGCTTTATCAGATCGCTTCGCTGCTCCAGCTGTTTATCTTAACGCGCATCCTGTCCGAAAACCGCTTCACCCTTTTCGGGATGCGCTTCGATAGTTTACCTACAAAAGAGTAGGCCGCGGTAATCCGCGGCCTGACTTTCTAAGGATTACAGGCCCAGTTCCGACTTAACGGCTGGCAGACCTTCCTTGCCGTCAACGGTGGTCACACCGTCAAGCCACTTGTCGAGCACAGCAGGATTTGCCTTGAGCCAGGCAGTTGCGGCCTTTGCCGGATCTTCGCCATCGTCGAGAATCTTGCCCATGATCTCGTTTTCCATTTCAAGCTGGAACTCAAGATTGGTCAGGAACTTGCCGACATTCGTGCATTCCTGCGTATAGCCAGCACGGACATTGGTTTCGACCTTGGCGCCACCAAGGTTTGGTCCGAAGAAGTCGTCGCCGCCGGTCAGATAAGCGATCTCAAAGCGCTTGTTCATCGGATGCGGTTCCCAGGCGAGGAAGACGACCGGGTCTTTGCTTTTGATGCTGCGGGCGACCTGCGCCAGCATTCCCTGTTCAGACGATTCTGCCAGTTCGAACGACTTGAGGCCGAACGCATCCTTGCTGATCATGTCGAGAATCAGACGATTGCCGTCATTGCCCGGTTCAATGCCGTAAATCTTGCCGCCGAGCTTGTCCTTGAAAGTGGCGATGTCTTTGAAGTCCTTCAGGCCTTCGTCATAGGCATATTTCGGCACGGCGAGGGTGTATTTTGCGCCCGTCAGGTTGGTGCGGAGGGTTTCGACGCTCTTGTCATCCAGATAAGGCTTGAGATCAGCGCTCATCGATGGGTTCCAATAGCCGAGGAAAACGTCAATGTCCTTCTTGCTGAGCGACGCATAGGTCACCGGCACGGAAAGAACCTTGATGTCGGTCTTGTAGCCAAGGCCCTTGAGGATCTCGGTGGCTACTGCCGTGGTGGAGGTGATGTCGGTCCAGCCCACATCGGAAAAGCGGACAGTCGAGCAGCTTGCAGGCTCCGCAGCCGAGGCGGTTGCGGGCAGCGCAAAGATCGCTGTCGTGATGGCTAACATACTCAAGGCATATTTGAGCGTAGGCGTCGAAGTGGACTTCATTTTTCTCTCCATTAACCGGGCCGCTTTAACGGTTGATTGTTTTTCCGGTTCCGGCTTTTAGCAAACACCAAAGATTTCGCCGATCAAGTACCATTGCGGCGAAAATATTTCTGATTGCGACTTTGGGGTGTGTTGTACTCGTTTTTCTGGACCGTCAGACAAAAGGTTCTGCAGATAAAGCGTTAAAAGCCGAAGCAGTGCGAAGTGGCGCCATGTTACGCACAGCCCGTCTTGTTTCAACCCATGAAGGCTTGAAAACACCCAATAAAGTCCGAACCTGTCTGGTTGATGGTTGTCGAAAAGCCTGACGCACTCTATTTGAGAAGTGTGAAACTTATCAGCATATGCTGCTTGGTAATCGGCGATTTTCCGGGTCTGTGATCCGGATGGGTAAAAGTGTCGGAGAGCCTGCAATTGCAGGTAACAGGAAGGATTCGTTACAGTGTGGAATGCAGTTCGGGGCGTTTTCTCCTTCCTTGGTCGTTTTATCGCGGCATTGGCTCGCGTGATTGCAGTGCCACTCGGCGGTCTGTGGGGACTTTTTCTCAAGTTGGGAAATTTGTGGAAAGTTGCGATTGCGGTGATCGTGATCGGACTTGGCGGCCTTTATGTCTATTTTATCTGGCAAACGCAGGTCTGGACCAACTTCAATCCTGATTATCCAGCCAAGTATAGCTACCAGAATGCTGTGACGCCTGGTGAAGTGGTGCAGACGACACCTCAGCCCCTGACTTCAACACCAGAGTCTGGAACGCCGGAGCCTGCAACCTCAACGCCTTCCGAAAACAGTGCGAGCGGGACAGACACCACGCCTGCAACGGATGATGGTGACACGTCAACGCAGACACCGCCCATGCAGGCAGCGCAAATTCCGTCGACTGCGCGCAAGTGTTCGCCTTCCGCGATTGCTGAAGTCGCCGCTGATCTTACCGATTTCAATGTGAACCAGAACGCGTGGATTTCTTCCATGCTGCTCTACAAGGTTGGCTTCTTCGGTGTTGATTGGGATCGAACGCCTTTCCTCGACAACAAGGCGTCGTTCCAGCGCGGTATCAATGCAGCTGTGCGCCGCACGGCAATCGAACTGGTGGACAATATCGGCCGTCTGCGCGGCACCTCGCAAATTGATGGCGACCTGCAGAAAGCACGCGGCAATCTGCAGTTTGCAGAAGACGCCTGGTATTTTGGCCTGAGCCCGTTTGGTCCAAAGACCCCGACGCCGAGCTATTATCGTTCGGCGATCAAGGATCTGCGCTCGTTCAACACCCGTCTTGAAAACTGTCAGGCAACCTTTGATGCACGCGCAGACAATCTGATCCAGTTTGTTGATCGTATTGCGAGCGATCTGGGTTCGACCTCTGCAATCCTCAAGGATCGTGCCGAAAACTATCATGCTGGCTGGTTCGATACGCGTGCCGATGATCGCTTCTGGTTCGCCTATGGCCAGCTCTATGCCTATTACGGCCTGCTGCGTGCGTCGCATTCGGATTTCCGTAATGTATTGGCGGAAAAGCATCTTGATGGCGTTTGGGACGAAATGGAGCGACAGCTGCGCTCGGCGCTCGATATGCAGCCATTTATCGTTTCCAATGGTAGCCCGGATGCTTGGTTTACACCGTCGCATCTGACGACCATGGGCTTTTACATCCTGCGCGTTCGCTCCAATCTGGTGGACGTGAAGCAGGTTCTGGAGCGCTAATTTCTAATGGAACTGCCATCACTATTGCGTCAGGCTGTGGACGCGTCGCTTGAAGGGGTTGCTCTGGCTGACCTCAAGCGTGCGTCTGAGGTTCTTTCGCGGCGCTATCGCGCGGAAACGCGCGATGGTCGTCTGCATATTTCGGATGAACTCGCCGCAAAAGCCTATCTGGCTGCGCGACTGCCTGCGACCTATGCGGCTGTGCGCGCAAGCCTTGAGAGTGTTGCGGAAATGTGCCCGGATTTTACCCCTGCCACCATGCTTGATGTTGGCTGTGGACCAGGGACCGCACTCTGGGCCGCACGCGGATGCTGGTCTGACTTGCAATCAGCCACGATGATCGAAGCAAGCCCGGCAATCCGTGCTGTGGGAAGCAAGCTTGCAGAAAATGTTGGGCTTCAAACCGAGTGGCGTGCAGGCGATCTGGTTAAGGAAAAGATCGATTTTCCGAAAGCCGATCTCGTGACGATCGCCTATGTTCTGGATGAACTCGCTCCCCTTGATCGCAAAGCACTTGTCGAGCGGTTATGGGCCTCGGCTCGCCATCTGTTTGTGATTGTGGAGCCGGGAACACCTGCCGGTTGGCAACGCATTCTTGATGCACGGGCCGCACTGATTGCGCAAGGTGCGCATATCGCAGCGCCATGCACGCATCAGCACGACTGTCCGTTGATTGCACCTGACTGGTGCCATTTTTCGCGCCGTGTTGCCCGGTCCCGTATCCATCGCCTGACGAAGGATGCTGAAGTGCCGTGGGAAGACGAGAAGTTCATCTATCTGGCTGCAACGCGTGATCCGTCGATGAGTGCCACGGCGCGTGTGATTGCGCCTACGCGCGTTGGCGGCGGCAAGGTTTCACTTAAGCTCTGCAACGATGATGGCAGCGCCGAAGAGCGTCTTGTCACCAAGCGGGATGGCGAGTTTTTCCGTTGGGCGCGTCGTGCCGATTGGGGCGACGCAGCACTGGGAAACTAAGCGATGAAGATCAGTCTCGTGCAGCTGCGTTTGCTTGAAGCGGTAGCCGAAACCGGCAGTGTCGGTGCCGCAGCGCGCAAGCTTGGCCTCACCCAGTCGGGTGCAAGTCAGGCGCTGGCGACATTGGAGAAAATCCTCGGGCTGGATCTGCTTGCGCGCAAACGCGACGGTGCGATGCTGACTGCTTTCGCACAGACCATTCTCGATGATGCACGCAGCGCTTTATCGGCGGTTGATCGGATCGAAGCGCGGGCACGCAAGATGGTCACGAATGCGCCCGACAAGTTGCGTGTGGCGGCTATTCCCAGCCAGCTCGAATATGTGGTGCCGGAGCTGCGCAAAAACTTTTTGCGGCTTCATCCGCGTGTTGAGTTCAGCACCTTTGAAGGTGGTCATGACGATGTGAGCCTTTGGGTCAGCGAAGGAATTGCCGATCTGGGCATTACCTCATTACCGACTTCCGGCCTTGAAGCAGACGAAGTCGGGCAGGAAGAGCTGGTCGTCGTGGGGCGTCGTGACGATCCGTTCATGCGCCGCGATCTCATCTCTCCCGGTGATTTGCGTGATCGACAGCTGATTGCGGCTGCAGGCTGTGAGCTGATTATCGACCGCATCATTCATGCAGACGGCGGCGCACGCAGCGAGCAGGTCAGAACGCGAGACGTTGCGACCGTGCTTGAAATGGTACGCCATGGGATCGGCTTGACGCTGTTATCGGAAATCAGCCTTCCGGGGTCCAATCTGCACGATCTCAGGGCGATCAAGCTGGATCCACCGACATTCAGAACCGTTTATATCGTCTATCGTGCAGATAGTCCGGTCAGGCATTTGATTGACAGTTTCTGCGCGATTGCCAAACAAGCAAATGTCAAAGCGGCATAAGAATTTCTAATATCTGATATCTGATTTATCCGTGCCGTATGCATTCATGGTTTCTGTAATAGTCGCCCGACTATTCACGAAGCAGAGCACAGCAAATATGACGGCGACCACCGATACGACCATTCCCGTTTCAACCTCCGACACAGTGAAAGGCCTTGTTTGGGGCCTCTCAGGAGTTCTCGTTTGGTCTGGCTCATTCGTTTTGACCCGCTTTGGATTCAAGACGGCGCTCATGCCTTCCGACATCATCGCATTGCGATTTGGGGTGGCTGGACTGGTTCTGCTGCCGGTTGTATTCGCCAAAGGGTTTGGCTTCCGGCAATTGGGGCTGCTTGGCTTCGTGCTGCTCGCATCTGGTGCCGGATTTCCCTATGCGCTTCTGACGGTTTATGGGCTGCAATTCGCGCCTGCATCGCACGCGGCAGCGCTTATTCCCGGCCTGATGACAGCACTTGTTGCGGTCCTTGGCGTGTTGCTGCTTCAGGAGCGATTGGCGCTGTCGCGCTGGGTCGGGGTGATACTGATCCTGATCGGTAGTGGCTTGATCGCTGGCCTGTCACAACTTGGCGGGCAGGAGATGATGGGTCATCTCTCGTTTTTTGCAGCTGCGCTGGTTTGGTCGATCTACGTGATGGTCTTTCGCCGGAAAGGCATGGACGGCCTTCATGCCACTGCGATTGCAGCGGTTGCCTCTGCACTGGTGTTTCTGCCGATTTACATCCTGTTGCTCGACAAAGGCATCGGACAGACTTCGTGGGGTGATATTGCCTTGCAGGGCTTTTATCAGGGTGTGCTGACGTCGGCTTTCGGTGTTTTTGCCTTTAATCGTGCTGTTGTGCTGTTGGGAACAGCCGCAGGAGCGGCCTTATCCGCACTCATACCGGTTGCGACACTGGTTTTGGGGCTCTTGCTGCTTGGTGAGGTGCCGGGATGGACCGACACCGCTGCTGCCCTTCTGATCAGCTTGGGTGTGCTGGCGCTGAACAGAAAGGGCAGGAAGCGTTGAGTATTATGATGCCTGCAAAGCGGGTCTTGGAGCTGGCCTGCTGATGATGAACACCATGGCGGCTGCAGCGAAACACATCGCCCCTGCCAGAATGAGGGCAGGTGTATAGCTGTCATAATCGGTGCGGACGAAGCCTGCAAAAGCTGCGGCTGCAGCTGCACCCACCTGATGGCCGGTGAATACCCATCCGAACACCATGCCAGCCTTTTCCGGACCAAAACGTTCTGCGGCAAGCTTGACCGTTGGCGGTACGGTTGCAACCCAATCGAGACCATAGAAGACGGCAAAGAGTGCCAGTTCATAGAGCGTGAAATCGGTAAAGGTCAGGTAGATCAGTGACAAGCCGCGCAGGCTGTAGAACCAGAACAGCAGCCAGCGGTTGTCAAAACGGTCGGAAAGCCAGCCGGCGCCGATGGTGCCGATCAAATCGAAAGCACCGATGACGGCCAGAATGCCTGCTGCACCCACAGGTACGATGCCGAAATCGCCGCACAATGCGATCCAATGGGTCTGGATCAGACCGTTGGTGGAAAAGCCGCAGACGAAGAAGGTGACGAACAGCACCCAGAAGGTTGATGTGGACGATACTTCGCGCAAGGTAATCAGCGGGGAAGCGAGCAGCGAAGCAAAGCTTTTCTTAGGCTCTGGGGCAGGGAGAGGGGCGGTTCGGCCATAAGGCTTCAGCCCGATATCTGCGGGATGATCGCGCATCAGGGCAAGCACCAGCACGAGTGCTGCGATAAGAAAGCCGACGACAATGGTTAGCGACGTGCGCCAGCCGATATTCTGGCTCACACTGGCGAGGATCGGCATGAAAACAAGTTGGCCGGTTGCATTGCTGGCTGTCATGAGGCCAACCACGAGACCCCGGCGCTTTTCAAACCAGCGAGCAGCAACAGTCGCACCCAGGACAAGTGCGGTCATGCCGGTGCCAAGGCCGATAACGATGCCCCAAAGGCCGACCATCTGCCATTCTTCAGTCATGAAGATCGAGCCGACCAGTCCGCAGGCGATCATGACGAGTGCTGCGGACACAACGCGTCGCAGGCCAAACTGGTTCATCAAAGCAGCAGCAAAAGGCCCCATCAAACCAAACAGCACCAGACGCAGCGCCATGGCGAAGGAAATATTGGCATTGGTCCAGCCGAATTCCTTCTGCAATGGCTCGATCAGGATGCCCGCCGAGCCCATGGCTGCAGCGGTTGCAAGCATGGTCAGAAACGTGATGGCAGCAACAACCCATCCATAGTGGATGTTTCGCTTTTGAAGAAAGCTTGCAAGGCTGGCAGAAATCATCTTCGGCGCTTTCGGAGACTGGCTGATTTTTGAACAGCCGCAAAGTTGAAGGTCAACCCAGTTCGCCAGTTACAGGCTCAATGGGTTTTGGTCATTGTTTTCAGTCAAAGGCGCGGAGAAGGGTAAGCAATTGCTCCACGCCTTCGCTGCCAAGTTTTGCTTCTATTTCATCTTGTGCCTGATCCCAGAGCGGCCCACCGCGTTCGACAAGGTCACGGCCTGTCGACGTCAAAGCGATGTGCGTCTCACGATGATCTTCGCCCGGTGTCTGTTCGATAAGGTCCATACGCTGCAACACCTTCGCATTGCGGCCCATGGTTGATCGATCAAGGTCGGCAAGCCGGGCAAGCTCGGTCAATGAGATGGATTGCGCACGCGCAATTTTTCGCAGCAGACTGAACTGCGCGACATTGATGCCGAGCGGCGCCAGCGCCCTGTCGTAAACGCTGGATGATTTTCTCGCGGCCTGCCGCAGAAGGATGCAGAAACAAGGATTAGACATAATGCGGGTATATACCCGTAAATAATTATTGGCAAGCCTGTATCGGCAATAAGCCAATCTATATTGTCATCACGCTGGCAATAAATTCAGGTCGATAGCCGACGATAGCGACGTCACACAGCGATGTGTGACGTTTCCTTGACCTCTTCCATTACGGCGTAGGTGTGGGATTCCCTTACGCCAGGCAGGGATAGAAGTGCTTCCGAGAGAAAACGGCGATAGTGATCCATATCGGAGACGCGTGCCTTGATCAAATAATCGAAGCCGCCTGCAACCATATGACATTCGAGAATATCGGGATTGCCGCGCGTGAAGGCGGAGAAGGTTTCAAAGACCTCTGGCGTGGTGCGATCAAGCTTGATTTCAATGAAAACCAGCATGGACCGATCAAGCATCTTTGGCGACAGATGGGCAGAGTAGCCGAGAATATAGCCTTCGCGGGTGAGGCGTTTGACGCGTTCTGCGGTGGCTGTCTGAGACAGATTAATACGATCGGCAAGTTCAGTATTGGTCAGTCGCCCGTTCTCTTGAAGGGCGTGCAGAATACTCCTGTCCATTACATCAAGATTCTTCATTGGTGTCCCCACTCGACCGCCTGCGATGGCGGCTTTTTATTGTTAGTTTATAAATGATTTGCTTGCGAAATGAATCCGAAATCCGTCTCGCACGCAAGGCAAAATTTTTGAAACATACTTAAATTACAGCTGCATTACACGGTTTGGTAGAAGGCTACGACGATAGACTTGACAGTTGCGGAAATGTGCAATCCATAGTAGTAAATAGGTGTACTTAAAGTGATATTGCACGCATAGAGTTAAGACTTTTGGCAGGTGTTATACCCACGGCGGGCCGGAAAAGGTACTCCAACCTTTAGTCAATTTGTCCTTATCAAGGACTAGGGAGAATCCGGACTATTTAAAGCAGTCCGGATTTTCTTTTTGTGCGGGATGATACATTCTAGAAATTTTGCGCCGCTGAAACACGTCAATTCTGACAGGTCGACATCAGTGATTTGAAGCTTTGAATTTTCCAGTTGCAAGCGATGCGAGGGAAGGCTAACAGTATCGCCATGAACATTTCGCGCATTGACACAAAAATCTGGTGGTGGGCTCGCTAAAAGCGGCCACGCAGGCGTTTGTGCATTTGCGTTTTAGTTAAGGCCGCTGGGATTATCCGGGCGGCCTTTTTGTTTGGCTGTTTGAATAATGCCACCGCATGTTGCCCAAGAGCGGAAACCGGTTTTGGGCTAAGACATACGAGAATAAAAAGCCGAAGCACGATGCGCTTTGGTTGAGGGGCCTGAGCTTTGGAAGTGCTCGATAACGAATAACACTTGGGAATTGCCAGTCATGAATGCGAAGATTGCGGATAGCGAGATATTCACGCACGAGACAGCGGGCGGCATTGTTGTCGAACGTGTGCGCCATTTGACTGCTTATAAGGGAGCTATCGAGACTTATATCGATGCTCTCAATGAGCGGCGAGGCGCGGTCTTTTCTTCCAACTACGAATATCCCGGCCGCTACACGCGATGGGACACGGCAATTGTCGATCCGCCAGTCGTGATTACCTCCCGCAATCGCCAGATGCGCATTGAAGCGCTGAACAAGCGCGGAACGATCCTGCTGCGCCCGATCCTCAAGACGGTTCAGGCGCTTGCCGAAGTGAAGGTCGATAAGGCCAGTGAAGATCTTATCGAGCTGACGATTGCTGAACCGACCGGCACATTCACCGAAGAAGAACGCTCGCGTATGCCTTCGGTCTTCACTGTATTGCGCGCGATTGTGGGCCTTTTCTTCTCTGAGGAAGATGCAAATCTCGGCCTTTACGGTGCGTTTGGCTATGATCTGGCATTCCAGTTCGATCCAATTCAGTACAAGTTGAAGCGCCCGGATGATCAGCGTGATCTGGTGCTTTTCATCCCGGACGAAATTTTTGTGGCCGACCACTATTCGGCGCGCGCATGGGTGGATCGCTACGAATTTGTCTGCGGCGGCTCTTCAACGCATGATCTTGCACGGGCGACACCGGTGCAGCCATTCAAGCCCGCAGAGCGCGATCTGCCGCGTGGCGATCATAATCCGGGCGAATATGCCAAGCTGGTCGAACGCGCGAAGGAAAGCTTCAAGCGCGGCGATCTGTTTGAAGTCGTGCCGGGGCAGACTTTCTATGAGCGCTGCCACACGGCCCCTTCGGAAATCTTCCGTCGCCTGAAGTCGATCAATCCATCGCCTTATTCGTTCTTCATCAATCTTGGAGAGAACGAGTATCTGGTGGGCGCTTCGCCGGAAATGTTCGTGCGCGTCAATGGCCGTCGCATCGAGACCTGCCCGATTTCCGGCACCATCAAGCGAGGTGAAGATGCAATTTCGGATTCGGAACAGATTCTGAAACTGCTCAATTCCAAGAAAGACGAGTCCGAGCTGACCATGTGTTCGGACGTTGATCGCAATGACAAAAGCCGGGTTTGTGAGCCAGGTTCGGTGCGGGTGATCGGTCGTCGTCAGATCGAGATGTACTCGCGTCTGATCCACACTGTTGACCATATCGAAGGCCGTCTGCGTGACGGTATGGATGCCTTTGACGGCTTCCTCAGTCATGCATGGGCTGTAACCGTAACCGGTGCGCCAAAACTTTGGGCCATGCGCTTTCTCGAAGAAAACGAGCGTAGCCCACGCGCATGGTATGGCGGTGCCATCGGCATGATGCACTTCAACGGCGACATGAACACCGGGCTTACGCTGCGCACGATCCGCGTTAAGGATGGTGTGGCACAGATCCGCGCCGGTGCGACGCTGCTGTTTGATTCCAATCCTGAAGAGGAGGAAGCAGAAACCGAACTGAAGGCATCCGCGATGATCGCTGCTGTGCGTGAAGCACAGAAGAGCAATCAGGTTGCTGAAGAACGTGTTGCTGCAAAGGTGGGCGAGGGGATTTCGATCCTGCTGGTCGATCACGAAGACTCCTTCGTGCACACGCTCGCCAATTACTTCCGCCAGACGGGTGCTACGGTTTCTACGGTACGCTCGCCGGTCGCCGAGGAAGTGTTCGACCGCATTAATCCTGATCTTGTTGTGCTGTCGCCCGGACCGGGTACACCGCAGGACTTCGATTGCAAGGCGACCATCGACAAGGCGCGTAAGCGTCAGCTGCCGATCTTCGGTGTCTGCCTTGGGCTTCAAGCTTTGGCAGAAGCCTATGGCGGCACGCTGCGTCAGCTGCGCATTCCGATGCATGGCAAGCCCTCGCGTATCCGGGTTTCAAAGCCTGAACGCATCTTCTCGGGCCTGCCGAAGGAAGTAACGGTTGGCCGCTATCACTCGATCTTTGCTGATCCTGAACGTCTGCCGGATGATTTTCTGGTCACGGCGGAGACAGAGGACGGCGTCATCATGGCTTTTGAACATAAAAAAGAGCCTGTGGCAGCCGTTCAGTTCCACCCCGAATCCATCATGACGCTTGGTCATAATGCGGGGATGCGAATGATCGAAAATGTCGTGGTGCATTTTGCAGCAAAGCACAAAGCGCGTCGCAGCAATTACTAGAGCATTTCCTGTTTTGATTGAGTCATTGGAAATGCTCTATCTATTTTTTGCGCGCATCTTGTTCCGAAAACCGCTTCGCACTTTTCGGGATGCGCTCTAATCGATTTCCTCAGTTGCAAAACAATGAGCCGGTCGTGGTGAAAACCGCGGCCGGTTTTTTCGTTTATGGCCTTATAAAATCATGGTTTTTCAGAGCTGCTTTGGCGAACCATTTGCAACTGTAATGCATTGCATTCGCAAGAGAAAATTAAATGCGCGAAGTAAAAAAACAGGGTTTCGAAATTTGGATTTTATGGGCTATAGAACGGCTATCGAAATGCTGCTTACCGGCCACGCCGGAGTGAATGCGCAATAGGCTTCTTGTTAGCCTGAACCCGCCTGTCGGGATAAGAATTAAAGTATCTGAAGGTTTGTGATGGACGCGAGTGTAAAAGTTCGGCGGCTCGCCGCTTGGTCGATTCCTGTTGCGCTGGGCGTAATGGGGCTGAAATATCTGGCCTATGCAGTGACCGGCTCCGTGGCACTCTATTCGGATGCTCTGGAATCCATCGTCAATGTGATTGCGGCACTTGGCGCCTGGTGGGCGATCAGTGTCAGCTATAAGCCAGCGGATGAAAACCACCCGTTTGGCCATCATAAAGCAGAGTATATTTCGGCAGTTGTCGAAGGCGTACTGATTACGATTGCGGCGCTTTTGATTGCAAAAGAAGCATGGTCTGCGCTTGAGAATCCGCGTCAGCTTGATGAGCCGTGGCTGGGTCTTGCGATCAATACGGGCGCTGCTGTGATAAATGCTTTCTGGGCCATGCTGCTTATTCGCACGGGTCGCAGTGCGCGTTCGCCAGCGCTGGAAGCAGATGGTCAGCATATTATGACTGACGTGTTTACATCGGTCGGTGTTCTGGTTGGTCTGGTTGGAGCCGTCATAACAGGCTGGGCGATCCTCGATCCGCTGCTTGCCATTCTGGTTGCTATCAACATTCTCTGGCAGGGGTGGGGCGTTATCAATAAATCCGTACAGGGCTTGATGGATATCGGTGTCGAACCCTCTGAGGAAATGCGGATTCGCGACGTTATTTCAGCAAATGCCGGTGGCGCGATTGAGGTTCATGATCTCAAGACCCGCATTGCAGGCCGTGTAACTTTCATCGAGTTTCATCTGGTTGTGGCTGCCGAAATGAGCGTGGGCGACGCGCATGTCATATGCGACCGAATCGAAGACGCACTGAAGACGCAGATCGAAAGCGCGCGTGTTGTGATCCATGTTGAGCCGGAAGATGAGGCAAAACTGCCGATTGGCACGAGTTCAGTGCCTTTCGCCTAGAGCGCGTTTCGATCTGATTTTATCAGATCGGCGCTCTAATCTTTATATTTGATGCGCATCCTATCCGAAAACCGCTACGCACTTTTCGGGGTGCGCATGAAACAAATAGCGGCTTGCGCGTTTTGAACCTCGAGTGTAAAAGCGTTTCCATGGTTATGAAGAACGCAACATCTATGGAACATTCGAGCGCCGCTTCCAGCGCGCGCGTGAACGTTTGCGTTCTAAACTCGCTTCTTACCCTCGGCCTTAGCGGCGATCGTCGGGCTCGTTGAAAGGAGCGTCCGGCGGTCGATTGAAGTCCCGCTGACGCATGCTCCTTTCTCAAAATCCAAATTTGAATTTTAAGACGAGATATCCGTGTCGTTACAGCAGTACAGAACTGCTTAGTACGCCGGGAGGATGAGATGACCATGAATCAGAACGTAAACACGCCGAATTCCGCTGCTAAGCATAAAGGTATGCCAGACGCGGCCGTGAAATATTCGCCGTTTCCTTACCCAAAACTCGACGACCGCACTTGGCCTGCAAAGCGCATCGAAAAGGCGCCGATCTGGTGTTCGGTCGATTTGCGCGACGGTAATCAGGCACTGATCGACCCAATGGGCCACGACCGTAAGGAACGCATGTTCCGCTTGCTGGTCGATATGGGTTTCCCTGAAATTGAAATCGGCTTTCCATCGGCTTCGCAGACAGATTTCGACTTCTGCCGTTGGGCAATCGAGCAGGGCGACACGCCTGACGAAGTTGATCTGCAGGTGCTGGTGCAGTGCCGTCCTGAATTGATCACGCGTACGTTTGAAGCGCTGGAAGGTGCTAAGACGCCAATCATCCACTTCTACAATTCGACCAGTGAATTGCAGCGCCGCGTTGTTTTCAACAAGGACGTTAAGGGCATCAAGCAGATTGCGACCGATGCCGCAAAGATGATCATGGACATGGCTTCCAAGGCAGGTGGTGGTTATCGTTTCCAGTATTCGCCAGAAAGCTTCACCGGCACCGAGCTGGAAGTGGCGCTGGAAATCTGCAATGCGGTGACGGAAATCGTCAAGCCGACAGCAGAGCACAAGCTGATCCTCAACCTGCCATCCACTGTCGAAATGAACACGCCAAATGTTTACGCCGACCAGATAGAATGGATGTGCCGCAATCTCGACAATCGCGAAAACCTGATCATTTCGCTGCACCCGCACAATGATCGTGGAACGGGCATCGCTGCAACGGAACTCGGCCTGATGGCGGGGGCTGATCGCGTTGAAGGCACGCTGTTCGGCAATGGCGAACGCACCGGCAATGTTGATGTGGTGACGCTGGCGCTCAACATGTACACGCAGGGCATTGATCCAGAGCTGGATTGCACGGACATCAATCGCATGAAGGATGTCTACGAATATTCAAACCAGCTGAAGATTGCCGAGCGTCATCCCTATGTGGGCGAGCTGGTCTATACGGCTTTCTCGGGTTCGCATCAGGATGCGATCAACAAGGGTATGAAGGTTCGCAAGACCGCCAATTCGCCGGTCTGGGAAGTGCCTTATCTGCCAATCGATCCACAGGATGTTGGCCGTTCCTATGAAGCGATCATCCGCATTAATTCGCAGTCTGGTAAGGGCGGTATCGCCTATATTCTGCAGGCTGATTACGGTTTGAACCTGCCGCGCAATCTGCAGGTCGAGTTCCGCGAAATCATCCAGAACATCACGGATGATGAAGGCAAGGAACTGCCATCAAAGCGCATTCATGAAGAGTTCCAGAAGCTCTATGTCGAACAGGCAGAAGGCCGCATCAAGTTCGTGGATCACCACACCTATCCAGATCCTGAACAGAAGGGTCGTCGTATTCTGACCGCTGAAATCACCGATAACGGCGTGACCAAGAATATCGAAGGCAAGGGTACAGGCCCGATTGATGGCTTCATCGATGCGCTGTCGAAATATCTGGGCGTGAAGATGTCGGTTATCGATTACTCCGAGCATTCGCTAAAGCAAGGTTCGGACGCGGCTGCTATTTCCTATGTTGAAGTTGCATACCCGGACGGCAAATTGTTCGGCGCCGGTATCAACGACAACATCGTGAGCGCCTCGCTCGAAGCAATTGTTTCGGCAGCCAATCGCGTAATCGGAAAATAATACGGGCAATTTATTCTATTAAAGGCGGCGCTATGCGTCGCCTTTAATTTACGTATCTATTATATGTGCCTTTATGTTTATTTATAGTTTGGGATTGTCATCATATATTCATATTTATAAATATAAGGCCCAGTGAATTATTTTATTTATTGGGTATGTTTATGAAGAATATTCTAATGTTAGTAGTATTTTTATCTGTTGTTGCCGGTTGTGCATCGCGCTCCAGTAGTATTTCGGCGAGTTATGTATCTCCTTCGGCATACAGCTCGCTTTCATGTGCCGCTCTGAAAGAAGAGGCCGTGCGTGTTTCATATAGTGCAGCCGCGGCTTCAGGGCGCCAAGATTCAGCGGCGACTGGAGACGCAGTAAAAACAGGGGTTGGTCTTGTCCTGTTCTGGCCCGTACTTTTCTTCAATGAAGGTAATGGTGCAAAAGCCGCCGATGTTGCCCGCTTGAAAGGTGAAATGCAGGCATTGGAGGTCGCTGGAGCCCAGAAGAGCTGCAATATCACGTTTCGCTCTCGCTGAACTTTAATGATGTAATGAGTGGTTTGAATTTAGCGTTTGATATCGTCGGTTGAAACACTGCGTCAGACGTTACAGCGGTTCCAGTTAAGACTAAATCGTTGGAGCCGCTGTAACTATTTGTTTTACGCATTATCCGACGCAAAACCGGTTCCCACTTTTGCTGGAAATGCTATAAATGCGAAACATCCATTAATCGTAGTGTTGAACTATGGAATTTTCAGCTCTTGCCGGCTGAGCTCGATTATTCTTTCGCTTTCATCTTCAATGCCGTGCTGTTCCCACTGGCATAGCCATCCGCCTTCCGGTTTCCGGTCGATGTTGAAGATGTTGTAGCGTGCAGGCGGCTTATGCCCGCCGAAATTCTGGCTGGCAGATGGCACGCAGATAACCGGAACTTTTCCGTTCAGCCCGTCAATATCATAGCGCGTTGCCAGATGCGTGTGGCCATGAATGACCAGCTCGGCACCATGCTTGCGAATAACTTTCTGAAATCTGCGAATACCGTACAGCCGCTTATGCGTGGGTGTAGCGCCATGTATTGGCGGATGATGGATCATCACAACGCGGAAAAGTCCGCGTGCGCCAGCTTCATCAAGCGCGTTGGCCAGGCGCTTGGCCTGTGCGGATTTAAAGTCACCACTGGCCATGAAGGGAGCCGTCGCGCGTGCAGACGAGACGCCGATTATCGCTACCGGCCCGCGTTCGCGCATATAAGGAAACTGAGGCCGCTTGCCTTCATTGTTGACGCCATCGCCACGCATCCATGGCTCCCATTTGCGGCAGGATTTATCCAGCGCACCGGGAACATAGGCATCGTGATTGCCGGGAACGACAGATACGTTATCTGGATTGCCAAGCTTCAACAGCCAGTCATGGGCGATGTCGATTTCCAGATTGAGGGCAAGGTTCACCAGATCGCCAGTCACTGAGATATGATCAGGCTTTTGTGCCAGCATGTCGGCAATCAGACTGTCAAGCACTGTGCCGTGCATGGCGTTTTTACGATTACGCAGCCAGTTGATGTAACCTGTGATACGTTTCGACGCCAATTCGCGATAGCGAATGCGGGGCAGAGGTGACAGGTGGATGTCGGAAATATGGGCGAGGCGAAACATATAGTCGGTGTACTGTATTATTTTTTAAATCGAAACCGTGTTTAGCGACTTTTTATTGATGTGCCTGTAGCAATGATGCTGCAAAGAAATTTGTTCAGGATCGACGGTATGCGCTTCCGCCATTTTTTATTTCATACCTATTTTCTATTACGCCGCCCGATGACCCTCGGGGTCAGGGCAATTGTACTTGATGAGCAGAAAAATTCAGTTTTTCTGGTGAAGCACACTTACGTACCCGGCTGGCAATTGCCGGGCGGTGGCGTGGATAGTGGCGAGACATTCGGACAGGCTCTTGAAAAGGAACTGCGTGAGGAAGGTAATATTTTCCTCACCGGACGGCCCGAGCTTTTCGCGCTTTACAAAAATGCTCACGCCTCGAAGCGGGATCATGTGGCACTTTATGTCTGTCGGGCGTTTGAGCAGACAGAGCCGAAACAGCGAGACAGGGAAATAGCGGAAGCCGGTTTCTTTCCGCTCGATAACCTGCCTGAAGGAACGACGCCTTCAACCAAGCGCCGCCTGCAGGAAGCGCTTCACGATCTTGATCCGCTACCAAACTGGTAAAAGGAAAGGGCGCTTCCGCGCCCTCATATTCAGATATTAGAAGCGGTAGATGATACCCGTACCGATCAGCCAAGGGTTAAGCTTGGCCTTACCGCTAACCTGTGTGCCGCCAGCCAGAGTCGCATCGAACTTGGGTTCGAGGAACAGCTTCTTCACATCGAAGTTGATACCCCAATGTTCATCGATCATGTAGTCGAAGCCGACCTGAAGCGCGCCGCCAAACGTGTTCTTGACCTTGAGATAGTCAACGCCGGCTGCATCCTGATTGTAGAAGATGGTATAGTTCACGCCCGCACCGACATAAGGCTTGAAAGCGCCGAAATTGGTGAAGTGGTACTGCATGGTGAGCGTTGGAGGCAGCATCCATACCTTGCCGACCTTGCCCAGACCTTCAATCGAACCAGTGCCATTGATATTGGCATAGGTGGTGCCGAGGATGAGTTCAGCGGCCAGATTGTCGGTGAAGTAGTAGGTGATGTCGAGTTCTGGCGTGATCGACTTCGAGTAATCAAGACCAGAACCATCGACGCCGTTCACATAGCCTTTATTCTCGGCAATAACGCCAAGCGCGCGCACGCGGATCTGCCATGGCGACAAAGCCTGTGGCACGGCAACGATCTCGGTCGCTGGCTGCGCAACAATCGCATCAGCAGCAAAAGCTGCAGGTGCTGCGAATGTCAGTGCTGTTGCTGCGAGAAGCCCTTTGGCAAAGCGGTTCATCAGTCTCTCCTAAAAGTCTTGGTCTAACAGTCCTGATCCCGGTAGTCTGGGGTAGTGATGCGCGCACTCTGGACCGCACAGCAAAGCGCCCCATTGATCAGGATCAAAGAGGCGCCCAAGATTTTAGAAAGTAAGGATGTTCTGATGGGACTGTTGCAGGAAAAGCTCAGTTGCTGAGACGGTCCCGGTCATGTGGTGCTGAGAAGTCGATTTCCGGTCCAAGCGGAACAATGCCTGTTGGGTTGATCGTCTTGTGGCTGCAATAATAATGGCCCTTGATGTGTTCCATATTGACGGTCGAAGCAACGCCCGGCACCTGATAAAGCTCTTTCGTGTAATTCCAAAGGTTCGGATAGTCGGCGATGCGCCGCAGGTTGCATTTAAAATGCCCGACATAGACCGGATCAAAGCGCAACAGCGTGGTGAACAGCCGCCAATCGGCTTCTGTCAGGCTGGAGCCTGCCAGATAGCGGCTCTTTGAAAGTTTTTCCTCCAGCGTATCGAGCGCTGCGAAGACCTGTCCGAAGGCTTCTTCATAGGCTTCCTGTGAGGTCGCAAAGCCAGCCCGGTAAACCCCATTATTGATGTTTGGATAGACAAACTCGTTGAGTGCGTCGATCTCGCCGCGCAGGGCCTCCGGATAAAGATCAAGCGACGCATCGCCGAACGCATCGAAAGCCGAATTGAGCATTCTGATAATCTCAGATGACTCATTTGAAACAATCGTCTCGCGCTGCTTGTCCCAGAGAACCGGTACGGTCACGCGACCGGAATAGGTTGGATCGGCGCGGGTATAAATCTCATGCAGGCGTTTAGAGCCGTAGAGAGCGTCACCCGAGCTGCCGGTTGTGCCGTAGAAGGTCCAGCCTTCTTCGACCATGAGATAATCGACAACCGAGACGGAAATTACATCTTCAAGCTTCTTCAATGCACAGAATATCAGCGTGCGGTGTGCCCATGGGCAGGCGTAGGAGACATAGAGGTGATAGCGGCCGTGCTCGGCCTTGAAGCCGCCTTCGCCAGTTGGGCCTGCGCTTCCATCTGCTGTAACCCAGTTTCTGAACTGCGATTTCGAGCGCTCGAAACGGCCTTTGGTGGCTTTCGTGTCATACCAGACATCCTGCCATTTGCCGTCAACCAGAAGTCCCATGTGATTTCTCCTTTTGATAAGGAAAATAGCCGCAAAACTGCCGTTTGACAGCCTATTAAGGCGTGAACAGTGCGTAACGGTGCCAAAAAGCTAAATTTGAACCGCCGTTTTGAAAGATTTTGTTTTACCTGTGATCATTTTGGTGATACGCAGCTTCCAAATTGCGGTTGGATAATTCCGACCAATCAGGAGAGCCGTGTAATGGAAATGCTTTTCATCCTCCGACGATGAAATCTGGACTGCGTAAAATGCGCGGTATGCATTCCATTGACCATCGAACGGTCACCGACATCTCCTATTGCGATCAAAGCCCCATGCAGCAGCTTGAACTGACATACGCGCAGGCAAACCCGGCGCACGACATCGAAATCGAAGCCATCAATGCCGAGGCTTTCGGTCCTGCCCGTTTTACCAAGGCAGCGCATTTCATTCGTGAAGGTGGCCCTCACGATCTGAACCTGTCCTTCGTCGCACTGATGGGGGGCATCGTTGTCGGATCAGTCCGGCAGACGCCTGTTATGGTTGGCAAGAAACCGGCTCTGCTGCTCGGACCGCTCGCTGTAAGGCCGGAATGGAAGAAGCGCGGCATCGGTGGCACCTTGATGCGGATGTCGATCGAGGCGGCTCAGAATGCCGGTCACAAGCTGATCGTTCTGGTAGGTGACGAGCCTTATTATGCGCCTTTTGGCTTCAAGATGGTGCAGCCGGGTTCGATGATTATGCCAGCGCCAGTTGATCCGCGCCGGATGCTCGCCTGTGAGCTTGCGCCAAATGCGCTGAACGGCGCAACCGGCATAGTGCGTCACGCAAGCAGAGTTTAAAAGTTAAAAAGAGGGGAAAGCGTGTTGCATTTATCTTATTGAAGCAACACGCTTTTATCTCATTTTTAACGCGCATCTTATTCCGAAAACCGGTTCCCACTTTTCGGGATGCGCTCTACCGCCCTTCGCGATACCACATGCCGCCGAAGACAAAGAGCAGGGCGGCGAGCGCAAACAATCCAGAGAACAACGGCAGACGGTTGACGCTTTTCAGTTGTGTATCCGTCGTTTCACGCAGGCCGATCCAGTCATTGCCTGCGGCTGTACGATTGGCTGCAACGGCGGTGATTGCTGGCACCTGAACTGAACTATTAGCACTTTCATGAACACGGTGAACTGAGCCACCCGTTGCATCGGCCAGTGGCTTCAGGCGATCAGCTGTCGAAATGCTGTCTGCAAATTCCGGCGCATCGACAGGGCCGACATGCGCAAGTGTTTCCAGATCGCCATTCTTCACACGGAAAATGCCGATTTCATCGGTTTGCAGCGAACCCTCGAACAGGCCAGGTTTTCCCTGTGCGAGATTAACCTGCAATTGCTTGCCGGATGGTGATGTGACGGTGGCAATGCCCGGATTGTCGCCCATCGACTGACGCCGAATTGAAAGGGTGCGGCCGTTGCCGCTTGCAGTCAGTGCTTCTTCTTCCAGTTCCGGTTCCTGCATCAGCCAGTGTGCGATGCGGCGATAAAGCGAGGCGTATGGGCCTCCACCTTCAAAGCCACGCGCCCAAAGCCAGCCCTGATCAGAAAGGAACATGCCAACGCGACCTTTGCCAACGCGATTGAGTACCAGCAGCGGCTTGTTGTCGGCACCGCTCATCACGGTTTCACCTTGCGGCTGACCGATATCGATGGTGCGGAACCAGCGGCTCCAATGCGGCGGCTCCTGTTCGGCTCCATCAAGCCCGCGCGTGACTGGGTGGCGTTTGCCAAGGTTGGTCAGTCGCGGATAGAAAGCCTTCTCGGTGATTGTGCCGGTCGGCATGGCTGGCAGCGCGCTATAAAGCGGCGTGCGGGCAATCGACATATCGCCTGCATACTCCGGACCAGCTGCAATCAACAGTGCGCCGCCATTCTCCACATATTGAGCGATATAATCGTAATAGAGGAGCGGCAGCACATCGCGGTGCTGATAGCGATCAAGAATGATAAGGTCGAACTCGTTGACCTTGTCGACAAAGAGTTCGCGCGTCGGAAAGGCAATCAGTGACAGCTCGTTGATCGGCGTTCCGTCCTGTTTTTCAGGCGGACGCAGAATCGTGAAATGGACGAGATCCACAGCGGCGTCGGATTTCAGAAGATTGCGCCATGTGCGCTCGCCGTTATGGGGCTCGCCGGAAACCAGAAGCACACGCAGGTTTTCGCGAATGCCGTCAATGGTTGCGACTGCGCGGTTATTGGCATCCGTTACTTCGCCCGGAAGTGTAGGCGTTGTTATCTCGACGATATTCACGCCAGCGCGAGGCAGGTTGATGCTGGTCGTTGTTTCCTGTCCAACCTGCGCTTCTTCTTCGCTGACGACTTCGCCATTAACACTGATCTGAACCTGTGCGGGATTTCCGAGGCTTTTGCCTTCGTCCATCACCGTAAAGGACATTTCCAGCGGCTTGCCGCTGATGCCATAGCGCGGCGCCTTGTTGAATTTGATCCGGCGGTCGAATTCGTCGGGCTTTCCGGTGATAAGACCATGCACCGGTGCATCGAAGCCAAGTGCATTCTCATTGGCCGGAATATCATGGACCTGACCATCGGTGATCATGATCGCGCCAGCTACACGCGATGGCGGTACGTCGAGAAGCGTGCGTGCAAGCGGACCAAACAGGCGCGTTGCATAGCCGTCTTCATTGTCATCAGGCTTGCCAGCTTCAACCACGCGCGTTTCAAACTGCGGCATTGCTGACAACTGATCCTGAACGGCTTTCAGTGCGGCATCCGTATCGCTGCTGCGTTCGCCCAGCTCCTGGCTCTGGCTGCGATCAACAACGACAGCTACGACACTCTTTAACGGTTCACGCTCTTCATTGATGATGACCGGATTGAACAGGGCCAGTGCGAGAGCGGCTGCGGCAGCCAGACGGATAAGACCGCCACGCATACGAAGCGCAATAGTCGCCAAAACGAGAAGCGCCAATGGCACGAGAATACCAGTGAGCCACGGCAGAGAGAGGAACGGTTCGAATTCAACATTCATGCCGATCTCCTTTCCGCATATGTTTTACCGGAAAGCCGGTTTTCACTTTTCCGAAACATGCTTTAATTCCCCAGCCGTTCAAGCAGGGCCGGGACGTGGACCTGATCGGATTTGTAATTGCCGGTGAGCATATACATCACGATATTGACACCGCCACGGATGGCATAGATGCGCTGCATTGGATCGTTCGGAACGGTTGGCAACAGAGGATTGCCCTGTTCATCGACTGCCCATGCGCCCGCAAAATCATTTGCGGTGATCATGATTGGTGTCACACCATCGCCGGTGCGAACGGGGCGATCCTGTGTGGCATTGTTGGGTGTCGTTGCTTCGACCCACAGCGGGCTTCCCTCATATCGACCCGGAAAATCTGGCATGATGAAGAAGGACTTGGTCAGGACATGATCGTCCGGAACAGGTTCCAGAGGTGGCACGTTCATGTTGTCGAGGATCGCCCTTAGCCGCTGATTTGCAGGCGACGCGGATGCATCAAGGCTTGCGCCCGCCTGAAGCTGGTCACGGGTATCGAAAAGAACTGTTCCGCCCTGCTGCATATAGGCATCGACCTTGGCGATGGCCTCAGCGCTTGGCATGGCTGAATTTGGATCAATCGGCCAGTAAATCAACGGATAGAAAGCCAGTTCATCCTTGGCAGGATCAACGCCAATCGGATCGCCCGGCTCAAGCGCGGTTTTGTCGTTGAGAGCGAAGGTAAGGCCACGCAGACCTGCCTTGCTGATATCGTCGGTCTCGGCATTGCCGGTGATGATATAGGCAAGGTGGGTTTGCGAAACCGAGTTGATGATCGCTTCATCGCCGGGTTTGCTGTCGTCGTGTGTTTGTTGTGGCTCTTGGGCTCGCGCATGATTGACGGTTGCAGGCGCAAAACTGAATGCCAGTCCACCTGCCAGTAGCAGGGCGATGCTTGCAGCCTTGGCCCGTGTCTTCATGCGACGACGGAAGGCACCGCGCAGCCAGAGCATCAACAATGTATCGAGTGCCAAAAGCATAGCTGCGAAGCCAAGAAATGGTCCTGCGAGCGAGATCGACTCATCCGACGTGTAGGATGCTTCGGTGACGCCCGTGGAAAATGCTGGTTGCTCGATTGGCTGCAATTTGATGTTGCTGCCATCAAAAATATTGAGTGCTTTCAAGCCATCCTCATTGCCGTAGAAACCGGGCGGCGTGTTGATGCTGACACTGGCCTGCTTGTTTTTCTCAACGATCAAAGGCTTGGCCTCCGATGTCGGCGGCACAAGCGCTCCAGAAGCAGAAAGAAGCTGGAACGGCGGCAGCGAAACTGCGTCCTGATTGTCCTGTCCGCCTGCGCGGTTGGACAATGAGACGATGCGGCGAAGCATGTCGACAAATGAGCCGGAAATAGGCAGCGTCGACCATGTTGCGTCAGGCGAAATATGGAACAACACGATATTGCCGCGTCCGCGTTTTTCGCCGGTTACAAGCGGAGTGCCGTCTTGAAGCACGGCATAGGTCTTGTCATTCAGATCAAAAGACGGTTCAGCCAGCACCTGTCGCGAGACATTCACATCGTCGGGAATAGTCAGTCCAGCAAATGGACCTTGCTGCGGAAAGGTACGGAGTTTCTGCGGCTCAGACCATGACAGCGTACCACCCAAAGCGCGTTCGCCTTTGCGCAGTTTAACCGGAAGCAGCGGATCGTTGTCATTTGCACCGGCAAGGCGTGGACCCGCAAAACGCACAAGCGTGCCGCCATCTTCCACCCATTTTGAAAGCTGTTCGATGACTGGCTGGGGCATCGTGCCGATGTCGGCCATGATGAGCAGGGAAGGCTTGCCATCGAGCAATTCCGGTACGGATTGCAGGAGGTCGGCGGAGCGTGGCTCAACCAGATTTGCGTAAGGGGAAAGGGCGCGCGAAATATAATGCAGCGGTGACAGCAGTGGCTGGGCGAGATCGCCATCACCACTTGCAAGAAGCCCAATGGTACGGCGCTCTGATCCCGCATCGATCAGATGGGTTGCGCCTGCCTGTTCAACACCATCAACGCGGATCAGGCGGAAATCATTGCGTAATTCCACCGGCAGATTAAAACGCGCTGAACCCTCGACGCTGCCGAGCGCAAAGGTAAGTGGTGCTTCGGCAATGCGGCGTCCCTTGTCGTCATAAGCTGCGGCAGTCAACGAACGCGGCGCCTGTACCCCTTCCGGACGGACTGCAATCGCATCCAGACTGTCGGCTTTGTTGTCGATGCCGGTAAGGGCAAAGGTGCGACCGAGGCTCGCCCTATACCAGAGGACCGAACCCAGATGGCCGGTCTTGTCGAGCGCGCCGAAGCTTTCGGTGTCGTTCTCGCTGGCAAGGCCGTCATTCAGGAAAGCGAGGCGAATTTTTACGCCTTCAGGCAAGGCTGAAGAGAGGCGTTCAGTGGCGGCTTTGCGGTTCACAGGAAGTGGGCGTGCCTGCAACGCCTGCAAACGTTCGGTTGCTCCAGTACGATCATAAGGTCCGATTGCAGCATTGGCTGGTTCTGCGGTGCCGATAATATAAATCTGCGTGTTGGTTTCATCTGTATCGGAAATGAGTTTTTCCGCAGCAGCCACACGTTGCGACCAGTCTTCAGCCGAGGCCCAGCCGTTATCGATCATGATTGCAAGCGGCTCATCGCCTGCAATCGCGGTGGCACGCGGGTTCCAGACAGGGGATGCCAGAGCCAGAATAACCAGTGCTGCGATCAGCAGGCGTAGCAGCGTCATCCACCAGGGGCTTTTTGACGGCACTTCCTCGCGTTTGAAAACTTGCGCCAGAATACGCAAAGGCGGGAAGCTCTCTTCCTGCGGGCGCGGTGGCGTCATACGCAGCAGCCACCAGATAACCGGCAAAGCGAGAAGGCCTGCGAGGATCAGCGGTGATCCAAAGGCGAGTGGCAGAAAATTCATGCGCGTGCTCCACTAAGAGAGGACGCGCTTAAAGAACTATGCAATCGAGATAGCGCTTCTGTCGCTGGTCGATCTGTACGATGCACCGTATAGCTCCAGCCAAGTCGTTTGCAGAAATCAGACAATGTTTCCCGACGCGCGATGTATAAGCGCCGGTAGTCCTCGGCATAGGTTTCTGCGCGACCGGCAACAAGGGTGCTGCCTGTTTCAGGGTCGCGAAACTCTGTACGTCCCGCATAGGGGAATGTTTCTTCTGCAGGATCTGCCACTTCAACAAGATGCGCGCGGACGCCGCGACGTGCGAGCTGATCGAGTAAATCGGTCAGTTCATCGAACGGATGCAGAAAGTCTGAAACAAGCACCACTTCGGAAAAGCGGCGGATCTGGTTGATGTCCGGCAGAGCGCTTTCAGATGCTTCATTCATCATTGAACCCATCAGGGCTCCAGCAAGGCGTTCGGCACCATTGCGGGCGGAGAAAGGTGGCAGCAGGGCCGGAAAGGCAATGCGTTCGCCTGATCTTGAGAGAAGCTCGGCCATAGCCAGCGTCAGGACCAATGCGCGTGCTTCCTTGGAGATCGGCGTCAGATTGGAGCGATAGAGCATGGATGGCGAGAAATCGCACCACAGCCAGACCGTATGGGCTGATTCCCATTCCCGGTCGCGAACATAGGTATGGTCGTCGCGGGCCGAACGCCGCCAGTCGATGCGTGCAAGTGCATCGCCTTCAACATAAGGGCGGAACTGCCAGAAGTTTTCTCCGGGGCCGCGTTTGCGCCGTCCGTGCCAGCCATTCATGACGGTGTTGACGACGCGCCGGGCCTCTACCAGCAGATCGGGAATGCTTGCAGCTCGCGCCCGAGCACGAGCGAGCGTATCCTTGCGGTCTGTAGCTGAAACCTGTGCGCCAACCGCCATCAGGCTGCTGCCTTCACCAGATTAGCAATGACATCACGGACATGCATACCATCGGCGCGCGCTGCGAAATTGAGCGCCATGCGGTGTTGAAGAACAGGCTCGGCCAGCGCTTTGACATCGTCAACGGATGGAGCAAGGCGGCCTTCGTAAAGTGCGCGCGCACGTGCGCAGAGCATCAGCGCCTGACTGGCACGCGGGCCCGGACCCCATGCAATATGCTTTTTCGCATGTTCATTATCAGCGTCAGGTCGTGCCGAACGAACCAGCTTGAGAATTGCATCCACCACACTTTCAGAAACAGGCATACGGCGCACCAGCGCCTGCATCTGACGCAGACGCTCGGCATCGAGAATTTCATAGGCCTTTGCTTCCGCAACGCCGGTGGTTTCCAGAAGGATACGACGTTCGGCGTCGAGTTCCGGGTAGAGAATATCGATCTGCATGAGGAAGCGGTCGAGCTGGGCTTCCGGCAGCGGATAGGTGCCTTCCTGTTCCAGCGGGTTTTGTGTTGCAAGCACATGGAAGGGGGCAGGCAGATCATAACGCTGACCGGCGACCGTGACGTGGTATTCCTGCATGGCCTGCAAAAGGGCTGACTGCGTGCGCGGCGAAGCACGGTTGATTTCGTCGGCCATCAGAAGCTGTGCGAAGATTGGGCCTTTGAGGTAACGGAAAGAACGGCGACCATCGGCATCTTGCTCCATCACTTCCGAACCGATGATGTCGGATGGCATCAGGTCGGGCGTGAACTGGATGCGCTGGCCCGAAAGGCCAAGCACGGTTCCCAATGTTTCGACCAGCTTGGTTTTTGCAAGGCCGGGTACGCCGACAAGCAGAGCATGACCGCCAGCCAGAACCGCTACGAGCGTGCGCTCAATAACGCTTTCCTGTCCGAAGATAACGGTGCCGATGCTTTCCTTGATCCGCGCAATATCTGCAAGTGCACGTTCAGCTTCGGCGACGATCTGATCGGGGTTGACGGCTTCGGGCGTAACAACAACACTCATAAGAACCTCGCAAAAATATCCGCACCTGCATGTGATCGGTTAAATCACTATATATACTGACAAGCCGTGAAACGGTGACTATTTCATGACTTTAGAGCATTTCCTGTTTTGATTGAGTCATTGGAAATGCTCTATCAATTTGTTTTTACGCGCATCTTGCTCCGAAAACCGCTTCGCACTTTTCGGGATGCGCTCTACGAGTTAAATTCACATTCAGACAGGGATAACCGAGTCGGATGACAAAAAGCACCCCTGAAGGCAATGAAACGCCGCAAAGCGCAAAGCCGGGCACTGAAGGAATGGGCGGACTGGAGGCCCTGATTGCACGCGCTCATGCGGACGCGCAAAGCGGACCGGCTACGAAAGAACGTGGAATTCCGCCGGTAGAGCGCTGGAATCCGGAGTTTTGTGGCGCGCTTGATATCGACATCAAGGCCGATGGAACATGGTTTTACATGGGCACGCCTATCGGGCGTAAACAGCTGGTGCGCTTGTTTTCAACCGTGTTGCGCAAGGATGAAGACGGTAAAACCTATCTCGTAACGCCGGTGGAGAAGATTGAAATCAGTGTCGAAGACGCGCATTTCATAGCCGTTGAAATGCAGGTTTCAGGTGAAGGTGACGATCGGAAATTGACCTTCCGCACCAATGTTGGCGATGTGGTTGACGCCGACGCCGAGCATCCATTGCGCTTTGTCGTTGAGGATGAAAGCGGTGGGTTGAAGCCCTATATCAACGTGCGTGGACGGCTTGAGGCGCTGGTTGGGCGTTCAGTTATGTATGATCTTGTGGCATTGGGCGAAGAAATCGAAGTGAATGGCGTTGTGATGTTTGCAATACGCTCTGGCGGCACAGTTTTCCCTATCATGCCAGCGGAAGCTCTTGAGGCTTCGCTGAAATGATGGACCGTGCATTGCATCTAAACACCCGATTTTCGGCCGGTGATTTTGCTGAGCGTGTTCGCCACTGGCAGCCTGATCAAGATGATCTGACCGGCGATCATTCGCTTAATCCGGATTTCACACAAGCCATGGTGACGGCGAAGATGCGCGATGCCGCCGTGCTCGTGCCGGTGGTTGATCGCGGTTCGGAAGCAACCCTTTTGCTGACGCGTCGCACGGACACTTTGCGTAAACATTCGGGTCAGATCGCTTTCCCGGGCGGTGCAATCGACCCGGAGGATGGGACGGCGGAAAATGCCGCTTTGCGCGAAGCCAATGAAGAGATTGGCCTTGTGTCGGAACGCGCCGAAATTCTCGGCAGTCTGCCGCGTTATCTCACCGGCAGCGGCTTTTCGATTACGCCGGTTCTGGCGGTCGTCAACACACCTTTCGATGTTCATCCGAACCCTGATGAGGTTGCGGATATTTTTGAAGTGCCGTTGTCCTTCCTAATGAACCCGGACAATCACCGGCGCGAAAGCAGGCTGTTCAATGGCACGGAACGCTTTTATTACGCGATGCCTTATCACGAGCGATTCATCTGGGGCGTGACCGCAGGCATTATTCGCGGACTTTATGAAAGGCTCTACCGTTGAGCGATACAGTGAATATTTCAGATCGGGCCAACTGGCTTCGCTCCAAGCCGTTGCAGGTGCTGTTTGCAGCGCTCAACCGCGATGGTGGCGAGGTGCGCGTGGTGGGTGGTGCAGTTCGCAATACCCTGCTTGGCACGAAAGTCAGCGATGTCGATCTGGCGACCACGCATTTGCCGGAAGAAACGGTTCGGCTTGCCAAGGAAGCTGGCTTCAAGCCGGTGCCGACCGGGATTGAGCATGGCACGATAACCGTTGTGGTGCAGGGGCAGCCTTTTGAAGTCACGACTTTGCGTAAGGATATTGAGACCAACGGTCGCCACGCCAAAGTTGCGTTTGGCACCGACTGGAAGACGGATGCTGAGCGGCGTGATTTCACAATCAATGCGCTTTATGCGACTTCTGACGGCCATGTGATCGATTATGTCGGCGGTCTCGCTGATATTGAAACTAAGACGCTGCGTTTTATTGGCGATGCTGAAGAACGTATCCGAGAGGATTATCTGCGCATTCTGCGCTTTTTCCGCTTCTTTGCCTGGTATGGCTCGGGTCGGCCCGAGACCGACGGATTGCGGGCGAGCGCTCGTTTGAAAGACGGGTTGAACCAGCTTTCAGCGGAGCGCGTCTGGTCGGAGCTCAAGAAGCTGCTATCCGCGCCTGACCCTTCTCGTGCGATGCTCTGGATGCGGCAATCGGGTGTGTTGAGCGCCATTCTGCCTGAAAGCGAGAAATGGGGCATTGATGCCATTCACGGCCTCGTTCGTGCAGAAGCTGATCTCGACTGGCAGGTAGATGCGCTTTTGCGTCTTGAAAGCATTGTGCCACCCGATGCTGCCCGTATGACAGAACTTGGCAAACGGCTGAAAATGTCGAACGCAGAGCGCGCTCGTCTTGAAGCATGGGCGCGGGCCGATGCCATCAAGTTGGAAACGTCTGAACAGGCATTGAAGAAGCTGATCTATCGCGGCAGTTCGCAGGCAGTCGCGGACCGTATCCGTCTTGCCTATGCGTCTGCGCGACAGGAAGCGGCTGCCAGTGATGAAGCGATGATCCGCGCTGGCGGATATTCACGTCTTCTGGATGCGGTTGAGAAATATGAACCGCTGGTCTTTCCAGTGACCGGCGGAGACCTGCTGTCGCTTGGTGTCGAGAAGGGGCCGGGGCTTGGTGAAGCATTGCGTGATCTCGAAACTCTATGGATTGACTCCGGATTTAGTCTTGACCGCGAAGCGCTTCTGGACAAACTTGATCGCAATAAAATGAACGGCTGATGGCTTGCAAAATTCAGCCATAGTTTCATTAACTTATGATCGAATGTTTTTAGTTTTGTTTTGAAAGCGTCTTGGCATGTCCAATCCTGATACATCAACTTCGCAGAATGCCAGCTCAGATCCCAAGCAGAATTTTGGCACCAGCGGTATCGCGCCGATGGAGCGTCCGGGTGCTGTAACGCGCTTCTTTATGGGGATTGTTGCCTGGGCAGAGAGCCTTAATCTGAAATATGCGAAGCTCGGCAATCCGCCTGTTTATGACAATGCCACGTTCCCATGGGCAGCAGAGGTTGAGAAGGCCTATCCGGCTATTCGCAAGGAACTTGAAAAGGTTCTGCTGCGTCAGAGTGAGCTTCCTTCGTTTCAGGATATTTCGTCCGACGTGAAGACGATCTCGACAGATAATCATTGGAAGACATTCTTCCTGCTGGGCTTTGGTGTGAAGTCGGAGCAGAACATTAAAGCCTGTCCCAACACATGGAATGCGGTGCAGCATATTCCGGGTCTGACGACTGCCATGTTCTCGATCTTCGAGCCGGGCAAGCATCTGCCACCGCATCGCGGTCCTTATAATGGCGTGCTGCGTCTGCATATGGGCATGATCGTGCCGGAACCGGCCGATAAGCTTGCGATCCGCGTGGATAAGCAGGTTTGCCATTGGCAGGAAGGCAAGGTTCTGATTTTCGACGATGCTTATGAGCATGAAGCCTGGAACCACACCGAGCATACGCGCGTAGTGCTGTTCGTTGATTTTGTGAAGCCGCTGAGATTCCCTGCCCGTTTTGTGAACTGGGCACTGATGAATCTCGCGATCTTCACGCCCTTCATTAAGGAAGGGCTGGATAACCACAATGAGTGGGAAAAGAAGTTCTATGCGCAAGCTGAACAGCTTCGCAACCAGCCAAAAGCCTGAGGATTTGACTTCAAGCCTCGCCGCTTTTAAATAATCTTCTGGAGGGCTTTTCAGCCCTCCAGTTGTTTGTGCCCCAAATGAGTGGGCCGCATACTTTTCGAGTGTGCTCCAGAAGGAATTGTTGATGCCGGAGATTGTAGGAAGCCTCTGATCGTTCCGAACGATTGCTGCGCCTTGAGTAGAGCGCAGATGTTCAGGGACGGAAATGGCATTGGCCGTGGACAGGTATTGGCTGTCCGCGTGCGCTGATGCTTGTCATGGTTTCCATCCAGGCATAACAACAATGAATATCTCACGTATTGAACAGCGCGTGCTTCACGTGCTGGCGCAGGGCGGCTACATTCGCCATCTGCGCGAAGACGGACGCATCTGCGAAATCGAATGCTATACGCGTGAAGGCTATCTGCTTTCCGATTGCACGATGGTTGTTTTCCAGCAATTGCGACGAAAACGGCTGATCGAATCGCGTGCGGGAAGTGCGTATCGCATCTCGCTCAAAGGACGCACCAACGTCCGAGCACAAGCCAACAATCGATGAGGAGTGCATGATGCATATCCGCAAGGAACAACCGAAGGATATTTCCTCAATCCGGCATTTGACGAGTGAAGCCTTTCGTACGGTGCCCTATAGCAACCAGAAAGAGGCGGCAATTGTCGACGCTCTTCGTTCGGCATCGGCGCTGACCTTATCGCTGGTTGCCGAAGAGGGAGAGGCTCTTGTCGGGCATGTGGCATTCTCGCCGGTTCTCATCAATGGTGTTGATTGTGGCTGGTACGGGCTTGGCCCCGTCTCAGTGCGGCCGGACAGGCAGGGTGAGGGCATTGGCAGTGCGCTCATCCGGCAAGGTCTAACGTGCTTGCATGAAGTGGGTGCCAGAGGTTGTGTGCTGCTCGGTGACCCGGGCTATTATCAACGGTTTGGTTTTAAAGCCGATGAAAGGCTAACACTTGACGGTGTTCCGGCTGAGTATTTCCAATGCCTTGTGATTGAAGGCGAAATGCCGAAAGGCAAAGTGACCTATCACTCAGCATTTGATGCATAAAGAAAGGGCGGGAAACTCCCGCCCTTTTGTTTGGTTCATACTATCTGTTACGGCCACTTCACCACGGGTGGCATCGACGACAGAATGGAATTCACGTTACCGCCGGTCTTGAGACCAAAGATCGTTCCACGATCATAAAGCAGGTTGAATTCGACATAGCGTCCGCGACGGATCAGCTGTTCCTCGCGCTGTTCTGGTGTCCAGTCCTTGTTGAAGTTCTGGCGCACGAGATGCGGGTAGACCACTGAGAAACCACGACCGACATCGCGGGTAAAAGCGAAATCCTTATCCCAGCCGCCCTGTTCTTCGGTTGAATGCAGCCAGTCATAGAAGATGCCACCGATGCCGCGGGCTTCATTGCGGTGTGGCAGGTAGAAATATTCGTCGCACCATTCTTTCAGACGCTGATAATCGACAATGTCCTTATGCTTTTCACAGATGAAGCGGAACGCCTTGTGGAAGGCGAGGGTGTCCGGATCTTCCTGTGTGCGGCGGTCATCGAGAACGGGCGTAAGGTCGGCACCACCACCGAACCATTGGCGTGTGGTCACGACCATGCGGGTGTTCATATGGACGGCTGGCACATTCGGGTTCTGCGGATGCGCGATCAGTGAAATGCCGCTTGCCCAATAGCGTGGGTCTTCCTCGGCGCCCGGTATCTGCTTGCGGAACTCAGGAGAAAATTCGCCATAGACGGTCGAGACATGCACGCCGACTTTTTCAAAGACACGGCCATGCATGATGGACATGACACCGCCACCACCTTTGCCTTCATCCTTCTGCCATGGGGTGCGAACAAAGCGTCCTGGCTCCTGATCGGAAAGCTGGCCCTGCAAATCGTCTTCGAGCTGTTCGAAGCTCGCGCAGATACGGTCGCGCAGTTCTTCAAACCAGTTCTGGGCGGCTTGCTTTTTCTCTTCGATATCTTGCGGGATGATTGCCGGAATTTCGTCGCGCTGCATTTTGGATATCCTCTCACGCAATGTACCGAGCGACCGAAAGGCCGCAAAAATTCAAAAGTCTATCTTCTTGACTTAGCAAAGTCCTGCAATCTGGCAAAGCGCGAAGAGTGTGCGGCTTGCGGGTGCGAATTCCTCTCCCCAAGAAAAGACTCGTCATGAAGTCGTTGCTTCCCTATCTTAAGCTTCCAAGGGATTGGAAGTTTCGAGTTTTCCCTTGTTTCGGGAGGCAATTGCATGACCGCATCTTCGCCCCGCCCACCACTTGAAGGCTTGCGCAAGCAGCTAGAAAAAGGTCGTGCCAAGAAGAGCCGTATGCCACGCGACGGGTTTGTCCGCGAGACATTCACCCTACCGCGACAGGCCGCACGCGATAAAGCGCGGGAATGGTTTGAGGCTTTCCCCAAAGCTGCCTATTGGACTGAAATCGAAAGCTGGTGTGAACGGCCTGATGATGTCATCGAATTTACGATGCGTCGCCTGCCGACATCGGATTAGAGATCTGAGTCAACGAGACGCTTTAAGCCATTGAAACCAGATTCAAATCAGGCATTTGTGAAAACGCCCTCCGGTTTTGCCGAAGGGCGCTTTCATTTCTGAGTCGTTATAGCGTTACAGCGTTATTTCGCTTCCGTCTGAGGGGCCTGCTCCCACGACTTCCAATCCTTGATGATGCTGTCAGCATATGCCTTGCCAACGCGATAGGCATTGGTCGTTGCCAGCGGGAAACCGCCCGACTTCGCAGCAAGGGATTCTGCCGCCGTCTGGTCTTTGCCCTGACGGTCGAAGTTGGAAGACGTACGCAGCAGCGCAATACGGTCATAATCGAGCTTGCCTGCATCGGCTGCGCGCTTGAGCGAGGTCAGCGTTGCATTGTCTTCCATCTGTGAGGTGCAGTAGTTCGCTTTGCCATCGGTCAGGAGCTTTGCCCACTGTTCCATGGCTTCGCCGAGCTTGGTGCCGTGCCAGTATGTGTCACCCGATGCGGTATCGCAGATTGTGACCTGAGGCGCGCTGGTGGCTGCTTCTTCCGTGTAATGCTTGCGATATTCCTTGGCATCGTCGCTGTCGAGAAGTTCAACGCCCTTGGTTGTTTTGAGCGCGTAATCGGCAAGCTTGCCATTGAGTTCGAAGACTTCCGTGCCTGCAGCCCATTTCGGCTTTTCGCCCGGCTTTGCTGCGCCGAGACCGAAGAAATCAGTCGCCCAGCCTTCAGGTGCTTCGCGGATATCAATGCGATGGTTGAGGTTGGCGTCGACTGCGTATTTTGCCCAATGCGCAGAACCGAGTGTGCCATGTTTTGGATCAACGCCTGCGATACCGGCGATGAGGAAATAGGTGTGGCTCAGATCAAGCTTGTCGCTCAGCGCCATTGCCGAGACCGCACTGGCTGCATTGGCAAAACCCATGGCCGTGGTCATGTGGCAGAGGCCTTCAGCCGTACAATCGATCTCAGGATATTCAGGGCTCAAGCCCGGCAGCTTCAGCTTCTGCGTGAACGTTTCACCTTCCAGCCAAGGCTTTGCTTCCTCACCGAACATGGTGATGACCATGACCTTTGGCGAAATGGTTTCAGCAGTCTGTGCAAATGCAGGAGCGGCAACTGCGGTTGCCAGAAGAGAGGCCGTAAGAACAGAAGTGCGGAACGATGGCTTCATCGGAGAAGAACCTTTTCTGACTGAATATTAAATCTGCTTCGGGAACTGATTCCGTTTGTCCGTCTACACGGTTGAAACGGAATCGCTTTTTAAATTTTGCTGGCGCAGAGCTTCGCCTGCCGTGATCGCAACAGAAACCGCAAGATTGAGGGATCTGGCACCCGGCACCATGGGGATAATCAGTCGCGCATCCGCGATGTCCTGAATGCTGTCAGGGACGCCTGCGGACTCACGCCCGAACAACAGGATGTCATTTTCCTGAAACGCGTATTCCGTATAGGGGATTGCGGCCTTGGTCGACAGCAACACGAGGCGCTTGCCTGCCTGGCTGCGCCAATCGTTGAAATGCTCCCAGTCCGCATGGCGGGTGAGGGCGGCCTGTTCGAGATAATCCATGCCTGCGCGTTTCAATGATCTGTCGGAAACGTCGAAGCCTGCAGGCTCGATCAGGTCCACCGCGAAGCCGAGGCAGGCGGCCATGCGCAGAATGGTTCCCGTGTTGCCGGGAATGTCGGGCTGGTAAAGGGCGATACGCAGATCCATATAAGGCGGGTAGCTCACAAATCCGACGGCTGCAAGTGTTCAGATTGGTTGTGTCGCACACGTCAACACATCAATTCGCGGGATGGTGCCTGCAAGAATACAATCATTCTCGCATCACGAAAATATTCCCTTTTTGTTCCTGTTCCGACTTGGAAATTTTGCAAGGTGCCCGTAAAAGGATCGCCATGTTCAAATGGTTTGAAAAACGACTCGAAGCTTATCCCGAAGAACCGCCGCGCGAGCCTCCGCGCGGGCTGGTAGCCTTTTGCCTTTATTACACCCGTGGCGCATGGCCATGGATTATCGGCATGGCAATTTTCACGACACTGATCGCTATTATCGAAGTGTCGCTTTTTGCCTTCATGGGCAATATCGTCGACTGGCTTTCGCACCAGTCGCGTGAGACATTCCTGAGCAATGAAGGCTGGCGGCTTGCGCTGATCGCGGGCGTCGTTCTGGTCGGTTTGCCGGGCGTGGTTCTCATCCACTCGCTGCTTATTCACCAGACGTTGCTCGGCAACTATCCGATGCGTGTGCGCTGGCTGATGCATCGCTATTTGATCCGTCAGTCCATGTCGTTCTTTCAGGACGAGTTTGCCGGACGTATCTCAACCAAGCTGATGCAGACTGCTCTCGCTGTGCGTGAAACGGTGATGAAGCTGCTCGACGTGCTGAACTACGTCATCGTCTATTTTGCCGGTACGCTGTTTATCGCGGCCTCGGCGGATATTGTTCTGATGATCCCGTTTGCGGTCTGGCTGATCGTCTACATCATCCTGTTGCGTTTCTTCATTCCGCGTCTCAGGGTGATTTCCGAACAGCAGGCTGATGCGCGTTCGTCCATGACCGGACGTATCGTCGATAGCTATACCAACATCGCGACCGTGAAGCTGTTCTCGCATTCAAGCCGTGAAGAGTCTTATGTGAAAGAAAGCCTCGATGGCTTCCTCGTCACGGTGCATCGACAGATGCGTCTGATAACGATGTTCCACTTCACGCTTTATATGGCGAACTGCATCCTGCTGTTTGCTGTGGGTGTGATCGGCATCAAGCTCTGGATGAATGAAGCCATTTCCGTGGGTGCTGTTGCTGTCGGCATCGGCCTTGTGCTGCGCCTTAATGGCATGTCGCAGTGGATCATGTGGGAAATGTCTGCATTGTTCGAAAATATCGGCACGGTGGAAGACGGCATCACGACGATTTCGCGCGCACATGAAGTGGTGGATACGCCAAATGCGCCTGTGCTGAAAGTGAGCAAGGGTGCGCTGGATTTCGACAAGATCGGCTTCCACTACGGCAAGGGCAAAGGTGTTATCGAAGGCCTGTCGCTCGACATTCAGGCCGGGCAGAAGATCGGTCTCGTTGGACGTTCCGGTGCGGGTAAATCCACGCTCGTCAATCTGCTGCTGCGTTTCTACGATCTTGAGAAAGGCCGCATCCTGATTGATGGGCAGGATATTTCCAAGGTCACGCAGGATTCGCTTCGCGCAAGCATCGGCATGGTTACGCAGGACACGTCTTTGCTGCATCGCTCGGTGCGCGAGAACATCATGTATGGCCGTCCGGATGCGACAGAAGAAATGGTCGAACGGGCAATCCGTCTCGCTCAAGCTGACCAGTTCATTCCTCTGTTGACTGATGCCAAGGGCCGACGTGGACTGGATGCTCATGTTGGTGAGCGGGGTGTGAAGCTTTCCGGTGGCCAGCGCCAGCGTATCGCGATTGCGCGCGTGATGCTGAAAGATGCGCCGATCCTCATTCTGGATGAGGCAACCTCTGCACTCGACTCGGAAGTGGAGGCAGCCATTCAGGACAGTCTCAACACACTGATGGAAGGCAAGACCGTTATTGCGATTGCCCATCGCCTTTCGACTATCGCCGCCCTTGATCGCCTCGTTGTGATGGACAAGGGACAGATTGTCGAAGATGGCACGCATGAGGAACTTGTTGCGCTCGGCGGCATTTATGCCGGACTATGGGCACGTCAGTCGGGCGGGTTCCTTGGTTTTGACGAGCAGACCGAAGCGGAAATGGCAAAGTAAGGAATACGCAATTGATGAAAGCGGTTTATAGCCTGTTCGAGCGTTGGGTTAATCCCTTCCGCGAACCGGACAAGCTTAGACCGCCTTCAACAACATTGGCCTTCCTCTGGCATTTTGCGCGACAGGCTAAATGGCCGCTTGCAGCCTCGCTGGCTGTTGGCGGTCTTCTGCCTCTTGTGGAGGCGGGGCTGTTTTATTTTACGGGCAGGCTTGTCGATATTCTCGATCAGGCAGGCAAGGGCGGTGTCGAGCGTAGCTGGTCGGCACTGTTTCAGGCGGCGGGTCCGGAACTTCTGTTCATGGGGATCACGGTTCTTGTGATCCGTTTTGTCGTCACGGCCATAAACACCCTTCTTGAGGGACAGACACTTTCGCCCGGTTTCTACAACATGATCCGCTGGCAGGCGAATTCCTATGTCCAGCGGCAATCCTATGCATTTTTTCAGAATGATTTTGCCGGGCGCATTGCCACCAAGGTCTGGCAGGCGGGGCAGGCGGCAGGTGATCTGATTGAAAGTCTCATTCAGGTCGTCTGGTTCATGGCGATCTATAGCGTGACGACGCTGTTTCTGGTGGGTCGCCTCGACTGGCGGCTGGCTGCTGCGGTGATCGCATGGATCGTGGCTTTCGGCCTGATTGCCCGGCACTATTTGCCTCGCATTCGAAAGAATGCTGAAGCCTCCGCCGAAGCGGGCTCCCTGATCAACGGCCGTATCGTTGATAGCTATTCCAATATCCAAACCATCAAGCTCAACACCGTCGATGACGATGAGCGCTATATGCGCGACGGTTTTATGCGCTATCTCGGGGCAATCCTGCCGTTTATGCGCTCACTGACCGGCGTGCGTCTTGCCATGACCGCCTTGTCAGGTCTGATGATTGTGACTGTGGCAGCAATTACCATCGACCTGTGGACCAAAGATGCCATCACGGTTGGGCAGGTGTCGTTCACGCTCGGTCTGGTGTTGCGCCTTAATATGCTGCTTGGCCGTCTGATGATGCAGCTGAATGGTATGCTGCGTCAGCTGGGGCTGATCGAAAATTCGATGAAGCTTGTTTCCGAACCATTGGGCTTGGAAGACAAGCGCGGTGCAAAACCGTTGCAGATTACCGAAGCGCGCATCGATATTCAGAATGTCACGTTTCATTATGGTAAGGCAGCAGGTGTTCTTGACGGTATCAACTTTTCCATCAGGGGTGGCGAGCGGGTCGGGCTTGTTGGCCATTCAGGGGCGGGCAAGTCGACGCTCATCAATCTGATCCTGCGTCTTTACGATGTTGAGAAGGGCGCGATCCTTGTCGATGGTCAGGATATTCGCGATGTGACGCAATCCTCTCTGCGACGCGCCTTTGCGGTCGTCAGTCAGGAAACAGCGCTGCTGCACCGCTCGCTGCGCGACAACATTATGCTCGCGCGTGATGATGCCACGGATGAAGAGCTTGCTCAGGCTGCACGACAGGCCGAAGCAGACGAGTTCATCGCGAAGCTGGAAGACTTCAATGGACGGAAATCCTTCGATGCTTTTGTCGGTGAGCGTGGCGTCAAGCTTTCGGGCGGTCAGCGTCAGCGTATCGCGATTGCGCGTGCGATCCTGAAAGACGCACCGATCCTCATTCTGGATGAAGCAACCTCGGCACTCGACTCAGAGGTTGAAGCCTCGATCCAGGAGAATCTTCGTCAGCTCATGGAAGGCAAGACCGTTATCGCAATTGCACATCGGCTTTCGACTATTGCAGCTCTTGATCGCCTCATCGTCATGGATAAGGGCCGGATTGTAGAAGAAGGCACCCATGAGGAATTGATTGCGCAAGGCGGAATCTATGCGGGCCTCTGGGCCCGTCAGTCGGGCGGTTTTCTCGGTATAAACAGCTAATTTCAGGCATTTTCAGACGACACTCACCAAGCCGCTCAAAGTAAGATTTGAGCGACTTGGTTTGTTTTGTCGCTTTTAAAACATCCCAATAAATCAGCCTGCGACATGGTGCCGTCCTATGGGGTTGGCGTCTGGACAAGGCATTTCAACCTGCCTAAACCTGAATGTTGAGATGGAGGGAATTTCGTTCTGCAAGCAATTGTAGAACTGCTTTTTGCGTGAACGCGAAAGGCTGGACTGCTTTTGCCTAAGCGCAAGGGAACGAGGGGAGATTTCAATTGGATATCCAGGTTAAAAAGGAATTGGCACGTGAGCGCACACGACACGGCTGAGCCGACACGGCGTGATTTTTTGTATATTGCGACGGGAATGGCGGGTGTCGTCGGTGTCGGCGGACTGGCATGGCCGTTTATCGACCAGATGCGCCCCGACGCTTCGACGCTTGCTGCAGCGTCTATTGAGGTTGATGTTTCTTCTCTCGCAGAAGGCGCATCGCTCACCGTCAAATGGCGCGGTAAGCCAGTTTTCATCCGTAACCGTACGGCCAAGGAAATAGAAGACGCAAAGACAACAGCGCTTGGCGATCTTAAAGATCCGAATGCCCGTAACGCCAATCTTGCTTCGGACGCACAGGCGACCGACGTTGCGCGTTCTGCGGGCGAGGGTAAAGAAAACTGGATCATCATGATCGGTGTTTGTACCCACCTTGGTTGCGTGCCTCTGGGTGAGTCTGGTTCGTTCGGCGGCTGGTTCTGCCCGTGCCATGGCTCGACCTATGACACTGCGGGTCGTATCCGCAGCGGTCCGGCACCGGAAAACATGCACATTCCGGAATACGCATTTGCTTCCGATACGGTCATCAGGATCGGCTAAGACAGATCTTGGGGAGAGAAAACATGAGTGGTAATCACTCCACATATACGCCCTCGACCGGCATCGAAAAATGGGTCGACGAACGGCTTCCTTTGCCGCGCCTGGTCTATGATTCCTTTGTTGCCTATCCGACGCCGCGTAACCTGAACTATATGTACACCTTTGGTGGCATTCTCAGCTTCATGCTTATTGCGCAGCTCATCACCGGTATCGTGCTGGCGATGCATTATGCTGCGGATACGGGCATTGCATTCAACTCCGTTGAAAAGATTATGCGTGACGTCAACTCCGGTTGGCTGCTGCGTTACATGCACGCAAACGGTGCATCATTCTTCTTTATCGCCGTTTATCTTCATATTGCTCGTGGTCTTTATTACGGCTCCTACAAGGCACCGCGCGAGCTGCTGTGGATCCTCGGCGTGGTGATCTTCCTTCTCATGATGGCAACCGCCTTCATGGGTTACGTTCTGCCTTGGGGACAAATGTCTTTCTGGGGCGCGACGGTTATCACGGGCTTCTTTACGGCCTTTCCGATAATAGGCGAGCCGATCCAGCAATTGCTGCTCGGTGGCTTTGCCGTTGATAATCCAACGCTCAACCGCTTCTTCTCGCTGCATTACCTGCTGCCGTTCATGATTGTGGGCGTTGTTATCCTGCACGTATGGGCTTTGCACGTAACCGGGCAGACCAATCCGACAGGGATTGAAGTGAAGTCGAAGACAGACACGCTGCCGTTCACGCCTTATGCAACCATCAAGGATGCTTTCGGCGCGCTCGTGTTCTTCATTTTCTTCGCTTACTTCGTCTTCTACATGCCAAACTTCCTGGGCCATCCGGATAACTACATTCCGGCTGACTCGCTGAAGACGCCAGCTCACATTGTTCCTGAATGGTACTTCCTGCCGTTCTACGCGATGCTGCGTGCGATCACCTTCAATATCGGCCCGATCGACTCAAAGCTTGGCGGCGTTCTGACCATGTTCGGTTCGATCGCGATCCTCTTTGTCGTGCCTTGGCTCGATACATCGAAGGTCCGTTCGGCAGTTTACCGCCCGTTGTTCAAGTTGTTCTTCTGGCTGTTTGTCATCAATGCCATCTTCCTTGGCTGGTTGGGTTCGCGTCCGGCTGAAGGCGTCTACACGCTGATGGCCCAGTTTGGCACGCTCTACTACTTCGCATTCTTCATCGTCATCATGCCCGTTCTTGGCTTGATCGAAACGCCGAAGCGTCTGCCGAACTCGATTACCGAGGCCGTGCTGGAAAAGAATGAAGGCAAGGCCGAGATCGCCCCAGTGGAAATCAAGGGCTGAAGCAGCGAGAGATGAAGGACGTATCAATGAAAAACATCCTCAAGAGTTTCGCTGCTTTCGGCATCGCTCCGCTGGTTGCGTTGGGTGTGACGATGGGTGGTGCTTTTGCCGCCGGTGGCGGTGAGGGGGAGCCGGAGCATTTTCCGATCCACCATCCAAAGCAGGAAAAGTGGACCTTCTCTGGCCCATTCGGAACTTATGACAAGGGACAGCTTCAGCGCGGTCTCAAGGTCTATAAGGAAGTCTGCTCTGCTTGCCATTCGATGAACCTGGTGGCCTTCCGCACGCTGGAAGACCTTGGCTATTCACCTGAGCAGGTAAAGGCATTTGCTGCGGAATATGAAGTACAGGATGGCCCGAATGCAGACGGTGAAATGTTCACCCGTAAGGCAATCCCGACTGATCATTTCCCATCGCCATTTGCGAATGCGAATGCAGCGGCTGCAGCTAACAACGGTGCAGCTCCGCCTGACTTCTCGCTGATTGCGAAGGCGCGTGCGGTTGAGCGTGGTTTCCCGACCTTTATCTTCGACATATTTACGCAATATGCTGAAGCGGGTCCGGATTACATCCACTCTCTGCTGACCGGCTATGATGAACAGCCGCCTGCAGGTATGCATGTACCGGAAGGCACGCACTACAATCCGTATTTCATCGCAGGCAAGTCGCTGGCCATGGCTAAGCCACTCAGTGACGATCAGGTGACTTACGATGATGGTTCTCCACAGACGGTGGACCAGTATGCACGTGACGTTTCTGCGTTTTTGATGTGGGCTGCAGAGCCGCATCTGGAAGATCGCAAGAAGACTGGCTTCCGCGTCATCATCTTCCTCATTCTGTTCGCCGGCCTTGTTTACATTGCCAAGCGTTCGGTCTGGTCTGATGTGAAGCACTGATCTTCTGATTAAAGTTGAATGTTAAGGGCGCTGCGAGGCGCCCTTTTCTTTTGCCCGTATGACATCAGCGATCTCGCGGTTTTGATCAGTGAACCACCATTCCCGGGATACACTGTCGAGAATGATCGGGAACGGCTTTGAATAAGCTTGGCGTAGCGGCCATATCGTGATTGAAGATAATCTGAAAAAAGAAGTGCTTTTGAAATGAGAAAAGCACCTTAGATTTATTCGCATCGAAAGGACTGAAAATGGAATCCGGGTTCAAAGCCACTTTGAAGGACGCGATCAGAACCATTCCCGATTATCCAAAACCCGGTGTTCAGTTCCGTGATGTCACCACGCTTATGGGCGATGCACAGGCATTTCGCCGTGCGGTGGATGAGCTGGTTTATCCTTATGCCGGAAACAAGGTCGATAAGGTTGCCGGTATCGAAGCACGTGGCTTCATTCTTGGCGGCGCGATTGCGCACCAGCTTTCGGCTGGTTTTGTGCCGATCCGCAAGAAGGGTAAGTTGCCGCGCGATACCGTTCGTATTGCCTACAGCCTGGAGTATGGCATCGACGAAATGGAAATGCACCGCGACGCCATCGAGAAGGGCGAACGCATCATTCTCGTTGACGATCTGATTGCTACTGGTGGCACGGCAGAAGCTGCAGCCAAGCTGCTTCTACAGATGGGTGCGAATATCGTAGCGGCCTGCTTTATCATCGATCTGCCAGACCTTGGCGGACGCAAGAAGCTCGAAGCGCTCGGCGTGCCGGTCCGCACACTTGTCGAATTTGAAGGTGATTGATTCACCTCACCCTCAGAAGAAAAGGCCCGGAGTTTTCCGGGCCTTTTTCGTTAAGCGGGCAGCTTTACCATGGCGGCATTGTCAAAGGACAAAACCTTGTCGCCGTTTTGGTTATAAGCACTGGTGCTCATACTCAGCATCGACCAGCCGGGGCGCGAGTTGAGAGGGCGGACCGCATGGACGATGCGCTTATAGGTGATCGTGTCGCCTGCATAGACCGGGCGCATCCATTTAAGGTTTTCAAAGCCGGGTGAGGGGCCAAATGTCGGCGGAACTTCGCCGCGCTTCATTGCATCTTTTGTTGCCTCAACAATGGATGCCACGTTCAGCTTCATGAAGACTGCTGTGGTATGCCAACCCGACGCACAGAGGCCGCCCAGTACGCTGTTCTTGGCTGCTTCCGCATCCAGATGAAACGGCTGCGGGTCGAACTTTGAAGCGAAGTGGATGATTTCTTCTGCGGTGAATGTATAGCTGCCGATGGTTAGTTCTTCACCAAGATGCTCTTCAATAAAGCTCATGCTTCGTCTCCTTCGCGCTCAGGATTGCGAAGGCCGACCATGGCGGTGTGCTGTAGTTCGCAAACAACCTCGCCACGCTGATTGACGATCTCGTTATAGACCGTGAGGAATCCCACATGCGGCATGGATTTAGAGCGGCGGCGATCAAGGACGGTTGAGAAACCGCTCAATGTATCGCCTGCAAGAACAGGCCGTTTCCAGCGGTTGAATTCTATGCCGGGGCTGCCTTGCGAGGTCGAATCTTTAAGATAGGCATCCCAGACCATGCGCATGAAAAGCGACACGGTATGCCAGCCCGAAGCAGCCAGACCTCCAAGGACGCTTGCCTTGCCAGCTCTCTCATCAAGGTGGAATGGCTGAGGGTCGAACTCTCGGGCGAATTCGATAATCTCTTCTTTGCTAACGGTGCGTGGTCCGAAGGGAAGCTTCAGTCCTTGCGTGAAATCTTCATACGCATATTTGGGCGTCTTATCAGTCAATCCGGTCTCCTCCCACCAGAGCGGCATTCGCCGCCCTGTTTCTTTGCCTGCGCATGTCTATAACCCCAAAACCGGTTCCCACTTTAGGGAGACATGCGTAGAAAAAAAGGCCGCTATTTTGTAGCGGCCTTTGTTTTATCAGGTATTGAAGCGGAACAGCATCACATCGCCGTCATGGACGATGTATTCCTTGCCTTCGTCCCGCGCCTTGCCTGCTTCCTTGGCGCCGACTTCACCATTGAACTTGATGTAGTCCTCATAGGCGATGGTCTGTGCACGAATGAAGCCGCGCTCAAAATCCGTATGAATCACGCCAGCAGCGCCCGGAGCTTTGGTTCCGCGACGGATAGTCCATGCGCGGGTTTCCTTGGGGCCAGCGGTGAAATAGGTGATGAGGTCGAGCAGCTTGTAGCCTGCACGAATAAGACGGTCGAGGCCCGGTTCCTCTAAGCCCATGGCGTCGAGATATTCCTTGGCTTCCTCGTCAGCGAGCTGTGCAACTTCAGCTTCAATCGCAGCTGAAATAATGACGCTTTCAGCACCCTGTTCTGCAGCCATCTTTGCAACAGCAGCACTATACTCATTGCCATTGGCAGCATCGCTTTCAGCGACGTTGCAGACATAAAGCACAGGCTTGGAGGTGAGCAGGTTAAGACCCTTGAGGATCAACAGATCATCTGGTGCAATGTCTTTCAGCATCAGGCGAACCGGCTTGCCGTTCTGCAGCAGCTCAAGTGCTTGTTCCATCACTGGCAGAACAGTCGTTGCTTCCTTGTCCTTGGACGAAGCGCGCTTGCGGATCTGAACGATGCGGCGCTCAATGCTTTCGAGGTCCGACAGCATCAACTCCGTTTCAACAGTTTCAGCGTCCGATACAGGATCGATACGGCCTTCAACATGGGTGATGTCGTCGTCTTCAAAGCAACGAAGAACATGCACGATCGCATCGACTTCACGGATGTTGGCGAGGAACTGGTTGCCCAGACCTTCACCCTTGGACGCGCCGCGCACCAAACCTGCAATATCAACGAAGTTGATGCGGGTCGGGATGATTTCCTTGGAACCTGCAATCTTCGCAATGCCATTCTGGCGAGGATCGGGAACTGCCACTTCGCCAGTATTAGGTTCAATGGTGCAGAATGGATAGTTTGCAGCCTGTGCTGCCGCAGTCTTGGTCAGCGCGTTAAAAAGCGTGGACTTGCCGACATTAGGCAGACCGACGATGCCGCATTTGAAACCCATGATATTCGTCCTTTATCGCTTTACGCGGTAAATTGAGCGCACGGCGCCATTATGAAGCGCCTTGGCGGATTGCAGATCCAGCCAGTGGCGTGATGATTTTTTGAAAGCCGGTTTGCCGCTTCCCAGAATGACCGGAATAGTTCCTATATCGATGATGTCAAGCAGGCCAGCATCAAGAAATTGCCGCGCCAGATCACCGCCGCCCATGAGCCATATGCGGCCATCCGCTCCCATGGCTTTCAACTTCGCGAGAAGTTCATCTGGCGTACCAGCCATAGTGGCGGTGCTTGCTGGCAGATTGTCGAATTTCTGATGCGTTGCAACAACGACTGGCAGTGGGCCATAAGGCCATTCCGGAATAGTACGAACCACATCAAAAGTGTCACGTCCCATGACGATGCCGGTGGTGCCAGCCATGAACTCATCGAAGCCGAAGCCGTCATCCGGCGGAAACTGTTCCAGCCAGTCAAAGCTGCCATCATCATTGGCGATGAAGCCATCAAGGCTCATTGCAAACATATAAACGACATCGCTCATAGCTTAGTCCTTTTTGCCAAGAAGCTTTTTCAGCATTTCAGCCATCGGACCACTCGCCGGAATGTTCGACTTGGCTGCGCTCTGGCGCGCCTGCCGAATGTGGCTCTGTGCTTTTGGTGGAGCTTTGGCTGCCTGTTCAGGGTCAGCTTTGAAGCCGTTGGGACGCTGATTGCCATCACCCATGACGACTGCCACGCGGTTCATGAAGCTGTTGTCTTCTTTTTTGGCCAGCAGGCCAATATTGTCCGAGATGGCGCCAAACAGCTTATCCAGCCATTCATTATCGACTTTGGCGAAGTCGCCCAGAACGTGGTTGTGAACCAGCTCTTTTGCGCCCGGATGGCCGATGCCAAGGCGCATACGGCGATAGTCTTTGCCGCCGGGGAAAGCCTGCACATGGGCGTCTATTGATTTGATACCATTATGACCACCGGAACCGCCGCCCGTCTTGATGCGCAGCTTTGCAGGCGCAAGGTCAAGCTCGTCATAGATCACGACGAGATCGGAAGGGGTCAGCTTGTAGAAGCGCATGGCTTCGCCAATTGACTGGCCGGAAAGGTTCATGAAAGTCATTGGCTTGATGAGAAGCACTTTTTCGCCGTCAATCACGCCATCGGCGATCTCGGCCTTGAACTTCTTCTGCCAGTTAGAAAATCTATGGCGGCGGAATATTTCATCCACCGCCATGAAACCGATATTGTGTCGGTTATGCGCATATTGGGGGCCGGGATTGCCAAGTCCTGCGATGAGCAGCATGGTTCAGAGCCCCTATAATGCGTAAAGCGATTATTCGCTTTCGTTGGCTTCTGCTTCGCCTTCTGCATTTTCTTCCGACTTGAGGCCGGCAGGTGCAGCAATGGTGGCGATCGTGAAGTCACGGTCCTGAATAGCAGCAGTTGCACCCTTCGGCAGCTTGATAGCCGAAATGTGAACCGAATCGCCGATTTCGAGACCGGTGAGGTCGAATTCGAGAGCTTCTGGAATCGCGTTCGCTGGAACGATCAGTTCAACGTCGTGACGAACGATGTTGAGAACGCCGCCGCGCTTGATGCCCGGTGCTGCTTCTTCGTTCTTGAAGTGAACTGGAACGTTGACGTGAACAACCGACTTCGCGGAAACGCGGAGGAAGTCAACGTGCTGTGGGAAGTCGCGAACTGGATCCAGCTGGTAGTCTTTAGGGAGAACCTGGATCTTCTTGCCGTCTACTTCGATCGTAGCAACAGTGGTTTTGAAGCCGCCGCCGTGGATCTTGTAGAAGATTTCCTTATAGGAAACAGCAATCGAGATTGGCTCCTGCTTGTCGCCATAGATGACTGCAGGAATCAGGCCGTTGCGGCGAAGTTCGCGGGAGGACCCCTTACCAACCCGGCTGCGCAGATCGGCCTTGAGCACGTAAGTATCGCTCATGGCATTACCTTTCAAAGTTACTGGAGTGTCGATCGCAGTTTTAACTGAGCATTTTCATGCTCCAGCGAACGACATGAAACAGCCCGAAATGCCCCTCACAGAGTGAAAGACCGGACCGCTCCATTCCGCGTTGCCTCCAAGGGTGTCTACGCGGATGGCAGGCCTATAGACCATAGGCATTCCATGTGCAAGTTTTTTGCCTGTGAAACACAGCTTCTGTGGGCTTTTGTCTTAACGGGTGGCATTGGCCACGTCAAAAATGTTAAGCGCATCGCTGATCGACCGCCTTTGTATTGCGAGTCGTTATATCATTTATGAAACAAAGGAAACGAGATGCAGGTCGGTATCGACATGGGTTCTGTTGCTGGAAGCGGCTCTGCCTCGGCAGCGGCGCTTGGTGGTGGCAAGCAGGCCATGCTTGATCTTGAAGAGCTTCTCGCAACACGTCTTCTGGTGCAGGGTAATTCCGGCTCCGGCAAGTCGCATCTGCTGCGCCGCCTGCTAGAGCAGAGCGCGCAATGGGTGCAGCAGTGCATCATCGATCCTGAAGGCGATTTCGTAACGCTTGCCGATCTTTACGGCCATGTGGTTGTCGATGCTGCCCGCTCGGAAGCGGAACTCACGCGTATTGCGAGCCGCATTCGCCAGCATCGCGTGTCGGTCGTGCTCAATCTCGAAGGTCTGGATGTCGAGCAGCAGATGCGTGCGGCAGCTGCTTTCCTCGGCGGACTGTTCGATGCAGAGCGTGATTACTGGTATCCGATGCTGGTTGTGGTTGACGAAGCTCAGCTCTTTGCGCCTGCTGCTGCAGGCGAAGTATCAGATGAAGCGCGTAAGCTCTCGCTGGGTGCCATGACGAACCTGATGTGTCGTGGCCGCAAGCGTGGTCTGGCCGGTGTGATTGCCACACAGCGCCTTGCAAAGCTTGCCAAGAATGTCGCTGCCGAAGCATCGAACTTCCTGATGGGCCGCACCTTTCTTGATATTGATATGGCGCGCGCCTCTGATCTTCTCGGGATGGAGCGTAAGCAGGCAGAGCAGTTCCGCGATCTGCAACGCGGTCATTTCATTGCGCTTGGACCGGCCTTATCGCGCCGCCCGTTGCCGATCAAAATCGGAAAGGTCGAAACTTCTGCGCGTTCATCGTCGCCAAAACTCATGCCGTTGCCTGATGCACCGGAAGACGCGCGCGATCTGATCTTCACACCAGCGCCTGAAGAAATCCGGACTGTTGTTCGCCGCACGCCACCACCGCCTCCGCCACCATCGACGGCAGAAATTCTGGCGCAGGTGGCAAAGCCAAAGCCGGAAGCAGAGCCGGTTGAAGCGCCATTGTTTCCCGGCATTGTGGAAGCCGAGCGCGACAGTCTGCTTGAGAAGGTGATGCGCGAGATCGTTGATGATCCCGAAGCGTCTTTCCGTTCGGTCGCGGTGCTTTATCAGGATTTTCTTGTGCGCTGCCGCATTCACCGCGTTCCGGGTGAGCCGCTGGCTTTGCCTGCTTTCCGTCGTCGTCTTGCGGTTGCGCAAGCAAGCATTGAGAGCGATGTAGCCACCGGTGAGACATGGCAGAAGGCATTGGCGCTGTCTGAAAGCCTCACAGATGACGTGCAGGGTGTGTTTCTGATTGTCGCACAGGCGGCGGTAACGGGCGCTATATGCCCTTCGGATGCGGCACTCGCGCGTGCTTACGGCACCCATTCGCTAAGTCGTGCCCGACGTTTGCTGACCTATTTCGAAGAGCGTGGATTGCTGGTCGTGCGCAATGATTTCAAAGGCTTGCGCATTGTGAACTTCCCGGATCTCGAATGTGAGACGGCACCGGGCGACCCAAATGCTCCCGATGATCAGGCGGAGGAAGCGACTGCCGCTGAATAAAGCGGCTCTGTGCAAACCGTCATGAACCTGTAATGATCCTCGGTAACTGCTGGGAGGATTTTACAGAGAGCAAGAATGACGACAGCGCCGCAGCCTGATTTCCGAGAATTGTTTGTTACTTTTGGCAAAGTCGGGCTTTTGTCGTTTGGCGGACCAGCTGCGCAGATTGCCATGTTGCAGCGCATCCTTGTTGATGAAAAGCGCTGGATGGATCAGGAACGGCTGATCCACGCCCTTAATTTCTGTATGTTGCTGCCGGGACCTGAAGCCATGCAGCTTGCGACCTATGCGGGTTGGGCTGTCAAAGGCTGGCGCGGCGGGTTGCTGGCAGGGCTTTTGTTTGTTTTGCCCGGTGCGAGCGTGATGCTGGCTCTGTCGGCGCTTTATGTTGCCTTTGGACACGTCGATATTGTTGCTGGTCTGTTGTTCGGCCTCAAGGCGGCAGTGCTGGCGGTGGTGTTTGAAGCGCTTTACCGGATGGCGAAGCGCACATTGGCTTCCGGCTTTTCTTATGTGATAGCGATTGCCGCCTTTGTTGCGATTGCGCTTCTGAAGCTACCTTTTCCTATTGTCGTGCTGCTCGCAGCTTTAGCTGGCGGTTTGCGTCATTTGCTGCAAGGCGGTGGTGTGGCTACTTCTGTTACACACGCAGCTCCCCATGCATTTCGAGAGTTTTCGCTGCAAACTCTCATCTGGGGTGGCCTGTGGCTGGCGCCACTCATTGCGCTGTATCTGATCTTGGGCGAGCAGCATGTATTCACAGCTGAGGCCGCGTTCTTTTCTAAGCTTGCAGCCGTCACTTTTGGCGGAGCCTATGCAGCGCTGTCCTATACAGCGCAGCAAGCTGTCGAGCATTTCGGCTGGATGCAACCCGGTGAAATGCTGACCGGTCTGGGACTGGCCGAAACCACACCGGGGCCATTGATATTAGTGTTGGTCTTCGTCGGTTTTGTGGGTGCAGCCAATCTGTCTGGCCTGCCGCCACTGGTCGGCGGGCTTGTGGGCGGGTTAATCGCCCTCTGGTTTACCTTCGTGCCGTGCTTTCTCTGGATACTGGCTGGTGCGCCCTTTGTGGAGCGTCTGCGTCAGCTGCGCTGGCTGTCCGCCATGCTTGGCGGGATCACGGCGGCGGTGGTCGGCGTGATTGCCAATCTGGCGCTCTGGTTCTCGCTGCACGTCTTGTTTGCACAGGTTCGGGAAGTGCCACTCGGTGCCTTCACGCTGCCAACGCCAGTGTGGAGCACAATAGACAATGCCGCCGTCCTGATCGCAGGCGCGGCGGCATTATTGCTTATCGTTCTGAGGCTCAACATGCCGCTCGTGCTATTGCTTGCGGCATGTCTGGGCATTGTAATTAAATTAATCGAACAGGCTTGAAACCGACTCTTCAGCGGCGGTGCGCGCAACAGCTTCACCGATGAGGCTGGAGATCGACAGAACGCGGATATTTGGAGCGTCGTTGATGGCGGTTGTTGGCTGGATCGAGTCGGTTATGACCAACTCTTTCAGCTTTGAAGAAGCGATACGGGCAACAGCGCCACCCGACAGAACGCCGTGTGTGATGTAAGCGGTGACGCTTTTCGCGCCCTTGGCAAGCAGAGCTTCGGCCGCATTGCAGAGCGTGCCGCCGGAATCGACGATATCGTCGAACAGCAGGCAGTCTTTGCCGCTGACGTCACCAATGACGTTCATGACTTCCGATTCACCCGGACGTTCACGGCGCTTATCAACGATTGCGAGCTGAGCATCGATACGCTTTGCGAGCGAGCGAGCACGAACAACACCGCCAACGTCTGGCGAAACGACCATGCAATTGCCGGTCGGGTAGTTTGCCTTCACATCGCGCGCAATGACCGGAACAGCATAGAGGTTGTCGGTAGGAATATCGAAGAAGCCCTGAATCTGACCTGCATGAAGATCAAGCGTCAACACGCGGTTTGCACCGGCTTCGGTGATGAGGTTGGCAACCAGCTTTGCCGAGATCGGCGTGCGTGGGCCTGGCTTACGATCCTGACGAGCATAGCCGAAATAAGGGAGAACGGCAGTGATGCGGCGTGCTGACGAACGACGAAACGCGTCGATCATGATCAGCAGTTCCATCAGATTGTCGTTTGCCGGGTAGGAGGTCGATTGCAGAACGAATACGTCTTCGCCGCGCACGTTTTCCTGAATCTCTACGAAGATTTCCTGATCGGCAAAACGGCGAACACTGGCCTTACCGAGCGGGATGTTGAGATATTGAGCAACGGATTCGGCAAGAACCCGGTTGGAGTTGCCTGCGAAAAGTTTCATTCTTTTTGCCTCTGAAGCCGGAGCAGTTTCGTTCTGTCGCAAAAAGTCCGTGAAACGGACGTAATCTCTTATGTGAACGTGAGCCGAAGCAAGTTCGGTTACGCTATGCCACTCTTAAAAACTTTAAAGCCGCGTACTCTTTCACAAGGTGTCAAGTGCCGCAGCTTTCAAGGTTTTCTCGAATGAGCGGCCTATTGCAAAGAGTCACCGTCATTGCAAGTCCTGTCTGGCCACAATTACAGTAAAAAGCCTCCGCAAAGTGCTTTCCCACAGGGCTTCACCCATGATTCAGCAAAAGATTTCAGTCTTTTGCCGCATAAGTGCTTTCTCATGCGCGATTTGCCGCAAGCCAGGTCGAATATTCCTGCATGGTCTTGTCGGCGATTGATTGCATGGCAGAAGGCGGGACGATGCTCCATGAGTCTGCCGCAGCTCCCGGCACTTTTTCCTGCCCTTGAATGCGATGCAGGCGGTTACCGGTGGCATCCATAACGTCCCAGACATAGAGTACGGTCGTCTGATTATCTTCGGACAAGACCGAGAAATAGCCCTTCATGACGTAGGCTGCATCGGCGCCATTGTTGCCTGAAAGCTCTACGCCCTTTGCACGCGCATCGTCATTGATGCGATGGGTGAGGGGCGTGACCACATTAACCGGTGCTCCGATAATGGGAGCAATATAAAGCTTGCCCGGCTTCAGCGATGCTGAACGCTGCGGTGTTGTCGGCGTCGTTGTCTGTGCGGGCGTTGTGGCAGCAGGCGTCGCTGCCGGGTCAGTCGTTTGGCCCGTAGGTGGCGTTGTGGTTTGTCCGGATTGCTGATTGGCGCCCTGCACGTTCAATGCAGATTCAGTGCTATTGCAGGCGGCAAGCAGTCCAGCAAGCAACAGCATCACGGAAAGATGTGCCTTGTTCATGTTCAGCTTCATCTCCTGAAAGCGCAGACCACTCCCGCGCCAGTCGGATTTATCGCCGATTGTGCGCTACTTGGCAATGATATCAAGAGAATGGCGGGACAATGGCAGAGCTGCACCATTTGTGGTGAGATATGTTTGCCCCAGTGTCATCGCCGTTTCCGTGTCGGAATCCATGATGATCATGTGCGCAAAGAGCGTCATATCAGGCTGGATGCTTTCAGGACTGCCCGAATAGAACATCTGCGGGTCCATCCATGATGGCGTAAAGCGTGCGCCCACAGAATAACCACAGGCATTGAGCCTGTGCCGGGTAAGGCCATGCGCCTCCATCGTGCGCGAATGCGCGTCGAATACATCGCCGAATGTCGAAGCAGGTGTCATGGCTTCTTCAACGGCTTCCAACGCTTCGCGTGCGGCGTCATAAAGCTTTTGATGTTCAGGCCTTGGCTGACCAATGATGATCGTGCGCATCATCGGTGCATGGTAATGGCGATAAACGCCTGACCATTCGAGCGTGAGCTGGTCATTAGCGGAAAGCGTGCGGCGTCCCGCTTTGTAGCGGCAAAGCAGGGCATCTGCTCCAGAGCCGATAATATATTCATTGGCCGGATAGTCACCATCGCCTGCAAAATTAGCTGCCATCATCGCAGCGAGAATATCGGCTTCACTCGCGCCAGCCTTGACCAGTTTCAGGGCCGCATCAAGCGCATCATCACTGAGTTCCGCTGCGCGCTTGGTGAAAGCAATTTCAGCAGGGCTTTTGAGAAGGCGCAAACTGTCGACCATGCCCGATGCATCATAGAGCTTGGCAAAGCTCTGCAACTGCTCATCAAGTTTGCGGGCATTGGCACCGGTGAGGCCGTGGGTTTGGTATTCGATACCGATGCGCGTGCCGAGCAGATCAAGCTCAGTGAGAATGTTGCGCAGATCGATTGCCGGGTTCGCATTGTCGCGATCAGTCCAGACAACGATATTCTCGATGTTAGAGGTATGGCGCGCTTGCCTTAGATCGGCGGAGCGCGTCATCAACACGCTTGTACCGTCGGCTTTGACAACGAGACACTGGAAAAAGCAAAAGCCGAACGTGTCATAGCCGGTCAGCCAATACATGCTTTCCTGCGCGAAAAGCAGCAAAGCATCCAGTTTCTCTTCCTCCATCTTCAAGATCAGACGGTCGCGACGTGCGGCGAATTCTTCCGGCTCGAAGTGAAGGGCCATGCGGTTCTCCTTAATCTTCTACAATGGCGATGGCAGCAATCTGACGACCGTAATCCGGCTCGCCGCGATGCGTCGTGCGCCGATAGGAATAAAACTGGTCTTCATCGGCATAGGTGCACTGACGCAGTGCTTCCGCTCTGACACCTGCGCTGGTCAGACGGTCGGTGATGAAGGCCCAGAGATCGAAAAGCTTGTGACCTTCCTTGTCCGAAGGCTCAAAATATTTCGTGTAGGATGCGTCTTTGCCGGTGAATTCTGAGTAGAATTCCGGACCGACTTCATAATTCTCGGGGCCAATCGTTGGGCCAAGAACGGCAACAATGTTCTCGCGTCTGGCACCCAGCTTGATCATCGCTTCAACGGTGTTTTCAAGTACGCCCGTAAAGGCACCGCGCCAGCCTGCATGGGCCGAGCCGATGACACCTGATTCATGATCGGCAAACAGCACCGGGCCACAATCAGCCGACAGCGCGCCAATCGCAATGCCCGGAACATTCGTCACCATTGCGTCGGCCTTTGGACGTGGTGAGCTCAACGGTTCTGTGACGTAAACCACGTCGGGCGAATGAACCTGATGCACAGTCATCAGATGGTCGGACGCAATACCAAGTGTTTCGGCAACGCGGCGGCGATTCTCGGTCACGAGTTCCGGCACGTCATTTGAGCCGCTGCCAACGTTGAGGCCAGCGTAAATGCCATCTGAAACGCCACCTTTGCGGGTGAAAAAGCCATGCGCAATACGCTTGCCGTTTGGTCCGGCAGGGCCGTCCAGTAAAGGGGAGCGAAGCGGTTGCGGCTTATCGATCATTAGCTTTCTCTTTTCAAACGGCTGGATGGTGGGGGAGCAAGATTGGCTTGTCAATTGAAGCTTTTTGACGATACAATTTATTGGGATGTATCAAGGGGGAAGATTTTTGTTTGTTGGTCAGCAATTGCCAGCACTTTGAAAAGTGTTCCCATCTGGTCCGGTGCCGCCAATCGTTCGACGTCTTCGCGAATTTTATTCTGGAAAGTTTCGTCACGCCCGGCACCTAAGCGACCGGCACGGTCGATGAGGCCCATAGCGAGCAGAAAGTCACCTTGCGTCATGGTTGCGGTCAGGCAGCCGCAATTGCGCGCGGTTTTTTCCAGCATGTCGAAATCGACATGGCTGGTCAGGTCTGCTTCTCCCGGGTTTGCGAAGACGTCATCATAGGCGTGTTTCAGCATGGCTTGCAGCGTATCGCCAAAGCCTGATTGCAGATGGCCATAATCGATGGAGAGTGCTGCACCTCGCGTTGCGGCAATGCGCTGCGCAATTTCCTGCATCAAAGCGGTGCGAGCAGGGGCAGCTTCAAAGATCGTGCCGTCGGGCACTGTCTGATGGCCTGTGGGCAACAGGGCTGCATCTATACCGCCTGCGCCGCTGACGAACTGGAGCTCGTCTTGTTCATTGAGTGCTATCAGCCGTTCGACAAAGCGGCCATCGGCTTTCACGAACTGCCTGATCGGGATCGCGTCGAACAATTCGTTGGAAACGAGGATCAGCGGGCCATCAGGAATATCTGCAAAGCGTTCAAACCAGTCGATTGAATATCCGGTGTTTGAAAGCTTCTCCTTCTGCTTTTCAATGAGGCGCGGACTGGTCTCGACCATGGCGACACGAATTGAAGCGGCCATTTGCGGTGCGAGCTTGGCGAGCGTGCGCAGAATGTCACTCATCAATGTGCCGCGGCCGGGGCCAATTTCGCAAAGTACAGCGTTATCAGGGCGTCCGAGAGCGTCCCACACGCCGACACACCAGATGCCGATGAGTTCGCCGAACATCTGGCTCACTTCTGGGGCGGTGATGAAATCGCCGTCCCGCCCGAAGGGTTCGCGTGTGGTGTAGTAACCCTGTTCCCGATCACCAAGGCAGGCGGCCATGTAGTCGGCGACGCTGATCGGCCCTGTGGTGCCGATCAATCGTTTCAACCGGTCTTTCAGTGTTGCCTCAGGCATTCTTCGCTGCTGCCCGATTGGCACGCCACATGGCCCAAAGGCCGATGATCATCATTGGCAGCGATAGGATCATCCCCATGGTCAGCCAGCCGCCGAAGAGATAGCCAAGCTGGGCATCCGGTTCGCGGAAGAACTCGACGATAATGCGGCTGAGACCATAACCAAGGACGAATGTTCCAGCGATAAAGCCTGGGGCTTTCAGCTTTTTTCCAACCCACACGAGCAGAAGAAGAACGAAGAACAGCACAAAGCCTTCGAGGAATGCTTCATAGAGTTGGCTTGGGTGACGTGGTTCTGGTCCGCCATTTGGGAAATAGAAAGCCCATGGCACATCACTGACACGGCCCCAGAGCTCGGAATTGATGAAGTTTGCCACGCGCACGACGCCAAGTCCGACGGGGACGCCTGCTGCAATCACATCGAACATGCTCCAGACCTTGATGCCGCGCGAGCGCGCGAACCAGATCATCGCGATTGTGGTGCCTAAGGTTCCGCCATGGAACGACATGCCGCCATCCCATACCGCAGGAATGGCCAGCGGATTGGAGAGATAATAGGAGAAGTTATAGAACAGCACATAGCCGATACGCCCGCCGAGCACGACGCCAAGCGCTGCCCAGATGACGAAATCATCAAGCGCTTCGGGTTGCATTGGCGGCTGATTATTACCCCACAGACGATGATTGCGTAGCAGTTTCTTGCCGTACCACCATGCGAACATGATGCCGACGACATATCCCAGCCCATACCAATGAACGGCGAGGGGGCCGACCGAGAAGATCACCGGATCGATATTTGGAAAAGCCAGAGCCGAAACCGGCAGCAACGTCTCTATCATTCAATTACTCCATTTTCCGGCGGAAGATGCGCGACGATATCTGAGTGGTCAAGTCATCACGTTTATACAGCTTCACTTGCATCAGAACCGAGACGGCCCTATTTCAAAATCAGGTTTTCAACAAGACCGTATCGAAGATAGGAAAGAATGCCATGACCAGCGGATCAAACCGGGTTCTCGATGAACTCGCCAAGCTTGTGACTGATGCGGCAGGCGCTGCGCAAGGCGTACGCCGCGAAGTAGAGACAGCATTGCGCTCGCAGAGCGAACGCGTGCTCAATACGTTCGATGTCGTGCAGCGTGAAGACTTCGAAGCGGTGCGTGAAATGGCAATCAAGGCGCGTGCTGAAAACGCTGCTCTGCTTGTTAAAATTGAAGCATTGGAAGCCCGTCTTGCCAAATTCGAAGTTGATTCGACTGCCAAAACGGCAAAAACCTCTGCTTCGGCTGCTAAATCCAAAGATAATTCATAATTTTTTATTAACAGGCTGTAAGTGCCAAAAACCCTTGTCTTAGAGTCGCTTAAGGCAGGGGTTGCGGTCCGCTCAAATCATATTTCCACATGCTTTAATGCCTCTTTTTATAAAAGGGGCTGGCGTTCAGATTCAGCATCAATAGACTGAAAACACTACATGATTCGTAATGTGGTCATGTAGGCAGCGGCGAGAGGCTGTAGTTTTAGTTTTCGCGTCTTCCAGGCTGCTTTCCAGTATCAGTTGCGTATGTGCGTGTGCCATTGAGGCGTTGCATGCTGTCTAAGCATGTCAGTTCCTCAACCGATCAATTCGTGCCTGTTTTTCTGCACTTATTCTTGTGCAGGGCCGGGTACGGGCGAGCAGTAACTTGCGCGCCGGGAATTTGGAGGTGTCTTTCGAGGCGCTTCCCAGAACAGGAAACGGACATGAGCCTTCTTGAGCTTGAATTTGCACGCGAAGCACATCCAGTGGATGTGATCGAGCATGTTGCGAATTCAAACGACTGGACGTTCGAGCGGACTGGCGACGACGAAATTGCAATTTCGGTAGCAGGTAACTGGACTGACTACCACATCTCGTTCTCCTGGATGGAGGACTTTGAAGCTCTGCATCTGGCCTGTGCCTTTGACATCAAGGTTGCTGAACCTCGGGTCAATGAAGTGATGCGGTTGCTGTCGCTCATCAACGAAAAGCTTTTGATGGGCCACTTCGATCTCTGGCAGCAGGAAGGCGCGATCATGTATCGTCAGTCGCTTCTGCTTGCTGGTGGTGCGGAGCCGACCAGCCGTCAGGTTGAAGTGTTGCTTTCGGCAGCGCTTGAAGCTTGCGAAAACTACTTCCAGGCGTTTCAGTTTGTCGTTTGGTCCGGTGTCAGTGCGCGTGAAGCGCTGGAAAGCGTGCTGTTCGAGACGGTCGGACGCGCATAATCAATTCAAATCCCGGCAGGGTTCGCCGGGATTTTACTTTCGGGGGGGATAAAATGAGCGGAACTGAAACGATCAACTGGGCCGATTTCGAGAAGGTCGATATTCGCACAGGAACCATCGTTGAGGCCGTGCCATTCCCGGAAGCACGCAAGCCAGCTTTTAAGCTGAAGATCGATTTTGGCGACAAGATCGGTATTAAGAAGTCGTCTGCACAAATCACCAAGCATTATCAGCCGGAGGATCTGGTCGGTCGGCAGATCATGGCTGTGGTCAATTTTCCACCACGGCAGATCGGACCTTTCATGTCCGAAGTGCTGACACTTGGTTTTCCTGACGAAAATGGCGATGTTGTTCTCGCCGCAATCGATAAAAAAGTCCAAGACGGCGTTAAGCTATTCTGATCTTCTATCTGTGATTTGTGCATATCGCATGTTCTGTGCGATTGATCGCGCAAGCAACGGATAGGAATGGAACAGATGCAGGGAACGATCGTCGTCGCCATCGGTGGAGCACTTGGCAGTGTTTTGCGCTACTGGTTTGCCATCTGGCTGACACCGGTGAGCAAAGATTTGCCGTGGGGTACGATCGTCGTCAACATCATCGGTTCATTTGCTATCGCCTTTTTTGGCGCCATGACGATGGCATCAAGCCGTTTCGAAGTGCCCGAAATATGGCGTATTGCCTTTATGGTCGGTATTTGTGGTGGCTTCACCACCTTTTCCTCATTCAGTGTACAGACGTTCGAGTTGCTGCGGCTTGGGATGCCGGGTCGCGCTCTTATGAATGTCGGCATTTCGCTCTTCGTCTGCCTGGCTGCAACGGCGCTCGGTTATGTTGTGGGACAGGCGATCAGCAAGGTTTAGAGTGCGTGACACTGTTTAGTGCAATCACTAAGAGCATTTCCGGTTTTCATTGAATTATTGGAAATGCTCTACCTCTTTGTTTTTGAACGCACCTTGCTCCGAAAGCCGCTTCGCACTTTTCGGGCCGCAACATCTGTTTGTTTTTGCGCGCATCTTGTTCCGAAAACCGCTTCGCACTTTTCGGGATGCGCTCTAAGCCGGAATGCGGATAATCGCCCTCAACCCGCCTATTGGTGCATCTTCCAGATCGATGTCGCCGCCGTGGCTTCGTGCAATATCACGCGCGATAGCGAGGCCAAGGCCACCCGTGCCGCCTGAATCCTGCGTACGTGCTTCATCAAGGCGCACAAAGGGCTTGAACACGTCTTCTCGGCGATCTTCCGGAATGCCTGGACCGTCGTCGTCCACGACGATCTTCAGCCAGCCTTCATCATGTGTGATTGCCAACTCGACATTTTGCGCATGGCGGAAAGCGTTCGATACAAGATTGCTGACAAGGCGCGAGAAGGCATTGGGGCGCACATTCACTTCGCTGTCGCCTTCAATCGAATACTTGAACCCGCGCTCCCGCAACCGCGCTTCATTGGCCAGCTTGTCGCAAAGTAGGCGCACATCATAGGTCGCTGCTTCTTCCGATCCTTCACCGCGCGCAAAGGCCAGATAGCCTTCAAGCATGGTCTGCATATCAGCAATATCCTGATTAAGCGGCTCCGTGTCGATAGAGTGACCAGCCAGCGCCAGCTGGAGTTTGAAGCGGGTCAGGATCGTGCGCAGATCGTGGCTGACGCCTGAGAGCATTGCCGTGCGCTGTTCAATCTGACGTTCGATACGCGAGCGCATCTGAATGAAGGCAATGCCTGCGCGGCGAACTTCTTCCGCGCCATGCGGACGGAAGCCTTCCGGCATTGGACGGCCCTTACCGAAGCTTTCAGCGGCCTGTGAAAGCTGCTGTATTGGCTTGATCTGGTTGCGCAGGAAGGCGATGGCGATGATCAGCAACACAAGCGCCGTGCCGATCATCCATGTCAGGAAGATGCCGGTATTGGAGGCATAAGCCTGACTGCGGCGTGCAAAGACGCGCAGCACTTTATCATCGAGCTTGATGCGGATCTCAATGAGATCAGAATCGCCCACCGTATCGACCCAGAAGGGCCGGTTGATCTGGCGTGTGATTTCTTCACTCAGGAAGTAATCAAGAATAGCAAAGAATGGTTTTGGCCCCGGCGGGGGCAGCGGGTCAGGAGGCAGGATCGAAATGTTGAGCCCGAGGCGCTGCTGCGAAAGGCGGATTAGATTGTCGTATCCGGGTTCCTGCGGATAGGTTTCAAGAATGTCGATAATCGCAGAAATGTCGCGGACAACGGCTGTTGAAAGCCGCTCAGTCACCATCTGCCAATGTCTTTCCATGAAGACATAAGCGATCACTGACTGAAGGAGAACCATCGGTGCAATGATGATGATGAGCGAGCGCGCATAAAGCCCTTTAGGCATTCTGCGCGCAAACCAGCGTGTTATCGATTTCCAGGGTGACTTCATCGTCTCAGATAACTCCAGACGGTTCTGCTAGTTGCATGGCTTTTGTCACGCTCTGAAATTTGCGAGGCTCCGCTTTCTCTCTTCGAATTACTATTCGATGCTCAGCTTGTAGCCGATGCCGCGAACTGTTTGCAGCCAGACCGGGTTGGCCGGGTCCTGTTCGATCTTACGGCGCAGACGGTTGATCTGCACATCAATCGTGCGCTCGCCGACATCGCCATCCTGACCAGTCAGTTCATGACGTGGAATGGTTTCGCCAGCACGCTCGGCGAAAATCGCCATTATGTCCTGCTCACGATCCGTAAGCTTGATCGTTTCCGTGCCTTTCTTCAGTTCGCGACGTGGAATGAAGAAAGTGTAAGGGCCGAAAACGATCTGCTCGATCTTCGGCTGGGCCGGTGTGGCGCCACGACGAAGAATATTGTTGATACGCAGGATCAGCTCACGCGGATCGAAAGGTTTTGGCAAATAGTCATCTGCACCGGCCGAAAGGCCGTCAATGCGGCTGTCTGTTTCCGACAGAGCTGTCAGCATGAGGATCGGCACGCTCTTCTGCTCGCGCAGCGAGCGGGTCAGCGAAACGCCTGTTTCTCCTGGCATCATGACGTCGAGGATCAGAAGATCAAAGTCGATGCCTTCAAGCTTGCGGCGCGCTTCTGCAGCGCTGCCTGCCATGGTGACGCGGAAGCCGCTCGTCGTCAGATATTGTGAAAGAAGGCTACGGATTCGCGTGTCGTCATCGACAACAAGAAGATGTGGCGCGTCATCCGATAGGTTCGATTCTTCTACAGCCATGGCGTCGTTTGATCCCATCCTGTGCCAAATTACCGTGCAAAGGATGCCGCACGGCATTGGGCTTTTTACTTCACGTATATGGAGGAAAACCATTTCATGATCTTCCATAACATACCGCATCTTAGCCACTGCAAGACGGCGCGTCTATGCGGGGCTTATATTGTTGCGCGTTCTCCCCCAGCCTTCTCAGGTTGGGGTTAAGATGCTTCCACAGCCGTTTCGGTTGCTGCAAAATCATCGATCTGGGCGCGGCGCTCAGGATTGACCATATTATAAAGAAAACGTTCAATAACTTCGCGTTCTGCCGCTCCGGATTCTTCCAATGCCCGTGCGATGCGGCGCGACTGTGGCAGAGCAAGCGCGAGTGTGAGTTGTCGTCCGCTGTTCGTGGGATAAAGTTTGCGATGGCGGCGATCGTGAAGTCCGGTAGCCTGAACAACGTGACCTGTGTCGATCAATTGTTTGAGAACACGCGACAGACTTTGCTTGGTGATACGAAGAACATCAAGTAGCTCTGCTACTGTCATGCCGGGCTTACGGTTGATAAAATACAGCACACGGTGATGCGCGCGTCCAAAACCAATCTTTTCAAGGATCAGATCCGGGTCGGCGGTGAAATCGCGATAGGAAAAGAACAGCAACTCAATGACGTTGAGGTCATCAGCCTCCAGAGAGGTTAGAGGGTTGCTTATGTAGTTCATATCATTCGTCGAGTTCACATCGAAGCTCCATCCTGTTGCGATAAATATGTCAGCATTGTTGACATAACTCAATCGCCAAGATAATTTTTGGGAAGTGCAGACCGGTTTTTTTGGAATAAAGTTTGCGCTGCTGCATGTTGGAGGAGAGATAATTACGCGGTTAGCTGTGTCATACTGTCCCTTAAGGACGGTAATGACCAATAGCGAGCGTTATTTTCCGTAATTGCCGGAAATATCTTTGTTTTACATGCATTCTTTGTCTGATCTCAGCATAATTGTTTGAGCTGACCTCAGCGTGTTTGATTGTAAAATGCCAGTCTTGGCAAAGAAAAACGTCTCTATCTTACCAGTTATATCGATTTAAATGGTGAGAAAAGACTAGGGAAAGGCCCATCAGGGCAAACGGGCGGGCGGAAAAACCGTAGCCCAACTTTGAGGAAGCTAAAATGGCTGCGATTTCATTCGATCAACGGGAAGGGTTTATCTGGCAGGACGGCGAGTTCGTCGCCTGGAAGGATGCAAAGGTTCATGTGCTGACCCATGGTCTGCACTATGCGAGTGCAGTGTTTGAAGGCGAACGCGCTTATGGCGGCGAAATCTTCAAGCTGACGGAGCATACCGAGCGTCTGCATGAATCGGCGCGAATTCTTGGTTTCGAGATTCCCTACAGCGTGGATGAAATCAACGATGCCTGCCGCGAGCTGCTGAAAAAGCAGGGCTCAGAAGATGCCTATGTGCGTCCGATTGCATGGCGCGGCTCGGAGTCGCTCGGTGTTTCCGCACAGAACAATCGCATTCATCTGGCAATCGCGATCTGGCAGTGGCCAAGCTATTTCTCGCCAGAAGAGAAAATGAAGGGTATTCGCCTCGATATTGCTGAATATTGCCGCCCAGACCCACGTACTGCACCTTCGCGCTCGAAGGCTGCCGGTCTTTATATGATCTGCACCATTTCCAAGCACGCGGCAGAAGCCAAGGGTTATGCCGACGCGTTGATGCTGGATTGGCGTGGTCAGGTTGCTGAAGCCACGGGTGCCAATGTCTTCTTCGTGAAGGATGGTGCTTTGCATACGCCAAAGCCTGATTGCTTCCTCGACGGTATTACGCGCCGCACGATCATTGATCTCGCCAAGCGCCGTGGTCTGGAAGTTATCGAGCGCGTTATCATGCCAGAAGAAATGGAAACATTCAGCGAATGCTTCCTGTGCGGCACGGCTGCCGAAGTGACGCCGGTTTCTGAAATCGGCAAGTACCATTTCAAGCCAGGCGAAATTACGAATTTGCTGATGAATGACTATACAGCCGAAGTTCAGCCCAAGCGAATAGCTGCTGAGTAATAAGGTTTTAAACAGAAAAAAGCGGCTTTTAAGCCGCTTTTTTACTATGTGAATGCTTATTGTTTGACATTGGGAAGTTTCGGTTCAAGATTTTCCAAGTCGGATTCGCGTTATTCCGGCTTTTAACTCAGATGGGGTGACGATTATGGAATCTCTACTGCCTATCATTCTCCAGCTTGTTTCAGGTGCAGTCGGCGGCAACATTGCTGGTGCTGTCAAGAATCTGAGCCTCGGTACCGCAGGAAACACTGTTGCCGGTGGCATTGGTGGCGTTATTCTTGGTCAGCTTCTGCCTTTACTGTCCGGTGGCGGGTTGGACTCTGTTCTTAATGGTGTCGTTGGCCAGCTGGCCGGTGGTGGTGTGGGCGGTATCGTCCTCACGGCAATTATCGGGCTGATCAAGAACTCGCTGGCAAGCAAAGCCTGAGTGTAAGCAAATAGCGCGGTTGTGGGGACAACAACCGATTTTGAGTGCATCCTGCAGAATAACTGTTTTCCGGCAAGATGTGCTTCAGACCTTCGTGAGAGAGGGGAAAACGGGCGGCTTAAGGCCGCCCGTTTTGTTTGAGGGGCTTTGCAAGCATGTCATGCCGCATTATGTGATGGGGGGCGGCAATATATGCAGCCTTTTCAATCATGCTGACCAAATGGAGTATTTCATGGGGCAACTTCAGGCCATAATCGTTCCGGTGACGCCATTTCAGCAGAACTGCACAATCCTTTTTGATGCGGAAACGAAAAAGGGTGTGGTGATTGATCCGGGTGGCGATCTTGAGCGCATCAAGGAAGCAATCGCTTCTCAGAATGTCGAAGTTGAAGCGATCTGGATCACGCATGGTCATATCGATCATGCTGGCGCGGCATCTGAGCTTAGAGACGCTTTGGGCGTTGATGTTATCGGCCCGCACAAGGATGATGAGTTTCTGCTCAACAGTCTGGTCACGACTGGCCTGAAATACGGTTTAACCGAAGGTGTACGAAATATAACGCCCGATCGCTGGCTCGAAGAAGGTGACACAGTCACCGTTGCTGGCCATGTGTTTGACGTTTTCCATTGCCCGGGTCACGCACCGGGTCATGTGGTTTTTTATAACCCTGAAGCGCGTTTTGCGATTGTTGGTGATGTTCTGTTTAACGGGTCTGTGGGTCGAACCGATCTTCCGGGCGGAGACCATGACGCGTTGATCCGTTCGATCAAAGAAAAGCTTTTACCGCTGGGCGACGATGTCGGCTTTCTATGCGGACATGGTACGGGAAGCCGTTTTGGTGAAGAGCGCCGCAACAATCCGTTTCTGAACAATATCGGATATGCATGATATTCGGACAAGAATACAAGAAAGCCGCCCTTTTATAACAAGGCGGCTCAAGATGCTCACGCATCAAGCTTTGTAAAAATTCAATCGCCACTCGGGCTTAATCGAAACTCCATGAGTCATACTCATGGAGTTTTTGTATTAGACGGATTTTTCTTTTTAGTCTGGTATAGGATTAGTTTGCTGAGCAGAAATGATCCCGACCGTCGTAACCACGATAGGTTCCGGTATTTGCATTGAACGAGCGATAGCGGTCCGAGCAATACTGATACCAGCCACGGCTCCATGGTTCATACCCAACGCGATACTGCACGCTGCGTGCTGGCGGCGCTGGATAATAGGCTGGAGGCGGTGGTGGCGGCGCATAAACCGGAGCTGGCTGCACATACGTTGGCTGTGGCTGGCTCAGAGCGCTGCCGAGCAATGCGCCTGCTGCGAGGCCAATTACACCAGCTGCAACAGCATCACCCGTGCGGTCACGATGACGATGGTATGGGCGATCCCATCCACCACGGTTCCAGTCGCCGCGATCCCAGCCGCGACGGCCCCAGGAGTCTGCCGAAGCCGCTGCCAGCGGTGCTGAGACTGCTGCTATCGAGGCAACTGCCAGAATAGCTGTTTTAAGTAGTTTGTTCATTGTCCGCTCCTTCAGAAGCACAACTGCAATTTCGGCGATGCTGCGGGCCGGTCGGCACATCGCATCAATCATGAATATCAAGTTAATATTCTCGACATGAATGGAGGCTGAACAATGGTGAAGGCGCGGCGAAATCTGCTGATGAGCGGTAAATTAAATACCGTGCTGGTAATATTTCGCGCGTTTTAAGCTAGGGGTTTTTAGAGCGCATATTGGGCCAATGATTGGCCAATAAAAAACCCCGGCGTTGGCCGGGGCATAGATCTTTTTGGGTAAACGATTACTCAGTAACGGTAATGTTTACAGCCTTAGGGCCTTTGCCACGACGATCCGGTTCCGTCTCGTAGGAAACCTTCTGATTGTCAGCAAGTCCGGCCAAACCCGACGCCTGAACAGCGGAGATGTGCACGAAAATGTCTGCGCCGCCATCATCTGGCTTGATGAATCCGAAACCTTTTTCGGAGTTGAAGAATTTGACCTGTCCGGTCTGTGCCATGGGATCCGTTCCTTTTCCTTGGCGCCACTGCTTTTTTAGAAAACAGTGGAATTACAACTTCTGCCGAACGCACCACACACCCGGCAGAGGGTCATGCAGGCAGTTTTCGACATTGGAAAGGAACCGATCATTGCCAGAGATTACTCCCCGACCCGGAACTTCTAGCGGTTCCGGCGCGCCGTTCTTCCAGTCTTCCGTTTGTACTCAAATTGCCCGGACGAACGAAGACTGATCTATGCCGCGTAGTTTGGCAAGCAAATTCTTCACAGAATATGTGATTGGTTATCTTTGAAACGGTATCGTCACGAATTTGTACAAAAATTACGAGAATAACGACGGTTTAATACCAAAATAGAACATTCTGGTCGCAATATATCGTATCATACTATGGTATAGCATTCGAATATGCTTAGCGATTACGCAAAACTATGCAGGCTCCACCAACTGCGCGAAGTTTACTGCAAATGTTATCAGCCTCGGAACGGCTATCTGCACCGATACGAACCGCATAGATTCCACGTCGCGCCATCGGTGTGCGAACGCGGCTGATGACAGGGTTATGCCCGGCGAGTACTGACGAGAATTGTTTACGCAACCTGCTCCATTGATTAACGGCAACGCTGCGTCGGAAATTACCGGCAACTTGAATACCCCATGGCTTCGGCTTGATCTGCGACATGGGAATCGTTGCTGTTCTAACGATGGGCAGACGCTTGCAGGCTTCCGTAAAGGTGAGTTTTGCATCAAGCGGACGATTGGTAATTTCATTGCCCGACGCAAAGTTATCGGCAGGAGCGCCAGTCAGATCCAGCACGTAATCTTCGGTTTCCAATGGAAGAAAGCCGCCTGAGCGCATCCAGTTGGAGACGCGTGTCGGCCCGGCATTATAGGCTGCAGCTGCGAGCCCCCAATTGCCGAAAGCGCCTTTCAGTTCACTGAGAAAACTGGCTGAAGCCGGGATGGCCTGTTCGATATCGAATGGGTCTGCCAAACCGCGTTCTTTGGCCGTATAGGGCATGAATTGTGCAATGCCCTGTGCGCCCACAGGGCTGACAGCGCGATGATCAAAACGGCTTTCCTTCCAGATCAGCCGTGCAAAGAAGTCTTTTGGAATGCCGCGATTTTCGGCGCTCGCTTCAATCAATTCGCAGATTCGTGCGACCGTGGGTTCTGCTTTCTTGGGGGGCATCGGTGGACCATAGATTTCGGCTTCCGATCCATTTTCAGCAAAGGCGGAATTGATAGCTTCTGGCCAGCAAAGAAGCTGGAAAACTGCGACAGTTGCTATAGCCAGATGCGAACGCTTCATGCAGCCTTTCCGCCATTCATCCCCGAAAGCTACCGACAGAGTAAAGGAAGTTTCTGACTTGTCGATATGAGTTTCGCGGAGGGAAGCGGAATATACGCGAATATATCCTTGTTCTTCCTCTTCGCTGTGCCATTTTAGCAGTTAACAGGAGAGGGAGAGAGCAATGCTTCTAAACAGAATCAGTCGTTTGAGCCTATTGGCAGGTGCCTTGTTTCTTGCAGGTTGCGTCGCTGAAGGTGGGCCTGATTATCGGCCACCAGTCAGGCCGGGCCCATCGCAGCCGCAAATGTGCCCGATGATTTACGCGCCGGTTTGCGGTGAGCGCGGGTCTTCGCGCAAGACGTTTGGTAATGCCTGTCAGGCGCGGGCCGATGGCTATCGTATCGTCGGCAACGGGCAATGCACATCAAGGCCGGGACCTGGTTCGGGCTGGGGAGGAGAGCGGCCAGGACGCCCGCCGCATCAAGGCAACAGGCCGGGTCGTCCGGGGCCGGGTGCTGGTGCCTGCACGCGGGAATATATGCCAGTTTGCGCCCGCAGGGGTAACGACAGGCAGACATTCCCTAACCGCTGTGAAGCAGAACGCGCAGGCTATCGCATTACTGGCGGTGGTCAGTGCCGGTAAGATAACTGAACTAAAAGAGCGGCCTTCATGGGCCGCTTTTTTTAAGCCGCAGTTTGTGTTGACTGTTGCTTGCTGAATCGTTCGATATTGGTGTCACCCCAGTCTTTGAGCGCAAGAAGAATGGGCTCAATGCTGCGGCCAAGTGGGGAGAGGCTATATTCCACTTTGGGCGGAACCTGCGCATAGACCTTGCGCTCAATCAGGCCATCTTCTTCCAGCTCACGTAGCTGATTGGTGAGCATACGCTGCGTAACGCCCGGTATCTGCCGTCTCAATTCATTGAACCTCAGCGTTCCATCCAGAAGATGATAAAGCACCACACTCTTCCATTTGCCGTCGATGAGGCTGATGGCAGCCTCGACTGCGCAGCCGGGACTGCAATCGAAGCGTGAGTGCTTTGGCTTGGTCATTACAGTAACCTTTATATACTAAGTACAGATATCGTCACTATGGGCGATTTTTGTGCGTATTTTCATTTTTAGATAGTAGTCTAATATTTGATCCATAGCAAATGGAGCAAAGACTATGAAAGCTGTAGCCTATCAAACTGCCGGAAAGCTGGACCGTGCAGATTCGCTGGTTGATGTCGAACTGGATAAGCCTGTTGCGAAAGGCCGTGATCTGCTGGTGCAGGTCGAGGCGATATCGGTCAATCCCGTCGATTACAAAATCCGGAACCGTGCGTCGGCAGACGAAGGCACATGGAAAGTGCTGGGTTGGGATGCGGTTGGAACGGTGGTTGAAACCGGTGAGGCGGTCCAGAACTTCAAGACTGGCGACAAGGTCTGGTATGCCGGGTCACTTATCCGTCAGGGTGCAAACAGTGAATATCACCTCGTGGACGAGCGTATTGTTGGACAAGCGCCGGTATCGCTTGCCAAGAGTGAGGCTGCAGCTTTGCCGCTTACGTCGATTACTGCCTGGGAAATGCTCTTTGACAGGCTTGATGTGCGCAAGCCTGTGCCCGGTGCCGCAAACGCGGTGCTTATTGTTGGTGGGGCAGGCGGTGTGGGTTCTATCGCGATCCAGCTCGTTCGTGCATTAACCGATCTGACTGTAATTGCGACAGCATCGCGTCCTGAAACCCAGGAATGGGTCAAGCAGCTCGGCGCGCACCATGTCATCGATCACAGTAAGCCTTTGGCAGAGCAGGTCGAGGCTTTGGGGATTGGTGCGCCAGCCTTTGTGTTCTCGACCACGCAAACGCTGGATCATCTTAGCGAAATCGTTGAACTGATCGCACCACAGGGACGGTTCGGTCTGATTGACGATCCGGACAAGCTTGACATCATGCCATTCAAGCGCAAGTCCGTGTCAGTGCACTGGGAACTGATGTTCACACGTCCAATTTTTGAAACTGCCGACATGGATGAGCAGGGCAAACTTCTGAATGAAGTTGCACGCCTGATCGATGCAGGCAAAATCAAAACGACTGTGACGGACGTGCTGTCCCCGATCAACGCCACAAATCTCAAGGCAGCTCATGCTGTGCTTGAAAGCGGTAAGGCCAAGGGTAAGATCGTAATCGAAGGCTGGTAAGAAGCAGCCTCCGAGCTTTGCGATATTACCGCCCCGGTCGGCCAGTCTTGCCGGGGCGACGCTTCTTGCGGGCGGTTTCAGCCGGGTCTTCATAAGAGCCGATGCCTGAACGTTCGCGGCGAAGAAGAGCTTCATCCGCACCTGCCGGTTTTTCTGTCCGCTTGACAGTCATTTCATCCAGCGTGTTCTTGCGGAACAGCGGTTTGGCCATGTCCGTGCCCGGTCCCATGTTGTCGAGCGAAGGCTTGGCAAAAAGCGACTTCTTCGGCTCGTCATCGACCGTGCGGTGAACCTTACGGCCCGCGTTGTGACGGCCCTTGGTACGGCCAGTTACAGGGCTTTCAAGTTCCACTTCCCGCGCCATTGGATCGTCGGCAATCGCCAGTTCCATTTCGCGCAGACGCTTGACCTCATCACGCAGACGCGCTGCCTTTTCGAAGTCGAGATCGGCGGCGGCATCGCGCATCTGCTTTTCAAGATGTTCGAGATGGGCAGCAAGATTGTTGCCCATCATCGAGCCTTCTTCGGCAAAGCCCGAAATATCGGCGCGGACGTGATCCTGCTCGTAAACCGAGTTCAGAATGTCCGATATATTCTTCTTCACCGAGGCAGGCGTGATGCCATGCTCAAGATTGTAGGCTTCCTGCTTTTCGCGGCGGCGGCTGGTTTCATCCATCGCGCGCTGCATAGAACCGGTGATATTGTCGGCGTAAAGAATGACCTTGCCGTCAACGTTACGCGCCGCACGACCAATCGTCTGCACCAGAGACGTTTCCGAACGCAGGAAACCTTCCTTGTCAGCATCAAGAATGGCGACGAACCCGCATTCGGGAATATCGAGACCTTCGCGCAGCAGGTTGATACCCACCAGCACGTCGAAAGCGCCAAGGCGCAGATCGCGAATGATTTCGATGCGTTCCAGCGTGTCGATGTCCGAGTGCATATAACGCACGCGAACACCCTGTTCGTGGAGATACTCGGTCAGGTCTTCCGCCATGCGCTTGGTCAGCACCGTGCAGAGCGTACGATAACCCTTGCGCGCAGTTTCGCGGATTTCGCCCAGCACATCATCTACCTGACTTTTCGCAGGACGCACTTCTACTGGCGGATCGATCAGGCCGGTCGGGCGGATGACCTGTTCGGCAAATACGCCGCCAGCTTCTTCCATTTCCCATTTACCGGGCGTTGCCGAAACCGCGATGGTCTGCGGACGCATGGCGTCCCATTCTTCGAAGCGCAGCGGGCGGTTATCCATGCAGGATGGCAGGCGGAAACCATATTCGGCCAATGTTGCTTTGCGCCTAAAGTCGCCGCGATACATGCCACCAATTTGTGGAACAGTGACGTGGCTTTCGTCGAGGAAGACCAGAGCATTGTCCGGGATATACTCGAATAGGGTCGGTGGCGGCTCGCCCGGCTGGCGTCCGGTGAGATAGCGCGAATAGTTTTCGATGCCGTTGCAGACGCCGGTTGCCTCTAACATTTCAAGGTCGAAATTCGTGCGCTGTTCAAGGCGCTGCGCTTCGAGCAGACGACCTGCGCGGGTGAGTTCCGCAAGACGATGCTGCAGCTCTTCCTGAATGGACTTGATAGCCTGATTGAGCGTTGGGCGTGGTGTCACATAGTGCGAATTCGCATAGATCTTGACTGACTGAAGATCGCCGGTCTTTTGAGCGGTCAACGGGTCAAACTCGGCGATGGTTTCAATCTCGTCGCCAAACAGCGAGATACGCCATGCGCGGTCTTCCAAGTGGGCCGGGAAGATTTCAATTGTATCGCCACGCACGCGGAATGAGCCGCGGACGAAGTTGATGTCCTGCCGCTTATACTGCTGTGCCACAAGATCGGCGAGAAGCTGGCGTTGGTCGAGCCGGTCGCCGATCTTCATCTCAAACGTCATGGCCGTATAGGTTTCGACCGAACCGATACCGTAAATGCACGAAACTGATGCCACGATGATGACGTCATCGCGCTCGATCAGCGCTCGCGTTGCTGCGTGGCGCATCCGGTCGATCTGTTCGTTTACGGTCGATTCTTTTTCGATATAGGTGTCCGACCGCGCCACATAGGCTTCGGGCTGATAGTAATCGTAATAGGAAACGAAATATTCGACGGCATTGTTCGGGAAGAAGTTTTTGAATTCGCCGTAAAGCTGCGCCGCAAGCGTCTTATTCGGCGCAAGAATAAGCGCCGGACGCTGCGTTTCCTGAATGACCTTCGCCATTGTGAAGGTCTTACCGGAGCCGGTGACGCCGAGCAAAACCTGTGTCCGATCTTCGTCGTTCAAGCCACTGATCAGGTCGCGGATCGCTGTCGGCTGGTCGCCAGATGGCTCGAAGCTCGATTCCATCTCAATCGCAATCCCGCCTTCGGATTTGGCCGGACGGGCAGGGCGGTGCGGTGTCCAAAGCTCACCATTCTTGAACAGCGGATTGCCGGATTCAATCAGATCAGACAGCGCTTTGACGGTAGCCGTGGCGCCTGAAGGATTAAGAGCCGTGGCGTCTTCGAGGCTTATATCAAGGCCCGCCACGGGATTAAGACCCGCGGCTGCGCGTTCCTTAGCGGAGGCCGCGCCGCCCATGGATGTACCGCGCGCGCTGCGCGTCGCTTCTTTGCTGCGTTCAGGCACCTTTTTCGGTGTCTTCGCCGCTTTGGGTGATTTGGCTTTAGGTTGAGGTTTTTCAGCCTCATCCCCTATCTCTTTCGCCCAGTCGGAAATTGAACCTGAAAGCGGCGCACCTGAGAAACCGGACTGAGGCGCTTCGCCAAAGCCGCGAGTTTCATCATGCGAATCCTGAGTGTATTTGTCTTTTGAGGAAGCCATGGTCCCAATATGGAATTTCACGGCACAAATGAAAAGGGCGCCCGGATCAAAATATGGAACAAATCCGGTGCGCCGCGTCGCAATTCTATATGGCTCCTGACATCAGGCTGTCAGGAGGTGGCAATCACCGTGGCCCGCGTGGACGCCAGCGATCACCGGGGCCGTAGACATTTGGGTGAAAGCCGGGGTGGTCGCGCCAGCCGGGACGATCGCCCCAATGTGGATGTGGTTCACCCCACTGGCCGGGCCCGCGCCAACCTGGGCCCGGACGATAAGGACCGGGGCCCCAGCCGGAACGGTATGGGCGTGGACCCCATCCTGGTCCCCAATTTGGACCATCGTCCCATCGATTGTTGTTTATTGCCGAACCGACCACCAGTCCGGCAATCAGGGGAATGCCGACGGCTGCGGCAGTCGAGCCGAAATTGTCGTTGGTCGTGTAGCCGCCACCACCGGTTTGTACAGCGATGTAATTTGAAGAAGCCCAGCCGTCGAGGCCGGCATAGTTGACGCGACACCAACCATATCCGCTGGTGCAGCCTGCAACGTTGAGAAGGACACCATTCGGAATTCTACCCATTGATGGGTATTGTGTGCCGGGGCCAGTGCGGAGATTTATATTCGCGGTTGCAAGGCCACTATATGCTTCAGCATTCGTTGCAAATAAAACTGCTAATGTAGCAATAGATGATGTAATAATAATCTTCATTTTAGCCCCTGATATGTATTACATGAATTTATACATAGCAGATAATTGTTATTATTACTTTAAAGCCAATATGAATATTTACGGTATGATTAATAATTAAGAGTTTAACTTTTATAGGTGTTTCGTGCCTGATTTGCATGGCTGCGGTGCGCATGTCGCACTTTCCCTTTGGAGAGGCTTGCAGCATACTCAGCGATGACTCTAGTTTTCTGTTTTGACGTGCATCTTTTACGAAACCGCTTCATGCGGTTTGGGATGCGCCTCTGGTGATCGAAGGACCTACTGATGAACGATATTAATGCGCCAAAGGGCATGTTGACTGTACGCACGCAGGCCATGCCCAAAGATACCAATTCGGCTGGTGATATTTTCGGCGGCTGGGTTATGGCGCAGATGGATACGGCCAGCGGCATTCGTGCTGCAGAACGTGCCAAGGGCCGCGTTGTAACAGCTGCGGTGCGTGAAATGTCTTTCGCCAAGCCGGTCAAGATTGGCGACGTTCTTTGTGTTTATACCGAGATTACGCGCGTTGGTCGCACCTCGATTACGCTGCGCGTTGAAGCGTGGGCTCAGCGTTATCTAGCTGACGAAATGGATCTGGTTACACATGGCGAATTCGTCATGGTGGCGCTCGACAAGAGTGGCCAGCCGACACCAGTTCCGGCTGAGTAAGCAAGTTCGGGAACTGATTCAGCCTGTTTCGCTAAGCTGATGAAATAGAATCGAAAAAGCCCGGGTGATCCGGGCTTTTTTACTACTTGCAGGCACGGTGGCCGCTGCGTCGCTGCATCAGGTCGAAGTGAAAATGGTCGGCATGTTCGCGGTTATAGCCAGGCCCGAGAACGGTTGTGAAATAGGAGCAGGCGTCCGAGCGCACGCTGTTGAGCAAGCCTTTTTCGCGGAAAGCAAAGAAGCCGGGCTTGCGCACCGTGATGCTCTTGCCGTTATTCAGAACGATCTTGGTGACATCGATCGCATTGCCGCGAGAATGCTCCGACATCTTGGCGCCACGGCGATGGTTCATTGTGCGGCAGGAATAGCCACCGGCATTGTGAATGGTGTTGATACCGGACAGATAACGAAGGCGTGCAGATGGCTGCAGGTCGCCCTTGATCCAGCGCGCAAAGGCTTCTGTCACCTGACAATTCAAAGTCGCGGCAGGTTTGAAAGCAATGGCCCCACTGTTGAAGCCGCTGACTTCAATAGGGTTATCGATACGACAGCTGCCGCTTTGATTAATGGGTGATTTTTCAGTGAAGACAACACCGAGGCGCTTTAGCCGGGTTCGGCAAGCGGCTTCGGAATTAGACATCGTATAGATGTTTTCCGCAGTGCTGACGGGGTTTTGTACAGAAGTCGCAAAACCGTAATCGCCAGTGTAATGCGGCTGGCTCTGTGTCGTCATTTCATTGGCGTTGTTTTCGATTTCCTCCGCCAACCCCACGACACGTTGTTCCTGCGGTGTGTTCACCGAAGCAACAGGGGCAGGCGGGACCATGACATCGGCGTTGCCAATATCTGCCTGCGGTCGCGGCGGCCGTTCTCCGGAGCAGCCTGCAACAAGTGTGAACAGCGCAAGAGATGCCGGTAATACGTAATGTTGAAAGCGAGCGGACAACGCAAAACTCATGCCCCTGCCTTTCATTTTGGAACCGGGCTTCCGTTCATATTAGCCGATAAGCGTAAACGAACAGTCAGTGAGCCTGTTAAGAGCTGCGGCGCAAATAAGGTGATTTATCGCCCAATTGATGGTCATAAGTCCGACGAAATCTTCATGGCTTTGTGCTAACGCTTAAAAGCGGTTTCGGGCCAAGCCGCGACAGTGTTCTTCCGGTCCCCAAAGTTCTTTCCATGTCAGCACTGATGTCGCCAAGTGTTCTGCCGATCCTGCTTCTGATCGGCTCTAATGTTTTCATGACCTTTGCCTGGTACGGGCATCTCAAGTTCACCAGTACGCCTCTGGTCACTGTCATTTTCATCAGTTGGGGTATTGCTCTGATTGAATATTGTCTGGCAGTGCCGGCAAATCGCATCGGGCATGAAGTCTATTCAGCCGCGCAGCTGAAGACGATGCAGGAAGTAATCACGCTGGTGATATTCAGCCTGTTCTCGATCTTCTATCTCAAAGAAGCCTTCACCTGGAATCATGTTCTTGGCTTTGCGCTGATCGCAGGCGGGGCGGCCCTTATTTTCCGAGGGTGATTATTCAGCAGCTGCCGGGATTGGTTCCGCTTTACGTTTCCAGAACATCGGAACCAGTTCGACAGCAAGCATCGCTGTAAACAGCAGACCGCAACCGATAAAGCCAATGAATGTCAGCCGGTCGCCAAGGAAAATTGCGCCAAACATTGCTGCAAAGATCGCTTCGGACGACAGGAAAATCGCAGCCTGCGCCGAGGTGGTGTAGCGTTGGCCGATGGCTTGCAGCGTGAAGGCAATGCCGGATGAAAAGACGCCTGTGGACAGCAGTTCTTTCCAGGTGAGTGCGATGACGTTCCAGTTAATGTCTTCAATTGCTGCGGCGATCAGCAAGCCTGCGACTGCGGCGGTCGCAAACTGAACGCAGCTCAGCGTGATCGGGCGGCCTGCGCGATTGGCACGGCTAATCAACAAAACCTGCATGGCCCAGAAAACAGCACCGGCAATGACAAGCCAGTCGCCTTGCTTGAGAGCGCTTAGTTCCCCGCCTGATAACAGGAATATGCCTGTGAGGCAGGCGATAGCGCTTGGCCAGACAACAGGATGTGGCCAGCTGCGGAAAATAATCACGCCGAGCACCGGTACCATCACGACGTAAAGACCTGTCAGGAACCCGGCATTGGTGACGGAGGTGGTGATCAGTCCGATCTGTTGCAGCACAAGACCGATAAAAAGCGTTGCTCCAACGACCATGAAGTAAAGATAGTTCGAGCCTTTGAGCTTGTGCGGTGAGCGTCTGCTTTCGGCGATTGACCATGGTAGCACGGTCAGGGCGGCAATGGCTGAACGGACACCGATAAACAAAAAGGGGCCTATGCTTGCCATTGCGGTAGACTGCGCGACGAAGCCCATACCCCAAATGACGCCCGCCAAAAGGAGAAGTAAATTTGCCTGAACGCGCGTCATTGCTGCCTCATCCCACCAAATAATTCTTTAAGCGGCTCTTGGCTTCTTGAAGCGCAGAGGGTGCTCTAAAGAGAACTGCCCTCTTTCATTTGGATCATCTTCCCGGGGCAGGATATGCTATAGAGAATATTCGGGATAATCGGCAAGGTAGTAGTTTCACTGCGACACTGCTGCACATAAGAAAGCAAATATTTATACGCGGGGAGTTGTTTATGCTTTCATTGAAAAAGAGCAGTAAAGCTATCTTGCTGGCCGGGACGGTTTTTACGTCGATATTGAGCAGTCTTGGCGTCTCTTACGCCGCCTACAAGTTGATCCGCGATACATCCGTCCTGTGTGATTTCGCGCAGAATTGCACATTGTCTCTGACGCCAGTTGCCAGTGACGGTGCGCCGGGATTGGGCATTTATCGCGGTCGTGCTGTGGGCGCAAAGCCTGAACTTCAACTCTCTTATATCGACCCATCGAAAGTGTCGGGTAAGCTGGAGCTATCGATTGATGGCAAGCCCGCTTTGAGTGTCGATGCGTCAGTCATGAAGTTACAGGATGAACAACTCAACTATGGAGATGCGGACGCGGTCGCCAAATTGATTGAAGCGATGAGGAATGGTCAGAAGCTGCAGCTTAAATTCGCAGGCAAGGTTTCGAACTATTCGCTTTCCGGTTTTGTGGGAGGCTTGATCTATATTGACGAACAGCAATCGCGTGCGGGAACGGTTGATGCACTTCAAGCCAAAGGTGCCAAGTCAGCCCCGCCTGCGCCTGATGTGACATTGATCAAGGATGTTCAGCAGATTCCCGAACAAGTCCGCAAAGACTTCACTGACGAGGATGGCGTTTGCGGAACATCGAACGGGGATTCGTTCAGCTCCGGTGGCGGTTTTAATGCAAAGATTGCGGATGGGCTTAATCTGATCGGAATGCCCTGTGGTTCTCCTGGGGCATATAATCAGTCTTACGTATTCTATAGCCAGAGCGAGAATCAGGTCGTTCCAATTTCGCTGCCGACCATTTCAGATGCTGGACCAAGCACAACGGACCAGGCCTGGAATATTGATTGGTCGCAGTCGAATAAAACGATCACAGCGTTCTTCAAGGGCAGGGGATTGGGTGATTGCGGCATCTATGACGTCTGGAAAGCGACTGACGACGGGGAGGGCAAGGTTCGCTTTGTGCTCGTTGAAGAACGCTCGAAAGGCGATTGCGATGGCAATTATGCGGACGGCCCCGAAAAGTGGCCAGCGAGCTGGCCTGTATCCGCAAAATAGCTGCGGTTTTGGATACAATTAACAGGCTTAAATTTTTCTTCGTGAAATGATCGACGAAAATGCTATAGTTTAAGCAACATCACTTTGAACGGTTCCGAAGCGTGTGCTTCGGTGACCGTTTTCTTTTTGTGTACCGGCGGGTGAATTCACCTCCCGGGCGGGTGTCTTGTGCCAAACATGGCTCAAGATCAGGCGGGCAACCAAACTGCCGTCGCGCTCATCCTGGAGGGACGTGCGGCGGGCGATGGAAAGGACTGGACTGGGTATGGAAAAGTTCCCAATGACCCCTCGCGGTTTCGAAAACCTCAAGGAAGAACTCCGCACGCGTCAGCAAAATGAACGCCCGCGGATCATTGAGGCAATTGCTGAAGCGCGTGCACATGGCGATCTGTCTGAAAATGCCGAATATCATGCAGCAAAAGAAGCGCAGAGCCTCAATGAAGGTCGAATCAACGAATTGGAAGACCTCGTTGGCCGCGCAGAAGTTATCGACGTTACGAAGCTGACCGGCGACAAGATCAAGTTTGGCGCCACCGTCACGCTTATTGATGAAGATACCGAAGAAGAAAAAATCTATCAGATCGTTGGCGATCAGGAAGCCAATGTGAAGGAAGGTCGTATTTCGATTTCTTCCCCGATCGCGCGTGCGCTGATCGGCAAGGGTGAAGGCGATACCATTGAGGTCAATGCACCCGGCGGTTCGCGTTCCTACGAAATTCTCGGCTTCAAGTTCGCTTGAGTCGGAACGTGCCCGTTCCCATTGAACAGGTGGAAGTCGTAGCGCCGAACTTCAAGCGCCGCCTTTCGGGTGTGACTTCGACCATCGTACAGCTCATCCCTTTGCAACGCGCAAAGGGATTGGGCATTGCAACAATGGGGCCGGGACTTCCTGACAGCCTGCCGCATCTGGGCTGGTCAGCACTTTTCTCGTTCTGGAAGAAGCCTGCCAAACGCCGTTTTCGTATCTGGCATGCACGCCGCAACATCGAAATGCTGGCGGGTATTTTCATGCGCGATATTCTGCGTATGAAGCTTCGACTGGTATTCACCTCAGCTGCGCAGCGTGACCACAAGCCTTTCACCAAATGGCTGATCCGTCGTATGAATGCGGTGATTGCGACCAGTGGCCGGTCGGGCAGTTTTCTTCAAGTGCCGCATGATGTGATTATGCATGGTGTCGATCTTGAGCGTTTTCATCCGCCCGTCGATGCGGCTGATGCATTCAGCGCATCAGGGTTGCCGGGCAAATATGCCGTTGGCTGTTTTGGGCGTGTGCGTCATTCCAAAGGCACCGACCTTTTTGTCGACGCCATGATCGCACTTTTACCCAAATATCCGGAATGGACGGCAATTATTACCGGTCGCACAACGTCCGAACATCAGTCGTTCGAGGATGATCTGAAAGCGCGGATTGCTGCTGCAGGTCTTCAGGATCGTATTCTTATCTTAGGTGAAGTGCCAGATATCCGTGTCTGGTACCGCCGGTTGACGCTTTATGTTGCGCCATCGCGTAACGAAGGTTTTGGCCTGACCCCGCTGGAAGCAATGGCTTCAAAAACTGCGGTCGTTGCAAGTGATGCCGGCGCTTATGCCGAAATGATCGTGGATGGCACAGGCAGCTTTGTTGCAGCGGGTGATGGCGATGCGCTTCGCGATGCGATTGAGCCATATCTTGCCGATCCGGCTATGGCGCAGCGCCATGGTGAAAATGCCCTTGCCCATGTGCATGAAGCATTTCCGCTCGAAAAAGAAGCGGACTCTATCAGCGCCGTTTATGAGCGTGTCTTTAACAGCTGAACTTAATTCCAAATAAAAAGAGCGACTGCGCCGGAACGCAGTCGCTCTCCTATGGAATACTTATCTTATCAGAGAATCATCAGCGGCTCGTCCTTGACCGGACGAATTGTCAGCGCTGTGCGTACTGAATCCACATTTGGGGCCGCGGTCAGCTCTTCAATGACGAAAGTCTGGAAGGTGTTGAGGTCGCGTGCAACGCAATGAAGCAGGAAGTCGGATTCGCCAGAAACCATCCATGCGCGGCGTACCAGAGGCCACTGCTTCGTTTTCTCCGCAAATGCCTTGAGATCGGCATCAGCCTGACGGTGCAAGCCAACCGAGCAGAAAGCCACCAGATCCTGGCCGAGCGCATTACCATTCAGGATTGCGCGATAGCCACGAATAACGCCGCTTTCCTCGAGTTTGCGTACACGACGCAAGCAAGGAGGGGCCGAGATTCCGACCCGTTCAGCGAGTTCGACATTGGTGATGCGCCCGTCATTCTGGAGCTCCCGAAGGATTTTCCAATCGATATCGTCCAGATCAGCCTTGATAGGCATGCAAAACTCCGCGCGCAAGGATATTTCAGTCGGTTGTAATTATAAAACACTCAGCGCTGGTATAGCGCAATCTAATCCTGCTCATACCAAAAGAAACGACAGGATGTAAACCGCCTAAAGCGTTGTTAGCGCATCCAGAAAGTACGTGTGAACAGGATAAATATGGTTATGAGCTCGAGGCGGCCGACCAACATGAGGAACGAGAGCACCCAAAGTGCGGGGTCATGGATCGTCGAAAAATTGCCCACAGGACCAATTGTATCGCCGAATCCGGGGCCAACATTGGATAATGCGGTCAGTGCGCCAGTGAAGGCCGATACGAAGTCGAGGCCAAGTGAAGCGAGCAAAACCGCGCCGATAATGAGCGATGCGATATAGAGAAACAGATAGAGCAATACGTTCTGGGCGATCTCGCCAGACACTTCTGATGAACCGTACCGGATTTTGATGACAGCGTGGGGCATGACGAGGCGTGCCAGATTGGCTTGTGTCAAGCTCCACAGGATGATGAGACGGTTCATCTTGATGCCGCCGGACGTCGAGCCTGCGCAGCCGCCCAGAAAAGACGCGAGGAAAAAGATGCCTATCGCGGGTGGTCCCCACAGTGAGTAATCTTCGGTTGTAAAGCCAGTGGTTGTGATGACCGAGACAAAGTGGAACGAAGCTGAAATCAGAGCATCGCCAAATGGAACGTTAGAACCAAGGCGCAGCACGACAGCGAGAACGAAGCTGAAACCGATTACGATGGTGAAGAAGAGTTTCACCTGGGGATCTTTCAGCAGTTCTGTACGGCGTGGCATAAATGCCTTGATGTATAAAACGAACGGCAGGGCCGACAGCACCATGAAAACTGTCGAAACAACCAGCAACATTCGGTTGCCTTGATAAAAGCCGAACGAATTATCATGGGTCGAAAAACCGGCCGTCGCAACCGTCGCCAAACCATGATTGATTGCATCGAAGATGCTCATCCCGACAGCGAAATAAGCGATCATGCAGGCGGCTGTCAGGGTGAGATAAGCCAAAATAATGCCAAGCGCGATCTGGTTCATGCGCGGCAGAATTTTTTCCGACTTGTCCGAGTTTTCCATATGGAACAGCGCCAGACCACCAGCTCGCAACGACGGCAGCATTAAGAGGGCCAAGCCGATGAAGCCAACGCCCCCGATCCAGCAAAGCAGAGAGCGCCACAGCAGAATACCGCGCTGCATGTCATCAAGGCCTGTGAGTGCTGTAGCTCCTGTAGACGTCACACCCGACATGGCCTCAAAGAATGCCGTCGCGTAGCTGATCGGCAGATGTGAAAAATAAAGCGGGATAGAGCCAAGAAAACTTGCGGTGAGCCAAAGGCAGGCAGTCAACAGAAAACCAAGACGTGGTGTGAAGCGTGTGTTTTGGTTTTGTGTGGCAAACAGGATCAGCGCGGATAGCGCGCCGGTTGCTGCCGCAGAGCGCACGAAAATCAGCCAGTCATCGCTGCCGTCGCGCAGATCGATGGCTGCAGGCAGCAGCATTGCAACAGCCATAACAAGGCCGAAACGCGCACAGATATTGGCGACTGTCTTATAGATGGCGGTCGGCTCCAGCGTTTTTTAGAAGCTGCTTCATATCCTGTGTGTTTAACGCGGGAAATTGCCAGCTGCAATGTGGTGTGACGTATAGCCATGCCGAAAGGTCACAAGCTGTGGCTAACGGGCTTCAAATGCTGGTCGAACCTTGCAATGGCCAGTTTGCAGACCTACCTTGGCCATAATATCAGGGCATTGGCAGAGCTGAGCGCGAAGGCGATTCTAGTAAGCTTGAAGTCCGCGATTTAAATCGATTTTTGGGACCGGAGAACTACCCATGTCACAGCGTCACGCGCCCGTCATTGTCATCGGCTCAGGTCCGGCAGGATATACAGCAGCCATTTATGCAGCGCGCGCCATGCTCAAGCCGATCATCATTACCGGTTTGCAGCAGGGTGGTCAGCTGATGATCACCACCGATGTGGAAAACTATCCGGGCTATGCCGAACCTGTTCAGGGTCCATGGATGATGGATCAGATGGCAACGCAGGCTCAGAATGTCGGCGCTGAAATTCTTTATGACATCATCACAGAGGTCGATACGAAATCGCGGCCATTCCGCCTGATTGGCGATTCCGGCACGGTTTACACCTGTGATGCGCTGATCATTGCGACCGGTGCGCAGGCAAAATGGCTGGGGCTTGAGAGCGAACAGACCTTCATGGGTGGCGGCGTTTCAGCTTGTGCGACCTGTGACGGTTTCTTCTATCGCGGCAAGGAAGTTGTGGTTGTCGGTGGCGGTAATACCGCTGTCGAGGAAGCACTTTACCTTTCGCATATTGCGAAGAGCGTAACCGTTGTTCATCGCCGCGAAGGCTTCCGTGCAGAAAAGATCATGCAGGATCGCCTGCTGAACCGCGACAATGTTAAGGTCGTCTGGAACAGCGTCATCGACGAAATCGTCGGCACCGAGGCCAAGCCGCCGATGGGCGCGACAGTGACCGGCGTGCGCCTCAAGAATGTTGTCACGGGCGAAACGGCTGTTCACGACGTACATGGCGTTTTCATCGCCATTGGCCACGCACCTGCTGTTTCTTTGTTCGAGGGCAAACTCAAGCAGAAGCCAAACGGCTATCTTTGGACTGCGCCTGATTCAACGGCCACTGACGTTCCAGGCATTTTTGCCGCCGGTGACGTTACGGACGATATTTACCGGCAGGCTGTAACGGCAGCAGGTATGGGTTGCATGGCTGCTCTGGAAGCAGAGCGCTGGTTGGCTGCACAGGAACCGCTGCACGAAGCTGCGGAGTAACGAGAGGGGGAGAAGGTGGTCGCACCGCTCGACTGGGATAAACTGCGCATATTCCATGCTGCCGCGGAAGCGGGGTCCTTTACCCATGCCGCGCAGACATTGCATCTGTCGCAATCGGCTATTTCGCGTCAGGTCAGCGCGCTTGAGCAGGATGTCGGCGTTCCGCTGTTTCATCGCCATGCGCGCGGGCTTATTCTGACGGAACAAGGCGAAACGCTCTATCGCACGGCGCATGACGTGCTGATGAAGCTCGAAAATGTCCGCTCCAAACTTGCGGAAAGCAAGGAAAAGCCGACGGGTCGCCTGCGTGTGACCACGACGGTTGGTCTTGGCTCGGGCTGGCTGATCGAGCGCATTCAGGAGTTCGTCGAGCTTTACCCGGATATTCAGCTGCAGCTGATCCTCGATAATGAGGAACTGGACCTGACCATGCGTCATGCGGATTGCGCAATCCGCTTGCGCCAGCCCCAGCAGCCTGACCTCATCCAGCGCCGCCTGTTCACCGTGCATATGCATGTTTATGCCTCTGCGGGTTATGTCTCGAAATATGGGAAGCTGAATTCCATAGACGAGATCGACCAGCATCGGGTTGTGACATTCGGTGAGCCTGCTCCAAGCTATCTGACAGGATTGAACTGGCTCGAGATCGCTGGTCGGTCCGATGGCAGCTCACGCATTCCGGTTTTGCAGGTGAATAATCTGCTTTCCATTCGTCGTGCGGTCCAGCGTGGTGTCGGAATTGCGGTGTTGCCTGACTATATGGCGGACAAGGAATCCGGTCTCGTTCAGCTTTTGCCTGAGCTTGAGGAAATCCCATCCTTCGACACGTTCTTCTGTTATCCGGAAGCGCTGAAGAATTCTGCCAAGCTTCATGCTTTCCGTGATTTCCTGTTCTCGAAGGCAAGAAACTGGACCTTCTGATCTTCGTTTTTGAAAAGAAAAGGCCGCGCTGGACAATCCCGCGCGGCCTTTTTGTTTTGTGAAGCTATTTGCGTGGCAGCAGACGCTGAACTTCTTTCGATGCATCGGCAAGAGCATCTTCAGGCGTTGCGGACTGCTCAACAACACGCGAGAGGTTGTCGACAATGGTCTGTGTTACCTTGACGCCGTTCGAGCCTGGGAATGCATACCAAGGGATCATGATCGACATCTGGCTCAGACCAGCTTTGAAGAGCGGATTTTCTTCATAGAATTTGCCGAGATATTCATCCGACTTCGCAGCCAGTTCATTGTTCGGCACATAGCCGGTACCTGGTACAACGACCGATGCGCCGTATGGGCCTGCAGCAAATTTGGCAAATTTCCAGGCTGCATCAAGCTTTGCCTGGTCTTCGGTCAGGATGACAACTGCATTACCACCCGTTGGCAAACGACCCTTTTCAGGGTTAAGCAGTGGAATCTTGGCGGTGCGCATATCGAACTTATCGCCAACATTCTTGATCGTGTTGCGCAGTGCGCCAGTGGTCTGGAATGCGAAGCCTACCTTACCAGCAGCAAAAGCCTGTTCACCCGCAGCCTTGGTCAGAACTGGCATGCCGCCTTCTTTCACCAAGCGATCAACGAGTTTGAAGGCTTCAAGGCCTTCCGGTCCATTAAAGGCAACCTTCTTTTCGTCTTCAGTGAGCATGGTGCCGCCCGCGCCGAAAAGCAGCGCTGAGAACATCCAGTCGTCACCCTGCCAGCGGAAGTCGATGCCTTCATTGCCGTTGCCGAGTGCCTTGATTTTGCCGCCGAGCTCGATCACCTCGTCCCAAGTGGTTGGCGGTGTATCTGGGTTGCCGCCCGCAGCCTTAACCAGATCGGCATTGTAATACATGATCGGGTTTGACGTTGCGAAAGCAAGGCCGACCTGACGATCACCAACGCGAGCAAGGCTTAGCAGGTGATCGGTGAAGCCCTGAGCTTCAAGGTCTGCTTCCTTATCAACGAGCGGCTTCATATCGACGCCGATATTGCGTTCAGCCAGTACGCGCAGACGGTTCAAGCCAGTGAAGGTGATGTCTGGCAGTTCCGAGGTGCCAGCCTGACGCATGATTGTCTGGATGCCTTCTTCATAAGTCACTGAGGGGCTTACGAAGTTGATCTTGATATCTGGATTTTCTTCCATGAACTTCTTCGAGATGTCGGCCATGACATCTTTAAAGAAGCCGGGCATCGGATAATGCACGTTAAGCGTGGTTTCTGCGAAAGCCGGAGAGACGAGGCCGGTCGCAACAGCCAGAGCGGCAAGAGCGCTGGAAAGGCGTTTCATGGTTTAACTCCTTGGGAGGATAAGGGAGGGCGGGGAGGATTTCAGCCTTTGAGGCCGGTTAAAGTAATGCCTTCGATGAAGCGGCGCTGGGCTGCGAGAAATGCGAGGAGAAGCGGCAGGGTGATGATGAGCGTTGCCGCCATCAGTGCGCCATAGTCGTCGCCAGCTTCTGCTGCGCGGAAATAGAGGAGGCCGAGCGGTGGTGTGGCCCGTTCCATGCCATTGACGACGATGAGCGGCCAAAACAGATCGTTCCAGTGCGCTACCACCGAAAAGATCGAGAAAGCGGTGATGGCAGGCCACGCATTTGGAACAATGACGCGCATGACGATGCCTGCTTCGGACATTCCATCAAGGCGAGCAGCGCTGATGAGGTCATCCGGAAGAGCACGGAAAAACTGTAGAAACAGGAAAATGCCGAAGACCGAAATGAAGAACGGCGCGCTCAGTGCGAAGTAGCTATTGAGAACGCCAAGCTGATTGAAGCCGACATAGAACGGGAGGGCCGTTGCATGGATCGGAACAAGAAGGCCAAGCATGACTAGCATCATCATCGTGCGCTGACCGCGAAACTGCAGCTTTGCCATTGCATAAGCGCACGGTATGGCAATCACCACCTGTACGACGAGAACCAGTCCACAGACGACGACACCGTTAAACAGCAGAAGTCCCATCGGAACGCGCGTCAAAGCTTTGGTGAGGTTATCCCAAAGAGCCCAGTTTTGCGGAATGAGCGAAAGTGAAGAGGAAAAGATATCCTGTTGCGATTTGGCGGCCGTCGATAGCATGAAGATATAGGGTGCCAGAAAAATAAGCGCACCCAATGAAAGCAAGCCGAGACGGAAGGAACGGGCAAAAGTCATTTCTGGCTCCTCAATAATGGGTACGACGGTCCAGCACGCGGAACTGCAGCATCATCAGAACGATCAGCACAGCGAGGAAAATCACGGTCATCGCAGAGGCATAGCCCACGCGCAGATAGACAAAGCCTTCCTGATAAATGGTCCAGAGCAGCACTTCGGATGCTTTATTTGGACCGCCTTCGGTCAGTGTTTTGACTGTCTCAAAGACTTTGACTGCATTGATAATGCTGATTGTCGTTACAAACAGCGTGGTGGGGCCGAGCAGAGGCCAAGTGACCAGACGAAACCGTTCCCAGCTGCTTTTCACGCCATCAACTTCCGCAGCCGAATAAAGTTCGCGTGGTATCGCGGTCAGGCCAGCAAGAAACAGAACCATGTTGAAACCGACGCTCTGCCAGACGCCAATGAGTGCAAGGCTAAAGAGCACGGTATCGCTGGAGCCTAGCCAGTTGGGACCGGTAATGCCGATCATCCCAAGCATTGCGTTTACCGGACCAAGCGTTGGATGCAGTAGATACTGCCAGACGGTTGCCATGGCGACGAGAAGCGAAGCGACAGGAAGGAAGTAAACCGTGCGGAAAAATGATTTGCCGCGAACTTCGCTTTCAATAAGAAGCGCCACGCCAAGGCCCAGAAAAACGGAAGCCGGAGCTACGATGGCTGTGTAAACTGCCGTGTTTTTGAGTGAGATCAAAAACGTGCGGTCGGTGAATAACTCGCGGTAGTTATCAAGGCCGATAAATTCAAAGCCATCATAGCCCAACTCGAAATTGGTGAGGCTCCAGAAGATCACAGCTGCTGTCGGTAACAGGATCAAAAGTGCTGTGAGAAGAATGGCCGGTGCCGCAAGCTTCCAGGCAAGGCGTTCTTCACGCCGGCGTGCCTTTTCTGCAGCCGTGCGAGCGTTGGTTAAACCCGTGTGAGGAAGAGCGGCGTCAGACATGAGCTGGCGCCTTTTCCCGCGGGGCAAGTTGTATTGCATTTCCTGTGGGTTGACGCAGACGCAGACCGTCGCCACCAAAAAGATAAGCGTTTTCTGCATCAAAATGCAGGCCAACGGCTAGACCCGCTGCAATATGTTTTGCGTTCGCGGGATCAAGCTTGACCGTCAGATCTTGTGACGCGCCGGGAGCTTTTACATAGATCAACACTTCCGAGCCCAGGAACTCAATCCGCGAAACCGTGGCAGTGATACCGGTTCTGTCGTGTGGAACGATGCGGAAATGTTCCGGCCTGATGCCGACGCGGATTTGCGTGCCTGAATGTGCAGCGATGCCTTGCAGTATCGCGCGGCCAGCAAAATGGACGATGCCATTGTCGCTCACCAGAGCGTCAAGGATATTGATGCGCGGTGTGCCGATAAACTGAGCGACTTCAATATGTTTTGGATCATTATAGATCGCAGTTGGCGTATCAATCTGCAGTAACTTACCGCCCATCATGACGGCCACACGGTCGGCCATGCTCAGCGCTTCAGCCTGATCGTGCGTTACATAGATTGTCGGCACACCGGCGCGGCGATGAAGCTCCACGATTTCCGCCCGGGTGTGAACACGCAGATTGGCGTCGAGGTTGGACAGCGGCTCATCCATTAGAAACGCGCCGGGCTGACGGACAAGAGCACGGGCAAGCGCAACACGCTGGCGCTGGCCACCCGACATTTGGCCCGGCTTGCGATCAAGCAGATGATCGATTTTAAGGCTGGTCGCTGTCGCTTTGACCTGCTTTTGGATGGTTGCTCGCTTCTTGCGTTGCCCCGGAACGAGTACGCCGACCAGTGGAAAGCGTTCCAGAGTGGTCATATCGCGCATGGCAAGAGGAACCGCGATGTTCTGCGCGGCCGTTAAATGCGGATAAAGTGCATAGGATTGAAAGACCATCGCCATGTTGCGGTCAGCAGGATGGGCGCCTGTGATATCGCGTCCGGCAATGGCAATGCTGCCTTCATCGGCGTGATCAAGGCCTGCAAGAATGCGCAGCAACGTGCTCTTGCCACAACCTGACGGACCCACGAGTGCAATAAACTCGCCTTCTGCGGCATCAATGGAAATACCGTCAAGGATCTGATTGTTGCCGTAAGACTTGCTGATATCGCGAAGGACAAGCGTGCTCACTGAGTAGCCTCCTCAGCAAGCTTTTCCGCCTCACCATCGCCGGTGTGATGCGGATAGACTTCATGCACAACATCATCAATGACGTAAGGTGTAAGCTCTTCAATACGGACGATTTCACTTTTTACTGTTTCGCCGAGGTCGTGGATAGCTGCTCCCAGAATACGCTCACCGGGCAGGTCACGTTCCATGGCACCCACTATGAATGCTGCTGCCGGTGCCCAGATATAGCTTGTACCATAAGCTTCCCCAGCCCATGCGCGGTGAAGATGGCCGCTTGCATGAAGCTTTACATTATTGGCGGCAAACAGATCGTAGAGGCGCTGACGTGGAGCGGGTCGAATACCCCAGTAGCCCGTGTCCCCTTCATCTGGCTGATCGACGAAAACCGGCTTATGCGCAAAAATAGCAACAGGCTTGCCATCGCTGTTATTCAGCTCTGCCTCAAGCCATTGGAACTGTTCTTCTTCCTCTGCGGAGTCGGCACCGATAATCAGGCTGTTAAGCCCAATGATGCGCCAGTCGCCGAGATCTTTAGCCCAGTAATCTGGACCGAAATGATCGCGCCAACGCTTCAGGCGCTGTATGTTGACAGGTTGATGGCTGCCGGGCAGGTGGCCGATGTCGTGATTACCGGGAAGGCTCAGCACAGGGGCGGTAAGTTCGGCGATACGTTCGCGGCAGAAAGCGAGATCCGCTTCCATATCTGCACCGTCAACCGTCAGGTCGCCGGTGTGAATGATGAGATCCGGCTTTTGTTCTTCAATCCACGCAACAAGGGGTGCCCAATTGCTGTTGAAGTGCGACTTGGTCGGGCTGAGATGGGTGTCGGTAATCTGGACGATACGCAAGATGGCGCTCCTTGTTGGATAAGGGGTGCGCTGCAGCATGTGCCGTTTCGGCATTCAAAAAGGATGGCTGCGGCCTTGCGAGGGCTTCTATGCCTCTTCTGTGACAAGTCAGATTCAGTGCCATGATAGTTTCATGACAGCGGCGGATGCTTGCGATTTACGGAAGTGATTTGCTATTTTTAGAGGCAGTGATTGTTCGGCTATGCCTTCTGTTTGGGCGGCTCTATAATAGCCAGTTAAGAAAGTCGGATAAGTGGTTAATCTCTAACACTATGAATATATTGACTTTTTATTGATTTTCTAGCCATGCAAAAAACGCATAGCTGTATTGCGCTAAAGTTGCATTGCAAAAACAATGAGCACAAGGCATATATAAGTCATCTCAGCGCTGCGTTTCCTCCTCCCATTTGCGCGCGCTGAGTGTTCCCCTCTGGAGGTTTGCCTTTAAGGCACCTTCAAAACTCAAAGCCAGACATTTGTCTGGCTTTTTTTTTGGCTTTTCGCCAGATCTTGGTTTTTCTCTTGAGGTGAAGATACGAAAAAGGGGCCTTTCGGCCCCTTCGTCATTTGTATTTTTAGCTTTTAACGCAGGCTTGCGCAGAAGCGCTGAATGCGTGAGCAGGCTTCTTCAAGCAGTTCGTCGGATGTCGCATAAGAAATGCGGAAGTTTGGTCCAAGGCCGAAAGCCGAACCATGAACGACTGCAACGCCTTCTGCTTCGAGCAGCTCAGTTACGAAGTCTTCGTCGGTTTCGATGACTTTGCCAGCTTCAGTCTTCTTGCCGATCAGGCCTGCACAGGATGGGTAAACGTAGAATGCACCTTCTGGCGTTGGGCAATGAATGCCGGTTGCCTGATTGAGCATCGATACGACCAGATCGCGGCGAGCCTGGAAGATCTTCTTGTTTTCCGGAATGAAGTCCTGTGTGCCGTTGAGCGCTTCAACAGCTGCCCACTGAGCGATGGAGCAAGCGCCGGAGGTCTGCTGACCCTGCACCATGTCCATAGCCTTGATGAGCTGTAGCGGGCCTGCGGCATAACCAATACGCCAGCCGGTCATTGCATAGGCCTTCGATACGCCGTTCATGGTGAGCGTACGATCATAGAGCGAAGGTTCAACCTGTGCAGGCGTCGTGAAGACGAAATCGCCATAGACGAGATGTTCATACATGTCGTCGGTGAGGATCCAGACCTGCGGATGACGGACGAGAACGTCGGTCAGCGCCTTCAGTTCTGCTTCACTGTATGCCGAGCCGGTTGGGTTGGATGGCGAGTTGAAGATCAGCCACTTGGTCTTAGGCGTGATCGCTTTTTCGAGATCAGCAGCGGTCAGCTTGAAGTTGTCTTCAATCTTCGTGTTGATGAAAACTGGGGTGCCACCGTTGATCGCAACCATTTCCGGGTAGCTTACCCAGTAAGGGGCTGGGACGATCACTTCATCGCCTGGGTTCAGCGTCGCCATGAAAGCATTGAACAGGATTTGCTTGCCGCCGGTTCCGACGATGACCTGTTCCGGCTTATAGTCGAGGCCATTTTCGCGCTTGAACTTAGCAACGATGGCCTGACGCAGCTCAGGAATACCAGCAACTGGCGTGTACTTGGTTTCGCCGCGATTGATCGCGTCGATGGCAGCCTTCTTGATATTGTCTGGTGTGTCGAAATCGGGTTCGCCCGCTCCGAGACCAATCACGTCCTTGCCCTTGGCTTTCAGTTCACGTGCTTTCTGGCTGACCGCGATGGTTGCAGATGGCTTTACACGAGAAAGGGCGTCGGCGAGAAATGCCATGATAGATCTCCATAGATGGCAGGATCAGATAACCGGCACCGGGCACGGTCCGGTTTTGCGGACTTTCTATGTCGCATCGGCGCACGAATCGCAACAAAAGCTTTGCATTTTCGCAAGAAATTCCGGTTTCTCGCGCGATTGTGTTGCTGAAAAGTTCTGATCCATCAGAGATCCGCACATATTCGTTCAATGAAACTGATTGGACAGCTTTCAGTCTGACGGACATGTTATACCGGTACAGGAGACGCAAATGCTCACGATCTATTCACAGCCAGATTCCGGAAATTGCTATAAGCCACGGCTTTTGCTTGCAAAACTCGGTAAGCCTTTCAAGCACGTCACCGTTTCATCCCTCGACGGTTCGACGCGAACACCTGAATATCTGGCGAAAAACCCGAATGGAAAGGTTCCGCTGCTTGAACTGGAAGATGGCCGCTTCCTTGCCGAATCGAATGCCATGCTTCTTCATCTGGCTGAAGGGACGCCCTATCTGCCGAAAGACGCTTATGAACGGGCGTTGGTGTATCAGTGGCTATTCTTCGAGCAATATAGCCATGAGCCCTATGTCGCTGTGCGCCGTGCCTTGATGGTCTATCCGGAGCGCGCCCGTGACGCGACGCCTGAACGTCTGGCATCGACGCTTGCCGGTGGCGACAAGGCGCTCGGCGTTATGGAAGAGCAATTGAAGAAGACACCTTTCCTGGCAGGTGACAGTCTGACGGTGGCTGATATTGCTCTTTATGCTTATACGCATGAGGCGCATCGGGGCGGCTTCAATATGGATCGCTATCCGGCAGTGAATGCGTGGCTTAAGCGCGTAGCAGCCGATGAAGGGCATGTTTCGATGGACTGGCTGCCTTAAGGTTCAGAGCGGTTCCAGTTAATATTAAATTGTTGGAACCGCTTCATCTTTTTGTTTTACGTATTATCCCTACGCAACATCGCTTCGCAGTTTTGCTGGAAATGCTTTAATGGCCCATGAGGTCACGCAAGCTGCGCGTGGCCATGACTTTGTAAGCCTTAATCAGCGCATGACATTCATCCTCCGCAACCTCGACGGCGATGCGCATGGTGGATTCGCCAAAATGCATCAGCAGAAAAGCGGTTTCGTCCAGCTGGGCGGTGTCTTTATCGGGTGCGATCCGACGGATTGTATCCGCTAGCAGTTTGCCATTCTGGCGGCTTTCGGCAATCTCCAGCTTCGACAGGGATTTATCGGTCTGCGTGGCCGACCATATATCGCGCATTGCCGGTTCCAGCCGCATCAAAGCCAGATATTCGTCAATCAAGGCGTTAAATGCAGCAATCAATTCGTCGCTTGAATTTGCTGCGGCAAGTCCATCTTCGATGCACTGACGCGATTGCGCGTTACAGCTTTCAAACAGATACCGGATCAAGGCGCTTTTATCGGGAAAATACTGATAGAGCGCACCGATCGAAATGCCGGCCTGCTGGGCAATTTCGCTCATCTTCAGACTGTCGCTGCCCTTTGTGGCGATCAGCGCGGTCGCGCATTCCGCTATGCGGCGGATTTTTTCCTGTGCCCGGCTCTGACTGGGCGTGCGCCGCAGGATTGCCGCACCGATTACTTCTGTTTCCGTACCCGAATTCTGCTTCATGACCGACTCACATTATCCGCTCTTGACAGAATATGAGGATTGCTCACATATTGCAAATATGAGGGGTGCTCATATTTTGGGAGATGGAAAATGAATACGGACTTGAATGATCTTTATCTGGTGATCGGTGCGACCGGCAAAACTGGCAGGCGCGTTGCGGAGAAATTACGGGAAAAGGGCCTGTCTGTTCGTGCCGTATCGCGAAGCACGGAAATTGCCTTTGACTGGAATAGTCAATCCAGTTGGGCTGCGGCGCTTGAAGGTGTCACACGTGCCTATGTCACATATCAGCCGGATCTGGCTTTGCCGGGTGCAGTAGATGCAATCCGCGCATTTCTGATGGCCGCGAAGATGGCTGGTGTGAAGCATGTCGTGCTTCTTTCCGGACGAGGTGAGGAGGAGGCCGAAGCTGCAGAGCAGGTGGACCGTGCTGCGCGCAAGCTGGTTCATGCAGAACTTCAGTGAGAATTACATGCGGGATGAGCTGGTATCGGGTTCGCTGACGTTACCGGTCGGGCAGACAAAAGAGCCGTTCATCGATGCCGACGATATTGCTGATGTGGCGGTTGCAGCCCTGACGCAATCGAGCCACCGCAATCGCCTCTATGAGCTAACAGGCCCGGAACTGCTGAGTTTTAACGATGCAGTGAACGAGCTTGCAAGCGCTACGGGGAGGGAACTGTCGTTCTATTCTGCTTCGTTTGCTGATTATGAAGTGGCGTTGCGCGAACAGGCGCTGCCTGAAGATGCCATTGCGCTTCTGCGCTATCTTTTCACTGAGCTTTTTGATGGTCGTAACGCCAAAGTGGCGAAGGGCGTCGAGGAAGCTCTGGGTCGAAAGCCTCGCCGCTTTGCAGATTTTGCCCGCAAGGCCGCTGAAGAAGGCGCTTGGAAGGAAGGATCATGACGATGAGTTTTCAACTGCTTGTGCTGCTGACGGCATGGGGTAGTGCGATTACAGGCGGTATTTTCTATGCGTTCTCAAGCTTTGTGATGGCTGCTCTCGCACGCATTCCGGCAAATGCAGGCATATCGGCAATGCAGTCGATCAACATAACAGTGATTAATGGTACATTTTTTGCTGTCTTTTTCGGAACGGCATTGCTCTGTCTGGCGATAATTGCGCTGGGGCTGATGGGTTTTGGCAGCCTGTCGAAGTGGACGATGATCGGTGCTGGCATCTATCTGATCGGCACCATTGGCGTAACCATGATTCTGAATGTGCCGCTGAATGATCAGCTTGCTGTCATGGATGCTAATGCTGCTGCATCAGCGGATGTCTGGATCGCTTATGTGCGCGACTGGACTCTTTGGAACCATGTTCGCACCGTAGCAGCGTTGGTCGCGGCTCTTATGCTGGGAGCGAGTGCGCTGATAAAAGTCTGAATATTATCGAATAAGAAATCGGACAAATAAAAAAGGCGGGACAAGTCCCGCCTTTCCTCTGCCTTGCGGCAAAAATTATGCTGCGACGAGGTTGTCGGCAGACGAACGGCCCGAACGACGGTCCTGTACGATTTCGTACGTAACCTTCTGGCCTTCATCGAGCGTGGCCAGACCAGCGCGCTGAACAGCGGAAATGTGAACGAATACGTCCGTGCCGCCCTGATCAGGCTGAATGAAGCCGAAGCCCTTGGTCGTGTTGAACCACTTAACAGTTCCCGTAGCCATGGGAAATTCCTTTGTAACATTAGTAGTCGTGTAGTCCGTATGCTTCGCACACGTCCCTGTGGATCGAATTTATGGACAGGAGATCGTCAGGAAGCACGGCAGGCCGGGCGGGTCGCAAAGTCACTTGACCGAAAAATCGATTGCCCGACTATATGCGACAAATTTGACCAATACAAGACAGGCTTTGATATCTCTAAAGGCCTATTTTTGAAATGCTTTTTCATATTCCGATCCAGATGTGATCGCTAACGTCTGCCAAATGCACCTGGAAGAGATGAAAAGAGATGGTTTTATTCCTCAAACTGGGACGCATTTTATAATGCTGTCAGCTGGATAAGCAGGTGCAAGCATCCGATAAAGTGAGCGGCCTGGTTCTCACACAAAAGTTCCAAAATGTTGCTACAGAGTGAGGCCGGAATTGTTTAAGAACAATCCCATGACCTTTGGTATTTACGCCTATATTTACTAGTGGTCTGATTCCAACATTTGCTTCCCTCGTTTCATGTGCTGAGCAAATGTTGGAATTTAAAAGAACCACTAGTAAGTATTTCTATCTAGTGGATTTTTCGAATTTGACGTTTGAAACAACATAAGTGTCAGCCGGAATTCAAACGTCAAATTCAATCCACTAGCAAAGTTTTGCATCTGCCAAACACAAGCCCGATGAGGAAAGACGTGGTGTCCAAATCAAAGCAGGATAAGCCGCATAGGGCTACTCGCCCGCCTCGTCGTCATCCGGATAAGAGCAAGCAGGACGGCAGCGATCTTTTCTCGCAAGTTCGCATGATGATGAGCGCGTTCTGGGTGTCTCCCGTTCGCAATCAGCTGATCGCCTTGGGAACGGGTATCTTTGTGCTGATCGTTCTCATCGCTATCGGGCAGGTTGCAATCAACCGCTGGAACGTCCCTTTCTATAATGCGCTATCGGACCGCAATCTGAGTGCGTTCTTCCATCAGCTATTAATTTTCTTGGCGATTGCGGGCTCAGTTCTGCTCCTCAATGTGTCACAGACCTGGCTGAACCAGATGTTCAAGCTGAAGCTGCGAGATGGGTTGGCGCGCGATCTGGTTGGTCAGTGGTTGCAGCCGGGGAGGGCGTTTCGACTGGCAAAGGCCGGCGAAATTGGCATCAATCCCGATCAGCGCTTGCAGGAAGATGCGCGCCATCTGGCCGAAACGACGAGCGATCTCGGCATCAATCTGCTGCAGTCGACAGTCATTCTGGTGAGTTTCGTCGGCGTCTTATGGTCGCTTTCAAGCGGCTTTGTCTTCCATGTCTGGGGTTATAGTTTTTCTATTCCCGGTTACATGGTCTGGGCGGCTGTTTTTTATGCGGGCTCTGCGTCGCTGCTTTCGTGGTTCGTCGGTCGCAGTCTCGTCAATCACAATGCCAATCGCTATGCGCGCGAGGCTGATTTCCGCTTCTCGCTGATGCGGGTTAACGAGCATATCGATGCCGTAACACTCGCACGCGGTGAAGCTGATGAGCGCCGCAGGCTGGATCGCGATCTCGATGCCGTTTTGAGCGCGATCAAGAGGATCGTCATTGCGACAACGAACCTCACATGGGTAACTGCTGGCTATGGCTGGTTCACGATTATTGCGCCGATTCTTGTCGCTGCACCGGTCTATTTTTCCGGTGGGCTGACCTTCGGTGGCCTTATGATGGCTGTGGGTGCCTTCACGCAGGTACATAATTCTCTGCGCTGGTTCGTCGATAATTTCGGCGCGATTGCAGACTGGCGTGCAACGCTTTTGCGCGTTGCAAGCTTCCGTCAGGCCATCTTGCGAATGGATGATATCGGCCATATTGATCGCCAGATCACGCTCGAAACGAACGAAGACGAGCGTTTGACCATCGATGGTTTGTCGATTGCGGTGCCTGATGGATGCCTCAATCTTGTTGAGAAGCAAGTAGCGATCAACCCCGGCGAACGTCTGTTTGTGACAGGGGCAACTGAAACCGAGCGCAGCCGGTTCTTCCGTGCTCTTGGTGGTTTGTGGCCGTGGGGAAGCGGACGCATCGGTCTGCCCGCTGGTGACCGCGTGGTGTTTATCCCTCATGCTCCCTATATCCCACCCGGCAACCTGCATGACGCCGTTGTATATCCACTGAATGCTGCCGATTTCTCTAAAAATCAGGTCGCGGAAGTGCTGAAATTCGCGGGGCTGGAGCGTCTGGAGCCACAGATTGATCGTACGTTGCGTTGGGATAGGACGCTCACTGATGACGAGCAGCAAAGCCTGGCACTCGCGCGGCTTGTTCTGCAAAATCCAAGCTGGATCGTGATTGATGGCACATTGGACGGTATGGATGAAGAAGCGCGCAAACGCGCCTATGCAATTTTGACCGGCCCATTAAAAGATGCATCCGTCATTCATATCGGCAAAGGTCTTGGGCATAATGGCTTGTTCACACGCCAACTCCATCTTGAGATGGACTTGCAGGCTGATCCACTTCGCCTGCCGCATCAAACAGAAGCAACGGTCTAGGGTCTGTGGGGAATTAGCTACGGCGGTCTTTTCTCCTGTTCAGGAACAAAATCCGTCGCACGCCACGCCCGAAACCTAATTCCCCGCAGACCCTAGAGCTTATCTAGAAAAGTGCGAAGCGGTTTTCAGTGCAAGATGCGCGCAAAAACAAACAGATAGAGCATTGTCGAGTTCGTGATATTGGTGGCTGCTACCAAAGAAAAAGGCCGCAGATTCTCATCTGCGGCCTTTTTCGTGTCTCTCAGTTTAATTAATCGCGGAAGTAATCCTGCAGCGGACGGACTTCCATCGACCCGGCCTTAAGCGCTGCAATAGCTTCTGCCGCTGCCTCAGCACCAGCCATGGTGGTGTAGTAAGGCAGCTTCTGCATCAGTGTTGCACGGCGGATCGACTTGCTGTCCGAAACAGCGCTTGCGCTGTCGGTCGTGTTGAAGACCAGATGGATCTGACGGTTGCGGATCGCGTCTTCAACGTGCGGACGGCCTTCTATGACCTTGTTGATCTTGGTTGCTTCCACGCCATTGGCGACGAGGAACTGCTGTGTTCCGCCGGTTGCCATTACCTTGAAGCCGATGCTTGCAAGCTTGCGGACTGCACCCAGTACGCGTTCCTTGTCTTCATCGCGAACTGAGACGAAGACCGTTCCTTCGCGCGGCAGTTCAACGCCTGCGCCGAGCTGCGCCTTGGCGAAGGCCAGTGCGTAGTCGTAGTCGAGGCCCATGACTTCACCGGTCGAACGCATTTCAGGTCCGAGCAGCGTATCGACGCCCGGGAAGCGTGCAAATGGGAACACGGCTTCTTTGACCGCGATGTGCGGGCGTGAAGGAGCCTGCGGCTTGCCGCCATACGCGCCGAGCGCTTCTTCAAGGCTTTCGCCAGCCATGATGCGGGCCGCAACCTTGGCAATCGGCGTGCCGATGGTCTTGGCAACGAACGGAACCGTACGCGAAGCGCGCGGGTTCACTTCAAGAATGAAGATTTCGCCGTCCTTGATCGCGAACTGGACGTTCATCAGGCCGCCGACATTGAGTGCCTTGGCAAGAGCTTCGGTCTGACGTTCCAGCTCAGCAACGGTTTCAGCGGAGAGCGAATGAACTGGCAGCGAGCAGGCGCTGTCGCCCGAGTGAATACCAGCTTCTTCGATATGCTCCATGATGCCGGAAACGAAGCTGGTCTTGCCGTCGCAAAGGCAGTCGACGTCCACTTCGATGGCCTGTGTAAGATAGGTATCGAACAGGAGCGGGTTCTTGCCGAGCAGCGTGTTGATCTGACCAGTCTTGTCGTTTGGATACTTGGCCTTGATGTCTTCAGGGACCAGTTCCGGAACGGTATCGAGCAGATAGGCCTGCAGGCTGCGTTCATCATGGATGATCTGCATGGCGCGGCCACCCAGAACATAGGACGGACGAACAACCAGCGGGAAACCAAGGTCTGCTGCGATCAGGCGTGCCTGTTCAACCGAATAGGCAATGCCGTTCTTTGGCTGATTGAGACCGAGCTTGATGAGCAGCTTCTGGAAGCGGTCGCGGTCTTCTGCAAGATCAATCGCGTCAGGCGAAGTGCCGAGGATCGGAATGCCTGCCTTTTCCAGTGCATTTGCAAGCTTGAGCGGGGTCTGGCCACCAAACTGTACGATCACGCCATGCAATGTGCCCTTTTCCTGCTCTACGCGCAGGATTTCCAACACATCTTCAGCTGTAAGCGGTTCAAAGTAGAGGCGGTCGGACGTGTCGTAATCGGTCGAAACTGTTTCCGGGTTGCAGTTGATCATGATGGCTTCGTAATCGGCATCGCCGAGTGCGAAAGCGGCATGACAGCAGCAATAATCGAATTCGATGCCCTGACCGATGCGGTTTGGACCACCGCCGAGAATGACGACCTTCTTGCGATCCGAAACCTGTGCCTCGGAGCGAGGCTGACCGACGAATGGCGTTTCATAGGTCGAGTACATGTAGGCGGTTGGCGAAGCGAATTCTGCAGCGCAGGTATCGATGCGCTTGTAAACCGGATGCACATCAAGTTCACCGCGCAGTTTTGCGATATCCTCTGCGTCCTTTCCCGTCAGGCTGGCGAGGCGCGCATCGGAGAAGCCCATGGCTTTCAGCATACGCAGGTTTTCTGCATCCTGTGGCAGACCGTGTTCGCGAACACGCTCTTCGGTCTTCACAATGGCTTCGATTTGTTCGAGGAACCAAGGATCGATCTTGGACGCATCGTGAACCTGCTCGGTCGTCAAACCAAGGCGCATTGCCTGAGCGACCATGCGCAGACGGTCTGGCGTAGGCGTGCCGATGGCGGCGCGGATCGCGTTCTTTTCATCGCCTTCTTCAATATTTGGAATGGCGATTTCATCAAGACCTGTCAGGCCGGTTTCGAGGCCGCGAAGCGCCTTCTGCAAGCTTTCCTGGAAAGTACGGCCAATGGCCATAACTTCGCCGACCGACTTCATTGCGGTGGTCAGGATTGGCGAAGAGCCCGGGAATTTTTCGAATGCAAAGCGCGGGATTTTGGTGACGACATAGTCGATCGATGGTTCGAACGATGCAGGTGTCGCGCCGCCGGTGATGTCGTTGTCGAGTTCGTCCAGCGTGTAGCCGACAGCAAGCTTGGCCGCGACCTTGGCAATTGGGAAGCCGGTTGCCTTGGAAGCGAGAGCCGAAGAGCGCGACACGCGCGGGTTCATTTCAATCACGATCATGCGGCCATTGGCCGGGTTGATCGCGAACTGTACGTTGGAGCCACCGGTTTCAACGCCGATCTCGCGCAGCACCGCAATCGAGGCGTTACGCATGATCTGGTATTCTTTGTCGGTCAGCGTCAGCGCTGGCGCAACGGTGATCGAGTCGCCGGTATGGACGCCCATAGGATCGAGGTTTTCGATCGAGCAGATGATGATGCAGTTATCCGCCTTGTCGCGGACGACTTCCATTTCATATTCTTTCCAGCCCAGAACCGACTCTTCGATCAGAACTTCAGTGGTTGGCGATGCATCCAGACCACGTTCGATGATCTCAAAAAATTCCTGACGGTTATAAGCGATGCCGCCGCCGGTGCCGCCGAGCGTGAAGCTTGGGCGGATAATGGCAGGCAGGCCGACCACGTCGAGTGCCTGCGCAGCCTTTGCAAGCGCGTGGCTCATGTAGCGCTGCTTGCGTTCAACTTCGCCCAGCTGCCATTCGGTTTCCAGCTTGTCGAGCGCCTTGTCGAGATCATCGCCAGAATACTGCGACTTCACTTCAGCGCGCTTGGCTTCGTGACGCTTGCGGTCTTCGTCCTTAATTTCGGTCGCATTGGCCAGTCGCGATTCTGGCGTGTCGAGACCGATCTTTTCCATTGCTTCGCGGAAAAGGGCGCGGTCTTCTGCCTTGTCGATGGCTTCTGCATGTGCGCCGATCATCTCAACATTGTAGCGCTCAAGAACGCCCATGCGGCGGAGCGACAATGCAGTGTTCAGCGCGGTCTGACCGCCCATGGTTGGCAGCAGTGCGTCAGGACGTTCCTTGGCAATGATCTTGGCGACGACTTCAGGCGTGATTGGTTCGATATAGGTCGCGTCCGCCAGATCAGGATCGGTCATGATCGTAGCTGGATTGGAGTTGACGAGGATGATGCGGTAGCCTTCCTCTTTCAACGCTTTACAGGCCTGCGTGCCGGAATAATCGAACTCGCAAGCCTGGCCGATAACAATGGGGCCCGCGCCGATAATCAGGATCGATTTGATATCTGTACGTTTCGGCATGGGGGCGTTTTCCTTGTTCTTAGCCTGCCAGAAAAGCCCGCACGGTTTACCGGCGGGTTGGCAGAGAGAAATTCTGTGGGCTAAGCTGGCCTTATAGGCAATGATGACCCAAAGCGGAACCCCACAAATGCCCTTATTTAAAAGAAAATGCGGGCATTTACGGAAAATCACAAACAAGCGTCGAGATTGCAACCACTCATTGGTGCGTTTGTTGCAGATACGTGTTTGTTTGTGATCCTCGCTCATTTACTTTTTCTGTTGCCGCGCCAACTGTTTGTGCGACAATTGCTTGCAACAGATTGGTGCTGCCTTCTTAACGGCTGGCACGGTGAAGGGGAGTTGGTCCATGCGTTGGCAAGGCCGTAGACAAAGCGATAATGTTGAGGATGTGCGTGGACAACAAAGTGGCGGCCTCGGCGGCGGCTTTGGTCGCGGTGGCGGCATGGGCGGCGGACCGGGCTTTCGCATCGTTCGCGGCGGCGGCATTTCCGGTATTCTCATTCTCGTTGTGATGTTCTTCGTGTTGCGTGCAATTGGCATTGATCCACTGCCATTCCTGTTTGGTGATGGCAGTATCCAGTCCACGCAGACGCAGCAGAGCAGTGGTCGCACGCCCGCTGAGGGCGGCAAGGTCGCCAATGACGAGGCGACACAATTTGCTCGCACCATTCTCGCTGAAACCGAAGATACATGGAGCGGAATTTTCCAGTCGCGCGGGCAGACATACACACCGCCGACGATGGTTTTATTCTCAGACGGTGTTCGTTCAGCCTGCGGTATGGCTTCGGCGGCTTCGGGGCCATTCTACTGCCCCGGTGATCGTAAGCTTTATATCGATCTGACTTTCTTCAATGAACTGGCCACTAAGTTCGGTGCATCGGGTGATTTCGCCAATGCCTATGTTATTGCGCATGAGGTCGGCCACCATGTTCAGAATCTGCTCGGCATCCTGCCGCGCTTCAACCAGATGCGTCAGCAGATGAGTCAGGCTCAGGCCAACCAGATGTCAGTTCGCGTCGAATTGCAGGCCGATTGTTTTGCTGGCGTCTGGGGATATTACACAAACCAGAAGGGCATTCTGGAAGCTGGCGATCTTGAAGAAGCGATCAATGCTGCGCACCAGATTGGTGACGATACGCTGCAAAAGCGCAGCCAGGGCTACGTCGTTCCTGAAAGCTTCAATCACGGAACGTCTGCACAGCGCGCCAAGTGGTTCCAGCGCGGTTTTCAGAGCGGCAAGATCGAATCCTGCGATACTTTTAGCGGCGATGTTTGATCGCTTAAGCCGATATAAACAACGAAAAAAGCCGGGATCAAATCCCGGCTTTTTCTTTTCTTAACAGAGTTTTAAATAGTAAATCTAGAGCGTTGATTCACGCAGCCTCTTCGCGTTCTGGCAGAAGAGCTTCGCCCTTCTTTTCGCGGATCAGATTGATGAAGCGACGGAAGAGATAGTGGCTATCCTGCGGGCCGGGAGAAGCTTCCGGATGGTGCTGTACGGAGAACACCGGCTTGCCGATGACGCGCAGGCCGCAATTGGTGCCGTCGAACAGCGATACATGCGTTTCTTCTACATGGTCTGGCAGGCTGTCGGAATCGACCGCGAAGCCGTGGTTCATCGAAACAATCTCAACCTTACCGGTGGTGTAATCCTTGACCGGATGGTTTGCGCCGTGATGGCCCTGATGCATCTTCTCGGTTTTAGCGCCGAGTGCCAGTGCCAGCATCTGGTGTCCAAGGCAGATGCCGAAAACAGGCAGTTCGCTATCAACCAGCTTCTGGATCGTTGGCACAGCATATTCACCGGTGGCAGCCGGATCGCCAGGACCGTTCGAAAGGAAGATGCCGTCTGGATTATAGGCCAGTACATCTTCTGCAGTAGCGGTTGCAGGCAGAACCGTGACCTTCGCGCCGAGGCCGGAAAGCAGACGCAGAATGTTACGCTTCACGCCGAAGTCGAGTGCTACGACATGATACTGGTTGTCGGCCTGTTCGCTATAGCCTTCGCCCAGTGTCCACGGGGTCTGGTCCCAGGTCAGGCTCTGACCGATGGTGACATCCTTTGCCAGATCGAGATTTTCCAGACCGCTCCAGTTTGCAGCGCGGGCCTTGAGAGCGTCGATGTCGAACTTACCTTCAGGATCATGTGCGATGACGGCATTCTGCGCGCCGCGCTCACGGATCAGCGATGTGAGGGCGCGGGTATCGATGCCGGCGAGCGCGATGACGCCGCGGTTTTTGAGCCAGGTGTTGAGGTCTTCCGATGAACGGAAGTTCGAAGGCGTTGTGATGTCTGCCTTGAAGATCGCGCCGACTGCGCCGTAGCGATTGGCTGGCGTCAGGTCTTCGATGTCTTCAGCATTCGCACCGACATTGCCGATATGCGGGAAGGTGAAGGTCACGATCTGTCCGGCATAGGATGGATCGGTCAGGATTTCTTCATAACCGGTGAGGGCGGTGTTGAAGACCACTTCTGCTTCAATCGCGCCGGTTGCGCCAAGGCCCTGACCTTCGATAACGGTTCCGTCTGCCAGAACCAGAATGGCGGTTCGCTTGGTCGTCGTCCAGGGTGCGGTTTTCGATGTGGCTTCGGTCATAGGTGCACTCCTGTGTGGTTTCGCGGCTGCCGTCTGGCGCACGTTTCGAGTTTATCAGTATGCGACATGCGCCTGTTTTCAGCCAGCCAGTTGAGAGGCTGCTTGAAAACTGGAACTTTTAGAGCCATATACGCGCCAAAAAGCAGCGGGGTTAAAAACCTTCCGCCGTGAGCACATGCCGATGTCCTGCTAAGCCTCGAGCAATAGAGAAAGTTGGGCGCGGGGTCAATCGTCTTGATCCATTGTTTCCGGTAATATCGGCGATAATTGCCGAGTTTTTACTTGTGGGATGATGGTTTCGACAGCTCGGCGGATATGCAGCATTGCTGTATAGCTATATTTCTTACCTAACCGTCAGGAGAGACGTTATGCTTCGCCAGGAGATTTCTCAGGCACTTACCAATGCAATGAAGGCACAGGATAAGCTGCGCTTGTCGACACTGCGTCTGATTATGGCTGCGGTTAAGGACCGTGACATTGCTAATCGCGGCGCTGGCAAAGATCCGGTTGGCGACGAGGAACTGCTTGGCATTCTCGGAAAGATGGTCAAGCAGCGCGAAGAATCCGCGCGCATCTATGAAGAAGGCAATCGTATTGAGCTCGCTGAAGGCGAACGTCAGGAAATTGCGATCCTCAATGATTTCCTGCCAACGCAGATGAGCGATGATGAGATCAAGACGGCTTGTGAAACGGTTATTGCAGATATCGGTGCGCAGGGCCTTCGCGATATGGGCAAGGTCATGGCCGCATTGAAAGAACGCTATGCAGGCCAGATGGACTTCACCAAAGCCAGCGCTCTGGTGAAGACACTGCTTCAATAGAAGCGCCTTTGTTGTGAATAAAAAAGCCCCGCTTCTGCGGGGCTTTTTGTTAGCTTTGTTTCGCTGTCTTCAAGCGGGTTGCACTGAGCAGTCCTTGTTCTTCGAGAACCGGATATGCCATCGATGCCAGCAATGAATTGATCTGCTTGAGATCGCGAATGGTGTCGAGATGGATGGTGCTTGTTTCGATACTGCGCGTTGAGCCTTCGCGAAGGCGCGAGAAGTGACGCATACTCGTCTGCTTTTCGAGATCGCGCAGGTTGTCTTTCTCCTGAACCAACAGGCGCGCCGTGCGACCATCACGCGAAACAATCACGTTGAAAGCCATATGCGCGTTGGCCAGCACCATGGCATGGAAGTGGCTCAGCTCCTTCCAGCCTTCCTCGGTGAATTCGAGATTGTGGTCCATCTTCTTTTGCACATGCGCAAGCATGTTGCGGACGATGATGTCGCCTACCTGTTCGAGCTTGACGCAGGCACCCATCAGCTCCTGCATACGGAGTGCTTCAAACTCATCAAGATCCTTGCTTGCAAGCCTGGTGAGATAAAGCTTGATCGCCGCATGTTTCTTGTCGACCCGATCATCGAGTGCTGCGAGTTCATTAATGCGGGCCTGATCCGGCTTCTCGTAAAGGTCGATAATGCGGCGCAGCATTACTTCAATCGTGTCGCAGACGCCCACAACTTCGCGCGTTGCATTGGCAAGCGCCTGCGAAGGGCGGTCAAGAACGGCATTATCGAGCGCGCTGTACTCTTCGACCTCGATTGGCTGAACGGGGGCATTCTTGTCCGAGTTGAGATGCACCAATGCTTCTGTTGCTCGCAGAACCAGGCCAGACAATGGAATGCCCGCAAGCATGATGATGACATTGAACAGGATATGCGCGTTGACTACCTGCGAGACAGGGTCGCCGCCGAGGAAACCGAGCGAAGGCTTGAAGCTTTCAAACAGCACCAGCATGATCATCGAACCTGCACCGCGCATCAGCAAATTGCCGAGCGGGACGACGCGAGTTTCGGGTGGCGCGTTGCGGGTCAGAATTGGGGCAATAATGGACGAGCCGAGATTGACACCCAGCACCATGATAACTGCAAGCTCCGGCGTGATTAGTCCCCGGGACGCGAATGTGGTCAGCAGGATGACGCCTGCAATGCTCGAATGGAACAACCAGGTCATCAGTGCGGCCAGAAGATAAGTCGTCACCGGATCGCTGGAGAGATAATCTACGATAATTGGCAGTAGCTCGCTCTGACGCAGCGGCTCGGTGGCCTGTCCTGTCATTTCCAGAGACATGATGAGCAGGCCGATGCCGACGAGGATGCGGCCAATCTGGCGCCAGTCCCGTCGCTCGGTGGTCATGAAAATGGCGGTGCCCGAAACAAGGCAGAGCGGCACAAGCAAGGTCAGATCATAGCTCAGGATCTTGACGACAAGCGCCGATCCAAGTTCGCCACCGCGCACAGCCATCAAGCCCGCAACGCCGCTCACAATGCCTGATCCGACAAAAGAGCCGACCAAAAGTGTGACTGCGGTGGAACTTTGCAGGGCAATTGCCATGACAAGGCCGAAGGCTATCGCCAGCAGCGGGTTCTGCATCTGATTGCGCAGACGACGGCGTAGCCGATCACCATAGGCGCGCTCCACACCCGTTCGCACCATGCGGGTCGCCCAAAGAAGGAGAGCAACAGCACCAGCAAGATGCAAAAGGACAAGAGAACCGTTCATTGGAACTCCTTTCGGGTTGGAGATTGGGGGATCAAATTTTTCAATTAAGTCTAAACAACAAAAAGAGAAAAAATATGTTCCGGCTAATTATATTAATGAGGGAATATGAGCCTGAAATCCCTCTAAATCAAGCGGCGTCGCTTCAATGTGAAAGATATGTGACAGTTTTATGACATATCGGGCGACGCAGTCCTTATGTACTGCGGACTGTGATTAGCGGGGAGGGCCGCTTCTGTGTCATGGACTGCGTGTTCGCGCGCGCCTATATATGCTGAAGAACAAATTGCCTGCTGAGCTGAAAGAGACAATCGTAATGCGTTTTCCGCCTTCCTTTCTCGATGAGATCCGAGATCGCGTGCCGATCTCGACGCTGATCGGAACGCGCGTTTCGTTTGATCGGAAAAAGAGCAATCCGCCGAAGGGTGATTTCTGGGGCTGTTGCCCGTTCCATGGCGAAAAAACGCCAAGCTTCCACTGCGAAGACCGTAAGGGACGTTACCACTGTTTCGGTTGCGGAGTAACCGGCGATCACTTCAAATTTCTGACCGAGCTGGAAGGTGCAAGCTTTCCTGAAGCGGTGGAGCGCGTCGCTGACATGGCCGGTGTGCCGATGCCCGCGCGCGATCCGGAAATGGAAAAGCGCGAAGCGCAGCGCGCATCGCTTTATGATGTGATGGAACTTGCAGCGCAGTTTTTTGAAAGCCAGCTGCAGGTTGCTGCAGGCGCAAAGGCGCGTGCTTATCTGCGCGATCGCGGACTTTCCAGCGCAACACAGCAGACTTTTCGCATTGGCTATGCGCCGGAATCGCGCAATGCGTTGAAAGAGTTTCTGGCGGGCAAAGGTATAGCGAAAGATCAGATCGAAGCCTGCGGTCTCGTTGTCCATGGTGAAGGCATTGCGGTTTCCTATGATCGTTTCCGTGATCGTATCATGTTCCCGATTGAGGATTTGCGCGGACGCATTGTCGCTTTTGGTGGTCGTGCGCTTTCGGCTGATGCCCCTGCAAAATACCTCAATTCACCGGAAACCGAGCTGTTTCATAAGGGCCGCATTCTTTATAATGGCCTCCGTGCACGCAAGGCGTGTCAGCCACAGGGCGGCGAACCGGCAAAGCCGATCATCGCTGTTGAAGGCTATATGGATGTGATTGCGCTGGCACAGGCGGGCATTGAGCAGGCCGTGGCGCCGCTCGGAACTGCACTGACAGAAGAGCAGCTTGAATTGCTCTGGCGCATCAGTCCTGAACCAATCCTCTGCTTTGACGGCGATGGCGCAGGTGTTCGTGCAGCCTATCGTGCGGCTGATCTGGCATTGCCTACGTTGCAGCCGGGTAAATCGTTGCGTTTCGCCATGCTTCCCGAAGGGCAGGACCCGGACGATCTGGTGAAGGCAGAAGGTCCGTCAGCGTTTTATTCCGTTTTGCGTGATGCCAAACCGCTGGTCGATATGGTCTGGACGCGTGAGACTGCCAGCGGCGTTTACGACACCCCGGAGCGCCGTGCGGAACTGGAAGCGCGTTTGCGCGAAATCACCAGCCGCATCGCAAATGAGGACATTCGGCGCCATTATAGCCAGGAAATGCGTGACAGAGCTCAGGCATTTTTTGGGCAGCGACGGCAAAATAATGGCGGAAATACGTTTAATCGTGGCAAAGATAAGGCGCGAAGCCCTCAGCAAGGTCGCGGCGGTGCTGCCTTTGGCGGTCGTCTGTCGTTTTCTGACAGTCTGACGCGCTCCAACATGGTCAAAGGCCGCAACGCGCCGCTGCGCGAAACGGCAATCGTTTTGATGCTGCTTAACCATCCTCGTCTGATCGAAGAAGATTTTGAGACGATGGCCGCACTTGATCTTGAGCACGATGCTTTGAAGGTATTGCATCTGGCAATGCTGGATGTGCTGGCCTCCAATCATGTTGAAGATGGCTATGCGATGCGCAAGGCGCTGGTTGCGGCGGGGCATGTCGAATTGATCGAGACGCTTGAAGCTGTTGTCAGGCGCACCCGCGAGTGGACGGCCACGGCGCAGGCCGCCGAGGATGATGTTCGTGAAGCCTTAAAACAGGCGCTTCACTTGCATCAGCGGGCGCGCACCCTACATAGGGAGTTGCGCGCTGTCGAAGCATCGCTTGATAGTGATGAAACGGGTGAAATTTTCGCCCGACTTATTGATATTCAGAAACAGATTGCTCAGGCAGAAGCAACCGAAGCCCTCATTGACGGGTTTGGACTTTCATCGGGACGCGCACCGGGAAGTTCGTGATTTCAGTCATGCTGCCTGCAATCAGGTAAACGCGTAACGGTTTAAAGTCACAGACCCCGAATCACCTGGAAACGGCGAAAGACTTCAAACTGCCGGAAATGGCGGGTTTGTGGGAATTTGGGGCGTTGAAAAGGGCCGAGAACGCGCCGCGACAATAAATGATTCGCTTTTTAGACCCGAATCAGGTGAGTCGCTCTTGACGTGCGGCACAAATGACGGAATCACGACAGTTCGAGCAAGGATTAAAGAACTGATATTGATAAACGTTCCCTAAGTGGACTCCTGAAATCAGCCTTGATGGGCGATAGTAAAAGACCGGGCAGGGCCTTGAAGGCGACCATTGATCCCGGATCTACCCACAAGAATTTGGAGACGACAGGGTCCGTTAATACCGGCAGGGTTAATCCGGCATTAACGTGAAATCAGCTATTCGCAGAATCAACAGTTAAACGGCGCTCTCGCAAAACCGTTTGACCACTCTATATATCTTAGAAGCGACCGGTGTCGCCTGGAGACGAGCAATATGGCAACGAAGGTTAAGGAAAACGAAGAAGCCGAAGTCGAGCGCGAAGGTGCGACCGACGGGCCGCTTCTCGACCTTTCTGACGATGCTGTCAAGAAGATGATCAAGCTCGCGAAGAAGCGCGGCTACGTCACTATGGACGAGCTGAATGCCGTGCTGCCTTCCGAGGAAGTGACATCCGAGCAGATCGAAGACACGATGGCCATGCTTTCGGACATGGGTATCAACGTCGTTGAAGACGACGAACAGGAAAACGATCGCGACGACAACAGCGACGACGACAATGAAGAAGGTGGCGATCTGGTCGAATCGACCGGAACGGCTGTTGCTGCCACCACTACCAAGAAAGAGCCGACTGATCGTACGGACGATCCGGTGCGCATGTATCTGCGCGAAATGGGTTCCGTCGAGCTTCTGTCACGCGAAGGCGAAATCGCCATCGCAAAGCGCATTGAAGCCGGTCGTGAAACGATGATTGCAGGGCTTTGCGAAAGCCCGCTGACATTCCAGGCGATCATCATCTGGCGTGAACAGCTGAATGAATCCAACATTCTGCTGCGTGAAATCATCGACCTTGAAACCACTTATGCCGGACCGGAAGCCAAGCAGGCTCCGATTGTCGAGCGCGTGGAAGAAGAAAAGCCGCGTGATGACAAGGGTCCGCGCCGTTCGCGTGATGACGACGACATTACCAATGTCGGCGGTGACATGCCTGCGGAAGAGGAAGAAGAAGACGAGGATGAAGCCAACCTGTCGCTGGCGGCTATGGAAGCCGAACTGCGCCCACAGGTCATGGAAACACTCGATCTGATCGCAGATACCTATCGCAAGCTGCGTAAGCTGCAGGACCAGCAGGTTGAAAGCCGTCTGGCTGCTGCCGCTGATCTGTCTTCCAGCCAGGAACGTCGTTACAAGGAACTGAAGGATCAGCTGATCAAGGCGGTTAAGTCGCTTTCGCTGAACCAGAACCGTATCGAACAGCTGGTTGAACAGCTTTACGACATCAACAAGCGTCTCGTTCAGAACGAAGGCAAGCTGCTGCGTCTGGCTGAATCGTTTGGCGTGCGTCGTGAAGAGTTCCTGAAGGAATATCAGGGTCACGAACTTGATCCAAAGTGGGTTGAGCGCGTCGGCACTCTGGCTGCTCGCGGCTGGAAAGACTTCGCCACGAAGGAAGAACGCACGATTGATCGTCTGCGTTCGGAAATTCAGATGTTGGCTACTGAAACCGCGATTTCGATTGGCGAATTCCGTCGCATCGTCAATCAGGTTCAGAAGGGCGAACGCGAAGCAACCATCGCCAAGAAGGAAATGGTGGAAGCCAACCTTCGTCTCGTTATCTCGATTGCCAAGAAGTACACCAATCGTGGCCTTCAGTTCCTTGATCTTATTCAGGAAGGCAATATCGGTCTGATGAAGGCGGTCGATAAGTTCGAATATCGCCGTGGTTACAAGTTCTCGACCTATGCGACCTGGTGGATCCGTCAGGCGATCACCCGTTCGATTGCCGATCAGGCCCGCACCATACGTATTCCGGTGCATATGATCGAAACGATCAACAAGATCGTTCGTACCTCGCGCCAGATGCTGCATGAAATCGGTCGTGAACCAACGCCGGAAGAATTGGCTGAAAAGCTGGCCATGCCGCTTGAAAAAGTGCGCAAGGTTCTGAAAATCGCCAAAGAACCAATTTCGCTTGAAACGCCAGTTGGTGATGAAGAAGATTCACACCTGGGCGATTTCATCGAAGACAAGAATGCGCTGCTGCCAATTGATGCGGCCATTCAGGCAAACCTTCGCGATACGACGACCCGCGTTCTCGCATCGCTTACACCGCGTGAAGAACGCGTGCTGCGTATGCGTTTCGGTATCGGCATGAACACTGACCATACGCTTGAAGAAGTCGGTCAGCAGTTCTCGGTAACGCGCGAACGTATCCGTCAGATTGAAGCGAAGGCACTGCGCAAGCTCAAGCATCCGAGCCGCTCGCGCAAGCTGCGTTCGTTCCTCGACAGCTAATAACTCCTCGCCCGATGCCGGATACGGTTTCGGGCGATTTTTATAAAGAGGGAGCGTTATGTCTTTTCTGAAGCGTCTTTTTGGCGGTGGCTCTGTTGAAGAAACCCCAGCAGCACCGAAAGAAGCTGGGCGTCTTGAACACAAAGACTTTCTGATCATCGCGACGCCTTACAGCGAAGGCGGCCAGTATCAGGTTTGCGGTGTTATCTCGAAGACGATCAATGGTGAGCTGAAAGAACATCGCTTTGTGCGCGCTGATCGCTGCCCTGGCATTGAAGATGCCGCGAGCATTTCGCTTAATAAGGGTCGTCAGATCGTGGATGAGCAGGGCGAAGCTATCTTCCGCTAAGCGAACTACAATAAATTGAAAAAGCCGCGCATGAACACTGCGCGGCTTTTTTGTATGCCCTAGTTATTTATTATCTCATTATCCTACGCAAAAGGGCGCACGGCGCTCCACAGCATCGGCCCGAAGATCGGAATCGATTTTCGGAAAGCACGATGCGTAGATTCGATAGTTTAGAGCGTCCTTTGTGCGTCCGAATGGACGCACGGCGCTCTAATGCGGGTGGCAGACGAAGCCGACCATCTTTCGAACCACTGGCAGGATGGCAAGCAGGACCGGGAAGGCTATTGCCCAGGACAGAGCCCACGAAGTCATCCAGCTATAGGCCAGATCAGGGTGGGCAAAGCCAAGGCTTTTCGCCGTTGCGATCAGCGAGACGACGAAGGTCATCATGACCGAAAGAATGAATGGCATCACAATAGATGCATAACGCGCTGGCAGTTTTCTGCGGCGTGACCCGTTAAACTGAGACATATGTATTCCTGAATATTATGCGGGGAACGCGCAACGAAACATCAAAGCGGATAGCCGTTCCCAGCTAAATTGATGCGTTGCCTAACGTAAGACGCTTACGGTCATAAGGATGACGAAGGTTGTCTAACGCAAGAATGCTCAGCATTCAATAGGGAAGGGCGGCGATTTGCCCATGCCCAAAAGTATCTAATTGCACTATATGCAGCGTCATGGATAAGAAACCCTTCTGGCAAACCAAATCTCTAGAGCAGCTCAACCGACAGGAATGGGAAAGCCTGTGCGATGGATGTGGTCAGTGCTGCCTGCATAAATTGCTGGATGACGACACTGAGGAAGTCTACTGGACGACTGTTGCCTGTACACTTCTGGACGCGGAGAGCTGCAAGTGCAGCGACTATCCGAACCGTCGCAAAACGGTGCCGGATTGTGTGTTCCTGACGCCTGAGATCGTTCATGAAGTCAATTGGCTTCCGGCTACCTGTGCTTATCGCTTGGTTGCAGAAGGTGCTGATCTCTATTGGTGGCACCCACTGGTATCAGGTTCGCCAGATACGATCTACGAAGCCGGCGTCTCCGTTCGCGGCAAGGTGACGGCTTTTGATCATGAACTCAAGGATGAAGAAGAATACATCCAGCACATGGTGCCATTGGATTAATCGTCTTATTAGGGTGCATTAAGTAAGTTTAATGTTCGGTCTTTGGCGATTTTGGTTTGGCGCTACTTTCAACTTAAGTGAGTGTTTTATATTATTTTTATGAGGATGCGTTGTATCGGTCCTTGGCGGTGTTTACCAAACTGAACGCTATATGAACGTGAACTTGGCTTTCCGTTCATGTTCGATGGCCTACTTATCGGATGTCTCAGGTGAAGATCACCTGATAAAAGTTCGAAAGGGTTTTAAGATGTCCGCAATGTCGCTCAAGTCATTCGTTGTCACTGCTGCAATCGGTTTCGCTGCCGTCTTCACCGCTGGTGCTTCGGCAAATGCTGCATCGCCTGCATCAGTGCCTGCGGTCAGCACCGCAGCGCATTCGCCTGTGATCAACATCGATTATCGTGGTAATCGTCATCATGGACGTCCTGCCTATCGCGGTCCGGCCTGCTCGGTTGAAGGCGCCAAGATGAAGGCACACCGCATGGGTATTCGTAACGCACGCGTTGCTTATCGCGGAAAATCAGTGCAGGTGCGCGGCTTCCGCCATGGTCGCCCGACCGGCGTTGTATTCGCCAATGTACGCGGTTGCCCAATCATCCGTTAGTCGGACCTCGTGACTAAACAAAAAGCCAGCCTGAAACTCAGGCTGGCTTTTTCTGTTGTCTTAGACTGGTAGAGTAAAGGGGCGCGTGAGCGCCCCTTCTTTGTCGTTATTCCTTGATCTCGAAAACGACGTTTACCGAAACATTATAGCTGTTTTCACCAGCTGCGACTGGAACTGAATCCTCAGGGGCAGCGGCTGCCATCATCTTGGCCTGACGCGCGATCGGCATCGGCATAGGCGGTCGGCTCTGTTCGTTGATTTCAACGACGCGACCGAGGCCAACGCCTGCTGCATCAGCAAGGGTCTTTGCCTTGGCAATCGCATCAGCAACGGCACGCTTACGGGCTTCGTTGATCGTGGAAGCTGGATTATCGTTCACGAAGGTAAGGTCGCCGCCCTGATTGACGCCAAGCGTTACTGATTCATCGAGAACATTGCCAACCTTGGCCAGATCACGCACACGCACGCTCAGGCTGTTGGATACGCTATAACCGCTTATTTTTGGTTCTTTCAGGCCATTCTTGTCGTCTGGGTAGACATAACGCGGCTGAATATTGATACCGCTGGTCTGGAGATCACGCTCCTCGACGCCGGCCTTTTTCATTGCTTCCAGCACCTTGGCCATTGCTTCATTATTGGCCGTCATTGCTTCGCGCGCCGTTTCAGCATCGCGCAATACAGTGAGGTTCAGAATTGCCATGTCCGGGGCAGAGTTCATCTTGCCTTCGCCGGTCACTGCAATGCGTGCTGGCTGCTTCGTCATGTGATTCTCCTGCGCTGCAGCTGGCAGTGAAAATGCACCTGCAAGCATGATTGCCGAAAATGAAGTGGCAAGAAGGGTAGTAGCGCGGTTGTTCATAAAATCTCCTGTAGAGAAAGTTGAGGCAGCTTGTGCAAAGCAGACTCCTTGAGAAGCCATTTCTGCTTTGTCATTGAGTGTATTTAAGTTCCCTCTAAAGCAAAACGCCACAATATCTGGCCTGAAACGCAGTTGATTTGCAACCTGGCGGTTCAATTCAGATGAATCGTGTCTTGAGTTGCATGAATGACAATCGAATATGTGCGCATTAGGGCAACTCGTGTAATTGACAGCTTGTGTCGTATCTTTCTTTAGGGTAGGTGCAGTGTTGCGTGGGCCTGTAGCTCAATTGGTCAGAGCCGGCGGCTCATAACCGCTTGGTTGGGGGTTCGAGTCCCTCCGGGCCCACCATTTTCTCCACAAAACTTATTCTCGATTTTCAATGGGTTTCGCTTACTCAAGCGAAGGAACCTTGTGAGCTGTTTTGAAATAGTTTTCGACCACGGTAGTCATAATCAACAACGTCGCAGTTTAAGTGTTGATTAGATGCAATAACGGCGTGACGCATTGTATTTCATTAATTAGAAATTCCTGTGTGAACTATAAAAACAGGTGGGAATCACAGTGAGTTATAAAATGGGACGGTGGTCTGGCGAGGGTCAGGCCGCGGGAATTATTGCGTCTGATTGTAAGAAACTGAAGCGTGCTTCGGCATTTACCAGCGCTGCTGGTGCTCTTGCTGTAGCCGTTGGGATCGCTGGCGTATCAATGAGCAGCGATGCTGCTGCGTATGATTACGGTCAATATGCCAATCAAACAGTCGATAAACTGATAAATGATTATCCGGGCCGATATCGCGGAACTGCTAATTTTGAAGCTGCAACCAGCTGGATGCAGTCGCGGCTTGGTGTGGGATATGAAACATCAATCCAGAACTTTAATTGGACAGCTAGCGGCACCAGCCGTGCGTCGAAGAACGTAATCGCTTCGGCAGCTGGTACGACCGGAAAATATCTCGTGGTGGGCGCGCATTACGACACGTTCTTCGGTCGGCCTACCTTGCAGGGTCTGGATGACAATGCGTCGGGCGCTGGCGTTCTGACCGAAATTGCGCGCAACATGGCCGGTATCCAGCTTGAAAACGGGTTGGAAGTGGTTGGCTTTGGTGCGGAAGAAGAAGGTTTGCGCGGATCGCGTGCCTACGTCGCTTCGTTAAGCGCTGAAGCGCGCGCCAACATGCTCGGCATGATCAATATCGACAGTCTGATGACCGGCGATAAAATGTATGCGCATGCAGGCCGCAACAGCGTCGCTAATCCAGCTCTGGCGTCTTATCGCGAGCAGATTTTCAGAATTGCGGATGAGCTGAATATCTCGCTCTTCACCAATCCTGGATTGGACCCGGCATATCCGGCCGGTACAGGCTGCTGTAGTGACGGTGATAGTTTTCTTGGTCTTGGCATTCCGGTCCTCTACATGGAATCAACCAATTGGGAACTTGGCGATCTTGATGGCTATACACAGACCGATAATCCAGCGATCCCGGGAGGCAGCACCTGGCATAATCCGGCGCGCGATAATGAACAGGTCTTAACGGACGCCTTTGGCGAAGAACGTGTCGAACAGCGCCTACGCGATTATTCACGGCTGTTGACCCGCCTTGTGCTGGAGCTGACCAACGCCGACCTTCTTGCTTCGACAGCTTCAGGCGGCGCGATGATCAGGCAGATGTCGGATCAGCTTGGCCGTCAGCATGATGCTCTGGTTAACCTCCATAACCGCCGCTGGCTTAGTTTGCTTGAAAGCGACCGCGCTGTCGGGACGTTTAAGGGCGAAGCGAGTATCGAAGGCGATATCTATCCCGGTAGCGGCTTCGATCTACCTGGCGTATCCGATGCAACGCGTTTGGGCATCAATCTTCTCGGTGATTATCGTTACAACGATTCCTGGACCTTCGGCGGCAGTATCGGATTTCAACGCAGTCACGATAAGCTCAACCACGAGGGTTCCATCGAGAGCGACAACTGGCAGGCTGGCATTTATGCGTTGTTTCAAGACAGCGCCTCAAATTGGCTTGCGGGTGATTTGAATATCGGGCGTAGCAGCTTCGATAATAAACGCTCGATATTCCTACAGGCGATTGACGGCCCAGTGCTACTCGATCAACGACTTTCGTCAGATACGTCAGCCTTGTCTTGGGGCGCTCGGGTTGAGGGTGGCCATGACTTCACATTGGGCGGCGTAAAAAGCGGCCCGGTCGCTGGTCTTGATTATATGCGGTATCGCATCAACGGCTTTGACGAAGACAGCGATTTCCGCACCGGCATGAGCTATGACAAACAAACGTTTGATTCATTCGAGGCCAGTATCGGCTGGCGTTTGCATGGCACAATTGCGCTCGGCAATGGAATGGTTCTCCGTCCATATTCCAGCGTGAAGTGGGTGCATGAGTTTGCAGATGGTCGTCCTGACAGCATCCAGCTGACAAGCCTCTCGGATGGCGGTGTGCGTATCGCCGATTTGGGCAATGTTGATAAAGACTTTGGACGTGCGCAGCTTGGTGCTCAGCTCGCTGTAACTGAACAGGTCGGCGTCTTTAGCGAAATCAATGCGCGCTTTGGCCATGACGACGGAAATCAGGTTGGCTACTCTCTCGGTCTTCAGTTCCGCTTTTAGAGCGCTGGTGCGCTTTAGTCAGAGCGAAACGTGTTCTAAGCAGTGAATTGAATTTCAATCCGAATTTAATCTGGTTGATTTCATAAGCTCATACGGTTGTAGCCCGCCCGGTTTAATCGCCAGGCGGGCTTTCTCATGCGCGAATTACGCGTGGCCGCGACGATTTTACCTGTTCAACAATTTTTTAGGGGTCTGTTAAGGAAATAGTAACGCAATGAAACAATTTTTTATGCTGCGTGATTGGCGATATTATGGAGGTTTCAGGCAATGACTAAAAAAACAACCACTGTTGCGTTGGCGCTTGCAGGGTTGGTGGCGAGTTCTTTCGCGGCTTCGGCTAAAACAAGTCATGTTGGTGAGTTTCGGGATTGGGGCGTTTATCAGAACACGCAGCTGCCCGGAAACAAATGCTATGCTTTGACTGTGCCGTCGAGTTTCCTTCCGGCAGGCGTCAGGCATGGCGATAATTTTATCATTATTTCCAAGTCTGGAGGCGGTTACAGCCCCCAGCTCGTTATGGGTTATCAGCTTAAAGCCGATAGCACGGTGAGGGTGATGGTGGACGGTGCGCAGTTCCCATTTTTCACTGAAGGGAATCGGGCTTGGGCACAGAACGAAGGCGATGAGGCGCGCATTATCAACGCAATGCGGTCTGGCCGCTCGGTTAACGTGCAGGCCACTTCGGTTCGTGGCACGCAGACACGCTACACATTCTCGCTTATGGGACTGTCGGCATCGCTTCAGCGCGTTGATCGCTGCTAAGCAAGAAAAAATGAAGCCCCGCCAGAGGGCAGGGCTTCATTTCGTTAGAGCTTGGGCGGGCTATGACAGCCACTGCTGGTGCTTGTACCAGTCATCGATGTCGGACTTCACCCGGTCCTTAGCGATACCGTAGCGCTCCTGAATCTTGCCTTCCAACTGTTCGCGGCGACCATTGATCTGGTCAAGATCATCGTCAGTAAGCTTACCCCACTGTTCCTTGACCTTACCCTTAGCCTGTTTCCAATTACCTTCTACGCGATTCCAGTCCATTGGATTTCCTCCGTTCTGGTTAGTTGTGATTAAACAACGCGTCAAAGGCTGTTTGGTTCAGATTATTGGGCCGTTTTTCAAACTCTCCTGGCCGGATTGCAGTTTCGTTGAACTCAAAGACCGAGGAACTTGAACGGTTCGGAATCCTTGAAATCTTTGTTTACGACGCCGGAAAAGATGTTGCGCTGATCTGGTCCCAGATCGAGTTTCTGAACCTTCCCTTTATCGGCTGAAAAATCGATTGTGTTCAGATCGACCCAGAAGATGTTGGGCGTAAGCGCAGATTCAAAGAAATAGAGCTTACGTTTGTGATCAGCGACCGTGCGCCAGCGTGTCGATGAAATGTTCGGCTGATCAGGTGTGGTGATGCCGAAAGGTACTGACGTGTTGCGAATGACGCTGAAAACGCTCGCCAGTGCTTCGACCGGTTCTTCTGACTTCGGAATAGCATTGATGTAGAAGGCCGCGCGTGTGAAGCGATCCGAAGCCCGATTGGTGCCCGGCAGCATCACCGTTCCGCCGATCTGTGTCCAATAGGAGTGAAGTGCCAGCTGTTCATCAAAGGTCGGCGAATTGGTCATTACCTGATATTCACGGCTGTGATGAATGACCTGTTTGCCGTCGATATATTCGATGATGGCGCTGTCACCTGATGCGTCTGACATGGAGAGATGCAGCGTTGCTAGCCTGCTTTCACCGGGAACCTTGTCAGTGACGATTGTGAATGGGTTGGCACTGAGCGCTTTAACGGCTTCATCGACGGTCGCGAAATTGTCGAGCACATATTGCGCCCAGGCCGCGATGGACAGGCCGGGACCCGTTCCGTCATATTTCGGATACTCAGATTCAACCAGCCATAACACATTGGCCACAAGACCGGCTTCGTTCATGCCGTCGGTTGTGGAAATGTCGTAGCCGGAGGAAATGACGCTTCCGTATTTAGACTTCCACTTGACGGAGTTTGGTCCGGCTTCACCTGAACGATCCATTCCGCGGGGGAAAATCCAGAGATTGGTGCCGACATCAACTTTCCAGTCCATGGAGCGGGCAGTGATTACCTGATCATTCGCCCCGAGATAGACTACGCGTGTGCAGGCTTCGACGACAGGTGCGACAAACATACTGACGGCGACGAGAGCGCTGGTGCATGCAGCGGCAAAGGACTTTCTCAGAATAGCCATTGGTAACCCCCTTGTTGAAACGGTCGACGCATTTCTCAACTTTATGCGCTGCATTCGTGACGCCTATGACGGCAGTCTCTTGCAGCACTTGATCGGTATTTATCTCTCACCGCCATAACCACGGCGTTTCCATTCGGCAAGCAGCATGATGTCGGGCGGACCGCCGCCTGCTTCATACCAGGAATCAACGGCCCAGCGCTCGCCATCCTTCGCTTGGATTACGGCGGTCCAGTGTGGATAGCGGCCGTCAATAAAGCTGCCGCGTGTTGTTTTGCGTGCTGGCGAATGATGTTTTAGCCAGCCTCGCGCATCCAGATATCGGATAAAATTATCAGTGTTGGTCGATTCATCGATACAATCCATCTGGCCTTTGATGCGCGCTTTGCCAAATTGCATTCGCGGTTTGTCGCGCACGCCGATGAAAGCCGTGCTGCGTTGCTCAAACAAGGCAATTGCTGACCGCAACGCTTTACGTTCGGCGGCGGGCGATTGCGCTCCCTGGCGCATGAGGCTTTGAACTCGGCGCAGATCCTGGGCAGATAAAGTCACCTTGGTTCGATAATAGCATTCATAGCCATGACAAACACTGAAAGTCTGAGCCTCGGCCTTTGGCGCAGCTACAAAGAGCGTCAGTGCAGTGATTGCTACGGCAAGCGGTTTCATAACGACTTCCTATTTCGCTTTCAAAGCTGCGGATCAGGTTTGCTTCTGGTTTGTAAACAAGAGCGATGGTTCAAGACGCTCTATCCCCTGATAAGGATTGGCATGAATGGCGAGAATCCATAGACAAAATGCTGCCGTGATCGAATAGATTACCATAGCTTTTATCCCGGCCGTTACTCTGTCCGCATGTGTTGCGGCAATTGTAATTATCGTCAGGACCGTTAGTGAGAACAGTAGATACCACTTATACATGTCAACCGAAGTTGAGCCGACAGAGAGCCGTGCATTGCGCGCATCCTGCAATTCATCAAAATCGCGGACGAGCTGGGATATGATCGGTGCAGGAATGTCAGTTTTGGCGAGGTGTACGATCTCACGCCGAATATTTTGCAGTGCAACCTCAACGGAATGAACGGGATAAATGTTACTGTTCCCCTGCCATTCGTCCTTAATGACTGCAGAGCGATATTCGGACAACGAATTCACGAGCACAGGCGCGTTGAGAATGTCGGGGCTTGCAGCTCCGATCAGTCGCGAGATTGATGACCGCTCTTCGCTTGTAGCCTGATCAGCCTTCGAGTTCGCTGTCCAGATATCCGCGGCCACAAACCCAAGCGAGAGCGCCCAAGCCGTGGCAATAGTGCTGATGAAAGCACCGATCGGGATTGATAAAATATCGTGATTGGCATGGCGAGACAGTATGTGGAGTGCCAAGCGGCCCACAAAATAGACGGCAACACCGAGTATCGCGAACGTTACGAACGAAAGATACACGGATAGTTCGAATATTGATGTCATCCCGCGCCCTGTTCCCCAAAATCTATAACCTGCTCAGGTAGTTGAGGCCATATTAGAAAATCTTGCAAGTATGAAATGGCTTTCCATTATTTCTTGCTAAACAAAGGCTTGCGCTCGATCCTGGTTATTTGGCTGTCCAATTCCATGGACAAGCAAAAACCGCCGGGAAACCCCAGCGGCTTTGAGTTACGGCTTCACCAATCGCAGAACTGCTGAATGGGTATCAGAACTGGACCGAGAGGCCGATGACAGGGCCGTGCTGGGTCACGTCATATTTGAACTTCTCGACGCCATCATTGTCGCGATAATCCTGGTAGAGCGCACGGTAGCCGACGCGCCAGGTGGTAGGAACATCAAATACCAGCGTGCGATAGCCAAGATAGATCTGACCATTCGCACTCAGCTTGGTTCCTGCGCCAAAGCCGCCAATATCCGCTTCTGCGAAGATGTTCCAGCGATCATTGATATCGTAGAAGACACGCGTCCCGATGAACGGATCAGTCCAATCTGCTTTACGAGATGCGCTGAATGGTCCGATATTGACCTTGGCTTTCAGTTCGGTCCAGCGAACGCCCACAGTCGGCTCAATTGCGAAGACGCGCTGTCTGCCGAAAAGTGTAGTGCCCTCGAGCTGCTGTTCATAGAGGCGATAGTAGACGCCACCTGAGAGGGTTGTCGATGTGATGTCCATGTCGAGCTGTTCATTAAGAACATCCGCGCCCTGACTGGTCTTGGTATATTGGCCATCAAAATAGGCGCCGAATGTACCATTCGTCACTTCGACATTGCCCATGAAGCTCATATCGAGATTATCGAGAATGTCTTTGAACGGCACGTCAACATTCGTGTTCAGCCCAAGTAGGCCTGCTTTACCGTTCAACGATGCACCCCAGACATAGGGGCTGAAAATCACACGCCAGCGCTGTTGATCCTGAATATCGGTCTGAACAGGAGGAGCAGCGACGATATCGGCAGCGTGGGTGGCCCCAGCAGCCGTTAATATAAAAGAGCTAGCTAATATAATATTTCTAAAAGTAGTATTCAGTAAATTATTACTATCGATGCGCGAATTGTTTCTGTTCACGGCATTATCCTCTCGGAACCTAATTTAGAAACATATAAAAGACACGGCCATTAAAGGCTTAATCCATAATTATGTTAATCATGACAAGAAATAAACCAGAAAATGAATGTAATACAGAGGTTTTGTCTGTTGACTTTGCTCTGAGGCAACCGTTCTATTCCGATGCAATTGGATTAATGAATGTTTCTGGCTTCCGAATGTGGCCGAGCTCCCAAGTGGCTGCATTTTATCAATCCAGGCATCTAATTTTGTGATGAGGTTTATCATTCAAAAGAATTGGTCTATCTGGAAGTCCTCTTACCGAATGTTGGCTCGTGGTGCAGCGGTTGCAACACTTGCTTCGGCACTCATCGTCCCGCAGGTGGCACAAGCCTGCACGAGTTTTGTATTGCCGACAACAGACGGTAGCGTCGTTTACGGACGCACAATGGAATTCGCTTTCCCAATCGATTCCGATTTGATCGTACTGCCGCGCAACTTTGAAATTTCAGCCACACCGGCAGATGGCAAGGAAGCCAAGTCGTGGAAAGCCAAATATGCGGCGGTGGGCATGAACGCTTTCGGCGTCACCGCACTCGCGGATGGTATGAACGAAAAAGGCCTGACCGGCGGCGTTCTTTATTTCCCTGATTTTGCAAAATACACCGATCCTGCAGATGCCAAAGCTGAAGACAGCCTTGCACCTTGGGATGTTCTGACCTGGGCTTTGACAAATTTTGCAACTGTTGCAGAAGTGAAAGAAGCGCTGAGCAATATTTCAGTCGTTACAGTTATCCAGAAGAATATGGGCATCGCTCCGCCGCTGCACTACACCCTTCACGATGCCACCGGCGCATCCATTGTCATCGAGCCAGTTGATGGCAAGCTGAAGGTTTATGACAATCCACTTGGCGTGATGACGAATTCACCTTCGTTCGATTGGCACATGACCAATCTCCGGAATTACGTCAAATTGTCGCCGAATAATGCGAAGCCTGTGAAAATCCTCGGGGCTGAAATCACGCCGCTTGGCGAGGGTTCAGGCATGTTGGGCATTCCGGGCGACACGACACCACCATCGCGTTTCGTTCGTGCTAGCGCTTATGTCCTGTCAGCCAAACCGGTTGCCAGTGGCGTCGAAAGCGTGCGACTTGCTGAGCATATCGTCAATAACTTCGACATTCCAAAAGGCTGGATCGAAGAGCCGAATACACCTGCTGAATATACACAGTGGAGCACAATCGGCGATTTGAAGAACCAGGTCTATTACATCAAGACTTACGATGATCCGGTTCTTCGCGGCGTTTCGTTCAAAGATCTGGACCTCGATGCCAAGGATATGCAGACGATCAAGATGCATCCTAAGCTTGAGCCAGCTTCACTTATTGAGAAAAAGTAAGCTGGTAAGAACTCTGAAAATGAGGGCGGCCGATCAGGTCGCCCTTTTTCAGCGGTTCCAGTTAGGAAAGAATCGTTGGAACCGCTGTAACTATTTGTTTTTACGCATTATCCGACGCAAAACCGCTTCGCACTTTTGCTGGAAATGCTATAATTATGGTACGTCGTCGTAACCGACTACTCCGCCCTCGTTTTCGAGATTGGCAATTCGTTTTGCTTCGGAGCGGCTAAATTTCAGACGCACGCCAAGTCCACCACCGTTCTCCCAGATAAACTGAGCGCCCACCTTCTCCAGCGTATCTTGCAGCGCCTGTATTTGTTTATCGGAAGGCGTTCCGAGCTTCCGTTCGAACTGTTCAATGGTTCCGGTGTCGATACCCGATAGTTGTGCCAGTCGCTCGCGAGAGAATTCTACGAGTGCGCGTGCTGCACGGCATTGCGGCCCTGTTATCATAGTAAACTTCCTATCCGGATGACATGGTTTCTGCCTCTGATGTCGATAAGTCTATGACAAATAACCACGAAAACCATGCGGCTTTTTGCTAGCAATGAAGTGCGACCGTTAACGATCACGCAATCTTGAAGCTTGCGTTTTTTCGTGAACACAATTTCGCCATTGTTTTTCTTGTCCGCCGCGGTGTCGCTTCTTACATAAAGAAGAACTCCCGCAGGAGGATGCCGTTTGTCTGGCTCCTTGCCAGATCGATAGTTCGGCCTGCCTCATAAACATAAAAATCAGATGGTTTCCGATGACCACTTATAAATATTTCATTTGGCCTGCGATTTTCACGGTCATTGGACTTCTCTGCGCTCTCTGGCTGGGCTATTCGACAACCGGCACCGTCGGGGGCATGGTCTCCGTCTTCATCATCTGTGCGGTGCTGAGTGTTCTCGAAATTTCCCTTTCATTCGACAATGCCATTGTGAATGCACGCATTCTGCGTGACATGACGCCCAAGTGGCAGCATCGGTTCCTGACCTGGGGTATTATCATCGCCGTTTTCGGTATGCGGATCATCTTCCCGCTGGCAATCGTTGCGGTTGCCATGTGGACAGACCCGATTTCCGCACTGAAACTCGCCATTTGGCAGCCTAATGAATATGCGCGGGTCATTGCCGAGTCTCACACGGGTATCGCAGCCTTTGGCGGCACATTCCTGCTGATGGTTGGCATGAAATACTTTTTCGACGTCGAGAAAGATGTGCATTGGGTCAAGATCATCGAGAGCCGCATGTCGAAGTTCGCGTCGGTTCAGGGTGTTGAAATCGGCGTTGCCGTCGCACTCATTCTCTTCTTCTCCTATCAGCTTGATGCTGAGCATTCGCACACATTTCTAGTCGCCGCGTTGTTCGGCCTGCTGACCTTCCTTGCAGTTGAGGGCTTGGGCGAAGTGCTCGACGCTTCGCAGGAACAGGTGGACATGGTTCATCGCGGCGGTCTTGGAGCTTTCATCTATCTTGAAGTGCTGGATGCCAGCTTCTCTTTTGATGGTGTGATCGGTGCCTTTGCGCTCACCACTAATCTGTTTGTGATTGCAATTGGTCTTGGCATCGGTGCGTTCTATGTGCGTTCGCTCACCATTATGCTGGTGGAGCGTAAGACGCTCGGCCAGTATCGCTATCTTGAGCACGGCGCGTTTTACGCGATTATGGTGCTGGCCGTGATCATGTATGTGCAGACGCTTGTCCACATTCCGGAAGTCATCACTGGTCTGATCGGCGCAGTGCTGATCGGTCTCTCGCTGCTGTCATCCATTCGCTACAACAAGAAAAACCCCGAGTGGCAGAATGAGGCCGATGAAGCGGCACTGCATTGATAAACGGCTTACAAGCGAAACGAGAAAGGGAGGCGAAAGCCTCCTTTTTTCTTGAGGCTTGACGGAATCAGCAGAGTTAGCGAGCTTTGGTGAGCTCCCGGCGCTGATAGGCCGGAGCATATCAGCATATGCCGCAAGCCTATAAGCCAGCGGCTACGACTTTTTTGGAGAGGGGTCTTCCATGGTCGTTACTCGTTTGAGCAAAACCGCCTTTGTCGCGGCAATCGCTTTCTTCGCAACACTCGTTTCGTTCGGCAATATCACAGACTACGGAAGCAATTTTGCTTTCGTCCAGCATGTGCTTCTGATGGATACGATCTTTCCGGACGCAACCATCAAATATCGCGCGATCGATAGCAATTTCCTACATAATGCCGGATACATTCTGATTATCGCGGCAGAGACGTTGACGGCAATTCTTTGCTGGATTGGTGCTTTTGCCATGTTCGGTCGCCTGAGTGGTGATGCAAAGAGCTTCAATCACTCTAAGAAATGGGCAATTGCTGGCCTGTCTGTTGGCTTCCTCGTCTGGCAGGTAGGCTTCATGTCGATTGGCGGCGAATGGTTTGGCATGTGGATGTCTTCTACCTGGAACGGTATCGAATCCGCTTTCCGTTTCTTCATCACCATCATTGCCGTGCTGATTTATGTCGTCCTGCCAGATGGCGAGATCGAAAAATAATCAGATGAAATGAGATGCAAGGGCGGGTTCGTTGATGAGTTCAACGCCCGCCTTTTGCATTTGATCGAGCATGGCATCCATCGATCCGCCTATGTCTATGCCGCGACAGGCGTCGAGCCGAACACGCACGCGAAAGCCATGCGAAACGGCGTCGAGCGCGGAATAGGCAACGCAGAAATCGGTTGCCAGTCCGGCGATTGTCAGAGAGCCAATGTTGCGATCACGCAAGTATCCGGAAAGACCGGTCGGCGTCTGCCGGTCGTTTTCATAAAAAGATGAATAGCTGTCCACGCCAATGCGGAAGCCCTTGCGAATAACGAGCTGCGCGCGCGTCCACTTTAAATCTGGATGAAAGTCGGCTCCATGTGTGCCTTGCACACAGTGATCGGGCCATAATGTTTGTGGGCCATAAGGCATATCGATGGTGTCGAATGGCTTCTTACCAGAATGGCTTGTGGCGAAGCTTGAGTGACCCGCAGGGTGCCAGTCCTGTGTCAGAATGACATGTTCGCTCTCATCGATCAGCCGGTTGATAGCGGGCAGAATTTCATCGCCCTTATCGACAGCCAGTGCACCGCCGGGGCAGAAATCATTTTGCACATCAACGACGAGAAGGGCATGACCGATCATAAAACGCTCCTGACTGCTTTGATGCGATTATAATCAGCGGCAAGGGTGCTTGCCAGCAATTATCCGCGTTCTGGTATTACATTGTCTTTGGTGCTACCGACCTGCTTTCTTTTACGTGAATAGGGGGTAGTTATGACTGATGAAATCACGCGCGACAGCAACGGAACGCAGCTGAACGACGGCGATTCCGTTACGCTTATTAAGGATTTGAAGGTCAAAGGAACATCAACCACGCTCAAGCGTGGTACGCTGGTCAAGGGCATTCGTCTGACCGGAAATCCAGACGAAGTTGATTGCAGCACAAAGCAAGTCAAAGGCCTCGTGCTGCGTACTGAGTTTTTGAAAAAAGCCTAATCAGGCATCAATTTCGACACGACCACGCGGACGGCTGCAACAGGCAAGAATGTAGCCTTCCGCGATCTCGTCGTCACGAATGCCGCCATTGTGGTTCATTTCGGTTTCACCGCCGACGCATTTGACCTTGCAGGTGCCACAGATGCCGAACTCGCAGGCGCTCGGGATTTTGAGCCCGCCATTGCGCGCTGCCAGCAGGATTGTGTCATTCTCGGTGCATTCGACTTCAACGCCGGACAGGCTGAAGACGACGCTGGCTGGTGCGACAGCGGGCTTTACCGGTGCCGCCGGTGTATCCACCGCCAGAGCAGAAGCCACTGGCACGGCAGAGATTTCGGTCGCAGGCTGGAAGCTTTCCTGATGATAATTGGCCATGTTGAAGCCGGATTGCTCCAAAAGGCCACGCACGCCATTCATGAACGGCTCAGGACCGCAGCAGAATACTTTGCGATGTAGAAAATCCGGCGCCAGCAGTTCGAGCCGGGCACGGTCGATACGTCCATGCAGGCCGGGCCAGACATGGCGGGCGGATGATTGCTCGACGATGAATGCAAGGCGCATGGCTTCCATACGGCCAGAGAGCAATTCAAGCTCCTTGCGGAAAATGATGTCATCAGGGGAGCGTGCGCAATTGATGAAGGCGACATCGGTTGCCGGTGCGCAGTCAAACAGCCAGCGCGTCATCGAAACCATTGGTGTGATGCCGGAGCCAGCCGAAATGAAGAGATATTTTTCACTCGGATGATTGGCGAGCGAAAAGTCGCCATTTGGGCCATAGGCCTTGATGGTCATCGGCGGGCGCAGATGGTCGAGCATCCAGCGCGTGCCGATGCTATCTTTCTGCGCTTTAACGGTGACTGAGATATGATAGGGCCGCGAAGGGGTCGATGACAGCGTGTAGGTCCGCAGCACCGGCCCCAATCCATCGGCCCGTTCAATCGGCAGTTCAAGAGTGACGAACTGACCCGGCGTATAGCGGAACCAGTTGTCCTCCAGCGTTTTGAAGGAGAAGGTCATAACGTCTGGCGCTTCTTCGATGGCCGAGATGCATTGCAGCATCTGCAACCTGTCGTTCCACGGCAGCATCTCGTCCAGATATTTCAGAGGCTGCATGGCCTTCTCACTTCTTCAATACGTATTACAGTTTATGCGACGCGGCTAAGCTTTGCCGTTTCACCCTTCAGGCGAGGTGTGACAGTGTTGGTGTACCATTCGAGGAACTGCATCACGCCACCTTCATGCTCGACCGAATAAGGGCCGGGCTGGTAAGCGGGTGAGCGAATACCGACCGCATTTTCTTCCACGATCTGGCGATCCTGGTCATTGGTCTGAATCCATACATGGGTCAGCTCATCAAGGTCGTAGTCAACGCCTTCAACGGCATCCTTGTGAACCAGCCACTTTGTCGTCACCATGGTTTCCTCGGCGCTGATTGGCAGCACGCGGAACGAGATGGCGTGATCGACCATCAGGTGATTCCAGGTCGATGGGTAGTTGAAGAGCAGCATCGCGCCGATATTGGTGTTACCCGCTACCTGATCGCTCAAAGGCTTCTTGACGGCTGGTTTGCCCGACATGGTGTAGCTCACGGCATCGCGCAGAAGCGGGATTCGGGTGATGCGGTAGCGGCCGTCTTCCGACATGTTAAACTCAGCAGGAAGGCCGATGGAGGCGCAGTTTTTCCAGAGCTGGTTGATTTCCGGGTCTTCCATCACACCCTGAACGCCGGTAGCGCTTGGTGCTTCAGGATAGGTGCGGCAAAGCTCAGGATGGTTGGCTGCGCAGTGATAGCACTCGCGGTTGTTTTCCCATACGAGCTTCCAGTTGCCTTTCTCGATGATCGAGCTTTCAAAGGCGACCTTTGCATCCTTGATATTGTGCGGTGCGAGATAAGGCTCAACGAGATTGCGGAAGCCATTGAAGTCCGGCGCTTCGTCTGCAAGGCAGACATAGATATAGCCCGCGACGTTTTCGCAGTGAACCTGCTTCAAACCATATTCGGCAGGCTTGAAATCCGGGCCGACCTGACGTGCAAACAGCAGGCGGCCATCGAGTTCGTAGGTCCACTGGTGGTAAGGGCAGACGAGCTTCGCTGCGGTGCCTTTTTCGGCGGAGCAGATGCGTGAGCCGCGATGGCGGCAGGAATTGTGGAACGCGCGGATGCCGCCCTGAGCATCGCGCACGATGACGACAGGGTATGCGCCGACCTGAACGGTCATGTAAGAGCCGGTTTTTGGCAGCTCGCAATCGTGGCCGACAAACAGCCAATCGCGATAGAAGATGTTTTCCAGATCAAGCTTGTAGAAATCCGGATCAGTATAAAATTTCTGCTCCAGGCTGAAATTTGGGTCGCGCCCGGTCAAAAGCCCCAGCATTTCGTTGCGAACGTCCATAGCCTCGAACCCTCTGTGTTCTGTCGTTGGATTGGCCTTTTGCTGTTCTCTCAGCGACCTTGGCCCGATCCGGTGTTCCCTTAATCCTCCGGAAGCACGGCTTTTCCCGTTATCTCAATGGCTTGTCTGTTCATCTGCCGATGTTCAGACTGGCTCCCGTTGTCATGATTCAATCATCGAAATGTTCTAAACGCGCATTGGGATGCGACATGATTTTCGCGTAAAGACGACACGCCAGAGCGTGCTTCGATCCGCGTCCAGCTGATCGGTGCTCTAACTCGTTGTTTAGACGCGTATCTTGTCCGAAAACCGCTCCATACTTTTCGGGATATGCTCCAAAATGACGCGCTGAGAATGATGCCGAACTTCGCAATTGTGTGAGACTCTCTCTTGTGGGATTGCCAAGAGGCTAAAAAGGCAGTTACCAAACTGCGAAATATATTCAGTTTCATTCCATGGGAGGTTCAGAGGCCATGAAACGTTCAGAAATCAATGAGATTATCCGCGAGAGCGACGCCTTCATCCGTTCCTTTGGCTACGTCATGCCTCCTTTTGCTTATTGGTCGCCAGAAGAGCTGAAAACGCGCACTTCGAGCGATGCAAAGGCCATTCTCGATGGTCGTCTTGGCTGGGACATTACGGATTACGGTCAGGGCAAGTTTGCGGATCTTGGCCTGTTTCTCTTCACCACGCGCAACGGCAATGCCGAGGACCTCAAGCGCGGTGGCGGTATGCTTTATGCCGAAAAGATCATGATCTCGCGCAAGAATCAGCTTTCGCCGATGCATCGTCATGTGGTGAAGGCAGAAGACATCATTAATCGCGGTGGCGGCACGTTGGTACTGGAACTCTTCAATTCGCGCGCCGATGGCAGCGTCGATGAAGAAACCGATGTAACGGTTGCAACCGATGGCCGTCTCGTGACGCAAAAGGCTGGTGCTCATCTGAAACTGAGCCCAGGTGAAAGCGTTACGCTTCTGCCGGGCAACTGGCACGCTTTTTGGGGTGAGGGCGCCGATGTGCTGATCGGTGAAGTATCGACAGTGAACGACGATCTGACGGATAATATTTTCCGTGAGCCGATCGGACGTTTTTCCAATATTGAAGAAAACGAACAGCCAGTACATCTGCTGGTATCAGATTATGATAAGTGGCTCTGAACCTAGCGATACTCCGGCTCTGGCCGTCTGCAAATGTCGGTTTTTGAGCTTCCGGTGCTCACGTACCCCAAAGTACGCTGCGCTCCGGGTCTCGAAAACCAACATTTTCGACAGGCCATAACCGAAATCTCAACTGGTTCAGCAGGCTTGCGATGAACAAAAAGGTCTAAACTTATGAAGCTGGCGATGATCGGGACGGGCTATGTGGGTCTGGTTTCGGGCGTGTGTTTTGCCGAATTTGGCTTTCACGTCACCTGTGTCGACAAGAATCCGTCGATCATCGAACGGCTTGAAGCGGGTAAGGTTACGATATTCGAGCCGGGGCTTGATGAGCTTATGGGCCGGAATATTCGTGACGGGCGGCTCGAGTTCAGCACTGATCTGGCGAGCAGCGTTGCCGATGCCGATGTCATCCTGATCGCCGTTGGCACGCCGTCGCGGCGGGGCGATGGCGAAGCAGACCTGCAATATATTGAGGCAGCTGCTGATGAAATTTCTGCGGCCATGAAGCCGGGGGCGGTGGTCGTCATTAAATCGACCGTTGTTGTTGGCACCAATGCGCGCATTCGTGATCGTATCGCGCAAGCGCGTCCGGGCGTTGCCTTTTCGATGGTTTCAAATCCAGAATTCCTGCGTGAAGGCTCTGCGATTGAAGATTTCATGCGCCCTGATCGCGTTGTCGTTGGTGTTGATGATGAGCGTGGTAAGGCTGCGATGCAGCGGCTTTATCGTCCGCTTTATCTGCGTGAAACGCCGATGGTGGTCACGTCGCTGGAGAACGCGGAAATCATCAAATATGCGGCCAACGCTTTTCTTGCGATGAAGGTAACTTTCATCAATCAGGTAGCCGATCTTTGCGAAAAGACCGGCGGTAATGTGCAGGAAGTCGCGCGCGCCATCGGCATGGATAACCGCATCGGTTCGAAATTCCTCCATGCTGGCCCGGGCTTTGGCGGTTCCTGCTTCCCGAAGGACACACGCGCCTTTGCTGCAACCGGCAAGAAATACGATGCGCCGCAGTCGCTGATCGAGGAAGTGATTTCGGTCAACGAGGCGCGCAAGCAAGCAATGGCAGAGCGCATCGTTACAGCGGCTCGCGAAAGCGGCGCGAATACGGTTGCTGTGCTTGGTGTCGCCTTCAAACCGAACACGGACGATATTCGTGAATCGCCGTCGCTCGATATCATTGCGGCTATCCAGAAGGCTGGCCTCTCTGTTCGTGCGCACGATCCGGAAGCGATGGATGCTGCAAAGGCAGTGTTGCCGGATGTGACCTGGTGCAGCTCCGCCTATGAGGCCGCAAAAGGCGCAGGCGTTGTGGCGCTGCTCACCGAATGGAATGCCTATCGCGCACTGGATCTGAAGCGTGTCGCCAATGCGATGGAAGGCAATGTGCTGATTGATCTTCGCAATGTCTATAAAGCCGATGATGTGGCCGGAACCGGACTTGATTATCGCTCAGTGGGGCGGACTCTAAAAATCCAGTAGCTAAAACAAAAACGCCGATCTGAACTCATCAGATCGGCGTTTTGATTTTGAGCGGTGAACAGCGAACTAGTCAGCCGCTGCCACGCGCTTCTTCTCGTTGGCAATCAGCCAGAGATTGCGGACATAAACGATAAGGCCCAGAGCCTGGCCCGCGATGAAGACCGGATCCTTGCGCTGTATCGCATAAATCAGCAGCAACGCGCCGCCAAACAGCGAAAAGAACCAGAATGCTACCGGCATAACACTTTTCTTGGCCTTCTCAGATGCCAGCCACTGCACGACGAAGCGCATGGTGAAACAGGCCTGTGCAATAAAGCCAAGAATGATCCAGCCGTCCCATTGTGCGACGAACACATCGTGCAGCCATTGAGCGAGGCTGTTGAAAATATCAGTCATGGGTAATCTCCGTCACGCGCGGCACAACCTTGCGACGCTTGCGCAGCCACCATACGCCATAAAGGTCGAGAATGCCGCGCAGGCCACGGTCGAGAATGCCGTAGTTGGATTTGCCATGGCGGCGTTCGCGGTCGGTGACATCGATGTGGACGACATCAAAGCCTTCACGCAGGGCCAGCGCTGGCAGATAACGATGCCAGCCGTCAAAAAATGGCAACTGGCGGAAAAGTTCAGTGTGCAGTGCTTTGAGGCCGCAACCGGAATCGCGCGTTTTGTCCTTCAGGATCGCGCCGCGCAGATTGTTGGCAAAGCGTGAGGAAAGCTGCTTGAGTTTGGTGTCGGTGCGCTTGAGACGCTGACCGGCGGCGATACCAAAAGCCGGGCCTGCATTGATCAAAGCGTCTGCAAGTGCTGGCAGATAGGCTGGATTATTCTGTCCGTCGCCGTCCATCGTCACAACAATCTGGCCACGAGCTGCGAAAACACCGGAGCGCAATGCAGCGCTCTGTCCGGATGAACGGTCGTGGCGGATATGGCGCAGCGGCTTGCCTGCGTGGATGCGACCAGCCAGCACATCGCTGGTGGAATCTGTCGAGCCATCGTCAACGACGATCACTTCATACGCGCGACCCAGCATGGCGCTATCGACTTCGTCGAGCAGAAAAGCGAGATTGTCGGCCTCATTGCGGCAGGGGATGACCACAGAAATCGTTGGTGTTGCCAAGCGGAGCTTCCTTCATTCCTTGCGCATTTGCCGTAAAATCGTGTGCTTAATATCTCAGTACAGGTGCCCTGTAGCGCGCAAGGCGGGCTCCATAACATTGATTGCCGGGCAAACCAAGTGTTTCAAGAAATCGTGAGTTGGACCGGATAGTTGTTTGTCAGCCGCTTTTACTCCGACATATGTCCAGACGGAAGTACCTCTGCAAGCCAATCCAGAAAATTCTGCGTCACTTCATCCCGGTTGATGTCATTGAGGCTTTCGTGGCGCGTGCCGGGGTAAATCGTGCACGTGACCTTGCTGAAGCCCATGGCCTGCATTCTGTCCGCAAGTTTACGCGTCGCTTTGGCCTTGTCTGTGGCAGGATCCTCGCTACCTCCTACCAGATTGAAAGGCAAATCTTTGCGGATACCCGCAAAGTTGCTGTCGGTTGCACCAGCTTTCATCATACGAAAGACGTCAATCCAGAGGGCAACACTCGCGTCGAAGCCGCAGAGCGGATCATTCACATAGGCTTCAACCTCTGCCGGATCGCGCGAGAGCCAATCGAAAGGCGTTTTATGGCCGGGAATGGATGCTCCCCATGCGCGGAAGGTGAGCTTCGGCAGAATAGAGCTTGGAACGTCGGAGCCCTTGAACATCCGCTCCGCCTTCAGAAGTGCCATGGCAGCACTGTTTTCGATGCCGCCATTGAAATTGGCATTCCAGACTGCAGCTGCATCGATGGTATCTGAATGTGCAAGCGCATAGTTCAGTGCGATAAGTCCACCCATCGAGTGCCCGAACAAAACCACAGGCACGCCGGGATAGGCTGCATGAATATGGCGGTTTAGTGCGAGAATATCGTCGATGGCCACTCTATGGCCGTCTTTTTGTGCAAACATTCCTCTTGGTGCATGAGGACTTATGTTTGCACCATGACCACGGTGATCATGTGCATAGACGTGGTAGCCCGCGTGATTAAGCGCCTTTGCGAAGCGCGCATAACGAGCCGAATGTTCGGCAAGCCCATGGCAGATATGCACGATAGCCTTTGGGGCGTCTTGCACTGCGGACAACGACTGTCGGTATGGCAGTTCGGTTCCGTCTGAGAGGGGCAAGCGATTGATGGTTTCAAATGACATGGGATCATCTGAATTTATGCTGCGCAAATAGTCAAATTGTCTTTTGGTAGCGTCTTTAAAAAAGGCATCCAAAGGTTGAATGAACTAATTTTAGGCATTTGCAATTTTTGAGCAAATTCCGCTTGAAAACCGCGAAATCCTAGGCAAATCTATCTTTATCAGGGGATATGGACGGAGTTTTGAAGAGAATTCAGGGGTGTCGAATTCCAGTCGTTAAGGCATAACTAGCAGGCTATTCGGTGAAAGGGAGGATACTTTCTCGAATAGTGGCCAGAGGGGAAACCGGGTGACGGAAATATCCGCGCCCGGTTTCATTTTATCAAGGCATATTTCCATTTGGACTTTGCGCGATGATATTTGCTTCCGCGTTCTATTTCGCCTACATAGCCTTCAGAATTTTATCTGCGGTTCGACCGAATAGTCGTTCACGCTCACTAACTCGTGGAGACGACGCGCTTTATGGCACGCCAATTCATCTATCATATGTCCGGGCTGAATAAGGCCTACGGCGCTAAGAAGGTTATCGAAAACCTTCACCTGTCATTCTATCCAGATGCGAAGATCGGTATTCTTGGTCCAAACGGCGCCGGTAAGTCGACGATCCTCAAGATCATGGCCGGTATGGACAAGGATTATACCGGCGAGGCCTGGCTCGCTGAAGGTGCGACTTGTGGCTATCTTGCTCAGGAACCGCATCTTGATCCTGAAAAGACTGTACTCGGCAATGTGATGGAAGGTGTGGCTGACAAGACAGCCATTCTCGACCGTTATAACGAGCTGATGATGAACTATTCTGATGAAACCGCAGACGAAGGTGCGGCTCTTCAGGACGTTATCGACAGCCAGAACCTCTGGGATCTGGACAGTCAGGTTGAAATGGCGATGGAAGCTCTGCGCTGCCCGCCAGCTGATGCTGATGTCACCAAGCTTTCGGGTGGTGAACGTCGTCGTGTGGCACTTTGCAAGCTGCTTCTTTCGAAGCCTGATCTGCTGCTGCTCGACGAACCGACCAACCACCTTGACGCTGAAACCACCGCTTGGCTGGAAAAGCATCTGCGTGAATATGAAGGCGCTGTCCTGCTCATCACGCACGATCGCTACTTCCTCGACAATGTCACCGGCTGGATTCTCGAACTCGATCGCGGTCGCGGCATTCCTTATGAAGGCAACTATTCTGCCTATCTGGAAGCCAAGTCCAAGCGCATGATTCAGGAAGGTCGTGAAGACGATTCCCGCCAGAAGGCACTTGAGCGTGAACGCCAGTGGATTGCTGCGAGCCCGAAAGCGCGTCAGTCCAAGTCGAAGGCACGTATCAAGGCCTATGACCAGCTGGTCGAAGCTGCTAATAATCAGCGTCCGGGTGATGCCCAGATTCTGATCCCGGCTGGTGAGCGTCTTGGTCAGGTGGTTATTGAAGCAGAAGGTCTGACCAAATCGTTTGGCGACCGTATGCTGATTGAAAACCTTACCTTCAAGCTGCCTCCGGGCGGTATCGTTGGTGTTATCGGTCCAAACGGTGCCGGTAAGTCGACGCTCTTCAAGATGATTACCGGTCAGGAAAAGCCGGATTCCGGTTCGATCCGCATCGGTGACACCGTTCATCTTGGTTATGTCGATCAGAGCCGCGATCACCTCGACCCAAACAAGAATGTCTGGGAAGAAATTTCCGGCGGCAACGACATCATCAAGCTCGGCAAGTTTGAAATGAACTCCCGCGCTTATTGTGGTGCGTTCAACTTCAAGGGCGGCGATCAGCAGGCCAAGGTTGGCAATCTCTCCGGTGGTCAGCGTAACCGCGTGCATCTTGCCAAGATGCTGCAGGCAGGCGGCAACGTTCTGCTCCTCGACGAACCGACCAACGATCTTGATACGGAAACGCTGGCAGCGCTCGAAGATGCGCTTGAAAAGTATGCTGGCTGCGCTGTTATCATCTCCCACGATCGTATGTTCCTTGATCGTCTGGCAACGCACATCCTCGCTTTCGAAGGCGATAGCCATGTTGAATGGTTCGAAGGCAACTTCGAGGATTACGAAGCTGACAAGGTCCGCCGTCTTGGACCTGAAAGCGTCAATCCGAAGCGGGTAACCTACAAGCCGCTGACGCGCTAAGAAATCAAAGGCCGGTGCATCGCACCGGCCTTTTTGTTTGATCGCATGTGCTTAACTCTCACGAATTGTGAGGGTGTAATGAGGAGTGGAAAATGAAAGACTGGTCCGCAAAGCAATATCTGAAGTTTGAAGATGAACGTAGCCGCCCGGCAGCTGATCTTCTGGCGCAGATTATGATCGATAGTTCGCGCAAGGTGGTCGATATCGGTTGCGGTCCCGGAAACTCGACCGAGCTTCTCGTCAATCGTTGGCCGAATGCAAAAGTCTCGGGTTTCGACACATCGCCGGATATGATCGAGAAAGCCAAGCAGCGCTTGCCACAGGTTGATTTTTCTCTGGGTGATCTGACGAAGTTTGAGCCAGACGCTGAGACGGATGTGCTGTTTTCCAATGCGGTTTTTCAGTGGATTCCTGATCATAAAGAGCAGATGAAAAGGCTTTTGTCGCAGCTCCAGAACGGCGCTTATCTCGCGGTGCAAATGCCGGATAATATGGCAGAGCCAACCCACGTATTGATGCGTGAAGTTGCCAGGTCCGAGCCCTTCGCCGCGAAGATTAGCAATAAGGGAAGGGGGCCTCTGCCGCCTGTCGCCGATTATTACAATGCGCTGATTGATCATGCTTCCCGTGTTGATATCTGGCATGTGGTTTACAATCATCAGCTGGCTGATGTGGACGCTATCATTGAGTGGGTGAAATCCACCGGTCTGCGTCCCTTCCTTGATCCATTGGATGATGATGAGCAGCGCGAATTTTTGAAAGCATACAAATCGCGTCTTCTGGAATTCTATCCAACGCTGAATGATGGTCGTGTTCTGCTGCGCTTCCCACGAATTTTCATCGTTGCCAGAAAATAACAAAACGCTTTAGCGAGTCTTCTCTCGTCTGTTGCGGAGACCGTCTTTCACAAAGATTTTACCGGGTCTGCAAATCGCTTATCCGGTAAAATATTTAAACTTCAAATGCTTATGCGCCTGCTGAAGAGTTTCTAATCCAATAGTAGTGCATGATAATAGATTGCATACAAACGATATTGCTCCTATGATTTTGCGATATCGGAGGTAATTCCAAACAATTTTTGATGCCCGCTGGGATCGCTTGATTGGGAGTGGTGACATCTGTTTTTCAAAGATGTTGCGTCAAGGTTAGCTTCAGAGACTGTGCGGCTTTTGGTCGAACCATGCAGACTTGCAGACTGAAATCTGAGGCCCGACCGACCTGCCGAATATATTGATTTAGAGATCAACGATTACTGGTTTTGCTCTCTCCCAAGCAAGGCAAGTGATCATGCAGTCGTTTCCCCGTTTTCGGCTGCTATCGGGAGTTTCAGAATGAGCAATGCAGAAATGCACAGCGATGCCAATGGTGAGATCGAAGAGAAACACGACGCTCACGATACGCGCCGCCGGATTTATGCGATCGTTGCGAGCGCCTCCGGCAATCTGGTCGAATGGTACGACTTCTATGTCTATTCTTTCGGCGCGCTTTACTTCGCATCACAGTTTTTCCCGGCTGAAGATCAGACCAGTCAGCTGCTGAACGCAGCGGCGATTTTCGCAGCCGGTTTTCTTATGCGCCCGATTGGCGGTTGGCTGTTTGGTCGGCTCGCGGACAAGCTCGGTCGCCGTACTTCTATGCTGATTTCGGTCAGCATGATGTGTCTTGGTTCTTTTGCTATTGCTATCCTTCCGACCTATGAGTCCATCGGCCTTTGGGCACCGCTTCTTCTTTTGCTGGTGCGACTGTTGCAGGGCCTGTCGGTTGGCGGAGAATATGGCACCACTGCCACTTACATGAGTGAAGTGGCTCTTGCCGGGCGTCGCGGTTTCTTCTCGTCGTTCCAGTATGTGACGCTGATTGGCGGTCAGCTTCTTGCTGTTCTGGTGCTGGTAATTCTGCAGTTCTTCCTGACGTCGGAACAGCTGCATGAATGGGGCTGGCGTATCCCGTTTGCTATTGGCGGTCTGGCTGCAATCGTTGCGCTTTATCTGCGCCGTACACTGCACGAAACCTCCACCGAAGAGTCACGTAACAGCAAGGCTGCAGGTAGTTTTGCGACGATCTGGAAGCATCACCGCAGGGCATTTCTGGTCGTTGTGGGCTTCACGGCTGGCGGTTCGCTGACCTTCTATACGTTCACGACCTATATGCAGAAATATCTGGTCAATACCGCCGGTATGAACAAGGAAACGGCCAGCGAGGTTATGACGGTCGCGCTGTTTGCATTCATGCTTATGCAGCCGCTGTTTGGCTATATCTCCGATAAGGTCGGCCGCAAACCGATGATGATCGCCTTTGGTGGCGTATCGGTGTTGACGACCATTCCTTTGCTCACGGTGCTTGGCTCTGTGCAAAGCCCGACAATGGCGTTTGTCTATATCGCCATCGCTTCGGCAATTGTGAGCATGTACACGTCGATTGGCGGTATCGTGAAGTCGGAACTGTTTCCAGCCGAAGTGCGTGCTTTGGGTGTTGGCTTTTCCTACGCTATTGCCAATGCAATCTTCGGCGGTACCGCCGAATATGTGGCGCTATGGTTCAAGAAGGTTGGCTTTGAAAGCGGGTTCTTCTGGTATGTAACCATCATGATGGTGATCGTGTTCATCGTCGGTCTGGTCATGCCTGATCCGCGCAAACACGGTTATTTGCAGGGTCACGGAACCCACTGATATGTAAACCTGTTAGACGCCGCCTTCGGGCGGCGTTTACATTTCTACCTTCTCGTCATCATCAGCGGTGACGAGACGTGTGGCGCGCCATTCTGTCAGTTTTTTGTTGATGTCATCCAGCACAAAGAAACGCGCTGAATCCTTGTCATATCCGTCATCGCGCAGAGTGTCATAGTCGGTATGTGCGTGGCGAACATGCGCGACTGTTGCAAGCCAGACGGCCACCGAGGGTGGAAGCGTCTTCATATGAGGCGCAAGCGCTGCGGCTCGGATTGGCTCTGAGTCTGAATAAGGAACCGCGGGAAGCAAAAGCGTGAGCGATTTTGCAATTGCCTTCTGTCGTACAGTGCTTGCACCCATGGCGGTCTTCCTTTCCTGCCTGCAGCAAGATTCGATATAATCATAACCCAGCTACCATTCTGCTCAAACGGCTACCCGAACCGGGTGACAGTTTTGCTGTGTATGGGTTTGCGAAAACTGCTTGCGTCATTATCGTAATTCACATAAACATATCTTTATATGTTTTAGAGCGTGGAGGTTGCGGATTGCGTTTGCAGCTTGATCAGATGGTGGATGTTTTAAAAGCGGTGGCCGAGCCAAGCCGCTTACGCATCCTTGCGCTTCTTTCCAAAGGCGATTTGACGGTATCTGACCTGACCACAATTCTTGGCCAGTCGCAGCCGCGCGTGTCGCGCCATCTCAAGCTGCTCGCTGAAGCTGATCTGATCGACCGTTATCAGGAAGGCGCCTGGGCCTATTTCCGGCTTTCCGATAATGCGCTGTGCGGCGAGGTTGCACGCAATCTTCTCATCCGGCTCGATGCGACGGATGCGCTGATTGAGCGTGATCTGGAGCGGCTCTCACAGGTCAAATCCAATCGTCAGGAAAAGGCTGCGGCCTATTTCAGTGCGAATGCCGGAAGCTGGGACGAAATTCGCAAGCTTCATGTGTCTGAGAATGCCGTGGAAGCGGCGCTCAAGACCATTGTGGGTGATAAGCCATTTCAAGCGATGCTTGATGTTGGCACCGGCACCGGTCGGTTGCTGGAACTGTTTTCACCGCTTTATTCTCGCGGCCTTGGCATCGATATCAATCGCGACATGCTTGCCGTGGCGCGTGCCAATCTTGACCTTGCAACGGTGAGCAATGCGCAAGTGCGGCAGGGCGATGTTTATGCGCTGCCCGTCGAACGTGAGAATTTCGATCTCGTAACCATTCATCAGGTTCTGCATTTTCTTGATGATCCGCAGGCTGCTATTCGCGAGGCAACGCGTGCGCTGCGTCCTGGCGGACGGCTCCTGATTGTCGATTTTGCACCGCATAAGCTTGAGTTTCTGCGCGAAGAACACGCGCATTTGAGGCTTGGCTTCAGCGATGAGCAGATGCTTGGCTGGTTGAAGGAAACAGGGCTTGAGCCCGCCACAACGACTGAATTGGGGCCGAAGGTTGCCAATGGCGATGACGGATTGACGGTAAAGCTCTGGCTTGCCCGTGATCCGCGTGTGCTGATTGCTGATCCGGCTTCGCGCAATGAAAGCATGACGGAGACAGTTTGATGGGTTTCTATGGTCTTTCCCGCCGACCAGATATCGGCCAGACCACCCGGGTTTCGTTCGAATTCTTCCCGCCCAAGTCGGAAGAAATGGAACAGCGCCTGTGGGAGACGGTAACGCGGCTTGCGCCGCTAAAGCCGGAATTTGTCTCCGTGACCTATGGTGCGGGTGGTTCTACGCGTGAGCGCACGATACGCACGGTTGCACGTATTCTGAAAGAAACAGATGTCCAGCCTGCTGCGCATCTCACCTGTGTTGATGCGACCAGTGAGGAAGTTGATCGCGTGGCGCAGGAGTTCGCAGCGCTTGGCGTCAATCGCTTCGTAGCGCTGCGTGGTGATCCGGCTGCCGGTATCGGCGAGAAATATGTTCCGACGCCGGGCGGCTATCAGAATGGCGCTGAGCTCGTCGGTGGTCTGCGCAAGCTTGCTGACTTCGACATTTCTGTTTCGGCCTATCCTGAAAAGCATCCGGAAAGCCCGGATTTTGCGACCGATATCGATATGCTCAAGCGCAAGGTCGATAATGGTGCAACGCGCGCCATTACGCAGTTCTTCTTCGATAACGATCTCTATGAGCGGTATGTCGAGCGTGTGCGCCGTGCGGGCATTTATATCCCGATCGTTCCAGGTGTTCTGCCGGTCCATAATTTCAAGCAGGTTCGCAATTTCTGCGCACGGTCAGCAACGCATATCCCGGCATGGCTGGCAGAGCGCTTTGACGGGCTGGATAATGACCCGCAGACCCATCAGCTGGTTGCAGCAGCCATTGCTGCCGAACAGGTCATGGATCTGATCGAACGCGGCGTGCAGGACTTCCATTTCTACACGATGAATCGAGCTGACCTTCCATACGCGATCTGCCACATGATCGGTATTCGGCCTAAAACTGAAGCCCAGTTGGAAGTCGCCTGAAATGAAAAAAGCCCGGTCTGAAACCGGGCTTTTCCTTTAAGTGAAACGGGTCGGTTCATCCTCAAAACCGATGCCGTCTAATGGCTTAGGCTGTTCCCAATCAGGGAATAACGCCTGCTATCAACGCTGCAACAAATGCAAATGCTGCACAGATCATGAGGACATTCAAAGATCGCGTAAGTCCCATTGGTCTGTCTCCTTCTATGCATCCGACGAAGTCGAATGCGCGCTGGTAGAGAACCTGAATCTAAGCGCAAAAGGCCTCAAACAAAAGAAGATTTCTTGCTGCAATATGCGGTGATCGTGGAAAAAACCTTCTGTTTACCACCTAAGTCATTGAAATTTTTAACTGTAAAATTTTGTTCACATTTCATGAAAATGCCACGAAACCGCCAATTTTGAAGGTGGTTTTGACACAATTTTTTGGGTGTTATCAGCTGATAAACGCCAGAAACACAGACAGAGTCACGACTGAAATCGTTGTCGAATAGAGGATTACATTCGACGTAATTGCCGCCTCACGGCGGTAATGTTCGGCCAGCATGAAGGGTCCGGTGCCAGCGGGGAGTGCGGCGAGCAAAGTCGCGCTTTGTGCCAGATGTGACGGCAGTTTAAACACATAGACTGCAAGCAGCCATGTGGCGAGCGGCATGATAATGAGCTTGACCGAAACAAGAAAAGCGATGGCATTGACGCTTTTGCGCTCAATCTTGCGCGGCTGGGCAAGGAAAAGTCCAAGCGCAACCAGCGCGCAAGGAGAGGCAGCGCCGCCCAACATCTTCAGGAAGGTTTCGGCAGGAGCAGGAATGGTAAAGCCAGTCACAGGCACCAGCATTCCGAGGAATGGTGCAACGAGCAGCGGATTGCGGATCAGCGAACGCGTAACCTTCCACACTAGATGCAGCGGCTTCTTCTCGGTTTGCAGGCCGATCTCGATCAGAACAATCGCAAAAGCGAATGTCACACAAACGGTGATGATGATGGTGATCGTAGTTGCAGCGAGTACGCCTGAACCAAATGCAATCATCGAAAGCGGAATGCCCATATAGCCCGTATTGGGATAGGCTGCATTAAGGCCATCGATGGCGCTGTCTGCGAGCGGTTGCTTGCCCCGCAGGCGGATAATGAAGGGCAGGGCAAAGGCGATGGCGCTGCTGAGCAGAAACACGGCGATAAAGCCCGGCTGCCAAAGATCGCTGCCATGGGTGTTGGCCATGATGTCGAACAGCAGGGCCGGCAGTGCGAGATAAACGACAAAGCGATTGAGTTCCGCAATTGCATATGGGCCCAATATTTTCAGCTTGAACGCAAGCCAGCCTGAGAAAATCAGGGCGAATACGGGCAGGACGACGATCAGAGTCGAGAGCATGGCGGGATCACTTGCAACGATAGAGCGGTTCCCGCTTTTGCTGGAAATACTCTAGAACTAAAAAGGCGCGGGGTTATCCGCGCCTTGGATTTATTCAGAGTCAGAGCTTTTCAAGCAGCTCTGGAGTTGGCCAGGAATCAGCTGGCATTCCAAGACGCAGCTGCTCGGTGCGCACTGCATCGCGGGTCAATACGCCGAAGACACCATCAATCTTGCCCATATCATAGCCACGAGCCTGAAGCTTGTTCTGCAGTTCCTTCATCTGTTCCTGCGTCAAGCCCTGATCAGGGTTGCCCGGATTGAAGGCTGGAGCACCTGCAAGGCGGGTGGCAAAATAAGCAGCCGTGGTCGCGTAAACAATCGACTTGTTCCACTCCACGAAAACATCGAAGTTTGCATAAGACAGGAATGCTGGTCCCTTGCGGCCCAACGGCAGTAGGAGCGATGCATCGCCATCATCAGGGCCAAGCGGTCCCTTGAGGCCCACGACGCCCTGTTCAGCCCACCACGAATGCGGCTTGCGATTGGTGCGGATGGATTCTTCCCACGGCAGGTCTTTGGTGATGCGTACTTCTTCAAGCCAAGGCTCGCCGCGTTTCCAGCCGAGTTCGGAAATCATGCGGCCTGCCGTCATCATCGCATCAGGTACGCTGTTCTTCAGATCGACCTTGCCGTCGCCGTCGCCGTCAACGCCGCGCTCAAGATAATCCTTCGGCAGAAGCTGCATCATGCCGATTTCGCCAGCCCATGCGCCTGTAGTTGCCGCATCGACAACACCGGTATCGAAAAGCTTGAGAAGGGCGATCAACTGAGGACGGAAGAGCTCTGGGCGGCGGCAGTCGTAGGAAAGCGTCACAAGCGCGTTCAGCGTATCGAAATCACCCTGAATGGCGCCGTAATCGGTTTCAAGACCCCAGAAGGCTGCAAGAACCGGACCCGGCACGCCATAAGTGTCTTCGACCTTCTTGAACACATCGGCATATTTGACGAGGTTGCTCTGGCCGTTCTTCAGGCGCGCTTCGGAAATCAAGCGCTTGGAGAATTCGGTGAAGGTCAGGTTGAAGACCGTCTGTTTGCGGTCGCGGTCGAGAACTTTTTGCTCAAGCATAGCCTTGTGTAGCTCGGCAATGCCCTTTTCACCCACGCCTGCTTCGCGTGCTTCCTTGGTCAGATTATCCATCCACTGACCGTAATCGATCTCGCATTCCGGCTTAGGCAGATTGGTCGCATTGGTTGCGGCATCCGGGCCCGGAGAGGCGAGCGCGGGAGAAATTGCAGTTGATGCCAGTAAAGCGGCAGCCATCACTGAAGCGATAAGTTTCATCGAGAGAACTCACAATTAAAAGAGAAAGAACTTCCCCATTTATTTCCAAAAGCTATTGCCTCATCACGTCATGGAAATGAAGCGAAACTTAGCGTGAGTTCTCATTTGATGCCGAGTTAACGGACCTTGTTGCTTTCCAGCCACTTTTTCCATGCACTGGCACTGCCGGCAAACACATTGATATCTGCATCACCCTTGATGCCCGGAATGGTTCCCGTACCCGTATATTGCCAGAAGGTCCAAGGATGTGGCCCGTATTTCTCTGTAGGATGCCCAGCCGTGGATCGCAGCCAGAACGGATATTCCCGCATCTGGTTGAGGTCATTCTCATCGAAGAAGTCGACCGTTGTGTAGATGATCGGTCGTTTGCCATAGTGCTTTTCGACGGCATCAAGGAAAATCTTCATTTCCTTGCGCACCACGACCGCATTTGGCCTTAGCTTACAGCTCGGCGAACTTGCGTTCCATTCCATATCGAGAACAGGAGGCAGTGCGTTCGGATCGCGCGGAACATTCTGAATGTACCAGCGTGCCTGCTCGATGGCTGGGCGGCAGAAGTAATAGAAATGATAAGCGCTGCGCGGAATGCCAGCCTGCTTCGCGCCGTTCCAATGCTCGGTGAAACGGTCATCAAAGCGGTCGCCGCCTTCTGTTGCCTTGATGAAGGCAAACGAAATGCCGCTGCGGCGTACGGCACTCCAATCAACATCGACCTGATATTTTGAAACATCCGTACCATGGATTGGATAATGCCATGGTGTGCGGCCCGTCCATTCAAACGGTTTTCGATCACCGAACCGCGGTGCATTGACGGCTCCTGTCGGGCGCGCCATCTGCTGCATCGAATTGCCTGACTTTTTAACGTCGGCGAAGTCGTAGTCGACTGTGGTGCAGCCGGCCAGAAGTAACATGCCAAGGGCTAGAATGCTGCGGTTGGCCATACGGTTCATACAGTGGTCCCGGTGTCGCGAATCAATCTTAACAAGGGTTACGCGATCCCGATGCTGACGTCATCAGTCAGCGGGCAAAACTTTGCTGGAAATAGATTGTGTCGCACCAGTTGCGGCTTATTCGGCGCGGATGGTCGCGATCCATGCAAAGCCGCGATAGAGCACTTTGTGTCTTGATATGGCGCCTTGTTCTGCGGCCATGTGATCTGCGACAGTGAAGAGATCACTACGAGGCGTCACATGGAACCAGCGAAGCCAGGTGAAAAGTGCTTTCTTAAACCAGTTTGGCAGACCTTGCTGATCTCCAAAATCGACTATGTGCAGTTCGCCACCCGGTTTGAGGTGGCGAATGCTTTCCCGGATGACAGGTTGCCATTGCGGGATCATCGAAACAGCATAGGAAATGAAGATACGGTCGAAATTGCTTTGACCAAAAAGCGCTTCGGGGTTGAAATGCGTGGCGTCGGCGCGTTCGAGGCTGGTGCGTTCGGCAATCCCGGCCCGTTCAGCCGCGCTGTGGGCCGTTTCCAGCATCTCTGCTGAAATATCGATGCCAAACAGTTTTGCGTCCGGGTAGGCTTGGGCGGTCTTGACGAGATTGCGGCCTGTGCCGCAACCGATTTCGAGAACATGGCCATTGGACGGAACATTGAGGCGTGCAATCATTGTATCGCGGCCAAGGAGATAATATTTGCGGGTTGCATCGTAAAAATGCCGTTGCCGCTTATAAACCCGGTCCATCAGGCTGGCATGGTCGATGCCCTGAGCCCGTCCGCGACTGCCCAATGGATTAACACCCATATCAAGCGTCCTTTAATGTGTAGAGGTGAAAGCCGCCATATATAGAAGAGCGGTCGCGATCATGTAGCGCGCGCGATTCATCTGCGCGGTAATCCCAATGGGCCAGGATTGACGGATCAACACGGCCCGGAAGCAGGCTTGGTTCTGCTGCCGTGCGGAAGATGACGCGGGCACCGGGCGCTGCTGTGCGTGTGATTTCGCTCCAGAGCGCGTTGAGCTGGCCGTCATTCATCCAGTCCTGTGCGTCGAGCAGAATATAGCGATCCACGGATGAGGCTGGCTTCTGTGCAAGGAACTCGGTGTAGTTGGCGTTTTGAACCGTCATGCGGTCCACGCGGGAGCGCACGGTTTCAAAATTGGCACGGGAGAGATAGGGCGGAAGGGGGCCGGTTTCCTCATTGCCGCTATAGCCACGTCCGAAGGCCTGCCAGGCGAAATAATTTTCAGTCAGCGGAAAGGCGCAGGCGAGTTTTTCAAGGCGTGCACGAAGGACGAAAGCCATGTCGCCATTGCCGGCGGTTGCCAGCGCATCATATTGCTGCGGCGGAATGCCAAGGCCAAACAACGATGATTTACGAGCGGTGGCCCAGCGTACCATGCGTTTTTCAAACAAGGGTGCGAGTGTTGTATCGAAGAATGTCCGCTGCTCTTCCATTGTGCGTGCCTTGAGAATGTCACGCGGGTCAATGCCATAAAGGCGGGCAACGCGGTGCCCCATGCCGATGAAGACACCCAGAAGACCGTGACGATACAGGTCACGCGAGAAGATTGAGATGCGCTGGCGGCCACTTAGTTTGCGTTTTTCCCAGTAGGCGCGGCTTTCTTGATCAAGATGCGGGCGGATAAAGCGCTGGTAGGCGGCGAGATTGGCCTTGTCATCAGCCTTGCCATAGAAGCGATAAAAGGTGGCATAATCGGGCAGGTGCTTGAGTGCTGCAAGCTTCAGGCGATTGAACGCCACATGCGCACGGTTAAGATCGACGGCCTCGACGCGAGCCGGATCTGCGGTCAGATAGGAAAGCGCGTTGCAGCCGCCAGACGCAATGGTCACGATACGATGGCCGGGCTGAATGGCGAGTGCCACCATGTCGACTTCTGGGTCCTCCCAGATTTGTGGATACACCAGCCCCTTAAACAACCAGGCAAAAAGACGCTCTGAAAAGCCCTGTCGTGAGAGCGCATGATTTTGTGTGACGGCGCGTTGAAGGATCGTTCCGTTGGTGTCTTGTCCTGTCATGCCATGCTCCCCGTTTATTGAGCGCATCCCGAATTCTGAATTGGTTCGGGCAAGATGCGCGAAGTTTTAAAGGCGAATCCGACCTTGTTTGCGCAAGTTAAACATCTGCCAGTGACAGGGGCGTGACGGCAGTTTTACGGGAAAATCATGGTTAAAACTTTGTTATTATGGCGTTTTGTTACGAGCAGTAAGACTATTTGAGAGAACCTTTCCGCATGCTCGCCGTTTTTTGTTGTGACGTTGGCATCGTCGTAAAGCATCGCCGGGGACTAAAGAGCGATGTGGCGACTGTCTTCGTAGGTGATTGATCGGATGAACCGATCAGACACGGAAAACCAAAGCAGCGTTGGCTAAATCCCCGCAGCGCTGATTTTTAGGGAAGGAGAGCCATTATGAAAAAGTTTCTGGTAAGTGCGGTAGCTGCCGTATCGTTCCTCGGACTTGCTGCCTGCAGCGACAATTCGAAAGATACGAATAGTGCGCCGTCCACCCCTGCGCCATCAGCGCCGGCAAATAACGATACGACAACGACTCCGTCGACCCCAGCACCGGCACCATCGACACCGGGCACGGGTACACCTCCTGCAAACTAAATTGCAGTTGGTTTATGTGAACCGCGATCAGTTCGCGGCTGAATGGCGGTCTGTTTTGCAGGCCGCCATTTTCCCCGAAAGGAGCAAAGTTGATGGATAACTCTGCAGTAGTCGTCAATAAAGACAGTATGACTGCGTTTTCCATGTTCAAACGCAGGCTTTCTTCGGTTATGGCTTTTGTTATGAGCCGTCATTTTCTGTTTTTGATTTCCGCTGTTGTTCTGGTTGCCCTTGCTGCTTGCGGCAAAGGAGAGGACGAGCAGGCTGCTGCTCCAGCTCAGCCAGAGCAAAACACATCTGCTCCAGCCCCATCCAGTGATACACAGGCTGGACCAGATTTAATAAAGGCTTTGCAGGATAATGCTGGCGTTATAACTCCCGCACAAAAGGCTGCAGCGATTGAGCGTGCGCGCACCAATGCCGAAGCTGCAGCCAAGGCTGTGGGTCAGAGCGTTGAGCAGGCACAGGCCGCAGGCGAAGCGGCGGCGAGTGCTGCACAACAGTCGTTTGAGGCTCGTCAGGCCGCGCAATAATCGTCTTCACAGGCAGCGATATTTTTCTAAATTATTGTTTTTTCGTCGATTGCAACGGGTTGTTGTTTCCAGCCTTTACGGAATTATATAGAAACGATTCATGTCGATCTGGGTCCGCATCGGTGAGTTCGTCACCTCTGTAACGCTGAACGCTATTTCCAGCGTTATCGAAGCCGTGCGCACGGTTTTTGAGGGCGATGCAGATACGCGCCGTCGCGTTGCATTCTCCATTGCCATGATCGCGCTGTCTGCAAAAATGGCAAAAGCGGATGGTGTGGTGACGCAGGATGAGTTTCGGGCGTTCCAGAGCATTTTTTCAGTGCCGCCAGAAGAGCACGCTCATGTGGTTCGTCTCTATAATCTTGCTCAGCAGGATGTGGCGGGCTATGAAAGCTACGCGCGTCAGTTGGCAGGTCTTTGCCGCGAAGGCGACGATAATTGTCATCTGCTTGAAGATATTCTCGACGGTCTTTTTCATATCGCGACCGCTGACGGCTATGTGCATGACAAGGAAATGGCGTTCCTTGCGAGCGTTGCTGAGATTTTCGGTTATGACGAGGAAGGCTTCGAGCGCATCGCACTCCGCCATGTCAATCGCGGAGAGGGCGATCCTTATGCCATCCTCGGGCTTGTTCGCGGTGTGTCGTTTGAGGATGCGCGCAAGCGCTATCGCTCTTTGGTGAAAGAGCACCATCCTGACCGGCTTGTTGCGGAAGGTCTTCCGCTGGAATTTATAAAGATCGCAAATACACGCCTTGCTGCCATCAATGCAGCCTGGGCAAGCGTAGAAAAACAATTGGAAGCCGCATGAGCAGCGCAGACGTATCAGAAGCAGAACTTTTGGCGGCACTTGTTTTGGATAAGCCCGATTATCCAGCGGCCTCGATTGATGCGTCGCCGAATTTCGGCATTCGCAAGGACGGCAAGACACCAACCTATTTGATCCTGCATTATACGGGCCTCGCGACGGCTCAGGAGGCGGTTGATATTCTCAAGTCGCCTGAGATGGAAGTGTCGGCACATTATCTGGTTCATGAAGATGGCCGTGTAGTGCAGATGGTGTCTGAAAAGGCGCGCGCATGGCACGCAGGAAAGAGCTTCTGGAAGGGCGAGACCGATATCAATTCGGCATCAATCGGGATCGAAATCGTCAATCCGGGCAATCTCGAAAATTATCCGCCCTTTGCGGACCGTCAGATTGAAGCAGTAATCGAGCTTTGCCGCAGCATATGTAGCCGATATGAAATCCGTCCTGAAAACGTACTCGCGCATTCAGACATCGCACCAGAGCGTAAAACAGATCCGGGGCACAACTTCCCGTGGAAGAAGCTTCATGCCGCAGGGATTGGTCATCTGATCGAACCAACTGCTGTCCGGGGCGGACGCTTTCTCGCGCGTGGCGAGCAAGGGCAACCGGTTGAAGCTTTGCAGTCCATGCTGGCGCTTTACGGATATAAAATCAAGATCAATGGTGTGTTCGATGAGGCCACCGAGACCGTAATTAAGGCGTTTCAGCGGCATTTTCGGACACAAAATGTGGACGGCGTAGCGGATGTATCTACTATAGATACCCTCTACAGGCTTATTTTTTCCCTACAAAATGTTACCGCATGAGCATGGGATTTCATGCTTATGCGTGATAGCTTGAGGTTTCATATTTCTGTAGTAATTTCATTAAATTAGAACCATTACACCTTTTGGCGATGGTATTTTTCCACCATGGCGCGTATCACGAAATGTGACAGTCTTTATTACAACCTGTAAGACTAATTTACTTCCCCAACCAATCTTCGGCTGCATTTCCCCAGCAAATGATCTGGCATTCCCAGCGGCGACGGGCGGGTTTTGGCCAGTCATGCGGGATCATAATTCAAACGGCTCTGCTGCCCCCAAGACCAGCGAAGCCCCATAAAAAACGATCCAAGACGGTAGGTTATGAAAGTAAAATTTGTTGTTGTATGCGCCCTGATTGGCGCCATGAGTTCTTTTGGCCTTAATTCTGCAATGAGTGCGCCAGTCAATGAACCAACCAATCTGGCAGATCTTCTGAAGGCTCGCGCCCAGAACAAGGCTGCTGAAACCAACAAGTCTGAACAGTCATCACGCTCAGCCCAGACAGAACGCAAGCAAACCGCAAAGAAGGCTTCGGTCATCACAAAGCGTGCCGCACCAACGGCAAAGAGCGCGAAGCGGTCCAAGTCTCATGGTGAGACGTCAAAGTCCGTGAAGAGCGGTACCGGCTACTCCCAGATTATCAATCGCTATGCAGCGACCTACGGTGTGCCTTCGTCGCTCGCCCATGCGGTTGTTCGTCACGAAAGCAATTTCCAGCCAAATGTTCGCGGCAAGGCTGGTGAAATCGGTCTGATGCAGATCAAGCTCTCGACGGCTCGTGGCCTTGGTTATACCGGTTCTGCAAAGGGCCTCTATGAGCCTTCGACCAACATCCAGTTTGGCATGAAGTATCTTGCAATGGCACAGAAGCTCGGCGGCGGCAGCACCTGCGGCACGATCCTCAAGTACAATGCCGGTCATGGCGCAAAGCGCATGAACCCAACCTCTGCAAAATATTGCAGCTCGGTTAAGGCCTACATGGCTGGCCTCTAATGTTTGTTCTGACGCCTATCCTGAAAGTCGTTTAGCCCTTTTCGGGATAGGCTCTGAATTTATGTTGTCGGTTGCGTAGAGTTCCAAACCGATGATGTAAACGAAAAGCCGGTAGCGGTTTCGCTGCCGGCTTTTCTGTTGTGCATAGATTTTTTCGAAACCCGGTTCCCACTTGGCATGATCGTGCTATATACGCGCCCGTCAGTCGGTCGGGCAGCCGCGCTTGTCATATGCCGAAAGGCGGCAGGTGAGGAAAGTCCGGGCTCCATGGAAACACGATGCCGGGTAACGCCCGGCGGGGGCGACCCCAGGGACAGTGCCACAGAGAGTAGACCGCCCCGTCTTCCGTACCGCTTGGTCAAGCGGCAGGGATGACGGGGTAAGGGTGAAAGGGTGGGGTAAGAGCCCACCGCGCCGGTGGCAACACAGGCGGCACGGTAAACCCCATTGGGAGCAAAACCGAATAGGGACGGCGCGCCGGTTCGCAAGGACTGGCAATCAGTTTCCGGATCAGCCGTCCGGGTGGGTTGCAAGAGGCGGGTGGCGACATCCGTCCCAGATGAATGGCTGCCACGTTGGACGCAAGTCCGGCCATACAGAACCCGGCTTACAGACCGACTGACACTTTATCCTTCACCATTTCTGTTTGATCGCAGGAAACGGATAGTTGTGTTTTTGTTGCACATCTATTGCGGAACTTCCCAATCAAGGAGGTTTCCATGTCGAGCTTAAAAGATAAGGTCGCAATCATTATCGGTGCGTCGTCGGGAATAGGGCGCGCTACGGCAATGCTGTTTGCTGCGCAAGGTGCAGCTATCGTTCTAAATGCCCGCAATGAGGCGGGGTTGGTGCCAGTAGCGCAAGCTATCAAAGAGCTTGGCGGCGAAGCACATTATGTGGCTGGTGATGCTTCACGAGCTGAAACACATGAGAAACTCATAGCCGTTGCGCAAAATGAGTTCGGTCGTCTTGATATTGCTTTTAACAATGCTGGTACTGTCGGCCCCATCGGACGGATGACAGAAGCAAGCCTTGATGATTGGAACAAGGTTATTGCCGGAAATCTGACATCGGCATTTCTCGGCGCGAAATCGCAGATACCATTCATGCTCAAGTCCGGCGGCGGTTCGATCATTTTTACATCAACCTTTGTTGGCACCAGTGTCGGCATTCCTGGAATGTCACTCTATGGTGCCGCAAAGGCTGGGTTGATGGGATTGGTGAAGGGCATCACTGCAGATTATGGCGCCCAAGGCATCAGAGCCAACGCGCTTTTGCCGGGCGGTGTCGATACGCCGATGGCAGGCAGTGACGCGCAGAAAGAATGGGCGGCGGGCCTTCATGCAATGAAGCGGATTGCACAGCCGGAAGAAATTGCTCAGGCGGCACTCTTTCTTGCAGGGCCAATGGCGAGCTTTGTTTCCGGTTCAGCGCTTTATGCTGATGGTGGCAATTCATCGGTCAAGTAAAAAACAGCGGCTTTCCGGATTGGAAAGCCGCTGTGCCGTCTCAAATCGGTACGCCAGTGAAGAAGTCGTAGATGAGTTTCATGTTCAACACGACGATGATGGCAGCGGTAACTGCCGCAAGGATTGTTACCCAGCGCGGCGCCACCAGCGCGCCCATCTTTTTCTTTTCTGCTGTGAACATTACGAGCGGGATAATGGCAAAGGGCAGCTGAAGACTAAGCACTACCTGCGACAGGATCAGAAGTTCCGTCGTTCCCTGCGAGCCATACATGATCGTGACTATGGCCGCTGGCACGATAGCGACGAAGCGGGTGATTGCGCGACGCAACCAGGGCTTCAGTTTGATATCGATAAAGCCTTCCATCACGATCTGACCAGCCATGGTCGCCGTGATGGTCGAGTTAAGCCCACAGCATAGCAGCGCAATTGCAAACAGTGTTGGGGCGAGAGCGGAACCAAGCAACGGGTTGAGCAAGGCGTGGGCTTTGTCGAGATCTTCGACGGTGGTATTGCCTGTCGCATTGAAGCTTGCTGCGGCCAAAATCAGGATCGATGCATTGACCAGCAGTGCGAAGGTAAGGGCAATCGTCGAGTCGAGTGTTGCAAAGCGTATTGCTTCGCGCTTTTCCGGCAAAGTATGCCCGTAATCGCGCGTCTGAATGATGCCGGAATGCAGATAGAGATTATGCGGCATCACGGTCGCACCAATAATGCCCAATGCTATATAGAGCATATCCGGATTGCGGATGATTTCTGTGGTTGGCGCAAAGCCGCGGATCACTTCGCCCCATTTGGGTTCAGCCATCAAAATCTGGATCAGGAAGCAGAACGCAATGACGCCGAGCAGCGTGATGATGAGCGCTTCGACCCGACGAAAGCCTTTGTTCTGGAGATAGAGAACAAGAAGCACGTCTGCGGCGGTAATGATGACGCCGATTTCCAGCGGAATGCCGAAAAGCAGATTGAGACCGATTGCCGTACCGATAACCTCGGCAAGATCGGTGGCGCAGATGGCAAGTTCTGCCAAAAACCACAGAGGCCAGGCGAGAAAGCGCGGATAGGCATCGCGGCAGGCCTGAGCGAGATCGCGACCGGTTGCAACCGCAAGCCGGGTGCATAGTGCTTGCAGAAGTACTGCCATGAGATTTGAAATCAACACGACCGACAGCAGCATATAGCCGAAGCGGGAGCCACCTGCGAGCGAGGTGGCCCAGTTGCCGGGGTCCATATAGCCTACGGCGACAAGATAACCGGGGCCAAAGAAAGCCATTGCGCGGCGAAGTTTTGAACCGGATCGGTTTACCCGGATAGACCGGTGTACATCGGACATCGAGGCTTCGCCCCGATCACGACGCCAACCTTCAAATGTAACGTCTTGCGGAGCGGGGGGCGTGCTTCCCCGAGGGGCCATCTTAAATGCCATGCGTTAAGCTTTCAAAATGCAATTGCGAATTATTTGCAATTAATAACGCCAGCATGGCTTGCCGTCAACGGCAGCAAATGGGGGCTTTTTTCATATCTATGTGATCGTTGGATCTGGTTATTGGACGAATTGACTGCCGGTTGAGCGCGCAGTTTTCGGTCTTTGGACAAGCTGAAATCATGCCAGAAAAACTTTTGTATAAGCCCTGGTTTTCTGTATGGGCGTTGCAAAGGATAACGGTTCATTAAGCTTAATATCCGATAACTGTTTGAACGAATCCGCCAAATCGAAGCTCGTCTACAATTGGCCGGAATCCATACAGAAAACACAGGATAGCGGGACTTGATCCCGGGAAAGGATCGGGATGATGGCTAGCCTCGGCGGAGACCAATCTCAAGCCGAAGGGGCTCAGGTCCGTCACGTTCCGGTGCTTATTTCCGAAGTGATTGATGCCCTGAAACCCGAAACCGGCAAAGTAATCGTCGATGGCACATTCGGTGCGGGCGGTTATACCCGACGTATTCTGGAGCAGGGCGCAAGCGTAATCGCTATTGATCGCGACCCGACTGCCATTGCAGCCGGTCGTGTCATGGAAAAGCAGTTCGAAGGCAGGCTCAATCTGGTTGAAAGCCGGTTTTCGGCGCTGGATGAAGCTGTTGAAACAGTCGAGGGAGAAGGCGCGAAGGTGGATGGCGTTGTGCTCGATATCGGTGTCTCGTCGATGCAGATCGATGAAGCCGAGCGTGGCTTTTCCTTCCAGAAGGATGGGCCGCTCGACATGCGCATGTCACGCAACGGTCCAAGCGCTGCCGATGTGGTTAACCGCCTGAAGATGGGCGATCTTGCACGCATCTTTAATTTTCTCGGCGAAGAGCGTCATGCAGGTCGCATCGCGCGCATGATTGAAAAGCGTCGCGAAACACAGCCTTTCACGCGCACACTTGATCTAGCCAATTCGATTGAATCGCTGGTCGGCCGTAATCCAAAAGTGCCTATTCATCCTGCAACGCGCGTGTTTCAGGCGTTGCGCATCTATGTGAATGATGAGCTTGGTGAACTGGCGCGTGCATTGCTTGCAGCCGAACGTATTTTGAAGCCTGGTGGTCGCCTTGTTGTCGTGACTTTCCATTCGCTCGAAGATCGTATGGTCAAGCGCTACTTTGCTGATCGTGCCGGTGGTAGCGCTGGATCGCGGCATTTGCCGGAAACCCATGTGCGCCTTCCAAGCTTTACGGCTGCGGTAAAGGGGGCTGTTGGACCGAGCGCCGAAGAAGAAGAGCGTAATCCTCGTGCTCGCTCTGCAAAACTGCGTGCGGGACTGAGGACTGAAAATCCGCCTCTAGAAGATGATCTTTCACTTTTCGGGCTGCCAAAGCTGCCTGAAACGTATGAACTGGCCCGGAGTTGAACGAGTGCTGCGTACTTTTGAACTCATCATGATAGCGGCGATGCTGGTGGCAGCAACGATCACCTATACCATCAAATATGATGCGGAAAGGCAGATCGCTGTTATTGCCAAGCTCAAGCGTCAGATCGATTCCGAGAAGGATACGATTACGCTGTTGCGTGCGGATTGGGCATTGATGACGCAGCCAGGTCGTCTGCAGAGCCTCGTTGGCGTTTACGCGGAAGAGCTGAAGCTCCAGCCAATTGAAGCAGAGCAGCTTGCTATGGGCGTCGAAGACATTCCAGAGCGTCAGCTGGATGATATTCAGAAACTTATTTCAGGTAGCGATGAATTGGTGGCAAGTGGCGTTCTGGAGCCAGACGCGACAACCACTGGCAGCATCAAGAAGAATGGAGCGAGGCACTAATCATGCGGCTGAAGCTCGGATTTTCCAAGAAGAACAAACAGAACACCAATGACGGCTTTGAGCCGGCTGGCAATGAAAAGCTGGCCGGCAATATGGCTTTTGTCGGCTCGCGTAAAAAGCACGGCAATCGCGCACGTAATCGTCTTTGGATGGCCATTGCCTGCTTCGTCGGCATTTATGGCGTGATCGGCGGTAAGCTGGTTTATTTCGGTGTGATTGGCGGCGAGGGTGATGACTCTGGCGGCCCTGCCGTACATCAGCTCGCATCGCGCCCGGACATTCTGGATCGCAATGGTGAAATCCTTGCGACTGATATCAAGACCGCTTCGCTGTTTGCTGAGCCACGCAAGATCGTCGATCCGGATGAAACAATCGAACTTCTATCGACCGTTATTCCCGATCTCGACTGGGAAGCGACCTATCGCCGTCTGAAAAGCGGAGCAGGCTTCGTCTGGGTGAAGCGTGGTCTGACGCCACGCCAGCAGAGCCAGATTATGGCTCTGGGTGTCCCCGGTATCGGCTTCCGTACGGAAAAGCGCCGCTTTTATCCGGGTGGTCCAACGGCTTCGCATATTCTTGGTCTCGTTAATGTCGACAATCAGGGCATTGCGGGTATGGAAAAATATATCGACAGTCAGGGACTGAGCGATCTTCGCGCCGTTGGTATGGCAACCGGGCAATCGCTTGAGCCGATCAAGCTCTCGATCGATATCCGCGTGCAGCACATCATGCGCGACGTTCTCGTCAAGGCGATGGAACGTTATCGCGCGATTGCTGCGGGTGCCGTGGTTCTCAACGTGAAGACCGGCGAAGTCATTGCTATGGCTTCGGTGCCGGATTTTGATCCGAACAATCCGGTTAATGCGCTCGATAAGGATCGCTTGAACCGCATGTCGGCGGGTACCTACGAAATGGGCTCGACGATCAAGAGCTTCACCACTGCAATGGCGCTCGATTCGGGCAAGTTTAATCTCAATTCGAGGATCGATGCGTCGCGTCCGCTGGTTATTGGTCGTCAGACAATCCGCGACTTCCACGGCAAAGGTCGCGTTTTGACGCTGCCTGAAGTCTTTATCTTCTCATCCAACATTGGTTCAGGTCATGAAGCCAACGTTGTCGGAATTGAAGGTCATCGTGCGTTCCTGAAGAAAATGGGTCTTCTTGACCGTATGCAGACTGAGCTGCCTGAAGTGGCGCGCCCGGTTGAGCCGCGCGTCTGGAAGAAGGTTCACTCGATGACCATTTCGTTCGGACACGGCATGATGACCACGCCGCTGCAGACCGCTGTTGGTGCAGCAGCTTTGATGAATGGCGGCAAGCTGATTGAGCCGACATTCCTTACACGCACGCAGGCCCAGGCCGATCAGGTGGCGCAGCAGGTTATTCACCCGCAGGTGTCAGCGGACATGCGTTATCTTTATCGCCTGAACTCAACCGCGCCAGGTGGTTCGGGTAAACGTGCAACGGTTCAGGGCTACCGTGTCGGCGGCAAGACGGGTACGGCTGAAAAGGTCGTGCATGGCCGCTATTCGAAGGATGTGCGCTTCAATGCATTTCTCGCATCCTTCCCGATGGACGATCCTACCTATGTCGTTCTGACTATTATTGACGAGCCTAAGCCGGAAGAAGGCAAGTACAGCGCGACCGCTGGTCTTAATGCTGCGCCAATGGTTGCCGATATTATTAGGCGCTCAGCCTCATTTTTGGGGGTTAAGCCCGATTTTAAACAGGAATTTGCGCCAGCAGCATCAGAGATCGCTTCTGCTGATTCGATAAACGACTGATTTGTGTAGTTGCAGCGGGAAGCGGAAACTGCACCACTGAACCTGGATTTGGTATGACCATGAAGCTGAAGGAAATTACACTCTTTAAGGAACTGGCCTCCGGCGCTGCGGGCGAAGTGGACATTGTTGGTGTCACCTCAGATTCTCGTAAAGTCGAGCGCGGCTTCCTTTTTGCGGCTCTCAAAGGTGTAAAAGCGGATGGCTCCGCCTATGCAGTCGATGCCGTCAAGCGTGGTGCTGTTGCCGTTATCGCTGGCAAGAATGCAGCCATTGAAAACCTCGGTGTGCCTGTTCTGCATGTTGAAGATCCACGTCATGCACTGGCCGTTGCGAGCGCACAGTTTTATGGCAAGCAGCCTGAAGTCATGGTTGCCGTGACGGGCACCAGCGGCAAGACTTCTGTTGCTTCGTTTACCCGACAGATTTGGGCTTATGCCGGTTTTCCTGCGGCTAATATCGGAACCACCGGCGTTTTCTCGCCAACCCGTAGTGATTATAATTCGCTGACGACACCTGATCCGGTTGAACTGCATCGCGTGCTCGCAGAGCTTGCCGATGAAGGTGTGACCCATGCCGCGATGGAAGCCTCGTCCCATGGTCTTGATCAGCGTCGCCTTGACGGCGTGAAGCTTGCTGCTGGCGCGTTCACCAATCTCGGTCGCGATCACATGGATTATCATGCAACGATCGAAGAATATCTGCACGCCAAGATGCGCCTGTTCGATACGCTGCTTCCAAAAGGTGCACCTGCAATCATTTTTGCGGATGACCAGTTCTCGCCACAGGCGATTGAAGCTGCAAAAGCCGCTGGTTGCGATGTGAAGACTGTTGGTCGCAAAGGTGATTTCATCACCATCAAACGCGTTGAGCATGAACGTTTCCGCCAGCACATTGAAGTGCGCATTGCTGACGAAATTTTTGAAATCGAACTGCCGCTGGCCGGTGACTTTCAGGTTGCCAATGCGCTTGTGTCGGCAGGTCTTGCGATGGTTACGGGTGTTCCGGCTGCGGCTGCCATGCGTGCGCTTGAGCGCCTCAAGGGTGCGCCGGGCCGTCTTGATCTGGTTGGAGCCACGGAAGAGGGCGCTCCGGCCTATGTGGACTACGCACATAAGCCGGAAGCACTTGAAAACGTTCTTACTTCCGTGCGTCCATTTACAACTGGACGCGTGATCGTGGTGTTTGGCTGTGGCGGCGACCGCGACAAGGGCAAGCGCCCGATCATGGGTGAAATTGCTGCACGTCTGGCCGATGTTGCCATTGTCACCGACGACAATCCACGTTCGGAGGTCCCTGCGCAGATACGTTCGGAAATCATGGCTGCAGCCCCCGGTGCCACCGAAATCGGCGACCGTCGCGAGGCAATTTTCACTGCAGTTTCCATGATGATGCCCGGTGACACGCTGGTGGTTGCGGGTAAGGGACACGAAGAAGGCCAGATCGTCGGCGACATCACGCTGCCGTTCTCGGATCATACGGAAGTGGCGGCTGCGCTGGCAGCACGCCTTGAGGAGCATAAGGGATGAGTGACTGGCTTTGGACATCTGCCGATATGGTGGAGGCCATGGAAGGCCGGCCTTTTGGTACGTTGCCTGCGGGTATCACCGGGATTTCTATCGATAGCCGTACGCTGAAAGAGGGCGAAGCTTTCTTTGCAATCAAAGGCGAATTGTTTGATGGACATGATTTTGCAACGGCTGCCATGGCAGCTGGTGCTGGTCTTCTGGTCGTCAACGAATCCCGTCTTCCGGCTCTCGGCAATCTCAAGGTTCCGATGATCGTGGTTGAAGACGTGCTTGAAGCCTTGATCAAGCTCGGTATTGCCTCGGGTGATCGCTCCAAAGCCCAGATCATTGCTGTTACCGGTTCTGTCGGTAAAACGACGACCAAGGAAGCGCTGCGTCATGTGCTGGCCGATTCAGGCAAGGTCCATGCGTCGGTTGCGTCGTTTAACAATCATTGGGGCGTGCCGCTGACACTCGCCGGTATGCCAGCCGATACCGATTATGGTGTGTTTGAAATTGGCATGAACCACCACGACGAAATCCGGCCGCTGGTTAAGATGGTTCGCCCGCATGTGGCGCTCATAACGTTGATCGCACCGGCACATCTTGGTCACTTTGCAAATCTCGAAGAAATCGCAGTGGCAAAAGCCGAGATTTTTGAAGGTGTTGTGCCGGGTGGTTATGCGCTTCTCAATCGCGACGACAAGCGCTTCAAGCAGCTTGAAGAACTCGCCGAAAAGGCAGGCGTCGAGCATATCGTCACCTTCGGCGAAAATGCGCGTTCCCAATATCGCCTGCGCGAAGTGAAAATGCATCCTACCTGCTCATGCATGACGGTCAAGATCGGTAACGAAGAAGCTGTTGTAAAAGTCGGCATGCCGGGACGCCATATCGTGCAGAATATGCTTGCTGTACTTGGCGCGGCCCATCTCGTTGGTGCAGATATGGCAAAGGTTGCCATTGCCATGGCAACTTTGACTGCTGAAGGCGGACGCGGCGCGCGTCATGTTCTGGAGCATCCGGATGGCGGTTCCTTCACGCTGATCGATGAAAGCTACAATGCAAACCCGACCTCGATGCGTGCATCGCTGTCGCTGCTTCATGCAACGCCGCCTGAAGGCCCGCGGGGTCGTCGTATCGCAATTCTGGGCGATATGCTGGAGCTTGGCCGTCAGTCTGGAAAGCTTCATGCCGATCTTGCACGCCCCATCGTCGATGCGGAAGTGAACGTGCTTTATATCGGCGGACGCGAAATGTCGGTGCTCAAAAATGCCTTGCCGGTTGAAATTAGCGTCGAATACAGGCAGAGCACCGATGAATTGTTGCCGCTGGTGACGAAGGCTGTGCGTCCCGGCGATGTTGTCATGGTGAAGTCATCCAAGGGGATTGGCTTTTCTAAGATCGTCAAGGCGCTTACCAATCAGTTTCCGCCAGTGGTGCCTGCCGAGTAGCAGTTTTTGAGGGATTTTTCTCAGCATGTTGATGCTTCTTTCAATCTTCGCCGAGCATGTGACACCGTTTAACGTGTTCCGCTACATCACGTTCCGCACTGGCGGGGCGATGATTACCTCGGCGTTGATCGTGTTCTTGTTCGGCCCTGCGATCATCAATTCGCTGCGCGCGCGACAGGGAAAAGGTCAGCCGATCCGTGCTGATGGCCCTCAGACCCACTTCAAGAAAGCTGGTACGCCCACCATGGGCGGTCTGATGATTATGACCGGTATTCTGGTCTCCTGCTTCTTCTGGGCTAATCTCGCCAGCGTCTATGTCTGGGTCGTGCTGATGGTCACAGTTGGTTTTGGTGCAATCGGCTTTTACGACGACTATCTCAAGGTCACGAAACAGTCGGATAAAGGCTTTTCCGGTAAATCGCGTCTGGGCATCGAGTTTCTGATTGCGGCGATTGCAGCCTTCATCATCATGCGGGCAGGACAGGAGCCGTTTTCCTCATCGCTGACGTTCCCGTTCGTAAAGCAGTTTGTTCTGAACCTCGGCTGGTTCTTCATTCCATTGGCAGCCTTCGTCATGGTTGGCGCCGGCAATGCGGTAAACCTGACTGACGGTCTTGATGGTCTTGCGATTGTGCCTGTGATGGTTGCTGCGGCCTCGTTCGGCTTCATCGCCTACCTTTCGGGTAATGCGATCTTTGCCGATTACCTGCAAATCCATTTTGTTCCGGGTACGGGTGAACTGGCCGTTGTACTGGGCGCTGTTATCGGCGCAGGCCTTGGCTTCCTCTGGTTCAATGCACCGCCTGCTGCAATCTTCATGGGTGACACGGGTTCGCTGGCGCTCGGCGGGATGCTCGGCACGGTTGCGGTTGCAACCAAGCACGAAATCGTTCTTGCCATCATCGGTGGTTTGTTTGTGGTTGAAGCACTCTCGGTCATCATTCAGGTTGGTTCGTTCAAACTCACCGGCAAGCGCGTCTTCCTGATGGCACCAATTCATCATCATTTTGAAAAGAAAGGCTGGACGGAGAGCCAGGTCGTGATCCGTTTCTGGATCGTGGCAATTATCCTCGCCATGATCGGCCTTTCCACATTGAAGCTCAGATAACAGGCACGCAGAATGATCCCGATCACCGCCCTTAAAGATAAGACTGTAGCCCTCTTCGGACTGGGTGGGTCGGGCATCGCTACCGCCAAGGCCATTGTGGCGGGTGGAGCGAAGATCATTGCCTGGGATGATAATCCCGACAGTGTTGCCCGCGCACAGAGCGCGGGTATAGCGACTGGCGATTTGAGGCAAGCGGACTGGTCGCAGTTCGCTGCTTTTGTGCTTTCCCCCGGCGTACCGCTGACCCATCCCAAGCCACACTGGACAGTTGATCTCGCTCATGCTGCCGGTGTCGAGATTATCGGCGATGTTGAGCTTTTCGTGCGTGAACGCAATCATATTGCGCCGGATTGTCCGTTTATCGCCATCACCGGCACGAACGGCAAATCCACTACGACCGCGCTGATTGCGCATATCATCAAGGCTTCGGGCCGCGACATGCAGCTCGGCGGCAATATCGGCACGGCGATCCTTACATTGGAAGCGCCCGCACCGGATCGTTTCTATGTGGTCGAGTGCTCGTCCTACCAGATTGATCTGGCACCGTCGCTCAATCCTACTGCTGGTATTCTTCTCAATCTTACGCCTGATCATCTCGACCGCCATGGCTCCATGGAAAACTATGCTGCCATTAAGCAGCGGCTTGTTGACAAAAGCGGTGTGGCAATCGTTGGTGTGGACGATGAATATTGCGGGAGCATTGCGGATCGTCTTGAAAACAAGGGCGTAAAAGTCGCACGTATTTCCAAGGATAAGCGCCTTGAGAACGGTGCATTCGCTGAAGGTGCAAAGCTCTATTCGACATTGAGCGGCAAGGTTGAAGAACTCGCTTCACTGGACGGAATTGGTTCGCTGCGCGGCGCGCATAATGCGCAGAACGCGTTGGCTGCAATCGTGGCCTGTTTGTCGGTCGGCCTTTCGATTGAAGAAATTCGTGCAGGTTTGAAAAGCTTCCCCGGTCTTGCGCATCGCATGGAACAGGTTGGTCATCGCGGCAAGGTTCTGTTCGTCAATGATTCCAAAGCAACCAATGCCGAAGCAACCGCGCCTGCGCTGTCGTCTTTTGCGAACCATATTTACTGGATCGCTGGCGGTGTACCCAAGGCTGGCGGTATCAGCGCTTTATCGGAGTTCTTCCCGCGCATTACCAAAGCCTATCTGATTGGTGAGGCTGCGGCGCAGTTTGCTGCGACGCTGGGCGACGCGGTGACATTTGAGATTTCCGACACTCTGGCTGTTGCAGTTGAACATGCTGCACGCGATGCAGGCAATGATGCAGCAAGCGAACCTGTGGTTCTGCTTTCGCCAGCTTGTGCGAGCTTCGACCAGTTCCAGAATTTTGAGAAACGCGGCGATGCATTCCGCAACGCCGTGCTTGCGCTCCCGGGTATTGAGCCAATGAGAGGGGAAAGCTGATGGTAAGTCGTGTTGACCGTGGTGCTGTCGCCAATTGGTGGTGGACAATCGACCGTTACTTTCTGGCTGCATGTCTGGCCCTGATGGGGCTTGGTGTGCTGTTGTCCTTTGCTGCAAGCCCTGCCGTTGCGCAGCGCATTGGCCTTAATAGCTTCCATTTCGTGGAACGACAGACTTTCTTCATGATCCCGGCTGTTGCCGTGATGATTGGCGTCTCGTTCCTGTCGCCACGCCAGATCAGGCGCTTTGCGCTGATCCTGCTCTGCGCCTCGCTGTTTCTGATGGCAGCAGCACTTTTCGTCGGTATCGAGATCAAGGGTGCGCGCCGTTGGGTCAGTCTTGCAGGCATTTCCATTCAGCCCTCCGAGTTCATGAAACCCGCTTTTGTGGTCATCTGCGCATGGCTTTTCTCCGAGCGCGAACGCGGCGGTGAGATGCCGGGCTATTTTCTGGCGATGATGCTGTTCTGTGTGACTGCTGGTCTGTTGATGCTGCAGCCTGACTTTGGTCAGACAATGCTCACCACCGGCACATGGGGCGCGATGTTCTTCCTCGCCGGTCTGCCGATGTTCTGGATTCTGGTCCTTGGCGGGATAGCGGTTGTCGGTGCCTTTGGTGCTTACATGACGCTCGATCACGTTGCGGGCCGTGTTAACCGCTTCATGACCGGTGAAGGTGATACATTCCAGGTTGATGCGGGGCGCGAAGCCATTCTGCGTGGCGGCTGGTTCGGTCAGGGACCAGGTGAAGGCACCGTCAAGCGTATCATCCCGGATAGCCATACCGACTTTATTTTCTCGGTTGCCGCAGAAGAATACGGCATCATTCTCTGCATGATCATCATGGCGCTTTTCGCGTTTATTGTGATCCGCGGACTGTCGATTGCGCTGCGTGAGCGCGATGCTTTCACACGTCTCGCTGTTTCCGGCATCGTGATCCTGTTCGGCTTCCAGTCGATCATCAACATGGCGGTTAATCTGCATCTGATGCCTGCCAAGGGCATGACCCTGCCGTTTATTTCCTATGGCGGCTCTTCGCTCGTTGCTATTGCGATCACAATGGGCATCTTGCTGGCACTGACACGCCGTCGTCCGGAAGCGCGTATGACGCATACGGTCAGCATGGGCGAGCGCATTCCGGCTTTGTGAGGGGACTATGGGAAAAGGCGTAATTGTATTGGCCGCCGGGGGAACAGGCGGCCATCTGTTTCCAGCTGAAGCACTGGCGCACGAACTGAAGTCTCGCGGCTGGGATGTGCATCTGGCAACGGATGCACGCGCGCAGCGTTTTGCCGGTGCCTTTGCAGAAGACCATGTGCATGTGATCCGTTCAGCAACCATTGCAGGGCGCAATCCGATTGCGCTGGCACGCACATTGTGGTCGCTGTGGCAGGGTAATCTCGACAGCCGCAAACTATTTCGTCGTCTGAAACCGAAGCTGGTTGCTGGTTTCGGTGGCTACCCAACATTGCCGCCGCTTTATGCTGCGAGCAGTATGGGTATCCCGACAATGGTGCATGAGCAGAACGCTGTCATGGGCCGTGCCAATAAGGGGCTGGCCGGACGCGTGAAAGCGATTGCTGGCGGGTTTCTGCCAGAAACAAGCGGTGCGTTCGCTGACAAGATTGTTGCGACCGGCAATCCGGTTCGCCCGCCAGTGCTTGCTGCTGCCAACACGCCTTATAGGCCGGCCAAAGAGGGTCAGCGTTTTCGCCTTCTGGTATTTGGTGGCAGTCAGGGCGCACAGTTTTTCTCAAATGCGATCCCAGAAGCAATTGCGCTTTTGCCCGAGAGCGAACGCGCAAGGCTGCTGATTACCCAGCAGGCGCGTAAAGAGGATGAGGCCGCTGTTCGTGCCGCATATCAGAATCTGCGCGTTCCGGCTGATGTCGCGCCGTTCTTCAACGATATGCCAGCCCGTATTGCCGACGCGCATTTTGTGATTTCGCGTTCGGGAGCTTCTACCGTTTCAGAAATCGCAGCGATTGGCCGTCCGGCCATGCTGGTGCCGTTTCCACATGCGCTTGATCATGATCAGGCGGCGAATGCGGCGGCTCTTGCTGCGGCAGGCGGTTGTGATGTGGTTCGGCAGGCTGAACTTACGCCAGAACGATTGGCCAGCATCATTAGCGCAGCGATTAATCAGCCAGAAAGGCTTGAGCAACAGGCAAAAGCTGCGAAAAGCGTTGGGAAGCCTGATGCCGCGCAGTTGCTTGCCGATCTTGCAGAGGCTATTGCAGCAGGAAAATCAGTTCAGGAATTGAAAGAAGGAACTCGGCCATGAAAATGCCGCTCAACATCGGGCTTGTCCATTTTATCGGGATCGGCGGCATTGGCATGAGCGGTATCGCGGAAGTGCTGCACAATCTTGGCTATAAGGTTCAGGGTTCTGATCAGTCGGACAGCGCCAATGTGCAGCGTCTACGCGAGAAGGGCATTGAGGTCTTTGTCGGTCATAAGGCCGAGAATCTTGGCGATGCGGAAGTCATCGTCGTTTCGACTGCCATCAAGAAAACCAATCCGGAATTGGCTGCCGCCCGCGAAAAGCTTCTGCCGATTGTTCGCCGCGCTGAAATGCTGGCCGAGCTGATGCGCTTCCGTCGTGCGGTTGCTATCGGCGGCACACATGGCAAAACCACGACCACATCGATGGTTGCAGCTTTGCTCGATGCAGGTCATCTCGATCCCACAGTCATCAATGGCGGCATTATCAATGCCTATGGCACCAATGCTCGTATGGGCGATGGTGACTGGATGGTTGTTGAAGCCGATGAAAGCGATGGCACCTTCCTGAAACTGCCAGCCGATATTGCGGTTGTTACCAACATCGATCCTGAACATCTGGATCACTACGGCAATTTCGACAATGTACGTGCAGCTTTTGCGCAGTTTGTCGAGAACGTGCCGTTCTATGGCTTTGGCGTGATGTGTCTTGACCATCCTGAAGTGCAGGCTCTGGTAAGCCGCATCGAAGATCGTCGCATCATCACCTATGGTCAGAACCCGCAGGCGGATGTCCGCTTTGTTAATCATCGCATGGATGGCGCAACGAGCCTGTTTGACGTGCTGATCCGCTCACGCAAGGGCGATACGGTTGAGATCAAGGATCTCCGCCTGCCGATGCCGGGTATGCACAATGTTTCAAACGCAACGGCAGCGATTGCAGTCGCAAATGAACTTGGCATAACAGCCGACGATATCCGTCGTGGTTTGGGTGCATTCGGTGGGGTCAAGCGTCGCTTCACTCATACCGGCTCCTGGAATGGTGTCGAAATTTTCGATGACTACGGCCACCATCCGGTTGAAATTCGAGCTGTTCTGAAAGCAGCACGCGAAGCAACCAAAGGTCGAGTAATCGGCATTGTTCAGCCGCACCGCTATACACGCCTTCACAGCCTGTTTGATGAGTTTGCAGCGTGCTTCAATGATGCCGACACGGTTATCGTAACACCGGTTTACACAGCTGGCGAAGACCCGATTGAAGGTGTGAACTCGGAAACGCTCGTGTCGCGCATCAAGACTGCTGGTCATCGCGATGCACGTTATGCAAGCGGCCCTGAAGCATTGGCGCCGTTGGTGGCTTCTATTGCAGAGCCTGGTGATTTCGTGGTTTGCCTCGGTGCAGGCAACATTACACAGTGGGCTTATGCATTGCCAAAAGAATTGGCTGAACAGGGTGCAAAGTAATGGAAAGCGGCGAAACGCTTCTCAAGAAGCTTGCTGGCAGGCTTTCCGGTCTTCGCGGCCGGATGATGCCGGATACCGGCATGGACAAGATTACGTGGTTCCGTGCCGGTGGTCCTGCGCAGGTTCTGTTTCAGCCTGCTGATGAAGAAGATCTGTCGGAATTTCTGAAAGCTGTGCCAGAAGAGATTCCGCTTCTGGTTGTAGGTATCGGCTCCAATCTTCTGGTGCGTGACGGTGGCATTCCAGGTTTTATTGTCAGGCTATCGGCCAAGGGTTTCGGCGAAGTCGAACGTGTTTCCGAAACCCGGCTCAGGGCAGGGACTGCGACGCCGGATAAGCGCGTGGCAGCGGCAGCACTTGAAGCGGGTCTGAGTGGCTTTCATTTCTACCACGGCATTCCCGGGGGCATTGGCGGCGCTCTGCGCATGAATGCCGGTGCCAATGGCGTTGAGACGCGTGAGCGCGTTGTGGAAGTGCGTGCGCTTGATCGCAAGGGTGAACTGCATGTCCTGTCCAATGCGGATATGGGTTATGCATATCGGCATTCCTCAGCGTCGCCTGATCTGATTTTCACCTCGGCTCTGTTTGAAGGTATTCCGGGCGACCGTGAAGAAATTCAGAAAGCCATGGACGAGGTGCAGAATCACCGTGAAACGGTTCAGCCTGTGCGCGAAAAAACCGGTGGCTCAACCTTCAAGAATCCTGAAGGCACATCTGCGTGGAAAGAAATCGACAAGGCGGGCTGTCGCGGCCTGCGTGTTGGTGGCGCGCAGATGTCTGAGATGCACTGCAATTTCATGATCAATACCGGAAATGCGACCGGCCATGACCTTGAAACGCTCGGCGAAACTGTTCGCGCTAAAGTTTATGAGAATTCAGGTATTCGCCTTCATTGGGAGATCAAGCGGCTTGGCTTGTTCCGCGAAGGGGAAGAAGTGAAAGAATTCTTGCAAAAAGTCTAATTTTAAGAAGCCTGGATTTCCTACTGAAATTCCGGGCTTTTTTGCGCTTGTTGAGCGCTCCGTAAGTTGCTCCCCTTTTGATAGGGGCTTGCCACGGAATCAACTCTCTGATTCTTTATGGTTAACCGTACAGTGATTTGATTCGTCAGGGTTTTCCTGACTTGGGTGTCTGCGGCTTGTGTCGCCGGACTATCCAGATTCTATTTTTGATTCGAGCGCAGGGGATGCGCAGAGGGGATGACTGACATGGCTGGACAGAAGGCTGGAAAGCATGTTGCCGTTTTGATGGGTGGCTTCTCATCGGAGCGTCCAGTCAGTCTCTCGTCCGGAACTGCCTGTGCACAAACTCTTGAAGAGTGCGGCTATCGCGTGACGCGCATTGATGTTGGTCGCGATGTCGCGAGTGTTCTTGCTGAGCTGAAACCTGATGTTGCGTTCAATGCGCTGCATGGCCCGTTCGGCGAAGATGGTACGATCCAAGGCATTCTCGAATATCTTCAAATACCTTACACGCATTCCGGTGTGCTGGCTTCAGCGCTCGCTATGGATAAGGATCGTGCCAAGACTGTTGCGTCTGCTGCAGGTGTAGCTGTTGCGCCGTCGCTTCTGCTCAACCGTTTCGAAATCGGTTCTGAGCATCCGATGAAGCCGCCTTACGTCGTCAAGCCGGTCCGTGAAGGTTCGAGCTTCGGTGTTGTAATCGTCAAGGAAGATCAGACTCACCCGCCGCAAATCATCAGCTCTGCTGAATGGAATTATGGTGCCGAGGTTCTGGTCGAAAAATACATCGCTGGCCGCGAATTGACCTGCGCCGTGATGGGTGATCGCGCGATGGACGTCTGCGAGATCATTCCAGTGGGGCATCAGTTCTACGATTATGATTCAAAATATGTTGCAGGCGCATCAACTCACGTGTGTCCGGCAAAAATTTTACCAAATATTTACCAAAAAATACAAACAATGGCCCTTACGGCGCATCGGGCAATCGGGTGTCGGGGCGTAAGCAGATCAGACTTCCGTTTCGACGATCGTTTTTCCGAAGAAGGCGAAGTTATTTGGCTGGAAGTTAACACCCAGCCGGGAATGACTCCTACCTCGCTCGTACCTGATATCGCGAAGGCGGCAGGTATCTCTTTTGGTGAATTGTTGAGTTGGATGGTGGAGGACGCGTCTTGTTTGCGTTGAACGGCAGATCTCAGGAATATAGGCGTTCGGGCACGATGCGGGATGCATCGGGTGCAGCCTTTGTTCTGCCGCGCCTTCTGCGGAAGCCTTTCCGCTTCGCTGTCCGTATGTTTCAGGGCAATATCAATGTTCCGCGCTATGCTGGCACGATTGGTATGCTCGGATTTCTCGGAGCAACCGGCATCTACGGCATGGTGCTCGGTGGTCATTCCGAAAATATGATCAAGGCAACCGCTTCCACTTTTGGTTTTGCGATTGAAGACGTGAAGGTCGTTGGCAACAACGAAACGTCGGATATCGATATTCTCGGTCAGCTTGAGCTGGATGGCGAGACGTCACTGGTCGGCATGAGTGCTGAAGGTGCGCGTCAGGCTATCGCCAAGCTGCCTTGGGTTGAAAGTGCTGAAGTGCGTAAGGTTTATCCTGGTACGCTGCTGGTTTCTCTGGAAGAGCGTAAGGCATTTGCCGTCTGGCAGAATGGCCAGGAGCTCTCTTTGATTGATTCTGCAGGCGATACCATCGTCCCATTCCGTCCGGGCCGTTACAATGCTCTCCCGCTTGTTGTGGGTGAGGGTGCTGAAAAGCGCGTTAAGGGCTTCGTGGACGAGGTTGCGGCCTATCCGGCGCTTGCTGGCAAGGTTCGTGCCTATATCCTCGTTGCTGACCGCCGCTGGGATATTCTGCTGGAGAATGGCGTTCGTATCATGCTGCCGGAAGATGAGCCTATGAAGGCTCTCGCCGAAGTCGAGCGCCTGGATAGCGAAAAGCATCTTCTGTCCCGCGATATTGCTGCGGTCGATATGCGTCTTGATGATCGCGTCACGGTTCAGCTGACGGCAAGCGGCATGGAGCAGCGCCAGAAGTTCTTGGCTGATCGTAAAAAAGAATTAGCCCGCACGGGGAAGCGCGTATGAGTATTCTGGGCGGAAAAGGTTCATCACAGGTTGGAACTGCAGGGCGCAAGGTGCGCCTGCTCACAGTTCTGGACGTCGGTTCAAGCAAGGTCTCCTGCGTGATCGCACGTCTGCGTCCACATGAAAGCGGCGTTTTGCTGCCAGGTCGCACGCACCGCATGGAAGTGCTGGGCATTGGCCATCAGCGTTCGCGTGGTGTGAAGTCTGGCGTCATCATTGATCTCGATGCGGCTGAACAGTCCATCCGTCTCGCGGTTGATGCTGCAGAGCGCATGGCTGGCCTGACTGTCGACAGCCTGATTGTTAATATTTCTGCTGGTCGCCTCAAGAGCGAAACCTTTACCGCGAGCGTCAACCTCGGCGGTCATGAAGTTGAGCAGACGGATATTCGCCGCGTACTGGCTGCAGGCGCCAAGCAGGCGCTTGCTGCTGAACGTCACCTCGTTCACTCGCTGCCGGTTGGCTACACGCTTGACGGTGAGCGCGGTATCCGCGATCCGCTTGGTATGCTGGGTGACAGTCTCGGCGTTGATATGCATGTTCTGACGGCTGATGCGGCTCCACTGCGCAATCTCGAGCTTTGCATCAATCGTTGTCATCTGTCAGTCGAAGCAATCGTCGCGACCCCTTATGCGAGCGGCCTCGCAGCTCTCGTTGGTGATGAAGCCGAAATGGGTGCGGCCTGCATCGATATGGGCGGCGGCACGACAACAATTTCCGTCTTCTCCGAAGGCAAGTTCATTCACGCTGATGCTGTAGCTATCGGTGGAACACACGTCACGATGGATGTGGCGCGCGGCTTCTCCACCCGTATGGAAGATGCTGAGCGTCTGAAGGTCATGTACGGTTCGGCGCTGCCAAGTGCAGCTGACGATCGTGATCTGATCTCGGTTCCGCCAATTGGCGATGACGAGCGTGATGTACCCAATCAATATCCGCGCTCAGTATTGACGCGGATCATCCGTGCACGCGTGGAAGAGACATTGGAACTGGTTCGCGACAGGCTGAATCAGTCGGGCCTCGGACATATCGTTGGCAAGCGCGTTGTTCTGACGGGTGGCGCAAGCCAGCTGCCGGGAATGCCAGAAGCTGCCAGACGGATTCTTGCAAGAAATGTGCGAATCGGGCGTCCTCTAGGAATAGCAGGACTGCCTGAGGCGGCTAAGGGTGCGGCTTTCTCCGCGACCGTTGGTCTTCTGATCTACCCTCAGGTGGCAGGTATTGAAGAACGGTCCGTGAAGGCAGCCTCCTCCGGTCTTATGACTGGTACGGGCGGGCGAATTCAACGTGTCAGCCAATGGCTGAGAGAGAGTTTTTGAGTACACATTGAGTGATTTGATTGCGTGATGTGGGCGTAACCATCAGCGTAATAACCAATTAGCACCGCGGCGGCGAAGCGGTGAGAGGCTTAAGAGGAACGAGAACCATGACCATTAATCTGCAAAAGCCGGACATCACCGAGCTGAAGCCTCGCATCACCGTATTTGGTGTCGGCGGCGGCGGCGGCAATGCGGTAAACAATATGATCAATGCCGGTCTGCGCGGCGTGGATTTTGTCGTTGCAAACACTGACGCTCAGGCTCTGACCATGTCGAAGTCTGAACGCATGATCCAGCTTGGTGCTGCTGTCACCGAAGGTCTCGGCGCTGGTTCGCAGCCAGAAGTTGGCCGCGCAGCAGCTGAAGAATGCATCGACGAAATCGTCGATCACCTCAACGGCACGCATATGTGCTTCGTCACTGCCGGCATGGGCGGTGGTACCGGTACTGGTGCTGCTCCTGTTGTGGCACGCGCTGCACGCGAACGCGGTATCCTCACCGTTGGCGTCGTAACCAAGCCTTTCCACTTCGAAGGTGCTCGCCGCATGAAGACGGCTGAGCTTGGCATAGAAGAACTGCAGAAGAACGTCGATACGCTTATCGTCATTCCAAACCAGAACCTCTTCCGCATTGCCAACGACAAGACCACCTTCGCCGATGCATTCGCAATGGCTGACCAGGTGCTTTATTCGGGTGTTGCCTGCATCACCGATCTGATGGTCAAGGAAGGCCTCATCAACCTCGACTTTGCTGACGTTCGCTCGGTTATGCGCGAAATGGGCAAGGCGATGATGGGCACTGGCGAAGCTTCGGGCGAAGGCCGTGCAATGGCTGCTGCAGAAGCTGCGATTGCTAATCCGCTCCTCGACGAAACCTCGATGCGCGGTGCTAAGGGTCTCCTGATTTCGATCACCGGTGGTCGCGATATGACCCTGTTCGAAGTCGATGAAGCTGCAACTCGTATCCGTGAAGAAGTTGATCCGGAAGCCAACATCATCCTCGGTGCTACCTTCGACGAAGGCCTCGAAGGCGTCATCCGTGTATCCGTTGTTGCGACCGGCATCGACAAGCAGATCGGAGACGCGGCGCCTGCGCCGCTGGAATTTCGCCAGCCGGTAAAGCCTGCTGCACAGACCAAGCCGATGGCTCCGCATGGCGCTCTGCGTCCTCCGGTTGTTGAACAGCCACGTCAGGTCGAACAGCCTGCTCCAGTTGCCCAGTCGATCGAAAACGAAATCGCTGCAGCAACTGCTGCTCCAGCAGCTTCGGCTGCTCCTGAATTTCGTCCACAGAGCCGCATTTTCCAGGCTCCTGCCGCTGATAGCTTTGAACGCGCACCAGTTGCACGTCCAGCCGCTCCACAGCCGCAGATGATCAACAATCAGGCAACCGCTCAGGCCATGCAGCCACAGGCTTACCAGCAGCCACAGCAGATGCATGCAGAACCAGCTCCTCAGCCACGTCCTGCTCCGCGTATGCCAGCTGTTTCGGATTTCCCACCTGTTGCACAGGCTGAAATCAATGCACGTCGTGCAGCGCCTCAGCAGCCTGCTCAGGAAGAACGTGGTCCAATGGGTCTGCTTTCTCGCCTGACCCGTGGTCTGACGCGCCGTGAAGAAGAGCAGCCAGCTGCTCGTCTGGAACCAGCGCATCGTGAACCTGCTATGCGTCAGCCAGAACAGCGTCGCCCAATGCAGCAGGACAGCTCGATCTATGCTCCACGTCGTGGCCAGCTTGATGATCAGGGCCGTCCGCAGCCGCGCGCTGCTTCGGAAGAAGATCAGCTCGAAATTCCGGCATTCCTGCGCCGTCAGTCGAACTAATCATCTGATACGACATTGAAAATACAGATGCCGTGGAGTTAACGCTCCACGGCATCTTGTTATGATAATTATCGTTATGGTTTGTAAGAAAGCGTGATTTTGAACAGCTGTCGCTCATCACTATTTTCGACATAACTGTCTTATTATAGAAGAATACGATGGAAACTGGCGATTGTCAGTTGCGGGCATTATATGCTTGGCAAATCTCTTGCGGGATGCAGCTGCATCTTGCCCCATACGATAGATTGGACTGATTTTGAGCGCTTACCAAAAAACAATCGGGCGTGCGGTTACTCTTTCCGGCGTCGGCGTCCACGGTGGCGCTGCAGCCTCGGTGACGTTTCTGCCAGCCGATGCGGATACGGGAATTGTATTCAAGCGCTCAGACCTCAGTGCCAACGCCGATATTCGTGCCCATGTTTCGCAGATTGGTGCAACAGACCTTTGTACCGCGCTCGGTCCGCAGGATTCGCGTATCAACACGGTCGAGCATTTGATGGCGGCGATTTCCGCATTGGCTATAGACAACTTGGTTGTTGAAGTGGAAGGGCCGGAAGTTCCTATTCTCGACGGGACATCTGCGCGCTTTATTGATGCATTTGATGATGCTGGAATCGTTGTTCAGGAGTCGAAGCGCCGTTTCATCCGTATTTTGAAGACAGTGCGTGTAGAAGCGGGTGGTTCCTGGGGCGAGTTTCAGCCTTATTCGGGTACGCGCTTTGAAGTGGAAATCGACTTCGAGTGCCCGCTCATCGGTCGGCAGAAGTTTGGCTCCGATATGTCCGAGGATACTTTCCGCAAAGAACTATCAACTGCGCGAACTTTCGGCTTCATGAAAGACGTTGAACGCCTGTGGGCCGCGGGTTTGGCGCTCGGTTCATCACTCGACAATTCGCTTGTCATCGGTGACGATAATTCGGTGATCAATCCCGGCGGTCTGCGCTTCAAGGATGAATTCGTGCGTCACAAGACGCTTGACGCTGTTGGCGATATAGCTCTGGCCGGGCTGCCTTTCATCGGTTGTTTCCGTTCCTATCGCGGTGGCCACCGGCTTAATGCTGAAACGGTGAAGGCACTTTTGGCTGATAAGTCGAATTACGACATCGTCGAAGCAAGTGGCGTGCGCCGGAATGCAGACAATTTGGACTTTGTTACAGTCCGTCCAAATATCTCGGCGCCCTGGGCGCTTTGAACTTTCTATTGGAAGTCCGGTGTTTATGGCCATAATTGGGCCGTGATCGCCGGGTCTTCTTCGCATGAGTCGGCGTATTCATTGTGGACTGAGAGCCAAGCCTCCGCATTTGGTGAGGAAAAAGCCATTGGTTTGCATAGATATAGCTTCAGGCCGAGCCATTGATGCCTTATGCGTGCCAAATTCGGACGATTGATCAGCTAGACGATTGCCGATTTCGCCAGCATGTGGTTTATGGACGGCCAAAACAGCCTCGGCTATGTTTACCTAAGTGCTGATGCTGATGTATTGGGAAGAATGGGGAAAGAGTGAACTACAGGGTTCATTTTACTCCAGACAGAAAAGACGTTGCCAAATGGCCGGAGACCGCATGACGAGTTCGAAATTCCCGGTGAAGACGAAAACCGCGTTGATTGCCAGCGCTCTTGCCGTTTTTGTTCCGCTTGCGGGATGTGCCAGCAAAAACGACGATATCGATCTGACCAAATATGTTGAGACGATCGATCCGGCGGATAAGCTTTACAACGAAGGCCTCGCGAATCTTGATGCGGGCCGCCTCGGTGAAGCTGCCAAGAAGTTTGCAGCGGTTGACCGTCAGCACCCTTACACCGAATGGGCACGCAAGTCGCTCGTCATGGCTGCTTTCACCAATTACCGTCAAGGCAATTACGAAGAAGCGGTCAGCATGGCAAAGCGTTATAACACGCTTTATCCGACATCGCCTGAATCGGCTTATGCCTATTACATCATCGGTCTGAGCTACTTCCGTCAGATTCCTGACGTGACCCGTGATCAGGCGGCCAGCCGCCGTGCAATCGCTGCGATGCAGGAAGTGGTCGATCGCTTCCCGGATTCAGAATATACCGACGACGCCAAGACCAAGATCCGTGTCGCCCGCGACCAGCTCGCTGGCAAGGAAATGCAGGTCGGTCGTTATTATCTTGAGCGCAAGGAATATCTGGCTGCGATCAAGCGCTTCCGTGGTGTGGTCGAAGAGTATTCTAACACCCGCCAGGTTGAAGAAGCACTCGCCCGTCTGGTCGAAGCCTATTATGCGCTTGGTCTGACTTCCGAAGCTCAGATGGCAGCTTCGGTGCTCGGTAAGAACTTCCCGGACAGCCGCTGGTACAAGGATAGCTACAAGCTCTTGCAGAGCGGTGGTCTTGAGCCGCGTGAAAACGGCGGTTCGTGGCTGGCCAAGGCTTCGGCAATGATCACGGGTGGCGGCGCTTAAGCCGATACCCGCATGCTGTCGCACCTGTCGATCCGCGATATTGTCCTGATTGAACGGCTCGACATCGAGTTCAAGACCGGCTTGTCCGTGCTTACGGGCGAGACGGGTGCCGGTAAATCCATCCTGCTTGATTCGTTGTCGCTGGCGCTTGGTGCGCGCGGCGACGCTTCTCTGGTTCGCCATGGGGCGGATCAGGGGCAGGTGACGGCAGTCTTTGATGTGCCGGGTGGACACCCCGCCCGTAAATTTCTGAGCGAAAATGGTTTTGACGATGACGGCGACGTCATCCTGCGCCGTCTCCAGATGGGTGACGGGCGCACGCGCGTGTTCATCAATGACCAGGCGGCAAGCGTTGCGCTGCTGCGCGAACTGGGGAAACGGCTGGTCGAAATCCATGGTCAACATGACGATCGCGCGCTGATCGATACCGATCTTCATCGTACATTGCTGGATGCGTTTGGCGTTCTCGATGCTGAGGCCACGACTGTTCGCGAGCGCTATAAAGCGTGGCGTGATGCTGAAAGTGCATTGTCGAAGCATCGGGCGCGGGTTGAACAGGCCGAGCGTGAAGGCGATTATCTGCGCTCTTCGGTGGAAGAACTAACCAAGCTGGATCCGCAGTCGGGCGAGGAAGACGAACTCGCTGAACGCCGCGCTGTCATGATGAAGTCGGAGAAGATTGCGGGTGATGTGAACGAAGCAGGTGAGCTTCTGTCGGGCAATGGTTCACCAGTGCCGACACTTGCAAGCCTTGTGCGTCGTCTGGAGCGTAAAATTCCGGAAGCGCCGCATCTGCTCGAGCCTGTCTGCAAGGCGATTGACGAAGCACTCAATAGTTTGGCACTGGCGCAGGATGGCATCGACCACGCCATGCGAGAGATCGATTTTGATCCGCGTGTGCTGGAGCAGGTTGAAGAGCGGCTGTTCGCGCTTAGAGCTGCTGCCCGCAAATATTCTGTTGCAGTTGAAGGCTTGCCTGCACTGCGTGACAAGATGGACGCCGATCTTGCTGATCTGGATGCCGGTGCAGAAAAGCTGATCCAGCTTGAAGCGCAGGCAACCGAAACGCGTGCAGCTTACGATGCTGCTGCGAAAGTCTTGTCAGAGCGCCGTAGGGACACTGCCGAGCATCTGAAGGCTGCGGTTATGGCGGAGCTGCCAGCACTGAAGCTGGAGCGCGCCGAGTTTATCGTTGAAATGACGACGGATACTAATGCGCGCGCTGCTGAAGGCATTGATACGGTCGAATATTGGGTTTGCACCAATCCAGGAACGCGTGCTGGCCCGATGATGAAGGTTGCTTCTGGTGGCGAGCTTTCTCGTTTCCTGCTGGCACTCAAAGTGGCGCTTGCCGACCGCGGTTCGGCGCCGACGCTTGTTTTCGACGAGATCGATACAGGTGTTGGTGGTGCAGTCGCTGATGCGATCGGACAGCGTCTGGCGCGTCTCTCATCTCGCGTACAGGTTCTTTCGGTGACCCATGCGCCGCAGGTTGCAGCACGCGCAGCCACCCATTTCCTGATTGCGAAGTCAGCAACCAATGAAGACCGCATGTCGACATCGATCCGTTCGATTGGTGTCGATGAGCGGCAGGAAGAAATTGCGCGTATGTTGGCCGGTGCCAGAATCACCGATGAAGCGCGTGCAGCAGCTGAGCGTTTGCTGGCAGAGAATAGCGCGCTCGTCTCCTGACAGAACGCTGTCAGTGTGACCATATGTTCGTAACTGCGCGCGGCTGTAGGCGCGGCCTCATTTCTTGGTTATGTTGAGCAAAATTGAATCAGCAGGTTTTGCCACGCATATGTCCGATATTTCCGTTGAAAAACTGACCGACCTTGAAGCCGCTGCAGAACTGGAGCGGCTAGCGCGTGAAATTGCTCATCATGATGAGTTGTATCATGCCAATGACCGGCCGGAGATTTCGGACGCAGACTATGATGCGCTGAAGCGGCGTAATGATGCCATTGAAGAGCGTTTCCCCCATCTCGTACGGGCCGACAGTCCTTCTGTGCGCGTTGGCACGGCACCAGTTTCCAAATTCGCACAGGTTGTCCATGCGCGTCCGATGCTTTCGCTCGGCAACGCGTTTTCGGATGAAGATGTGCAGGATTTCGTCGGCAGCGTATATCGCTTTCTCGGGCAACTGCCGGATAATTCCATTGCTTTCACAGCTGAACCGAAGATCGACGGGCTATCGATGTCGATCCGTTATGAAAACGGCGTTCTCGTTAGTGCCGCTACGCGTGGTGATGGCACGACCGGCGAAAATGTAACCGCCAATATCCGAACCATCAGTGAGATTCCAAATAAGCTTCCAGCAGGTGTTCCAGCGGTCGTCGAAGTGCGCGGCGAGGTCTATATGGCCAAGAGCGACTTCCTCGCGCTCAACGAGCAGATGGTGGCAGAAGGCAAGCAAACATATGTCAACCCGCGCAACACCGCAGCAGGCTCGCTGAGACAGCTTGATGCGAAAGTGACGGCCAGCCGCAAGCTCAGGTTCTTCGCCTATGCCTGGGGTGAGATGTCTGAAATGCCGTCTGATACACAGCATGGCATGGTCAAGGTGTTCCGCGAATGGGGCTTCCCGGTCAACCCGCTGACGCAACGATTGCAGAGCGCAGATGAGCTTATTGCGCATTATCGGGCGATTGGGCTTGAGCGTGCCAAGCTCGATTACGATATCGACGGCGTTGTATACAAAGTGGACCGACTGGACCTGCAAACACGGCTTGGATTCCGCTCGCGTAGCCCGCGCTGGGCTATCGCACACAAGTTCCCGGCAGAGCAGGCAACCACGATTCTGCACGGCATAGACATTCAGGTTGGACGTACAGGCGCGCTGACGCCGGTTGCACGCCTTGAGCCGATTACTGTTGGCGGCGTGGTTGTCACCAATGCCACGCTGCACAATGAAGATTACATCAAGGGCATAGGCCTCAAGGGCGAACGTATCCGTCAGGAGGATCACGACATTCGTATTGGCGATACGGTGATCGTGCAGCGTGCAGGCGATGTCATTCCGCAGATTGTAGATGTGGTGTTGGAAAAGCGTCCTGCTGATGCTGTGCCGTTTCATTTCCCGCATGAATGCCCGGTTTGTGGCAGTCATGCCGTGCGCGAAGAAGGCGAGGCAGTCTATCGTTGCACAGGTGGTTTGACCTGTGCCGCACAGGCAGTCGAGCGCATCCGTCATTTCGTATCGCGTAACGCGTTCGACATTGAAGGTCTCGGCGAAAAGCAGGTTGAGTTTTTCTTCCATGCGGAAGATGACAACCTGAAAATCAAATCACCTGCGGATATTTTCACGTTGCAGAAGAGACAGGCGAATTCGCCGCTCAAGAAGCTTGAGAATATCGAGGGCTTTGGTGCGATTTCTGTGAAGAAGCTCTATGACGCAATCAATGACCGGCGCGAGATTGCTTTGCATCGCTTCCTGTTCGGTCTTGGTATCCGCCATGTTGGTGAAGTGAACGCCAAGCGATTTGCCAAGGCTTATCTCAGCTACGACAAGTTTGCCGAAGCAGCGACAACGGCTGTCCCGCCAAAAGAGGGCGACCGTAGCGACAAGGGCAACGAAGCCTGGCAGGATCTGATTGCGGTTGAGGGCATTGGCGGGATTGTGGCAGAAGCCGTGGTCGATTTTTATGCCGAACCGCATAATCGGGAAGTTCTGAAAGAACTGCTTGATGAGGTGACACCGCTTGATGAAGTTGCACGCGTGCCAACCGGCTCGCCGGTTGAAGGCAAGACAGTGGTGTTCACGGGAAGTCTTGAACGCATGTCGCGCGATGAAGCCAAGGCAATGGCCGAGCGTCATGGTGCCAAGACTGCGGGTTCTGTTTCCAAGAAAACTGATCTTGTGGTGGCCGGTCCGGGAGCAGGGTCAAAGCTTGCGAAAGCATCGGAACTCGGCATCGAAGTGATCGACGAAGATGCTTGGCTGACCTTGGTTGGAGAAGGCTGATGGCTCCGTTCAAAGGTTTTGGCGACAAGGCTATTCCTTTCTTGAAGGCACTTGATTTTCATCAGAACCGCGAGTGGTTTGTTGAAAACAAGGACTTGTTTGAAGAGCATCTGAAAGAACCGCTTGGTGATCTGGTTGAAGAGCTGACTGCGCGCTTTGAGAAAGCCGGATTGCCTTTCAAGGGTGATCGGGTGAAGTCGCAGTTCCGCATCAAGCGCGACACGCGGTTTTCGCACGACAAAGCGCCTTATAACCGGCATCTGTCCGCGCTTTTGTCCAACTCTGGCACCAAATGGGACGAAAGCGGCTGCTTTTATGTCTGTATTGGTTTGCCGGGCGTGCGTGATTGCTATGCAGGTGTGGCGTGGTGGGGGCCGAAGAAAGAGCTTCTGCAGGCCATACGCGAATCGATTGTTGAAAAGCCGGATGAGTATCGTGCCGTTGTTGTAAAGCTCAAGAAAAGTGGTTTGAAGATCAGCGATAATGATCGTTTGAAGCGTACGCCGCGTGGTTTTGAAACCGTAACCGATGCCGACCTTCTGGAAGCCATTCGCAATCGCCATTTTGCTGTTCGTCTGGAAATTGATCCAGAGACCATAACCCGCGCCGACCTCGCAGATCGGCTGGTGAAGTTTACCGAACAGGCGCGCCCGTTGATCGATTGGATCAAGAAGATCGAAGGCACTGTTCCTCAAACATCAGAATAATGCATTGATGCATCACACATTATGATAGGTGATGCTGAAATGCTGCGCGTGCTTTCTAATAGTATGATTTTTATCGAAAACTGATTTCAACTTGGCCCAAAATTTCTTAAGCACTCCCTGACTGAGGAGTGATTTTCGTGGATCAGGGTTTTCGACCAGCACCGGTTTCAGCGCGGAACGATTTCTGGGCGGGCGTCAAACGCGGCGTTCCCATTGTTGCGGCTGGCGCGCCGTTCGGGCTGCTATTTGGTGCTGTGGCACTCGATAACGGCCTGTCGATCAGTGAAGCCGTCTTTATGAGTGCAATGCTCTATGCAGGAGCGAGCCAGATGGTCGGGCTTGATCTTTTCGGCCAGAACATCGCGCCATGGATGATTGTTCTGTCGATTTTCGCAGTCAATTTCCGCCATGTGCTTTATTCGGCGACCGTTGGCCGACGCATCCGCCATTTCACCTTCATGCAGAAAGCTGCCTCCTTTTTTCTGCTCGTTGATCCACAATATGCCGAAGTTGAAATTCGCGCCGAAGCAGGCCGGAAAATCAGCTTTGCCTGGTATATGGGGGTGGGTCTCACCATCTATATCTGCTGGCTTCTCGAGACGCTTATCGGAGCGCTGTTCGGCAACCTGATTTCCGATCCCTATGCGCTTGGTATCGACTTCCTGCTGCCGATCTATTTTCTTGGCATGGTGATGAGCTTTCGCCATCGCGAGCATTGGTGGCCGGTGGTGATCGTAAGCGCGATCTGCGCAGTCGTTGCTTATAAGCTGGTCGCCTCGCCGTGGCATGTGACGCTGGGTGCTATAGGTGGCGTTGTGCTTGCAGCCATTCGCGCAAAGCCGCAAACAGGGGAGGCATAGGGCCATGTCCACGACGATCTGGATCATCATAGCAGGCGCTGTTTGCACTTATCTCACCCGTGTCGGCGGACATCTTATTTTGTCGCGATTTGAGCGGGTGCATTATCGTGTTGAAGCAGCGCTCAATGCCGTGCCTGCGGCTGTTCTTACTGCAATTGTTGCTGCACCTGCTTCGGATCACGGCTGGCGTGAACTGCTTGTGCTCGTCTTCTGCGTGCTGCTCTCGCTGCGCGTGGGCATGATGACGATGTTTTTTGCGGGCGCAGCACTGTTAATCGCGCTGCGCCATTTCTTTCCGGCCTGATTTCAGAGCGGCGCGGTTGCTGTTGTGAGCCATTCAGCCTGTTTGCCATCAAGATGGCCGATAAGCTTATCACGCACTCGGTCATGATAGGCATTGAGCCAATCAAGCTCTTCCTGCGTGAGAAGTGATTTATCGATCAGGCGCCGGTCGATCGGGCAGAAGGTAAGCGTTTCAAAGCTCATCATCGGCAACTCGCCGCCTGCTGGCACTTCCGCTTCCTTGACGATGATCAGGTTTTCAATGCGGATGCCGTAAGCACCCGGCTTGTAATAGCCCGGTTCGTTGGAAAGGATCATGCCGGGCAAAAGTTCCTGCACGCCTTTTTTGGAAATGCTCTGCGGGCCTTCATGGACCGAAAGATAGCTGCCGACGCCATGGCCGGTGCCATGTGCATAGTCGAAACCTTGTTTCCACAGCGCGATGCGTGCCAGCACATCGATGTCCTGTCCACGTGTGCCTTTTGGGAAGCGTGCGGTGGTGATGGCGATCATACCCTTCAGCACGAGTGTGAAAGAGCGAACCGTTTCCGGCGTAATTTTACCGACGGCAACTGTACGTGTGATATCTGTCGTGCCATCGCGATATTGAGCGCCGGAATCGATCAGGTAAAGCTCCCCGTCGTTGAGCTTACGATTGGTATCGGTGTTGACGCGGTAGTGGATGATCGCGCCGTCTGGACCTGCGCCGGAAATTGAATCAAACGAGATGTCTTCGAGCGGCATCTGGAAATCGCGACCAGCCTTGTCACGGCTCTCCTCCAGCTTTTGCGCAGCTAAGATTTCATCTACCGTTCCGGGCTTTTGAACGTCGAGCCAGGACAGGAAATTGACCATAGCCACGCCGTCACGTTCATGTGCTGCGCGTGAGCCGTCAAGCTCTGCCTTGTTTTTGATGGCGCGGGGCAGGCGGGCGGGGTCTTTGCCATGAATGACGTGACCACCAGCAGCTTCCACCGCAAGACGAAGCTTTTCGGCAGCGAGTGCCGGATCGAGCAGAATGGTTTCACCTCTTGCCGCACGCGCGCTCAAATGGCCTTCAAGTTTGGCTGGTTCACACAGTTTGGAGAGCTGTGTGAGATAGGCGCGTGGTTCAATGGCAAGCTTACGCTCGTCAATGAAGAGTTCCGGTTCACCCTCTGCGGGAATGATTGCAAAACTCAATGGCAGCGGCGTGTTGGAGACGTCCTTGCCGCGAATGTTAAACACCCAGGCAACCGATGAAGGGTCGGTCAGAACGGTTGCGCTTGCGCCCGCTACTGCCACTGCCTTTTGCATTTCCTTGATCTTGTCTTCAGCCTCGTGGCCCGAGAAACGGGCAGGCTGAATAGTGACCGGCGCAAGAGGTGCTTCTGGCTGATCGTCCCATACGAGATCAACAAGATTATGTGCAACCGGCACCAGCTTGCCGCCCTGATTTTCAAGAGCTTCTCGCAATGCGTTGGCTTCGGAAATCGTGTGCAGCCATGGATCGAAGCCAATCGTCAGGCCCTTGCCGTTCTCTGCAAGCCAGCTCGCAGGCGGATTGGTGACAAGGCTTTCATAAGAAAACACGTTGCCATCGGTTTGATTTCGGACCTGCAATTCATATCGGCCATCGATGAAAATATAGGCCTGCTTCTTTAGGATAAGGGCTGCACCAGCCGATCCCGTAAAGCCTGTGAGCCAGCCGAGGCGCTGGGCACGCGGCGGCACATATTCACCCTGATGCTCATCGGCACGCGGGACGAGAAAGCCGTCCAGCCCCTGTTCGGCAAGCTTCTCGCGCAGCAAAGCTACCCGAGATGCGCCATTGGCCGGATCGGTGGTTACATCAAAAGTCTGAAAAGCCATGAGCGTAACTCGCAATGAATAAGGAAAACCGCGTTATTTCAGATGAATTGTGACCCAGCCTTCGCGGTGCAGCGTTTTGATATGCGTCAAACCCTGCGCCTGATAGGCGGCAAGCACCATGTCATGCTGGCTGTCGAGAATACCGGACAAGATGATCGAGCCGCTTGAAGCCAGATGCGATTTGAGCGCAGGTGCGAGTTCCATCAGTGGATTGGCGAGAATATTGGCGACGATCAGATCAAACGGCGTATAGGAACGGAAGATAGGATGGTCAAAGCCTTCGGCAGTCGCTGTGATGACATGCTCACTCACGCCGTTGAGAACGGTATTTTCAGCGGCAACAGTGACAGCAATCGGGTCGATATCGGTGGCTAGGACTGGAATCGGTGCAAGCTTGGCAATGGCGATTGCCAGAACTGCGGAGCCGGTGCCGAGATCGAGCGCGTTGGTTGGATGTTCGCGCTCAACCACTTCCTCGATCATTTCAAGGCAGCCGGACGTAGTGCCATGATGGCCGGTGCCGAAAGCAAGGCCCGCATCGATCAAAATCGGAATGTCGTCAGCTTGAAGCTTGTCGCTATCATGCGAGCCATGCACGAAGAAACGTCCGGCTCGAACTGGCTTCAGGACTGAAAGCGAGTGCGTGACCCAGTCAATATCTGGCAGTTCCTCTGTTTCAAACTTGCCTGCACCCACCAGCGCGTCTATGCGCGCTGCAAGTTCCTCGGCTCCATCTTCGGTATAGACGGAAACTTCGAAAATCTGACGGTCTTCATCGATTTCGGTAATCGCAATCGGGAAGGCTTCATCCTCGAATGCTTGTTCGATGATGTCATAGATTCGTTCGGCTTCCGTCTTGTCAGCCGAAAAGAAGAGTCGTGATTGGGGCATGGATAATAAGCTCTCAAATCGAATTGGAAGCTTTGTTTACCCGTTTGCGCGACCTTTGGCCAGATTCTTCAACTTTTCCAGAGCAGTATCTGGGTTCTCCTGGTAGGCGATTGTTCCGCGGAAGCGACCGCCCTTATCGAGAAGGAAAACAGAAGCCGTGTGGTCGACTGTGTACTCGCCGTCTTCAGTTGGAACTTTCTTGGCATAGATGTGATAGGACTTTACCACGTCAGCTACACTTTCAGGTGTGCCGGTGACGCCAATAATGCGGTCGGATACGTTGCTGACATAGGTTTTCATGATGTCCTGCGTATCGCGCTCAGGATCAACTGAAATGAAATAAGCTTTAATATCATCAGCTTCAGGGCCAAGCTGTTTCAGATAACCGTCCAGTTCATAAAGCGTGGTCGGGCAAACATCAGGACAATGGGTGAAGCCGAAGAAGACAAGGGAAGGGGTTTCGCGCAGGTCTTTCTCGGTAAATGGTTTCCCATCCATCGACACCAGATTGAACGAACCGCCGAATGGCTGGTCAGCTGAATTGCGGTCACGGATCAGATTAAAGCCAGCAGCACCGACAATCACGATGATGAAAGCGAAGATGAAGATGGGCAGGAATTTTTTCATGTCCAGTCAGCCTTGAATTTTGTTTTGTATTTATCGCAAATAAGCACGCTATTCTGAATTTACATCGATCTGCGACAGGAAAGCGCTTATATGCAAGCGCTGACGAACTGCCGCAGGCGATGTTGGAACTGCAATGTCAGTCTAGCAGAGTGCAAAGATTTCAGAAAGTTTTGAAATGACGCAGGGTGAAGACCTTCGTTTCCAGAATAGCGAACCGCGCATTCATTCGACCGCGCAGCTCAAATCCAGCAGGCTGGGCCGGTATGTCGACATTGGTGAGCGTGTAATCTTGCGTGAAGTCACGGTGGGCGACTTCACCTATTTTGAGCGTAATGGCGAAGGCATTTATGCTGAGATCGGCAAGTTCTGCTCTATTGCTGCTAATGTGCGGATAAACGCGCTTGAGCATCCGATGGAACGGTTGACGACCCATAAGGTGAGCTACCGGCCCAATGAATATTTCCGCTATTTAGGTGTGGATGGCGAGTTTCGCGCGCGACGTCAGGCAAAGCGTGTCACCATCGGTAATGATGTATGGATCGGTCATGGCGCGGTGATTACACCGGGTGTGACCATCGGCCATGGCGCGGTGATCGGTGCCAATGCGGTGGTGACGAAAGACGTAGCGCCATATCATGTCGTGGGCGGCGTTCCGGCGCGGATCATTCGCAAGCGCTTTGACGACAAAATCATTGAAAGACTGCTCGCACTCAACTGGTGGGACTGGCCAATGGAAAAGCTTTATGAAGCTGTTCCCGACATCCAGACGCTTGAAATCGAAGCCTTTCTGGAAAAATGGGGTGTTTAGGCATCCCAATCTTGCAAAGCCCGATTTGCTTCTCCATTTTTCCATCAAAGTTGCTGGAGATTTTCTATGTCCAATTTGAATAAGCTCGCCGCATTGCTTGTTGCCCCAATGTTGCTGGTCGGCGCATCGGCTGCCGTATCGGCTGAGGAAGTCGGTCAAGTCGGTGTGGACTGGCTGGGCAATGATATTGTGGTTGATGCTGTGCAGGACCCGAAGGTGCAGGGCGTTACCTGTTATTTGGCTTCGTTTTCTCGCGGCATGATTGACCGGTTGCAAAAAGGCAACTGGTTCGAAAACCCGTCCAACGCTTCGATTTCCTGTGAGCAGTCTGGTCCGATTACCATTGGCGACATCAAGCTTGGCAAAGGCGGAGAGCGGGTCTTCTCAGAACGCACAAGCCTGATCTGGAAGAAGCTGGTCATCACGCGCATTTATGACCAGAAGAACAATACGCTGCTCTATCTTGCTCATGCGACACAGGTTCAGGATGGTTCAGCCAAGACATCGCTGTCGACCGTTCCACTCTTTAAAGGCGATGTGACGTGGGAGAAAGGAAAGCCGGAATAATTTCCGGCTTATTTAGTTTTCATAATCTATGCGCGCTGGACGAAGCTGTCGAGAACGCGCTTTTGTCCGGCCTTATCGAAGTCGATGGTCAGCTTGTTTCCATCGATCGTCGCGATTGTTCCATTGCCAAACTTGATATGGAACACGCGGTCGCCGACGAAGAAGTCTGATGGTTTGTCAGCAACCGACTTTGCAACCAGTTCACCGTCAATCGTGCGCCCCTTGATGGAACCACGACCAGCACCAAAGCCTGAATCCGTTTCGCCATAGCCAATGCGTTCAACATTGGCACCGGAGCGTGAGCCCCAATTGTTGCGAGTGGCATCCGAGCGGTTCTGCTGCGCGCGCTGCCAGCCGGGCGTCGAATAGGAGTTCTGGAAAGGATCAGCCTTGTCGAAGCGCGATTGTCCATAGCCACTATTACCGTAACCGCCGTAATTGCCTTCCATCTCCGCTACTTCGACATGCGTTTCAGGAAGTTCTTCCAGAAAGCGAGACGGAATGGTCGACTGCCACATGCCATGAATGCGGCGATTGGAAACGAACCAGATATGCAGGTTCTTTTTGGCGCGCGTCACGCCGACATAGGCGAGGCGGCGTTCTTCTTCCAGACCAGAGCGTCCGCCTTCATCGAGCGCACGCTGATGCGGAAACAGGCCTTCTTCCCAGCCGGGCAGGAAGACGGTTTCAAATTCCAGGCCCTTTGCGGAATGGAGCGTCATGATGTTGACGGCATCCATATCCTCGTTCTTCTCGGCATCCATGACGAGCGCAACATGCTCAAGGAAGCCGCGCAGGCTCTCATACTCCTCCATGGAACGGATAAGTTCCTTGAGGTTTTCTAGTCGGCCCGGCGCTTCTGCCGATTTGTCATTCTGCCACATGGCTGTGTAGCCAGACTCGTCGAGAATGGTTTCGGCGAGTTCTGTGTGTGGGGTATTGTCGAGAAGTGACTGCCAGCGGCGGAAATTATCGACCACTTCACGCAGTGCCGAACGCGGCTTTGGCTTCAGCTCTTCGGTTTCAACCAGATCGCAGGCCGCAGCAAACATCGAAATATCGCGTGCGCGGGCATAATCATGAACCTGACGAATGGCCGCTTCACCAAGCCCACGCTTCGGCGTGTTGATGATGCGCTCAAGTGCCAGATCGTCGGCCGGTTGCGCAACAACGCGCATATAGGCCATGGCATCCCGAATTTCGAGGCGTTCATAGAAGCGCGGACCACCGATGACCCGGTAATTGAGGCCGAGCGTCACGAAGCGATCTTCGAACTCACGCATCTGGAAGGATGCACGCACGAGGATCGCCATATTGTTGAGCAGATGGCCCTGACGCTGCGCCTGTTCAATCGCTTCTCCAACGGCACGGGCTTCTTCTTCTGAATCCCATGCGGCGTGGATTTTGACTTTTGGATCATCAGGGTTTGGCGCTTCGGTGAAAAGCGTTTTGCCGAGACGACCTTCATTATGTGCAATCAGATGCGCTGCAGTACCGAGAATATGCGCCGTCGAGCGATAATTGCGCTCAAGCTTGATGACGACTGCGCCCGGAAAATCCTTCTCAAAGCGGAGGATGTTATCCACTTCTGCGCCGCGCCAGCCATAAATCGACTGATCGTCATCGCCTACGCAACAGAGATTGACTTTGTTTTCGCTCACGCCGAGTTCGCTATGCTCACCGGCTCCGCGGGGGCCTCGCATTGGCTCGGACGCCCTAGCGGGCTGTATCGGCGTGTTTTCTGTGGCGACGGGCGCTGTTGATTTTGATTTAGGCCTCTGAGCCAGAAGACGTAGCCACATATATTGCGCGGTGTTGGTGTCCTGATACTCGTCCACCAGAATGTATCGGAACTTGGCGTGATACTCGCGCAGGATATCCGGATGATTGCGGAAAATGCGGATCGGATGCAGCAGCAGATCACCGAAGTCGCAGGCGTTCAGCGTGCGCAAGCGTTCCTGATAGGCGTGATAAAGTTCACGGCCTTTGCCGTTGCCGAACGAACGTGCATCGCCTTCCGGGATATCGGCAGGACCAAAGGCTTTGTTCTTCCAGCCATCAATCATGTTGGCGAATGTACGGGCAGGCCAGCGCTTGTCATCCAGACCTTCGGCCTGAATAAGCTGCTTGATCAGCCGGATCACATCATCCGTATCCAGAATTGTGAAGTCAGAAGTGAGGTTTACCAGCTCAGCGTGTTTACGCAGCAATTTCACCCCGATGGAGTGGAACGTGCCGAGCCAGGGCATACCTTCAACAGCGCCGCCAACCAGATGGCCGATACGCTCTTTCATTTCGCGCGCGGCTTTGTTGGTAAAGGTCACGGCGAGAATCTGGCTTGGATAGGCGCGGCCGGTTGTTAGGATATGCGCAATACGCGTAGTGAGAACGCGAGTCTTGCCCGTGCCTGCACCTGCGAGAACCAGAACCGGACCTTCTGTGGTCAGAACGGCTTGACGCTGTTCAGGGTTCAGCCCTTGTAGATAATCGGGTTCGCCACGTTGTTGGTTGCGCGCTGCCATGGCGCGTGCGGCAATTGAGCCTGCCGCAGGCGCGCGGTCAGCCGGTACGTCATCGCCGAAAAACGGCATATCGTCGGGGAAATCGGACATTTGCACCGAATGTAGTGATTCTTGGAAGAAAGACCAGTAAATTACTCAAGCTGAGTGACGCGCCGGTCCGTGAAATTGAGGCGGTGCGAAGCAAGGGCTTCCACCAATCCGCGCATTTCCGGCTCGCGGCTCAGCAAATCATCGAGCTCTGTCATCTGGTTCATGGCGATCAGGCGCAGGATGTCGTCACGGATTGTGCCGTCATCACGTCGAGGCAGATGTGCAACCGGCTGGATGAGTTCAAGCTTCGTTCCCTTGAGCCGCGCACGCAGACTTTTTTCGTCTGCATCCAACGTTTCAACGAAGGCATAAAGACCAACGCCCTTGGCGGGCAGCGAATATAGCGCAAGCGCCACGTCTTTCACACGCGGATCAGACTTGAGGGCCGCCATGATGGCTGGGCCTTCATTGTCGATACGGTCGCCCGTGCCTTCACCATCCGACCAGTTGAAAATGCCGCGGGTGATGAAGTTGTAGACTTTTTTGCCGGTCGCGAGCCAGATGCGCGATGGCAGCGAGCGCCGCGCGAGAATACGCTTTTCGGTCGGTGTCATCAGATCGGCAGCAAAGGCGCGTTTCTGCTTGATAAGGTGACGGAAGTCTTCATAGGCCAGCAGGCGATAGAAAGCGCCACGACGACGATGTACGCTTGCCAATTGGAAATCGATGACGGCTGCTTCGCCTTCCGGCGTCATCAGCCAGTTTTGTGGCTTGGCAAGATCGTTATGCGTAACGCCCATGCGGCGCATGTCGCGCAGAATGCGATGCGCTGTGCGATACCATTTGGGATCGGAAGGCCGCGCAAGATGCAGCGGTGTGCCATCCGTCCATGAACGATAGAGGCCGTCGCGATCAGTAAAAAGAAGCTGTGGAACACCTTCGATGCCACGGACTGTTTTCAGTCCGCGGATTTCACGCCGCGCCAAAATCCATGCCAGCGGCTTCGACCACCATGGAGCTGCGCTGACCACGCGGCGAATGATGCGGGTTTCCGGATCGCCTGCAAAATAGCCTGCGCGGGTTTCGGAAAAAACATCGCGCTTGAATACGGCGGTTTCCACAAACTCCGGTATGCGGTCGCCTTTTGCGGGTACATCAATATTCGGTTTCTGAGCCATAAGGCTCCACTAGCGGTTCACGCACGATCAATCAAGTTTGATGGTGCGGGTAAGCGGTTGCATTCATGTGATTGAGGGCGCAAAAGAACTCACACTGAATTTTGGGGAGATAATGCAACATGGCTCAGAGCGACGATATCAAGCAGATTATCCGACAGGAACAGGCGTTGATTTTCACGTCTTTCAACGAAAATGATGCGTTTTCTCTTGGCCATCGCATTCGTGATCTGGCCGTGAAGCAAAAGCTTTCAGTTGCTATCGATATTTCGCTTTGGGATCGCCGTCTGTTCTTTGCATCTACTGCCGGAACGACTGTGGACAACAGCGAATGGCTGCGCCGAAAATTCAATGTCGTGCGCAGGTTTCATGCTTCGAGCTATCGCCTTGTTCTTGAACAGAACCGCGACGACAAGATGTTTGCGGCCCACAAGGCGCTTGATGTTGCCGATTATGCTCTCGCGGGTGGCGGTTTCCCGATCAATGTGGCGGGTGCAGGGGTGATTGGAACAGCAATTGTTTCAGGTCTGCCGCAGCGTGAGGATCACAACTTGGTTGTGCGGGCTATTGCGGAGCATCTCGGCCAAGACCCCGTCGCTCTGGCTTTGCCCGCAGCATAGAGCATAATTCCTTAAACTTGAATCAGTTTAGCGTAAAATTATGCTCTGATTTTAAAGTGTTAGGGCGCCTGGCGCTCTAATTTGAAATACGGAGAATGAACAATGTCGCTTCAGAATGTGGTTGCCCTTCAGCGTAATGAGGAGGGTATTGCTGCCGCAGTTGAAATCCTGAAACAGCGTTTTGGCGAACGCGCCCAGACCGGTCAGGCAATCCGCGAGCAGCATGGCCACACGACGACCTATGTGCCGACGCAGGCCCCTGACATTGTCATTTTTGCACATAATACGCAGGACGTGCAGGAAGTCGTCCGCATCTGTGCTGAGCATAAGGTTCCGGTGATTGCCTTTGGTGCTGGTTCCTCGCTTGAAGGTCAGGTGAATGCGCCTGCGGGTGGTGTTTCGATTGATCTAACACAGATGAACCGCGTTCTGGCTGTTCATGCGGAAGACCTGGATTGCGTTATTGAACCGGGGATCACACGTCGCGAACTCAACGAGTATCTGCGCGATACCGGGCTTTTCTTCCCGATTGATCCGGGTGCGAACGCAACACTCGGCGGTATGGCCTCGACGCGTGCTTCCGGCACCAATGCGGTGCGCTATGGCACCATGCGCGAAAACGTGCTGGCGCTCAAAGCTGTTATGCCGGATGGCCGTCTTATCGAAACGTCCAAGCGCGTGAAAAAGACAGCCGCTGGCTATGATCTGACACGCCTGTTGATCGGTTCGGAAGGAACGCTCGGTATCATCACCGAACTTACCTTGAAGCTCCAAGGTATCCCGCAAGCTGTTTCAGGCGGGATTTGCCCGTTTCCTGATGTTGAATCGGCTTGCCGCGCGGTGATTGAAACCATCCAGATGGGTATTCCGGTTGCGCGCATTGAGCTGGTCAACAAGCTTCAGATGGAAGCTCTGATCCTGCATTCCAAACTGCCCTATGAGGCCCAGCCATATCTGTTTGTCGAGTTCCACGGCACGGAAACCGGCGTCGCCGAACAGGCCGAAATCTTTGGCGAGATTGCCGCTGAAAATGGTGGCGGAGAATTCCGCTGGACCAATGATCCAGAAGAACGCGACCGGCTCTGGCGTGCACGGCATGATGCCTATCTTGCGTCCTTCCTTCTGCGCACGGGCGCCAAGGGCGTCTCAACTGACGTCTGCGTGCCGATTTCGCGGCTTGCCGACTGCATTGCCGAGACAGAAAAAGATTTGGCTGAAAGCGCTCTGATTGCTCCAATCGTTGGCCATGTTGGTGATGGTAATTTCCATCTTCTGCTTCTGCTCGATACCGATGATGCATCGGAGATGGAGCGCGCCGAAGATTTCATGGATCGTCTGGTCCGGCGTGCAATTGCTATGGAAGGTACCTGCACGGGCGAGCACGGCATCGGGCAGGGCAAGATGAAATACCTTCCCATGGAGCTTGGTGAGGCGACTGATTATATGCGGATGATCAAGAAAGCGATCGACCCGGATAACATTATGAACCCCGGGAAAATCCTGATTTCCTGATTCAAATCAGCGTTTTGAATCGTCTTTTTGATAAGGCGATTCAATATCACCCATGAAACAGCCATGAATCGTTTCGGTGAAAGGCAATTTGCCTTGTTATCGCCGGAACGATGCCGTTATGTTGCACCGATAAAGACCGCGTGATTCACCCTTTGTTTCATTCGGCGAGCATTAAGCATTTTATCGGAGCTTCTTTTGGGCCGCATATTCGTCATCGTGGGTGGATTGCTGGTGCTGCTTTTGACTGCAGCGCTCGTCGTGCCGCCATTTGTCGACTGGAGCGGCTATCGGGCCGAGTTCGAACGTGAGGCAAGCCAGATCCTTGGCCGGCCGGTTCACGTGACAGGCGATGTCAGTGCTCGATTGCTGCCGTTTCCTTCGGTGGCTTTCTCCGATGTGCGGGTGGGGGCGGATGCCGAACATCCGGTAATGACTGTCGATACCTTCTCGATGGATGCCGAACTGATGCCGTTTCTGCGCGGCCAGTTGCTGATTTTCGATATGCGCGTGGAGCGTCCGCAGGCAACAATTTCGCTTGATAAGGATGGCAAGGTTGATTGGGCAATTCGCCCGTCAACGCCGCTCGATCCGGCGAAGATCAAAGTTGAACGTCTTTCGATCACAGATGGCAAGGCGACACTGGTCGACAGAGCCAGTGGCCGTTCGCATGAAGCGACAGCGATTAATGCTGTTATGTCGGCCAATAGTCTTGCAGGTCCGTGGAATGCCAACGGTACGCTCAACATCGAAGGGCAAAAGCTCGCGCTCGATCTTAACAGTGGCGAAGCAAAGCCAGATGGTTCATTGCGTCTGCGCGCGCGTATTTCGCCCGAAGCTGTACCTGCATCGTTTGAAACCGACGGTGACATCACGCTTGATGATGGCCGGTTGAATTATGCCGGTAATTTCTCACTGCGCTCTGCTGATGCGATGGCACCTGCTGCCAAAAACCAGAAGGCTCCAATCGAGAAGCCATTCTTCAGCGATCTTCGCGTTAGTGGAAAATTCGATGCAAACAAGAGCCGTTTCGATGCGAGTGAGTTTCGCATGGAGCAGGGGCCTGCCGACAACCCTTATGTTGTGAACGGCAAGGCGCTGATTGATTACGGTGATACGCCGCGCTTTGAGATCAGCGCTGATGGCCAGCAGATTTTCTGGGGTCCGGTCGATACGCAAGAGAGCCAAGCGGAAGTGCAGACCATTCCGATTGCCGATCGAGTCGCGATTGCCCGGCGAATACTGGAGCAATTGCCGATACCCGGTATGCCTGGCAATGTCGATTTGCGTCTGCCTGCGGTAATTGCAGGTGGTACCACAATTCGTTCCGTAACCGTCAGTGCCGAGCCTGATGGCAATGGCTGGAATATCCGCCAGTTCGCAGCCGACCTTCCAGGTCGCACCAAGGTTGAAGCCAAGGGCAGGCTTTCAGTGGGACGCGATTTCGGGTTCGCGGGTGATATGCTTGTAGCCTCACGTCAGCCATCCGGTCTTGCTTCGTGGCTCAATGAAACAGTCGATGAATCGATCCGCAAACTCGATGGCGTCGGTTTTTCAGGCAAAGTCGATCTACGCGACGGAATGCAAAGCATCGATAATCTCGAAATCGGACTTGGCAAAACGACACTCAAGGGCAGTTTCCTGCGTCAGATAGCAGGTTCAGCTGAACCTGCTATCACTTTGCTCCTACAGGGTGGTTCTGTCGATAGCAATGCTTTACGGGCGTTTACTGGCTTTTTCTCGGACGGCCACGGCATGGCCTCGCTTGATGGACAGGCGCTTGATATCGGCTTTAAAGCAGGCCCAGTCCAATATGAGGATATGGAAGCAGGCAGCGTCGATCTTGCTGTACGCGTGCATGGTGGCCGTTTTGATTTTGATCGCTTGATGATCAATGACGTAGCGGGCACAACGCTCACTGCAACGGGAACTTATGAGCCTTTTGCGACTGCGCCATCTGGCTCGCTGGATGCGACCTTGTTGTCTTCCGATCTTTCGCAATTCCTGACTTTGGCTGCGCATCGCCATCCGCAGGTTCCGTTCTTCCGCTCGCTTTCAGCGCGCGCGGATAACTATCCGGGCCTGTTCGAAGACACTGAAATCAACATCATCGCAAATGCCGTTGCACCGCCCAGCAACGTTGCCGCATCGGCAACCGCCGCGAGCAAAAATGCGGGCAAGGATAAAAGCGCGCGCACCAAAGAAGCGAACACAAAGACACCAGCCAAGGGTGGAGAAGCCTCGTTCAGTGTGACTGGTAAAGCGGGCGGGATGAAGCTTGATCTATCCGGAACAACGAGTGGTGGCAGCTCCGACAGTGATCCGATGCAAATGCAGCTTAATGGTACAGCATCGTCGCCGAATGGCGAGACAGTGCTTGCATTGCTGGGAGTTCCATCTTTGCCACTTGGCCTTGCTGGTGAATTGACCGCTGATCTGACGATGCAGGGTGCACCAAGCGCTGGTATGCGTACTCAACTCAAGCTTACCGCGCCTGACGGTAACGCGGTCGCCGATGGTATTCTTTCATTGGTTGGCGGCGATATTGCTGCGAGCGGCAAGGCTCAGTTAAAATCGGCCGATTTGCAGCCCTTCATTGCGACGGCCGGTTACACGCTTCCTGGTTTTGGGGAAGGGCTTTCTGCCGACCTCTCGAGTGATTTTCAGTTCGCAAAAGGTTTGCTGCGCTTCCCAAATTTCGCAGGAAAACTTGGCGGCGATGACATCTCTGCACGCATAGAGGCGAATTTTTCTGACAGTGGTCTGCCGCAGATCAAGGGTGAAGCAAAGCTTGCATCAATTGAGCTGGCGAGCCTTGCTGGGATCATGCTTGGGCAGGATGCGATAGAACCGACAAAAGCGGGTAAAGGGTCTGTGTGGCCGAAAAATACTTTTGCTGTTCGACCGTCATTGCCTTTGCTCATGGACATGAAACTGACCGCAGCGCAGGCGCATATGGATGGATTTGGAACAGTCAGTGATTTTTCCACGCGGCTGCAAAAAAGCATTGATGGGCTCACGCTTGGTGAACTGACTGGAAATTGGGCTGGTGGCTATCTGGTTGGTAACGTTTCGCTGCGCAATAACGACAAGACTGCGCTGTTGGCCTCTGACCTCAAATGGAGTGGCGCAGCACTTCAGGACTTCTACCATCTGCCAGATGGTGGCATCCCGCTTGCCGGGACAGTGAAGGCCGCATTGTCGCTGAACGGTAGCGGCACAAGTGTCGCGGAGCTCGTGTCATCACTTGCGGGCACGGGAAGTGCAGATGTTGAAAACTTCGCCATCAACGGGCTTGATGCTGCTAGTTTCCCTGCGATGTTGACAGCAGCTGATACACTGGCAGATCAGCCTACAGGTGCCACGCAGATTGATGCGAAGCAGTTTGTGGCAATTGCCGATAAAGCAGTTGGCCAAGGGCAGTTTATTGCAGGCATGACCAGATTTGATTTCACCGTCGCCGGTGGCATCGCACGACTTTCGCCATTTAGTTTGAACGCCGGCGATACGGTGCTTTCTGGTGACTTGCAGTTTGATCTTTCCACGCTTGCTTTGGGTGGTACTGGCAGCTTGTCTTTCAAAAACACAGATAATGCGGAAGCTGATGGCGCTGCCAATTTGCGTTATTCAATCGGCGGCACTTATGACGCGCCTTCGGCTCAGTTTGACCGTCAGCCGCTGGTGCAATTCCTCACACAGCGTGCGCTTGAGCGTGAGCAGGAGCGCGTTGAAGCGATGCAGGCAAGCATCGTTGAAAAACAGCAGCTGCGTCGCCAACTTGATTTGCTTACTTCCGATGAACAGGAACGCGAGCGTGTGATGCAGGAAGAGGAGGCGCGCAAAAAAGCTGAAGCCGATGCACGGGCTGAGGCCCAACGCAGGGCTGAGCAAATGCAAAATGATGGCGCTACCATACCTGTGCCAAGTGGCGGCGGAGCACCTCTCAATGGCCAGAATGGCCAGTCGCTTAATGATTTCCTGAAGAGTCTAGAGCCTTCGCCAGATACGCAGCCCAGCCCACAAACTCAGCCTTAAATTAGGTTAATTTGTTACTGGCAGTTTGGCTTTAAGCCATTCAAGCGCATGAAGACGCAAAGCTGATGAAAGATTTATCATTCGGTCGCGTTGACTGTCGATTTCCGCGATGAGAGCGGCAACGGCCATCTCACGTTCTTGAGCTATCTCTTCTATGATTTCATAGAAAGGGTCCTCCAGCGTGTAGCTGGTGGCATGTCCACGAATGCTGACGGAATGCTTGCGAAGCCGGGCAGAGACACTCACTCTCCATCATCCGGTTTCTTGCTCGGCTCCAGCCGATTGAGGGAGAGGAATTTTTCAGCTTTTCGCGTTTCTTCTCGCGCGAATTCTTTCTCGGCTTTCGTGCGTCCATGAAGAATACGGTTCTGCTCGGCCTGCTGTTCTTTCGACTGGCGAGCCTTCTGTTTCTTGAACTGGCGCAGATTGACGATATCGCTCATGAAAGCCTGTTATTCGATTAGTGGGTTAGGTTTGTAACCGCCCCTGTTATTTTCTTGGCGTTCTGGGGTTTGTAAACCACCAGATGGCCAATGACAGCACAACAAGCATAAGCAAGCCGAACGTCATTTGCCAGAGCGGAAAATTCGGCTCATCCTTTGCAACGAATACCGCAGCAATAAGCCCGCTGAGCCACAAGACTGCCTGTGCAATTAAACGCAGCATAAAACCACCATCCAAATCGTTGCCAAAATTTGTATAATTATCGCCTAATTGTCCGTATGCCTTGATTAAAGTCAATTGGGCAAAAAATCTGGCTTATGGGAAGGTCGCTTTTGAGCGCGCAAATGAAAACGCCAGAGAGGAAAACCTGCTCTGGCACTGATCTCATAAAGAAGGTTTAAGCTTACTTCTTGCGGAAAGAATCAAGCGAAACGACATCCGCAGATGGCTTGGATTCTGCATCATCGCCTTCTGACGCTTCGTTTTCCTTGGCGACTGCATCTTCCTTTTCCGCAGCAGTTTTGCGCGGTTTTGACTTCGGCTTTTTGGCCGGGGTCTCTTCAGAAGAAATCAGCTCAATCGAAGAAATATTACTGCCTTCGTCATTGTCACTGGTCGGCTGGACGACGGACACGTCGAATTCCAGCTCGAAGTTCACGGAAGGATCGTAAAAACCGCGGATAGCCGAGAACGGAACTGTGAGCTTTTCAGGGACATCCCCGAAGGACAGACCGATCTCAAAAAGCTGGTCTGTCACTACCATGTCCCAGAACTGGTGCTGTAACACGATCGTCATCTGCTCAGGGTATTTTTCCTTGAGGCGCGATGAAATACGCACACCAGGCGCTCCGGTCAGGAACGTGATGAAGAAGTGGTGGTTTCCAGGCAAGCCAGTTGACGCGACCTCCGCAAGAACCTTGCGAATGACGCCGCGGAGGGCTTCCTGAGCCAAAATATCGTAACGGATCAAATCCTGTACCATGATTTGCTTATCCCACGGATTCGCGGGTTGATGTCAAGTTTGTTCTCAATTGAATTGAAAATTATATCGTGAAAAAGCTCAACTCCCACGAGGGTGGGACTGTAAAAGCAATCAAGGTGCGAATGTGAGGGGGGAGGAAGACCTAAGCGCGTTTGCCAAATGCCATCAGAAACGTCCGGACACCATTGATCGAGCTTTTCTCGATAATGCTATCATCCACACTTTGACCTGTCAGGAGGTGGTAGTGAATGTCAGCATTGATAAGTGCCAGATAATGGCGAGCGGCGAGGTCCGGATCCTCAATCTGCAAATCGCCTGCAAGCGCAAGGCGAGCCAGATGAGCGGCAATTGCTGGCACGGCTTGTGCAGGGCCGCGATTACTGCAAATATCGCTTTTCAACGGCAGAGCATCTTCGTCGGATTGAAAAAGTTTGCGAAGGAAAACAGTAGAAGAGTCATAAACGCAGCTACGACTCATCCTAATGGAAAATGAGATCAGAGCCTTTTCCAGATTTTCGCCCGACTGCGGAAAAGTGGCTAAAACAGCAAAAAGGCTAGCAGTCATCCGGTCAAAGGCATCATCAACGACAGCAGCAAGTAGTGCTTCCTTGTCGCGATAATGATTATAGATCGTCTGACGGGATACTCCGGCTTCGCTGGCAATGAGATCTATGCTCGCACCTTGAAACCCATCGCGGTAAAAGACGCGGGCTGCAGCGCAAAGAATGAAGTCGCGCTTCATGCATTGCCCCGGTTTCACTGCCGCAGAATTCATCCCTTTCGAAAGGGTGGCACGTCTGTCCGGCAGAACGGCTATATCGAGCATGTCAGTAGGTTTCATATTCATAACATAAGACGACTTGACGGTTTGGACAATAGTGTCTAATTTTACACTCGTGTCAAAACGGTTTTGACATCTCGTCCATTATGCGGATTGCTACACTGTTTTTAAAGGCTGCGATATCCGGTTGGGGGCCGGTTTGTCACAGATGTAATTGAAAATATTCAGCAATAACATGTGGATAGATATCCGGTTGCGATATTTCGACCCTGACCTGCCATCCTCCCAAGCGATGACCTGGGGCCGAAATCGTAACGGGCGACTCACGAAACATTGATGAAAGTGCTCCCCCCATGAGTTCAGGCACCCGTTTAGGATCCTCATCTGGCTCTGCTACTTCCGGTCTCGTGCGCAACGCAATTATTCTGGGTCTTTTGTCAGCAATAGGCCCGTTTGCAATTGATATGTATCTGCCAGCATTGCCGACGATTGCGACTGATCTGCGCGCCGAAACCGGTGCAGTACAGATGAGCCTTTTGGCATTTTTTATCGCTTTGGCGATTGCACAGCTATTTTGTGGCCCGTTGTCTGACATGGTGGGGCGCAAGGTGCCTCTTTATGGCGGACTTATTTTGTTTGCGATCGGCAGCGTCGGGTCGGCTTTGGCGACCAATATTGATGTCCTTGTGATGTTCCGCTTCCTTCAGGGTCTTGGAGCTGCTGCCGGTACGGTGATCCCGCGTGCTGTGGTGCGTGATCTCCATACAGGCGTGGATGCTGCACGATTAATGTCGCTGCTCATGCTTGTGTTCTCGATTTCACCGATCCTCGCGCCTTTGAGCGGCTCGGTGCTTATCGATTTCTTTGGTTGGCGCGGCGTGTTCTGGGCGGTGCTTGTCGCAGCTCTTATCGGCATCGTGCTGGTTGCAACAGCTCTGAAAGAAACGAGAGGGGCCGAAGCTCGTCTTGAAAGTAATCTCAGCAGCGCATTGCGCGGCTATGGACGCCTGCTCAAAGATCGTTACTTCATGGGACTGGCTGCCATTGGTGGGTTCGGTATCGCTTCTTTCTTTGTCTATCTGGCTAACTCGTCGTTCATTTTGATCGACCATTACGGCCTGACCAGAAGCCAATATGCTGTGGCATTCTCGGTGAACGCGGTCTCGTTCTTTAGTGTGTCGCAGCTCAATGGTGTTTTGGGTGCCCGTTTTGGGTTGCGCCGCGTGATGCGCGTGGCGGTATCGGGATTTGCAGCTGTTATGCTTGCGATGTTCGCTGCCGTGCTAATGGGTCATCATTCGCTTTGGCTAATCGCCAGCTTCCTGTTTGTCGGTTACGGCTTCCTTGGTCTGGTTATCCCTACAACTGCAGTGCTTGCACTGGAAGACCATGGTGAAATTGCGGGAACTGCCTCAGCACTTTTGGGAACACTGCACTTTGTGATTGGCGGTATCGCAATTGGTATCACAGGTGCTTTCTTCGATGGTTCGGCACTGCCGATGATAGGCGGAATCGCCGCCTGTGCCGTGACGGCTTTCCTGCTTGCGCTGATTGTTTTCTCGCGCAAGACAGAGCCGGATACAGAAGCAGCAATAGTCTAAAACAGAACGGCTTCAGATTTTCTGGAGCAGTTTGCATTTAAGTCGCTGTAATTTTGTAGAGAAGTGGAGGCTTCTGTTGCCAGGTGCCTCCGAACCCCGCCTTAAGGTGCTAACCCTAAGGGCTTTAGAGTGGGTTTCCCGCACCGCCATTAGGCAGCGAGAGCGTAACCCTGAGCTTTGTTGTCATTTGCAACTACTCAATTGACCCGATAACGGTGGTATCATGCCGAGCAAAAGAGCGATCTTTACACCCTTGTCGATCCTATTTCGCCCCCGCCGCAGCGCAACTCGCTATTAATGCTTCTTGCGTTGTGGTGGAGGCGCCGGGTACCGCCCCCGGGTCCAATAGGTTTATTACATCGTCCATTTATCACCATAGTCAGCTTGCGCTGACACGCCGTATATAGGCGTCCTTCCCTTCGATTGGAAGGGGGTAGTTATGATTTAACAGGTTGTTCGCCGATCTTGCTCTTCGCTTTTAGCGTTCATTTTTATTGACAGTCAGCGCAGGCTGGTCAATCCTCACTCCACTACCGGTGCATGCTGGATAGAAACAGAAATATCCAGCTGTGGCGGAGGTTTAATCGGGGCAGATACCCAATCTAAGGAGAGTGGATATATGAGTGACTATCTCGCGGATGTCCGTCGTTATGATGCTGGCGCTGATGAAGCCGCTGTCGAGAAGATCGTAAAGCATCTCGGCATTGCGCTGCGCAATCGCGATTCCTCTCTAGTTTCAGCAACCGATCCGGAAGAACTCAAGCGCGTGCGCGATAGCTGGGTAGCGAAGAAGCTCGGTGTTGCCGACGCTGCCAAGGCTGAAGAAGTGGTCAACCATGTAGCTGAAGTGATGAAGGGCGACCGCAACAAGCACCGCGTCACCTTCTATTATCTCGTCGCAAAGCAGCTTGGTAAGCTCGGCGACCTCTGATCCATTCACTCCCTTGTGGAGTTTGAAACCTCGGTGCCTCGTCGCGCCGAGGTTTTTCTTTATAGTGGTCCTAAAGCGAATCGGACTCGGAAAGTTTCCCTATGCGTACCTATCTCGACCTTCTCCAGCATGTGCTCGACAATGGCGTTGACCGTGGCGACCGTACCGGAACGGGCACGCGTTCGGTTTTCGGTTATCAGATGCGATTCAATCTGGCCGAAGGGTTTCCGGTTCTGACGACCAAAAAGCTGCATCTGCGCTCAATCATCCATGAGCTGCTGTGGTTTCTCAAAGGCGATACCAATATTGCCTATCTCAAGGAAAACGGCGTTTCGATCTGGGATGAATGGGCCGATGAGAATGGCGATCTCGGCCCTGTCTATGGCTATCAGTGGCGCTCATGGCCAGCACCGGATGGCCGCCACATTGATCAGATTGCGAATCTTCTCAAGATGTTGCGTGAAAATCCTAATTCACGACGTCTGATCGTATCTGCATGGAATCCGGCGCTGGTTGATGAAATGGCACTGCCGCCATGCCATTGCCTGTTCCAGTTCTACGTGTCTGATGGCAAGCTTTCCTGCCAGCTCTATCAGCGTTCGGCAGATATTTTCCTTGGGGTTCCTTTCAACATCGCATCCTATGCGTTGCTGACGATGATGATTGCGCAGGTTGCGGGCCTTGAGCCGGGAGACTTTGTGCATACTCTTGGTGATGCGCATATCTATTCCAATCATTTCGAGCAGGCGCGTTTACAGCTGACCCGCACGCCAAAAGCATTGCCGACCATGCGGATCAATCCGGATGTCAACGATCTGTTTGCCTTCCAATTCGAAGACTTCGAACTGGTGGGTTACGAAGCTGATCCGACGATCAAAGCTCCGATCGCGGTGTAAGATATGACTGCTCGAAATCCGATTGTATCGATCATTGTGGCTGCCGCGGAAAATGGTGTCATTGGCCGCGACAATGACATGCCTTGGAAACTGTCTACCGATCTCAAGCGCTTTAAGGCACTCACACTTGGTAAGCCGGTGATTATGGGGCGGAAGACATGGGAATCTATTGGCCGGCCTTTGCCGGGGCGCCCAAATATCGTGATAACGAGAGATGCGAATTTTGCAGCCGACGGTGCTCAGATTACAGCTTCGCTCGAAGATGCAATCTATCTCGGCCGCAAGCTTGCAATAGAGCTGGGTGTCGATGAAGTCTGCATTATTGGTGGTGGCAAGATCTATGCGCAGGCGCTACCATTGGCCGATAAGGTGCATCTGACGCGGGTTCTGGCCACGATTGATGGTGACACGTATTTCCCAGAAATCGATTCGGATATCTGGCAGGCAATTTCGAGTGAAGACGTGCCTGCAGGCGAAAAAGACAGTCATCCAACACGCTATATTCAGTACGAACGGCGTGTTGCGTAAATTATAACGCAGGAAATTTGCCGCCTCACGTTGAAAGCGGCCCTCGCGATGCCTATAAAACGGTAACATTAGTTGATGACGGGAGGTGGCGCTTGCTTTCCCGTCTCCCGGACGAGAGGTGAGGATGCCCTGGAGTAATCAGAATGGCGGCGGCGGCCCATGGGGTGGCGGCGGCGATAATAATAACGGCAATAACAATAATAATGGTGGCAACGGTGGCCCATGGGGGCAGGGACCGAAGGGACCGCGCGGTGGCGGACCAAACACACCGCCGGATCTTGAAGACATTCTCCGTAAGGGCCAGGACCGTCTGAAAAAAGTTTTTCCAGGTGGCAGTGGCGGCAAGGGCGGCAGCAATCGCGGCGTATTTTTCCTCATCGGCGCAGCGGTGTTGGGTTTCTGGCTTTTTCAGTCGGTCTATACTGTTCAGCCTGATGAACTCGCCGTGGAACTTCGCTTTGGTAAACCAAAGGCTGAAGTGTCCGAGCCGGGCCTGCATTTCCATTTCTGGCCGATAGAGACCTATGAAAAGGCTCAGATCGTCGAAAAGCAGATCAATATCGGTGGGCAGGGCTCGCGTAACGCCACGCAGGGCCTGATGCTGACGGGCGATCAGAACATCGTCAATGTTCAGTTCTCGGTGCTTTACCGTGTATCCGATCCGCGTGCATATTTGTTCAATGTCGATAATCCGGACTCGATGGTCCAGCAGGTTTCGGAAAGTGCGATCCGCGAGATCGTCGGCCGCCGACCAGCTCAGGACGTGTTCCGTGATAACCGTGCTGCCATTGCGCAGAGCGTTCGCGACATCGTTCAGGCAACGCTTGATCGCTATAATGCCGGTATTCAGGTCAACGCCGTTTCCATCGAAGATGCAGCGCCGCCGCGTGAAGTGGCCGATGCGTTCGATGAAGTACAGCGTGCTGAACAGGATGAAGACCGCTTCGTAGAAGAGTCCAACCAGTACTCCAACCAGCGTCTCGGTCAGGCGCGCGGTGAAGCGGCACAGCTTCGTGAAGAGGCAGCAGCTTATAAGAACCGTGTTGTCCAGGAAGCTGAAGGTGAAGCGCAGCGTTTCAGCTCGGTGCTTGGCGAATATCAGAAGTCGCCGGAAGTTACCCGTAATCGTCTTTTCCTAGAAACGATGGAACAGGTACTAAAGAGCACGAAAAAAGTCATCGTGGAGCCCGGAAAAGAAGTCGTGCCTTATCTGCCTCTGAATGAACTTATGCGTCAGCAGCCGCGTCCCGGTGCAAACGCAACCACGACCGGCGGAGGTGCACAGTAATGTCTCAGAACAGGCTTCCGATTATTGGCGGTATCATCGCCGTCATCCTTTTCCTGGCATACTCGGCGACGTTCATTGTTAACGAACGTCAGCAGGCAATCGTTCTGCGCTTTGGTCAGATTGTTGCTGTGAAGACTGAACCAGGCATCTATTTCAAAATGCCTTTCGGCTTTCTTGATGCAGATACCGTGCAGTTGATCGATGATCGTCTTCTGCGCTTCGATCTTGACGATATCCGCGTTCAGGTTTCGGGTGGTAAGTTCTACGACGTGGACGCGTTCCTCGTTTATCGTATTACTGATGCCCGCAAGTTCCGCGAGACAGTTTCGGGTAGCACTTTGCTCGCCGAACAGCGCCTGCGTACGCGTCTTGATGCTGCATTGCGTGGCGTTTACGGTCAGCGTGGCTTTGAAGCTGCACTCTCCGAAGAACGCGGCGACATGATGCGTGAAGTGGCAAACCAGATGCGCGCTGACGCGACTTCTCTTGGTCTGACCATTGAAGATGTTCGTATTCGTCGTACGGATCTGACAGCTGAAGTTTCGCAGCAGACCTACGACCGCATGAAGGCAGAACGTCTTGCGGAAGCAGAACGTCTGCGTGCGCGTGGTCGTGAAGCAGCACAGCGTATCCGCGCTATTGCTGATCGTCAGGTTGTGGAAACGCTTGCTGAAGCACATAAGGAATCTGAAATCCTTCGCGGTGAAGGCGAAGCACAGCGCAGTGATATCTTCGCTCAGTCTGCGTCTAAGGACCCTGGCTTCTTTGCCTTCTATCGTTCGATGGCAGCGTATCGCGAAGCTCTCCAGACGCCAGACACAACGCTTGTTCTCTCGCCGGATTCGGAGTTCTTCAAGTTCTTCCGTGATGCTGGTGGGAAACTGACAACGCCGTCTCAGTAAGAGAAATTATCGCAAATGAGCGATTTTCTAGCCGCCGTAGGTCTTCTCTTCGTCTTCGAAGGGCTGCTCTACGGCGGCTTTCCTTTTTTTGCCAAAAAGCTTGCGCGCGATGCATCAGAAGCGCCCGAAAGCATGTTGCGGATTGCAGGGCTTTCGGCACTGGCAATTGGCGTCTTCATTGTCTGGCTTGTCAGGGGATAAGCCAGTTCATTCATTATATTTCTGCTCACCGCTCTATGCGGGGCCGTAAACAGGCCGTATTTTGCAGCGATCTAAACTTCTGGATTTCTTATCGCAGACAGAAACGGAGCAGAGCTTCATGGCAATTGCACCCAAGGCGAGATTTGCTCGCACCCTTCTAGCAACCGTAGCTCTTGGAGCGATGAGTTTTACAGGGACAGTTGCAATTGGCGCCGCACCTTCGTTCGCCCAGCAAACAGCGCCAATCAGGCAGGGGCCGGGTTCTGTAGCTGATCTGGCCGAAGGCCTTCTGGATGCGGTCGTGAATATTTCGACATCGCAGACCGTCAAGGAAGATGGTGAAGAAGACGGCGGTGTGCCTATGCCACAGGTGCCGGAAGGTTCTCCGTTTCAGGAGTATTTCAACGACTTCTTCAACGATAAGGACGGCGCAAAGAAAAACGATTCGCGCAAAGTGCAATCGCTGGGTTCGGGCTTTGTGATTGATGCCGAAAAAGGCTTTATCGTTACAAACAACCACGTCATTGCCGATGCAGATGAGATTGAAGTGAATTTCGTTGACGGTTCCAAGCTGAAAGCGGAGCTGGTGGGGAAGGACACAAAGACCGATCTTGCCGTGCTGAAAGTTGATCCAACGAAGCATAAGCTTAAATCCGTGCAGTTTGGTAATTCGGACAAGGCGCGCATTGGCGATTGGGTGCTGGCAATCGGTAATCCGTTTGGCCTTGGCGGCACAGTGACTGCCGGTATTATTTCCGCACGCAAGCGCGATATCCAGTCTGGCCCTTATGATGATTTCATCCAGACGGATGCCGCAATCAATCGCGGTAATTCCGGAGGTCCGCTGTTTGATATGGACGGCAAGGTGATCGGCATCAATACGGCGATCTATTCACCATCAGGTGGTTCGATTGGTATCGGTTTTGCCATTCCGGCTGAAATGGCTGTTGGTGTTATCGACCAGCTTAAAGAGTTTGGCGAAGTGCGCCGAGGCTGGCTCGGTGTTCGTATCCAGCCAGTCAGTGATGATATTGCCCAGAGCCTCGGCTTGAAAGAATCTAAAGGCGCATTGATCGCGGGTCTTATCGAAAATTCAGGTGTCGACAATAAAGAGATCAAGGCGGGTGACGTTGTGATCCGTTATGACGGTAAGCCGGTAGAGCGTGCGCGTGACCTGCCGCGCCTTGTTGCCGAAAGCGCTGTCGGGGATGAAGTCGAAGTTGTTGTTGTCCGCGACGGCGAAGAAAAAACTGTAAAGGTCAAGCTTGGCCGTTTGGTCGAAGACGATAAAAGTACCGAGGAAGCGACCGAAGATCAGGCACCTCCGCCAGATATGGAAGAAGGCGAAGAGGGTGAAGAAGTTCCAAACGCTCCTAAGAAGGAGCAAAAGGAACAGGCTGGCACGTCGGTGCTCGGTATGAAGCTTTCGGAAATTAACGACGATGTGCGTGGCGAATTTGGCATTGCCGAAGATGTTGAAGGGGTGGCTGTGCTTTATGTTGCTCCCGGTTCTGCTGCCGGTGAAAAGCGTATCGAAACCGGCGACGTGATTGTCGATATCGGACAGGTTACTGTGAAGTCACCGGCTGACGTGAAGAAGCGAATTGATGCTCTGCGTCGTGAAGGCCGTAAGAATGCACTCCTGATGCTTGCGTCGCGTTCTGGCGAACTGCGTTTTGTGACAATCCGCATCGACTAAACGTTCTTCTCTTAAACAAAAAAGGCGTCGCAACATTTTGCGGCGCCTTTTTTCATTGTCGTTTGAATCATTTAGGCGGGTTAGCTCTGAATGTGATTCAGTTCTTCGTGTGGTTTGCTAAGCGGTAGACGACGTGATGTTTGAGGTGCGGCGTTTCGTCGGGCACATTCGGATGATCGAAATCGCCAGTCTCATCACGAGCCATGCCTATACGCTGCATAACAGATGTTGAACGGTCGTTGTTAAACACTGCAAAGGATACGACCTCGGGCAAGTTCAGTGTTTGGAAGGCATAAGTCAGAAGCGCGTTGCCAGCTTCCGTCACATAGCCTTTGCCCCAGAAACGATGAGCTAGTCGCCAGCCGATTTCAACAGTACCCTTTGGAAAATGCGGTTCAAGATCAGTGCGGGCAAGGCCTGCAAATCCGATGCATTGTCCACTCAGCTTTTCTTCGAGTGCGTAGAAGCCAAATCCAGTTTCAGTAATCATTTTCTGCAGACGCTCAAACAGATCATCCGATTCCGCGCGATTGCGCCGAAATGGAAAGAAACGCATCACGTCAGCATCGGAGTTGATCTCGTGCATTAATTCACGATCTCGATCTTCCCAGTTACGAATAATGAGGCGAGGCGTTTCCAGAATAATCATTCAACGAAATCCGATTTGCGATAGCCCTGAATATAGAGAAGGGAGGTCAGATCACCATGATCGATACGCACTTTTGCCTGCGCTGCTACAGCTGGTTTTGCATGAAGAGCCACACCGGTGCCCGCGAGCTGAATCATGCCAAGATCGTTGGCACCGTCACCCACGGCAATTGCATCCTGCGGGGTGAGGCCAAGACGGTCAGCGATTTCGACCAGCTTTTCAACTTTTGCTTCGCGGCCGAGGATCGGATCGGAAACGGCGCCGCTGAGATGCGCGCCATCATGAAGAAGTGTGTTGGCGCGATCTTCGTTAAAGCCAATCATTTCTGCAACACGGCGTGTGAAGGATGTGAAGCCACCAGACACAAGTGCTGTATAGGCGCCGTGCTTGCGCATGGTGCGCACCAATTCGACACCACCCGGCATCAGCGAAATGCGGGTCGAGATAACCTTGTCGATCACCGACAGTGGCAGACCTTTGAGAAGTGCTACGCGTTCACGAAGTGCTGGTTCGAACTCGATTTCGCCATTCATGGCACGGGCGGTGATCGCCGCAACATGTTCACGAAGACCAGCTTCTTCCGCCAGTTCATCAATGCATTCCTGCTGGATCATAGTGGAATCCATGTCTGCAATCAGAATTTTCTTGCGCCGGCTTTCCTGTTCCTGCACCACGACATCAACTGGAGCGCCATCAAGGGAAGAGCGCAACGCCTGGTCTGCTTCTTCATGGCTTAAACCGGAAGCAAGCGGTATATCGCAGGCGATGCCATCGGCGAGCCAGTAAAGCCCGCTTGCATTCACTGCTGCCGAGGCTTTAATCCCCAAGGACGGAATAAGCGACGCTTTGGCCGGATTGGCAATCAGTGTAGCAACGAGGGAAGCGGATCGGGACATGAGGAGCATTTCCTGCGATGAGTGAAGCGGCGAAGGATGCAATCCTGATAGCTGGCCCGACGGCCAGCGGCAAGTCGGCTCTTGCCCTTCATTTGGCAAAGAAGACCGGCGGCTTCATTGTAAACACCGATTCAATGCAGGTTTATGATGTGCTCGACCTTCTGAGCGCTCGCCCTCAAGCTGACGAGCTACGCGAAGTCGAGCATTTTCTGTACGGCCATGTCGCTCCATCAGTATCCTATTCGACAGGAAAATGGTTTGCAGATGTCGAAGCCATTTTATTGCGTGCGGATCTCAGAACCCGCACACCGATCTTTGTTGGCGGCACCGGGCTTTATTTCCGTGCGCTTTTAGGCGGTCTTTCGCAGATGCCGGAAGTGCCCGCAGATGTGCGCGAGTACTGGCGCAATAGAATGAGTGAAGAAGGGGCAGAAGCGCTCCACACTCATCTTACAGAACTTGATCCGGAAATTGCCGCCACACTGCGCCCGACTGACAGTCAGCGTATTGTGCGTGCGCTGGAGGTGTTTGAAGGAACGGGCAAGTCGCTGCTGCATTGGCAGAAGAATACCGGAACGGCTCTCGTTGATGATGCAAGCGCAACAAAGATCGTGTTGCTGCCCGAACGCAAATGGTTGGGCGAGCGGATTGCTCAACGTTTCAATCTCATGTGGGACCATGGGGCGCTTGATGAAGTGCGCGCGTTGAACGTGCTTCACCTCGATCCGGCATTGCCAGCGATGAAGGCGATCGGCGTGCGCGAGATTTCAGCATTTTTTGCGGGTGAGATGACGCGTGAAGACGCTATCGAACGATCGATTATCGCCACCCGCCAATATGCCAAGCGGCAATCAACATGGTTTCGCAACCAGCTTGACGAGAGCTGGAAGGTGTTCTCCTCTGGTGAAGATGCCCTGTCAGGGCAATAATCTTATCGAGAGGCGCAGTTTGACAGAAGAAAATATCGCGCTTCATACATTTATGCGTTGACGACACGATTTTCGCTGATTAGTCTCGCCGCCATGAACAGAACAGCTCTTATTCTTGTGGTACGTACGCGCATGGGCAGGATGGTGTAACCATCCGGCGAAAGCTCCCATGCGCGAAAGACAGGCTCCCTCGGGGGCCTTTTTTGTTATCTAAACATCAACGAAATTGAATATGTAAAGCAGACGGGAAGTGACGACGATGACGGCAGCAACAAGCGAGGCGGCGACGATCTCCGCGGGGCAACGCGAAATGACCGGCGCGGAAATGGTGGTTCAGGCTATGATCGATCATGGCGTGGAGCATCTTTTTGGTTATCCGGGTGGTGCAGTGCTGCCGATCTATGACGAACTTTTCCAGCAGGACAAAGTTCAACATATTCTGGTTCGTCACGAGCAGGGCGCTGGCCATGCGGCTGAAGGCTATGCACGTTCGACCGGCAAGGTTGGCGTTATGTTGGTGACATCCGGCCCAGGTGCGACCAATGCGGTTACGCCTTTGCAGGACGCGCTGATGGATTCGATCCCGCTGGTCTGCATTTCCGGTCAGGTTCCAACATCACTCATCGGTTCCGACGGCTTTCAGGAAGCGGATACGGTTGGTATCACCCGTCCTTGCACGAAGCACAACTGGCTGGTTCGTGACGTTAATGACCTCTCGCGCATTCTGCACGAAGCGTTCCACATTGCTTCGACAGGTCGTCCGGGTCCGGTTCTGGTTGATATTCCAAAGGATATCCAGTTTGCGACCGGCATCTACACGCCACCGCAGACATCGCCGCGCACCAGCTATCGTCCAACCATTGAAGGTGACAAGTCAGCTATCGCGCAGGCTGTTGAAATGCTGCTGACTGCGAAGAAACCTGTCATCTATTCGGGTGGCGGTGTTATCAATTCTGGTCCTGCTGCAACGAAGCTGCTGCGCGAACTGGTTGAGATCAGCAATTTCCCAATCACCTCGACTTTGATGGGGTTGGGTGCTTATCCTGCATCGGGCAAGAACTGGCTCGGCATGCTCGGTATGCATGGCACATACGAAGCCAACATGACCATGCATGATTGTGATGTCATGCTGTGCGTTGGAGCGCGCTTTGACGACCGTATCACGGGCCGTCTGAATGCATTCGCTCCGCATTCGCGCAAGATTCACATCGATATTGATCCATCGTCGATCAACAAAAACGTTCGCGTTGATGTTCCGATCATCGGTGATGTTGCACATGTTCTGGAAGATATCGTTCGCCAGTTCCGCGCTTCAGCAAAGAAGCCTGAGAAGAATGCGATTGCTGCCTGGTGGGAGCAGATCGACCGCTGGCGTGCTCGCAATTCGCTGGCATATGCGCCAAACAAAGACGTCATCATGCCGCAATATGCGTTGCAGCGTCTGAACGAGCTGACCAAGGACCGTAATACATACATCACCACTGAAGTCGGCCAGCATCAGATGTGGGCTGCGCAGTTCATGGATTTCGACGCGCCAAATCGCTGGATGACATCGGGCGGCCTCGGCACGATGGGTTATGGTCTGCCTGCTGCTCTGGGCGTGCAAATTGCTCATCCTGATGCGCTGGTTATTGATATCGCCGGTGATGCGTCTATCCAGATGTGCATTCAGGAAATGTCGGCTGCGATCCAATATGAAGCGCCGATCAAGATTTTCATCTTGAACAATCAGTATATGGGCATGGTTCGTCAATGGCAGCAGCTGTTGCATGGCAATCGCCTGTCGCATTCCTACACCGAAGCAATGCCTGATTTTGTGAAGCTTGCAGAAGCTTATGGCGCGCATGGCATTCGTTGTGACAAGCCAGAGAAACTCGACGATGCGATCATGGAAATGATTGAGATCAAGAAGCCGGTTATCTTCGATTGCCGCGTTGCTAATCTCGCCAATTGCTTCCCGATGATCCCGTCTGGCAAAGCGCATAATGAAATGCTGTTGCCAGATGAAGCGACTGACGAAGCTGTTGCTAATGCTATCGATGCCAAGGGCCGCGCCCTAGTCTGATCCGGAGTAAAGAACATGAACGCACAAAATCTAGCATCCGGCTCGGCATATTTCATTGCAGCGGATACCCAGACACCAGAAACCCATACGTTATCGGTTCTTGTAGACAATGAACCGGGTGTTCTAGCCCGCGTCATTGGTCTGTTTTCGGGTCGTGGCTACAATATTGAAAGCCTGACGGTTTCTGAAACCGAGCATGAACAGCATCTGTCGCGCATTACTATTGTAACGCGCGGCACGCCGAATGTGCTTGATCAGATCCGCCATCAGCTTGAGCGTATTGTTCCGGTGCATCGCGTGGTCGACATGACGCATCGCGCTGTCGAGCTTGGCCACGAGCGCCCGATCGAGCGCGAACTAGCACTGATTAAAGTAGCAGGCAAAGGCGAAGCACGCGCTGAAACTCTGCGTCTGACCGATGCTTTTAATGCTAAGATTGTTGACGCCACGACCGAACATTTCATTGTTGAGATTACCGGTAAGACGGCCAAGATCGACCAGTTCATTTCGCTGATGAAGCCGCTTGGTCTCGTGGAGATTTGCCGGACCGGCGTGGCTGCAATGAACCGCGGTCCTCAGGGACTCTAAGTTACGTAAATCGAGACAATATCGGTTGAAACCGGCACAATGTTTCGATTGTGCCGGTTTTTTATTGGGCTAATTTGTCCTTGTTAGCTGGATCAATCCAATGTCTTTTGAAATTTTCTTAGCGCTTCTCGTATTCGCCTTTGTTTCTTCCGTTACCCCTGGCCCCAATAATCTGATGCTGCTTGCATCGGGGGTGAACTTCGGTTTTCGGCGCACAGTCCCGCATATGTTGGGCATTGGCGTGGGCTTTTTCGTGCTGCTGCTAGCGGTTGGCTTTGGCCTTGGCGCGCTGATCGAAACGGTGCCGTCATTCTATACATCGCTCAAATTCGCGGGCGGGGCCTATATGCTTTATCTAGCATGGAAAATTGCTACCTCGCGCTCCATCGGGGAATCCAAGGCCAGTGATAGCGGCGTGCCGATGACATTTTTTCAGGCTGCTGCCTTTCAATGGGTTAATCCCAAAGCTTGGGTGATGGCGATCACCGGCATTGCGACCTATGCCAACCACGACAACTACTACGTGGCAGTGCTGTTGGTGAGTTCCGCCTTTGCGATTGTGAACCTGCCGAGCGTGTCGGTCTGGGCGGGTTTTGGCACATTGTTGCGCAACTGGCTTGCCGATCCCACCCGGTTGAAGTGGTTCAATCTGACCATGGCCTTGCTGCTCGTTTTGAGCTTGTGGCCGATGTTAAAATAACGAGTTGAACAGGTGAATGATGTCTGCACTTCCTACCTATGACGATGTGGTATCTGCAGCTGAACTGATTGAAGGGCACGCGCATCGCACGCCCATCTTGACCTCATCGACCATTGATCGCGATACAGGCGCGCAAATCTTTTTCAAATGCGAGAACTTTCAGCGTATCGGAGCGTTCAAGTTTCGTGGGGCATACAATGCCTTGTCGCGCTTTAACGATGAGCAGAAGAAGCGCGGTGTCCTTGCCTTTTCGTCTGGAAACCATGCGCAAGCGATAGCTCTTTCGGCGAAATTGCTCGGCATAGCTGCCACGATTATTATGCCTGAAGACGCGCCCGCTGCAAAACTGGACGCAACGCGAGGCTATGGTGCAAAGGTTGTGACCTATAACCGTTATACTGAAGACCGAGATGCGCTTTCAAAGCAGCTTGCGGAGGAGGGCGGTTTAACACTTATTCCGCCGTTTAATCATCCGCATATCATTGCGGGGCAGGGCACGGCAACCAAAGAGCTGATTGAAGAGGTTGGCCAGCTTGACGCGCTGTTTGTATGCCTTGGTGGAGGCGGTTTGCTGGCGGGTTCTGCTCTTGCGGCCAAAGCGCTTTCACCTTCATGCGATGTCTATGGGGTTGAGCCGGAAGCAGGCAATGACGGCCAACAATCATTCCGTTCTGGCAAGATCGTTCATATTGACGTTCCAAAAACCTTAGCCGATGGCGCGCAGACACAGGCACTTGGCGATATGACATTTGCTGTCATTCAGAACAGCGTTCACGATATTTTGGCAGTCAGTGACAATGATCTGGTGCAAGGCATGAAGTTTTTTGCCAGCCGAATGAAGATGGTGGTCGAACCAACCGGCTGCCTGGCGTTCGCTGGCGCTTTGCAGATGGCGCCAGGACTCAAAGGCAAGCGTATTGGCGTGATCGTCAGTGGTGGCAATGTCGATCTGGAAAGATTTGCAGCGCTGGTTGGCAGCTAAGTTGGGAAAGCGGCCGGAGAGTTACTCCAGCCGCTATTTTTCATTTGAGAAGGGCGTAGCCAAAGGTGTGGCACTCATCGATGCCGCACTGAACGCCGACCGAGACGAAATTAATCACACCAATCGCAATCACATACAGACTGAGAGCAGTTGCCAACACGCGAAGCAGCGATTGATGCGTCAGAGATTTGTGCTGCAATTGCGTGCTGCCGCCCCATACGATGAGTTGAAAAGCGAAGGCAATCAACAACGCCACAGCAATGAGAATCGACCAGACGGGCATATGAAGGCCAAAGACTGAGGTGCCGATATATTCATGCCCAGGGCGAGGGTAGATATCCAGCAATGTCTGCCGCACGGATACGATCAGCAGAAAAAGCGAGAAAATCATACTCATGCCAGTGTTGCGGTATGAAAAACCATGTCGAAACTGCAAAATGATTCCGAAGCAAACACCAAACATCGCAACGCGTTGTAAAAGACAAAGCGGGCAAGGTATTTCGCCATTGGCATATTGCAGCACCATTGCTGCGGTCAAAATTGCTGCGATGACGGCCATCATTCCCAGAAGATAAATCGAGAGAAGAGTGGCTAATGTCTGCTGCTTGTTGGTGTCATGATCTGAGGCTAAATCAATCATGCTGCTGCTCCATCAGATTTTAAACTCGGCGTGAAAGCAGAAGCGAACTGTTGCGGCTTAGGCTGATCGACCACTTCTGTTTGAATCCAAGGCATCCGATAGCCGTATTCAGAACTATATATTTCCCAAAGAAACTGTTTTACGCCCAATGCAAGGCAGAGAACGGCAAGAAATATTGCAACGGACTGACGCCCGAACCATGCGAAAACTAATGAAAGTGCCAAAACTGTAAAAACAAGAAGCATCATGATTGAACTCCTTCTATAAGTTTATACTGAATATGATTTATTAAGTTATGATGAATACGATTAAAGGTACTTATAATTATTTGCATTACTAATTAATTCTTCAATATAATCGCCTCGTTTATTAGCTAACATTGATGGTTTGTTTTGTGTGGCCTCATAGCTTTGATGCTGTTTTGTTCTCCTATTCACTTGTCTTTAAGTGCCGAATCCTGTCTGAACAGGGTATGCAGTTTTCACCGGAACAGGATCAGGCTTTAAAAGCCGTTGGCAAGTGGCTGAAGGAAGGGCGTTCCCCTATCTTCAGGCTGTTTGGTTATGCTGGCACAGGCAAAACCACGCTTGCGCGTTATTTTGCCGAGCATGTGGATGGTGATGTGCAGTTTGCAGCCTTCACCGGCAAGGCCGCGCAGGTGCTACGCTCCAAGGGCGCAAACAATGCGCGCACGCTGCATTCACTGATCTATCGGCCGCGCGGTGAAGAAGCGATTGAAGACGAAACAACCGGTAAGACGTCTATCGCCCCGACATTTTCGCTTAACCGTCAAAGCCCGGTGGCCAAGGCGGCTCTGATTGTTGTGGACGAATGTTCCATGGTTGATGAGCAGCTCGGTCGCGATCTGATGACATTTGGCACACCTATTCTGGTGCTGGGTGATCCGGGACAGTTGCCGCCGATTTCGGGCGGCGGTTTTTTTACTGAGCACGAACCGGATTATCTGCTGACGGAAATTCATCGTCAGGCACGCGATAACCCGATCATCCGTATGGCGCTTGACGTGCGTGAGGGTCGTGAGCTTGCTTATGGCGATGAGGGAAGAGCGAAAGTTATTTCCAAATCTGAGGTCAATCAGGATCTGGTTCTTTCTGCCGATCAGGTTCTCGTTGGCACCAACCGTACACGCAAGCGCTATAATCAGCGGCTGCGCGAGTTGAAGGGTTTTACTGCGGAATACCCCCAGGCCGGCGATAAGCTGGTTTGCCTGCGCAACGATCCGGCCAAGGGGCTTCTGAACGGCTCTCTCTGGAAGGTAATGACCTCGTCCAAGGAAACAGTGAAACCGGGAATTAATTTGCTGGTCTCGCCCGAAGACGAAGACCGAGGCGTCGCCAAGATCAAACTGCTCAAAGCGCAGTTTGAGGACCCGGATGCTGAAATTCCTTGGCAGACCAAGAAGCGTTTCGATGATTTTGATTACGGTTATGCACTGACGGTTCACAAGGCGCAGGGTTCACAGTGGGACAATGTCGTGCTGTTCGATGAAAGCTATGCTTTCCGCGACACGCGCGAGCGCTGGCTTTACACCGCAATCACGCGTGCAGCCGAACAGCTGACAATTGTAAAATAATCATTGTTCCGCTGGTTCGGCGCTTAGCCACTCCCAAGCTTTGGGCTCATCTTCGGATTCGAATGTCTTCATTTCGATGGACAGAAACGGCTGCATGAGCGTGACGCTTGCCTGTATCCATAGCGGGCCGCCAACAATGGCATAACGTCGAAGGTGACGCAGAGATTTTGCACGCATCGACAACATGCTCTCCGAAAATGCTGAACCCCAATCCACGCCGTCATAGCCGGTCAGGCGGATGAGCAGGTCGATTTCATCATGGCCTTCATAGGCTGCATCGAGCAGTCCATAAAGATTTTCGAGAGAAGCATCATCGAGATGGCCCTCGATAGCAAAAGCAAAGACATCTTCACGATTGGTTGGAATGCGACGGATGACAGGAATGTCCTCGTTGCGCATCGTTGACCTCCGGTTCTTAGAACGTCGTGTTATTTCACTAAAACGCCTCTCAGGGGATAAAGGTTGCGGCAGGCCTTCAAAATTAGCAATCCCTATATTGGTTCGAGGTGTGACAGGAAAACACTCACACTTTTCAATGGCTGACGATATAAAGCCTCATATCGAATTGAAGGAGCGAAGCTCTATGCCTGCAAAATTGTCCGTCAATCTCAACGCTATAGCCATGTTGCGTAATCGGCGAGATCTTCCTTGGCCGAGTGTGACCGGTCTAGGACGAGCGGCGCTTGCAGCAGGAGCGGCTGGCTTGACGGTGCATCCGCGTCCTGATCAGCGTCATATTCGTTTTACCGATCTTGGCGATATCCGCGCATTGATCGATGATGAATACCCGCAGGCTGAGTTCAACATTGAAGGCTTTCCAACAGAAGCCTTTCTGGAACTGGTTGAAAAGCATCAACCTGAGCAGGTGACGTTGGTTCCTGATGATCCGATGCAGGCAACTTCCGATCACGGTTGGGACTTTGAAACCAAATCCGATTTCCTGGAACCGATCGTTCAGCGGCTGAAATCAAAGGGAATGCGTGTATCGTTATTTGCTGACCCTGATCCGCTTGGTTACGAAAAGGCCAAGGCAATTGGCGCAGACCGCATTGAGCTCTATACGGGCCCATATGGAGCGACTTATGATGATCCGGCTGCCGCTACACAGGAACTGAGCCGTCTCGGCAAAGCTGCAGATGCAGCAACGGCGCTCGGGCTCGCAATCAATGCAGGGCACGATCTGACAGTTGAAAATCTCCCAGCTTTGGTGAAACGTGTACCGCAGTTAAGCGAAGTGTCGATTGGGCACGGTCTGACCGCAGATGCTTTAATGTATGGTATGCCGGTGACCGTTAGCCGATACATTGCAGCCTTGGCTGGATAGGCTTTACGAAAATGCATGGCTGACAATGGAGCTTTGCGAAATCTGCATTTGTGCGCGGGCGTGACAAGATATAGACCGCCCGCCACAGAATAACCACGCTCCGAGGTGCGCTGGGTCATTTGAGGGAAGCATACATGAAGTTTTCCGCAGTCCGAGCTTCACGCTTCAGCGGTGAGTTAGCCTACTTTTCTTTAAAGAGTTTAACTTTGACACTTCAGGCATTTGACTGATACCGAACTTGCATGGGAACCTTTGCAGCGATCATGTATTCCCTAGCTGTTGACGGTTTGTTTAACTCCCAGGCGCTCTGATATCCAATCCCGATACTTACGACCTCACGAGGTGTCTGCATATGAGCAGCGAGCAACCAGATAAGAACACGCCAGTCGCAGGAGATGCGCAGGCGGGTTCTCAAAATACGCTGCCTGCTGGCGTTTCTCCAGAGAACTCGATTGCTTCGGAAGAAAACGACCATTCCCATGACAGTATGAAGATGCTGGTGCTCGGTGCTCTCGGCGTCGTTTATGGTGATATTGGTACGAGCCCGATCTACGCCTTCCGCGAAGCATTGCACGCGGCAACTTCGGATGGGTTTCTTTCCAGAAGTGATATTCTGGGTGTCGTTTCTCTGATCTTCTGGGCGCTTCTGCTCGTTGTGACGGTGAAATATGTGATCTTCGTGCTGCGTGCCGACAATAATGGCGAAGGCGGCATTCTCTCTTTGATGGCTTTGGTAAGGGCTGCCCTTAAAGGGCGGCCCGACATCGTTCTGGCAGCTGGTATTTGCGGAGCGGCGCTGTTCTTTGGCGATGCGGTCATTACGCCTGCGATTTCGGTGTTGTCTGCGGTGGAAGGGGTGCAGATTGTTGCGCCCCATATGACGCCCTTTGTGGTGCCCATTACCGTGGTTATTCTCGTGGTTCTTTTCTCAATCCAGAAGTACGGAACGGGCAAGGTTGCGATTGTTTTCGGGCCGATCATGGCGGTGTGGTTTCTGGCCCTCGGTGCGTCCGGTCTTTGGCATATTTTTGACGATCCGACAGTAATGGCAGCGCTTAATCCTTATTATGCCCTGCGTTTTCTTGTCGTGAGCCCCGGTGTCGCCTTCATTACTGTAGGCGCAGTCTTTCTTGCCATGACAGGCGCTGAAGCGCTTTACGCTGATCTCGGTCATTTTGGCCGTAAGCCAATCGTTCGAGCTTGGCTTTGGATTGTGTTTCCGTGCCTTCTACTTAACTATTTCGGACAGGCGGCATTCGTGTTGTCCCATGGTGAAGCGGCGGCGTTGCCTTTCTTCCAGATGATGCCGGATTTTGCGCTCTGGCCGATGGTGCTTCTGGCGACAGCTGCCACTGTGATTGCCAGTCAGGCCGTCATCAGCGGCGCGTTTTCTGTGGCGCGTCAGGCGGTTCAGCTTAACATTCTGCCGCGTCTTGAAATCCAGCACACGTCGGAAAAACTGCACGGACAAATCTACATTCCGCGCGTCAATCTGCTGCTTGGTCTTACGGTCATCATTCTCGTTCTCGGGTTTGAGAAGTCGAACAATCTGGCATCTGCTTACGGTATCGCCGTGACGGGCAATATGCTGGTCACGACCGGTCTTCTTTATTTTGTCATGACTCGCATCTGGAACTGGCGTGTCAGCCGCGCTGCTCCCTTGATCGCAGGCTTTCTGGTCATTGATGTGATGTTCTTCAGCGCCAATATCATCAAGGTGCATGATGGCGGCTGGGCGTCGATAACCTTTGCGCTTATTCTTGTGGTCATCATGTGGACATGGGTGCGCGGCACGCGCCACCTGTTCCAAAAGACACGCAAGGCGGAGGTGCCGCTCGATCTCATCGTCGAGCAGATGAACAAGCGTCCGCCGACAATTGTTCCGGGAACGGCTGTGTTTCTGACAGGTGATCCCAAGAGCGCGCCGACGGCACTCATGCATAGTCTCAAGCACTATAAGGTTCTGCACCAGAACAATGTTATTCTGACTGTTGTAACGGCTTCCAAGCCTTGGGTGTCGAGTGCTGACCGTGCGCGTGTTTCGCAGTTCAATGAACGCTTCATGCAGGTCACGCTGACATTTGGCTATATGCAGCAACCGAATATTCCGCGAGCGCTGGGACTTTGCCGAAAACTCGGCTGGAAGTTCGACATCATGACGACGTCTTTCTTCCTGTCACGTCGCTGGCTCAAGGCTTCCGCACATTCCGGTTTGCCGCTCTGGCAGGATAAGCTTTTCATCCTGCTTGCTCGTACGGCCTCTGATGCGACGGAATATTTCCAGATCCCAACAGGTCGTGTTGTGGAAATAGGCACGCAAGTTAATCTCTAAGGCATGAAGCCAGATATCCATGTTTTTAAAGGGCGCCTTCTGAGAAGTTGATTCCGGAAGGCGCCCCTTCTTTTTGAATTTGTTTGCTTCTTTCCAGTTGTCGAAACGAAGCTCCAAGCGGTGCTCGGATCGCAATTCTAAAATCTTCCATCTTGTTGAAAAATCCTGCTTGACGGTCTCACAAGCACAGATTAATAAACGGAACCGTACCGTACGGTACAAGGTGGAGGGATTGATCCGTGACTGATAAAAGCGACGAATTGCAGGCTCAGAAGCAGCCGTCTTTTTCGCCGCGTCAGAACGATGTTCTGGAGCAGGCGTTGCGCCTTCTTGTCGAAGGCGGGGACCGCGCTTTGACGACGGCGAGCATTGCGCGTGCTGCCAATTGCTCCAAGGAAAGCCTTTATAAATGGTTTGGCGATCGCGATGGTCTGCTAACCGCAATGGTTCGCTGGCAGGCATCGAAGGTTCGTGTCGTGCCGGTAGCTCGCGAGAAGCTTGACGCGGAATCGCTTTTCTCAAGCCTTGAACATTTTGCGCGTGACTGGCTGCTGGTGCTGTCTGGTCCAACATCGATTGCATTGAACCGTCTGGCTGTCAGCCACACGGCATCGGGCAAATCGGCACTTGGTGACATCGTTCTCGCCAATGGTCCGGTGGCGATGGCAAAGCGTCTCAAGCCGATCCTTGAAATGGGTCAGGAAGCAAAGCTTTTGGCTTTTGACGATATCGACGAAGCTTTTCGTGCATTTTTCGGACTTGTCGTTCGGGACATGCAGATCCGGTTGCTGCTTGGCGACCGGCTGGAACTGACTGACGAAGTGGTCATCCGGGACGCCCGGCGTGCCACAAAGCAGTTTTTCGCTCTTTACGGGGCATAACCAACGGCCAACGCGAGGAAGCCGCAGAGCAATCTGAAAAATAATCTGAATGAAGGGAATACGAAAATGCGCGTTTATTACGATCGTGATGCAGACGTTAATCTGATCAAGTCGAAGAAGGTTGTTATCGTCGGTTACGGTAGCCAGGGCCGTGCCCATGCACTGAACCTCAAGGACTCCGGCGCTGCCAACGTGCGCATCGCTCTTCGTGAAGGTTCGGCAACGGTCAAGAAGGCCGAAGCTGATGGCTTCGAAGTGATGAACGTTGCTGATGCTGCCAAGTGGGGCGATGTCCTCATGATGGCAACCCCTGATGAACTTCAGGCTGACATCTACAAAGACCACATTCAGGATAACATCCGTGACGGCGCAGCAATTGCTTTCGCTCATGGCCTTAATGTTCACTTCGGCCTGATTGAGCCAAAGAAGTCGGTTGACGTTGTCATGATCGCACCAAAGGGCCCAGGCCACACGGTTCGCGGCGAATACCAGAAAGGCGGCGGCGTTCCTTGCCTCATCGCTATCCATCAGGATGCTTCGGGCAACGCACATGATCTCGCTCTGTCTTACGCTTCGGGCGTTGGCGGCGGCCGTTCGGGCGTTATCGAAACCACCTTCAAGGAAGAGTGCGAAACCGATCTGTTCGGTGAGCAGGCTGTTCTTTGCGGCGGCGTTGTTGAACTCATCCGCACCGGCTTTGAAGTTCTCGTAGAAGCTGGCTATGCACCAGAAATGGCTTACTTCGAGTGCCTGCACGAAATGAAGCTCATCGTAGACCTGATCTACGAAGGCGGCATTGCGAACATGAACTACTCGATCTCCAACACCGCTGAATGGGGCGAATACGTCACTGGTCCACGCATCATCACTGCAGAAACCAAGGAAGAAATGAAGCGCGTTCTGAAGGACATTCAGACCGGCAAGTTCACCTCCGATTGGATGCAGGAATACCGTGCAGGTGCAGCTCGCTTCAAGGGTATCCGTCGTAACAACGACAGCCACCAGATCGAAGAAGTTGGCGAAAAGCTCCGCGGCATGATGCCATGGATCGCAGCGAACAAGCTCGTCGACAAGGCACGCAACTAAAAATCTGCGATATTCAGACTCTGGCCGTCTGCAAATGGCGCTTTGTTTCGCTTACCTAGGCTCACGTACTTTATGTACGCTCCGCTCCGGTTCTCACAAAACGCCATTTTCGAGTAGAGCGCCGTGCGCCCGAATGGGCGCACAAAGGTCGCTCTAATTTTAAGATAGACGCATCGATCTGTCCAAAAGTCGAAAACGATTTTTGGGACGATGCGTCGGCCATAAGTCAGAATCTCATCAGATTTTAGGTGCTCGATGATCAGACAAAAAGGGGGCGTTTCTTACGCCCCTTTCATGCATAGGGATTTGGTCGTGTGAAATGTAGCGCACGAAAAGATCGTCGGATGCTTTTGGAATTTGTGTTTTGTGCGTCATTTGGCCAAAACAATTCAGAATATCTTTATTCCGTCTCAGCATGGAAGAAAGTGTTCTCGTTAGCAATAAATTGCGCTATCGCTAGAACTTTATCTGGCAAGGTTTGAGGAGGCTTTGCCTCCACCGTATTGAGGAGATTTCCCGTGTTGGACTGGGAAACTGTATTTGCAACGCGCTCGAAACGTATGCGCGCTTCGGAAATCCGTGAACTTCTAAAACTGCTGGAACGTCCGGATATTATTTCCTTTGCTGGCGGTATTCCCGATCCGGCGCTGTTTCCACATGCTGAATTCCAGAGCGCTTATCAGGACATCTTTGGTGGCCCTGAAGCCAATGCAGCTCTGCAATATTCGGTATCTGAAGGTTACAAGCCGCTCCGCACCTGGTTGGTGAGTGAACTCGCCAAGATCGGTATTCCTTGTACCGAAGACAACGTCTTTATCACGTCCGGTTCGCAGCAAGCACTTGACTATCTAGGCAAGCTTTTCATCTCGCCAAATGACACGGCACTGGTGACGGCACCGACCTATCTTGGCGCGTTGCAGGCGTTTAACGCCTACGAGCCGACCTATGACATTCTCTCGCTGAATGGCAATCGCACACCGGATTCCTATAAGCAGGCAGCGGAAAATGCCGGCGGTCAGGTTAAGTTTGCCTATCTTTCGGCAGATTTCAGCAACCCGACCGGCGAAACAGTTGATCGTGCAGGTCGTGAGAAGTTGCTGGCCGATGCTGATGAGCTGAATGTGCCGATTATCGAAGACGCTGCTTATCAGTATCTGCGTTACAACGGCGAAGCGATTGCGCCGATCCTGTCGATGGATATTGCGCGTCACGGCGGTGATATCGAAAAGACCCGCACGATCTATTGCGGCTCATTCTCGAAGACCCTCGCACCTGGCCTGCGCGTCGGTTACGTGGTTGCTTCGCAGTCGGTTATCCGCAAGCTGGTTCTGATGAAGCAGGCGGCTGATCTTCATTCTTCGACGATCAACCAGATTGCCATCCATCGTGTTGCTTCGACTGGTTTTGACAGCCAAGTCGCTAAGCTGCATAGCGTTTACAAGCATCGCCGCGATAAGATGCTGGAAGCACTTGCTAAATATATGCCGGAAGGCACTGACTGGACCAAGCCGGAAGGCGGCATGTTCATCTGGGTCACGCTTCCAAAGGGCATGGACGGTGCTGCATTGCTTGCCGCATCGATTGAAAGCGAGAAAGTGGCATTTGTGCCGGGCAAGGCCTTCTTTGCGGATGGCACGGGTGCCAATACGCTGCGTCTGAGCTATTCATGCGCTAATGATGAAATGATTGATGAAGGTATCATGCGTCTGGGACGCTTGATCCGCGCGTATTCCAAATCGGAAGCAGCATAAGAAATAAACGAGCCGGGCATTGCCCGGCTTTTTTATTGAAAAGGCGAATTACAGCCGGTACGCGGCCCTGCCAAGGGCTGGTATGTGTTGTCCGACGTACGATAACTGCGGTAACGATTTGAGCACCATGAAATATGGTTGCTGCTTGGACCGAAGGTGGTGACAGGCTTGCGATTGGATGGGCGAACTTGAAGCGGGTCGCCATTCTTGTAGATCGGGATGCCTTCGCGCGAGATGTAATTGCCACTGTCGCGGCACCCCACGCCGTAACACTTACTTGATCCTGCTTGTGGCTGATAAGTCCGCGGCAGCCCGCCAGCGATAGGGGGCGTGCTTGGACGCAAAGACGGCACGTAGGGCGTATTTAGGTCAACCGCTGCAGCTCTGCCAACAAGGTTTGCTGCAAAGAGACCTGAGCAAAGTGCGATGTACCGTATCTTATCAAGCATTTTCGGTGTCCTGATTTCCAGACTTTATATGGTGGCTTTTCTGATCAAAACCAGCGCGGCTGTGCAATTTTGAAAAGAACCACTTGCCAATCATAGCGCAAGTGGTGAGATTGCGCGGGCATGTTTACGATAGCAACCTTCAATGTCGAAAATCTGATGCGCCGGTTTGATTTTTCCGGCTTTCGCAATGAATTGCATCAGGATCGCTCGCTCAAGCTCTTCGAGATCGGCGATGAAACGCAATACCGTCTGCTGGAGCAGGCGCGGGCGATTGCCCATACCGATGACACACGGCAGATGACGGCGCTGGCAATAGCCGAAACACGGACCGATGTGCTTTGCCTGCAAGAAGTCGATAATCTCGCTGCCCTCAATGCGTTTGAATATGGCTATCTTTTCAAGATGGTCGGGCAGGGCTATCGCAATAAGTATCTGATTGACGGCAATGATAGCCGAGGCATCGACGTTGCCGTGATGGCACGCGATACGACGCGTGATGGCCAGCGGATTGAAGTGCTGGAAGTCACCAGCCACGCGCATCTGACCTATAAGGATCTTGATCTTTATCAGCCGGTGCTTGCTGAGCTGGGACTTGAACCGCATGATCGCATTTTTAAGCGCGATTGTCTTTGTCTCGATATGCGTATCGACGGCAAGCCATTGACGCTTTTTGTTGTTCACCTGAAATCAATGGGCGGTGCCCGTAACGGGCTTGATGGTCGCACTGCATCCTTGCCGGTCAGACAGGCAGAAACGCGGGCGATCCGTCACATTATCGAAGAGAAGTTTGGCGCAGGGCACACTTCGGGTAAGCGCTGGCTCATTTGCGGTGATTTCAACGACTACCGTGAACGCGTCATCATCGAAGGCGATGAGTGGAACGGTTATCAATTCTCGCCTGTGAAGGAAGCTGCCAGTGCTCTGGATACGCTGCTGAGCGATGGCTTCGCCATCAATCTTGTGGAGCGCCGCCCTGAAATGGACCGCTGGACGCTCTATCACACCCGCGGACCGCAGGAACGCCATCTTTGCCAGCTTGATTACATTCTTGCGTCGCCAACTCTGGCTGACAAAAACGGTGGTGCGATTCCGAAGATTATCCGTCGGGGCCAGCCCTGGCGCACGGTTTTCCCGCCAGGACAAGAAGTTGATCGTTATCCACGGACTGGATGGGATCGTCCTAAGGCCAGTGACCATTGCCCCGTGGCTGTCACGCTGAACATTGTTTGAGAATGGGACGGCTAATGCAGCATGTGAAAGAAAACACGGTTTATGAAATTGATCGTGTCGATGTCCGGATTTTGCCGGGACCGCTCGATTATGCGCAAGCCAATAAAACCGCAATCGCTGAAAACTGGCAGCGCGAGTGTCAGGCTAATCCGACTTTGTTTGATGGTGAAATTTATCTTGCACCAGACGCGAAACTGGAAGGCCAGTCTTTTTCCGCCGGTTTCCATCGCACGAGCTTTGCAACGCTTATGTATTGGCGCAAAGATGCACAGCCTTTACGGCCGTGGCATATTTTTGGCGTCGGCATCATGGTGTCCGCTGAAGGGCATTTGATAGCAGCCCGTATGAGCGCGCATAATGCGGTCGCAGGACGTGTCTATTTTCCGGCAGGTTCCATTGATGACAATGATGTCGTTGATGGTCGCGCCGATTATGAAACCAATATGGCCCGAGAAGTTTTTGAAGAAACCGGAATCAATCTTGGTGATGCCAAGGCGGAAGCAAAGACCCATCTGGTAACTGCCGATGGAAGCATTGCCCTTTTCCGCCGACATTACTTTGATCTTTCGACGACGGAATTGTTGAAACGAATAGAGGCAAATCTCGCGGCTCAAGCAGAGCCGGAATTGTCGGAAATCATTCCGGTTAAGCAGGCAGGAGCCATGGGGCAGGCGACGCCATCCTATGTGCGCGCATTTGCCGATTGGCATTTCGAAAATCAACAGTAACGATCAGTTCTTGCAGATGACAGCGCCACGAAATTGACTATGCTCGCAAAGCAAGGCTTATGGCCTTACTGAAGTGAGGGAGAGGTGAACGATGACCGAAGCTGCCAGTGCTGGCCGGTATTACGAGATTTTCGACGTTTTCGCCGATAAGGCTCTGGCTGGGAATCCGCTGGCTGTTGTGCACGAGAGTGAAGGGCTGACTGACGCGCGTATGCAGGCCATCGCGCGCGAATTCAATCTGTCCGAAACGGTCTTTATCTTTCCGCCTGAAAATCCGATGCATGAGGCAGCCGTCCGCATTTTTACCCCGGACTACGAGTTGCCATTTGCCGGTCATCCGACTGTTGGCGCTGCGGTATCGCTGGCACGTCATCGCAGAACAGGCGACGAGTCGGATCGGCTGGTGACGCTTGAAGAGAAGGTAGGTATCGTTCGCTGTGGTGTCATCTTAGGTGAAAACAGCGCCTTTGCCGAATTTGATCTGCCGCGTTTGCCGGAAAAGCTCGATATCAAGATCGAGAAGGAAGAGGCCGCCGCCGCAATTGGGCTAGGCACGCATGAGATCGGCTTTGAAAACCATATTCCTGCTGTCTGGAGCGCAGGCACACCTTATCTTCTTGTGCCGGTTCATAACCTAATCGCTGCAGCCAAAGTCTCCATCGATCCTGTCTATGTGAGCGAAAGTCTGCCGCATGTGGGCGATCGACCATTGCCGATTTATGTCTATTGCCGCGAAACAATTCTGTTCGACAGTAATTATCACGCACGCATGTTTGTGACAGGCTCGAATGTGTATGAAGATCCCGCGACGGGGTCTGCAGCGGCGGCTTTTGCAGGCATGATTCTGGCCAAAGACCAGCCGGTGGATGGAAGTTCACAATGGTGGATCGAGCAGGGCATGGAGATGGGGCGCCCCTCGCGTATTCGCCTTGAACTTGATGTGTCAAACCAGACACTCACCGGTGCTCGTATTGGCGGTACGGCAGTCAAGATTGCTGAAGGGCGCCTGTTCGTCTGATTTTCATGTTTTGATTGCGGTCAAAGCGCAATCGCCGCCCTATAGTAATCTAACAACAGATTAGCTGAACGAGGGACGCTTGCCATGATAATCAAGGAAATGTCTGAAATTGATGTCCGTGATATGATCCAGCATACCCAGATCGGGCGGTTGGGTTATATTCTTGGTGATCGACCATTTGTGGTGCCGCTCGGTTTTCGATTCAGCGGTGGGGCGCTTTATTCCTTCACTACCGATGGTCAGAAGACTGAGGCTATGCGGAAAAATGATGCGGTCTGCATTTTGTTCGATCACATCATTTCAAAAACGGAATGGCGTAGCGTTGTGGTGAACGGTCATTATCGCGAGATCACGCGCGAGGAAGAAAAGGCTGCGATCGTCAATATGCTCTCAAACGAGCCGACATGGTGGGAGCCTGCTTATACCAAGACCATCACCAGTGGCGGCGAGCAACGCAAACTGGAACCTGTTTTCTTTCGCGTTGATATTGAAAGCGCCACTGGTCATCAGGCCGGTTGAATCTAGCGAACCACCAGCACCGGAACAGTGCTTCGCGTAACGACTTCATAGGTCTGACTACCGAGCAACATGCCTTTCAGTCCACGGCGACCATGCGACGCCATCACAATCAGGTCGTTGCGCAATTCTTTTGCGGTTTCAATGATTGAGGTGGCTGGATGCTGCGCCACGACATGCAATGTATGGATTTCAACGCCAGCCTGACTTGCCAGTTCACGGGCGCGGGCAAGTGCAGCATCGGCGTAATCGTTCCATTCTTCTTCATAACGCTCGATAAAGGCCGGACTGTCAGTAAAGCCACCAGGCAGGCCGGAAAGCGAATAGGGGGCGGTCACGGTGAGGACAGTCACCTTGCTACCCATGGCTTTCGCGGTGTCAAATCCATGAGTGAGACCGCGCTCTGCAAATTCTGAACCATCTGTGGTGACTAGGATATTCTTATACATCGTGCCCTCGCTTTGACTTTATGCATCTTTAAAGTAGTTACCCAGTTGATCATATCAAACCAGATATGGCGTTAATATTAGAATAGAACGGGACTGCGATAATCCATGCCTCTTGATTGCGATACTTTTCATGCGAGCTGGGTTGCGACTGTTCTTAATCTGGATTGGCCGTCCAGAGCTTCCACACAGATTGAGGACGATTCCGAACGCGTGAAGCGCCAGAAGCAGGAACTGGTGCGAATGTTTGAAGAAGCATCCGAACATGGCATTAACGCCGTGATCTTTCAGGTTTCACCTGCTGCGGATGCTTTCTACAAATCCGACTATCTGCCGTGGTCATCTTATCTGACGGGTACACTCGGAAAAGATCCGGGCTTCGATCCACTGCGCTTTGCGATCGCGCAAGCGCATAAGCGTGGGATCGAGCTACATGCATGGCTCAATCCTTACCGTGTTTCTATGGATGTGCGGCCGGCAACGCGAAAAGAACTGAATAATTCTTCCAGCGATTCTCCACCCAGTGTTTATAAAACCAATCCGGGTTGGGTAGGCATATCTGCGGATCGCTATGTGCTTGACCCCGGTATTCCGGCAGTGCGCCAGTGGGTCACTAACATCACGGCTGAAGTTGTCCAGAAATATGATGTCGATGGAATCCAGTTCGATGACTATTTTTATTACGAAACGCAGGGCTCGCCGCTCAAGGACGACAAGACATTCAAACGTTTCGGGACAAGTTTCTCAAGCAAGCATGACTGGCGGCGTCACAATACCTATACGCTGGTGCAGGAAATCTCGCACAAGATCAAAGCCATCAAGCCGCATGTTCGCTTTGGTATCAGCCCTGGCGGCGTCTGGCGCAATCAGATTGACGATCCGCTTGGTTCGCCAACGCGGGCGGGTAAGACCAATTATGATGGAGACTTTGCTAATACGCGTGCTTGGGTGAAAGATGGGCTGATCGATTATATCGCGCCGCAGGTCTATTGGTCGTCAGGCCGCAAGGATGTGCCTTATGGCCCTATCGTCAAATGGTGGGCGGATACAGTTAAAGGTACAAACACTGACCTTTATATCGGGATGGCACTTTATCGCGCTGGCACCTCGAGTAAAGCTGAGCCTGAATGGCTTGCGGGAAATGGCGTCGATGAAATCAAGCGCCAGCTTGACCTCAACAACGCTATACCGGAGGTCAAAGGCAGTATTCTTTTTCGACAAGGTTTCTTGTCTGATCCGAAGCTCAAGAGCGTATCGGCATACTTGAAAAAGACCTGGGGCAAGTGTCGACCTAAAAAATAGCGGCACATTCAGGTTATTTATTATCTGGTTGATTTAAATCAAAGAAAGCCTCCGCCAGCGGATGCTAATGATCGCTTGTTGCCGAGTTCCACCAGAGTCGGCAATCTCCGGGGCGTCGAGGCCCAACCAAAGCGACGCCCCGGCTAATTTTAAACAATTCAAGGATCTGTCGAGCGCACCAGCGCGATCTTTTTGCAATGTTGTACTGTCGACAGCCAGCGGGTGCTGTCAGCATTGCCCTCCATCTCACTAAATCGGCACCCGCGAATTTTCTTATATTTATTATTTAACGCATGAAATTGCGGTGCATTTGAGTATAGTTGATTTTAATCAAGGCACGCACTCCCAAGTGAAAATACAGAATTCAATCTGACTGAGTAGTATCGTTTGCCGCATAGCTTTGCTTTGCGGGCCCGCAAGATGATGACGCAGAGGATGTTTCGGCATGGGGTTTAATCGCAAGCAGTGGATCGCAACTGGTGTAGTCGTGGCTTTGGTAGCCGGAGGCTACTATGCCTGGAAAGCACTGAGCGACCCCGGACTGCCGGAAGGCATTGCTGGCGGAAATGGGCGAATCGAAGCCGTAGAGATCGATGTATCCACCAAAAGCCCCGGACGTATCCGCGAAATTCTTGCCGACGAAGGACAGTTTGTTGAGGCAAACGCGGTTCTGGCGCGCATGGATACTGCCCAGCTCGAGAGCCAGCGCAAACAGGCAGAAGCGCAGCTTCGTCGCGCTGAAATAAGCATTGAGACAGCGAAAAGTTTGGTTGCCCAGCGTGAAGCCGAGCAAACTGCTGCTCAGGCTACGGTCGCACAGCGCGAAGCGCAACTGGACGCTGCAAATCGTCGTCTGGCTCGTTCGCAACAGCTTTCAGAATCGCGCACAGTTTCTCAACAGGTGCTGGATGATGACCGCGCAACCGCGCAGGGAGCTGAGGCAGCCGTGGGTGCTGCAAAGGCGCAGTTCGCCGCGACAGCGGCCGCGATCAGTGCTGCAAAGGCACAAGTTGTTGATGCAGAAGCTGCGGTTGAAGCTGCAAAGGCCGCGATTGCCACTATCGATACAGATATCAGTGATGCCACATTGCGTTCGCCAAAGCCGGGCCGCGTGCAATATCGTGTTGCGCAACCGGGTGAAGTATTGTCTGCTGGCGGTCGCGTGCTGAATCTGGTGGATGTCAGCGACGTCTATATGACTTTCTTCCTGCCGACTTCGCAGGCTGGTCGCGTGGCCATTGGCGCGGATGCTCGTATTGTGCTCGATGCCGCACCTCAATATGTGATCCCTGCTACGATTAGTTTCGTAGCCGATGTTGCGCAGTTCACGCCAAAGTCGGTTGAGACGGAGGAAGAGCGTCAAAAGCTCATGTTCCGCGTTAAGGCAAAAATCCCGCAGGAATTGCTTCAGAAATATATTCAGCAGGTCAAAACCGGGCTTCCGGGTATGGCTTACGTGAAACTTGATCAAAATGCTGAATGGCCGAAGAATCTCGCGGAAACAGTAAAATGAGTGCGGCTTCGATAAAGGCTGGCGTGGACGGCGACAGCTTTGTCGTTCGGGCCGACGGCGTGAAGCTGTCCTATGGATCGACTGAAGCGTTGCGTGATGTTTCGCTCGAGGTACCTGCCGGCTGCATGGTCGGGCTGATTGGGCCTGACGGCGTTGGAAAGTCGAGCCTTCTGTCGCTGATTGCTGGCGCTCGCGTTATGCAGAAGGGCAGGATTGAAGTGCTCGGCGGCGATATTGCCGACAAGCGTCATCGCCAGTCGGCATTCCCACGCATTGCCTATATGCCGCAAGGGTTGGGGAAAAACCTGTATCCGACGCTCTCCGTTTTCGAGAATATCGAATTTTTCGGACGGCTATTTGGCCATGACAAGCATGAGCGCGAACGCCGCATTGCAGACCTTCTGGCGCGGACAGGGATGTCGCCTTTTGCGGATCGCCAGGCTGGTAAGCTTTCGGGTGGCATGAAGCAGAAGACAAGTCTTTGTTGCTCACTGATCCATGATCCCGATTTGCTTATCCTTGATGAGCCGACAACGGGCGTTGATCCTTTATCGCGGCGTCAGTTTTGGGAACTGATCGACGATATCCGCAAAGATCGCCCGGGGATGAGCGTTATTGTTGCCACGGCCTATATGGAGGAAGCCGAACGCTTCGACTGGCTGGTTGCGATGAATGACGGCCAGATTCTTGCAACCGGCAGCCCTCAGAAACTGCTTGAGAAAACCCAGACGCCTAATCTTGATGCAGCCTTCATCGCGCTTTTGCCAGAAGAGCTTCGGCAAGGGCACAGCGAAGTAGTAATGCCACCGCGCAATGAGCAGGCTGATAGCGACATCGCTATCGAAGCCGAGCATGTAACGGTGCGATTTGGCAATTTCACTGCCGTTGACAATGTAAGTTTCCGTATTCCGCGCGGCGAGATTTTCGGCTTCCTCGGCTCTAACGGTTGCGGCAAATCCACGACGATGAAGGTTTTGACCGGCTTGTTGCCTGCAAGCGAAGGCACGGCAAGGCTGTTTGGGCGCGAAGTCGATCCAAAAGATATCGATATACGCCGTCATGTTGGTTACATGTCGCAGGCGTTTTCGCTCTATTCCGAACTGACAGTTCATCAAAATCTGGAGCTTCACGCTAAGCTGTTTGGCATGGCGGAAGAAGATACCAAGCGCAGAATCAAGGAACTGGCCCAAAGGTTTGATTTGGCGGGCGTTATGGATGATCTTCCCGACTCGATGCCGCTCGGCATCCGCCAGCGCCTGTCACTGGCTGTCGCGCTGATCCATTCGCCGGATATTCTTATTCTCGACGAGCCAACTTCAGGCGTTGATCCGGTTGCGCGCGATGCTTTCTGGCAAATCCTTGCCGATCTTTCACGCAACGACAATGTCACGATTTTCGTCTCAACCCATTTCATGAATGAAGCGGAACTGTGTGATCGCATTTCCTTGATGCATGCTGGTAAGGTGTTGATCAGCGACACGCCAAAAGCCATTACCGCAAGCCGCAATGCAGCAACACTTGAAGATGCTTTCATCGCATATCTCGAAGAAGCAATTGGCGAAACAGCGCCTGAGAAAGACGTTCAAGAGGCGGTGAAGATTCAGCCTGAAAAGGTTGAGAAAAGCACGACGGCCCGCGCGGGTTGGTTGCCAAATCCTCGGCGAATGTTGGCTTTCTCACGCCGCGAAGCGCTGGAGTTGAAACGCGATCCGATCCGGGCGACATTGGCCATTCTGGGCACTGTGATCCTGATGTTCGTGATCGGATACGGTATCAATCTCGATGTCGAGGACTTGACGTTTGCGGTTTTGGATCGCGACGATACGACGATCAGCCGTGATTACACGCAGCAACTTGCTGGTTCTCGGTATTTCACTGAAAAAGCACCCATAACCGATTATGACGACCTTGATCGGCGTATGCGCGAAGGTGAAATCAGCCTGGCAATTGAAATCCCGCCGAATTTCGGCAGCAATGTCGCGCGTGGTCGTCCCGTCGAAGTTGGTGCCTGGATCGACGGCGCCATGCCAACGCGAGCGGAAACCGTGCGCGGTTATGTGCAGGGAATGCATGCCAATTGGCTGACACAAAAAGCGCGCGAGCTTTATGGAAGCAACGCCACTGTTGGTAACTTCAATCTGGAAATTCGTTATCGCTATAATCCGGACGTCCAGAGCCTTGTGGCCATGGTGCCAGCAGTTATCCCGTTGCTTCTGCTGATGATCCCTGCAATGTTGGCGGTTCTGAGTGTTGTACGTGAAAAAGAACTTGGCTCCATCATTAATTTCTATGTGACGCCGGTGACCAAGTTCGAGTTTTTGTTAGGCAAACAGCTGCCTTATATCGCGCTCGCCTTTCTCAACTTCCTGATGCTGACGGCCTTTGCTGTTTTCATATTCCGTGTGCCATTCACAGGCAGTTTCTTGACCTATGCCACGGCAGCGCTTCTCTATGTCATCATTACGACCGGCATGGGGCTGGTGATCTCGACTTTCATCAATAGCCAGATTGCGGCGATCTTCGGCACTGCATTGCTGACACTCATTCCCGCAGTGCAATATTCTGGCATTATCGATCCGGTCTCGTCTTTGCAGGGGGCAGGTGCGTTTATCGGCAAGATTTATCCGACGACCTATTTCGTGACGATCTCGCGCGGGACTTTCTCAAAGGCGCTCGATTTCTCCGATCTCGCCGGATCATTCCTGCCGCTGCTGATTGCCATACCGGTTCTGACCGTTCTCGGCATTGTACTTCTCAAGAAGCAGGCGGGCTGAGATGCGGATTTCCAATATATTCCAGCTTGGCGTCAAGGAACTGCGCGGACTGGCGCGTGATCCGATGCTTCTGCTGCTTATCGTCTATGCCTTCACACTTGCGATCTATACCGCTGCAAAGGCTATGCCGGAAAATCTCAACAATGCGGCAATCGCAATCGTTGATGAGGATCAGTCACCGGTTTCGGGTCGCATCACGACTGCGTTTTATCCGCCGTATTTTGTGCCGCCAAAGCTCATTTCATCTCATGAGATGGATAAGCGGATGGATTCTGGCCTCGATACCTTTGCGCTCAATATCCCGCCGAATTTTCAGCGCGATCTGCTTGCCGGGCGTTCGCCAACGATCCAGCTGAATGTCGATGCAACGCGCATGAGTCAGGCCTTTACCGGCGGCGGTTATGTTCAGTCGATAGTTTCCAGCGAAGTGAATGAGTTTCTCAATCGCTATCGCGGGGATACGCAAACACCGGTTGGACTTAACCTACGTGCGCGCTTCAATCAGGATCTGAACAAAGGCTGGTTCGGTGCGATCACCAATGTCATTTCATCGGTAACTATGCTTTCGATCATTCTGACGGGTGCAGCTCTCATCCGCGAGCGCGAACATGGCACAATCGAACATCTGCTGGTCATGCCGGTGACGCCACTTGAGATCATGGTCTCCAAGGTCTGGTCCATGGGGATGGTGGTGCTGGTGGCGACTGCCTTTTCACTGGTTGTTGTTGTGCAGGGCATTCTCGCGGTGCCGATCAATGGTTCGCTGACGCTGTTTTTGGCGGGTGCTGCATTACAGCTTTTCGCGACAACGAGCCTTGGCATCTTCCTAGCAACGATTGCTGGTTCTATGCCTCAGTTCGGACTTCTCCTGATGCTGGTTCTGCTTCCGTTACAGGTTCTCTCGGGCGGTACAACGCCGCGCGAAAGTATGCCGGAAATTATTCAGAATATCATGCTGGCTGCACCCAACACGCATTTCGTGATGCTCGCGCAATCGGTGCTGTTCCGCGGTGCGGGATTGAGTGTCGTGTGGCCACAATTGCTGGCCATGATTGTAATCGGAAGTGTTCTTTTCTTCTTTGCACTGCGTCGTTTCCGCGACTTCCTGAGATGAAAAATCCATACAATTCAACCATCTGAATCACTTGGCTCTGAATGTGATTCAGATGGGGCACATTGTTGCAGTTGATAATCTGCCATCCCCTTGCTATCGCTCGCCACAGGAAACGGTTCTATCCGCAAGGATGGATGAAAAGGGAACACGGTGAGGCTCATTTGAAGAGCTGAGACCGAGACTGCCCCCGCAACTGTGACCGGCGAGTCATCCTCCCATGATCGTAAGTTGCGATCATAGCCACTGAATATTCACGTTCGGGAAGGCGGAGGACCGATGAAGACCCGGAAGTCAGGAGACCTGCCGTATCCAGTCACCCATGGCTGACACGAGGGGTGTCCAGTCGCGGCCGTCCGTAGCGGTGACATTGTGAAATGTTGCCGTGGGACAAAGACAAGGCGCTTCCGCCCTGATTTCTGACACCTGCGGTGAAGCAAGGCTTGCACGCAGGAAGTAGAAATAATGCATTTTCTCAAACTATCGGCATATCTCGCATCCACCGTTCTGGTGGTTACGCCGCTCGACGTATTCGCTCAGACGAAGGCAAGCGTGCAGGATGGCGTTGTGCTTGATACGATTGTCGTCACACCGTTGAGGCGTGCAACGTCTTTGCAGCGCTCCACATCGTCCGTCACGGTCATTGATCGGGAGGAAATCGACCGATCAGCAGCGCCAGATCTACAATCGCTTCTTCAATACTATCCGGGAATTTCGATTACCACCAATGGCGGGCAGGGATCGTCTTCCAATCTCTACATTCGCGGCATGTCGTCAAAACAGACGGTTGTGCTCGTTAATGGCGTGCGAACCGCATCGGCAACGACCGGCGCGACTTCGCTTGCCAATATTCCGCTGAGTTCAATTGATCGTACTGAAATCGCGAAAGGCGCGCATTCCTCGCAATATGGTGCGGATGCGATGGGGGGTGTGATTAATATCATCACAAAGCAGGGTGGAGCCTGCGGGGAGCGCTCCTACTGCGGAAGTCTGACAACGGGGGTTACGCATCCATGGGGCGGTTATGCGTCCGGTTCGCTTCAGGGACGCAGCAAGGACGGCATTGATTATGCCTTTGGTGCCGCTGTCACAGGCACACAGGGATATAATTTTACGACACCGGATTCTTTTGGTTATGAGCCTGATCGTGATGGTTTTCTGCAGGGTTCGTTTAACTTCTCGCTGTCGAAGGATTTTGACTGGGGGAAGATTTATACTGATGGCCTCCTGAGCCGCGGCCGCAATCAATATGATGCCAAAGCACCGTCTGCTAATGAAGCGTACACAACAGCATTTAGCGGCAAGTTGGGTGCGCGTATCGATCACACCGCTGATTGGTCTTCGTCGATCGAGTTCAGCTCTGGTCTAGATCACAGCCGAAATTTCCGTAAGGGGGTTAGCGGATCTGATCTGTTTGAAACCAAGCGCTATGGCATCTTTGCCTCGACGGAAAAGCAGTTTGAAACGGGCAATGTTTCGCATGTGGTGACCGGTGGCGTTGAAGCTTACCGCGAGGAAGTCAGCGCTACGACCGAATATGCCAAAACCAGTCGTGATTTGGCTGCGGTATTCGGGCAATACTCGCTCGAATATGATGCGCTGCGCTTTGATGGCGGTGTGCGCTACGATTATAATGAGCAGTTTGGTGACGTGGTCACCTATAATCTCGGCGCGAGCTACGAAATTCTGCCTGATCTCGTGCTGCGTTCTTCGTTTGGCACTGGCTTTCGTGCGCCGACCTTTAATGAGCTTTACTATCCCGGCTTTGCGAATGCCGATCTGCAGCCGGAAAAATCCCGCTCGTATGAGATTGGTCTGAACTGGCAAGCAACAGCCGATACAAGTCTCGATTTGGCTTTCTATAATACATGGCTACGTGATGCGATCATGAGTACGGCACCTTCCTATCTGCCTTACAATATTGCGCGTGCAGAAGTGACGGGTTTCGAAGCGGCGCTGTCTCATCGCTTCAACGAAACTTGGGCGGTGAAAGGATCGCTAGATCTCAAGAAGCCGATTGATGAGGATACTGACAACGATCTGCCATATCGCGAGCGGGTGAAGGCGACAGCTGAAGTGAATTTCAAGCCTATCGACAAGCTCGATCTAACGGCTCGGTTGCTTTATGGCGGTTCGCGCTACACAACTGCCGCGAATACCAAGAAGCTTGATCCTTATGTGACGGCTGATTTCATCGCGCTGTATAACATCGACATACAATCGCAGTTGAAGCTTTCGGTAGAGAATATTTTCGACAAGGATTACCAGACAACGTCCGGCTATAATGCATCGGGGCGCAGCTTTAATATCGGGCTGACGCGGAATTTCTGACGAGATGCGCAACATGAAAACGCAGTCCGGGTTATGGAAAATCAGGTTTGGCCTTTTTGCCGGCCTGTTTCTGACTGCGTTTCATCCCGCTCATGCGGATGGATTGCCCAAGCACGTCGTGTCGATCAATGTCTGTACAGATCAGCTGGCAATGCTGCTGGCAGATGCCACTCAGCTGCGGTCGGTGTCGTATCTCTCGCGTGACCCGCTTCTGTCTGTGATGACCGAGAGAGCAAAACAGCTGCCCATCAACCATGGGCAGGCTGAAGAAGTGTTCCTCATGAAGCCTGATCTGGTGCTGGCGGGCACGTTTTCTTCGCGTGCCACGGTTGGGTTGTTGCGGGATTTGGGTGTGCAGGTAGAGGAATTCGCGCCTGCACGCTCTTTTGAGGATATCAAGGCGCATATGAAGCGCATGGGCGGATTGCTCGGCCGTGAAAGCGAAGCAACTCGGCAGATTGCAGACATGGATATGGCTCTTTCAGCAATCCAAAAGCCTGACCATAAACAGACCGTCGCTCTCTATTATGCAAATAGTTATACGTCGGGACGCGGTACACTGATTGATGAAGCAATCCGTCTGGCCGGGCTTGATAATATCGCCGATAAGGCGGGTGTTCGTGGTTCAGCTATGCTGCCGCTGGAAATGCTGGTCATGGAAAAGCCTGATATTCTGGTGCGCGGATCGCGGGGCCGACCGCCTGCCCTGGCCTTTGAGAATTTCGAGCATCCGGCATTGCGCGCGCTCGATGGGCATACACGAAGCGTGGCGCTCAACGATAATCTGACAGTATGTGGCGGGCCGTTCAGCGTTGAAGCTGTTGCGAAGCTCGCGGAGGCTGCGCGTGACTGAAACTGGCCGTTTTTATCTCCTGCTTGTTGTTCTTGGCTTGATGGTTCTGGTGCTATTTGCGCTTTCGCTGCTGGTTGGTCCGGCATCCATCAGTGTGGGTGAGAGCATTCGGGCGCTGTTTATCGGGCAAGGGGATGTAATCGTGTTGGTTATGCGCGAAATCCGCCTGCCGCGCGCTTTGCTTGCCTTGCTGATTGGTGCTTCGCTAGGCCTTTCAGGCGCTGCTCTTCAGGGCTATCTGCGCAATCCGCTGGCCGAGCCAGGGCTGCTTGGCGTGAGCTCGTCGGCCTCACTTGGTGCGGTGATTGCGATTTATACGGGGCTGTCGCAGGTTTTCCCGTTGGCCTTGCCGTTGCTGGCGCTGGTCGGCGCGTTTGTGTCGGTCTTTCTCGTCAGGACGCTGGCGGGGCGTCACGCCGGAACACTGACTGTCATTCTGGCGGGTGTTGCCGTCACCAGTCTCGCCGGGGCGATGACAGCACTGGCGCTTAATCTGTCGCCTAATCCATTCGCTGCCATGGAAATCGTGTTCTGGATGCTGGGTTCTCTTGCCGATCGGTCGATGACGCATGTGTGGCTTGCCGCACCCTTCATTCTGATCGGTTGGGCGATGTTGTTTTCACTGGGGCGTGCGCTTGATAGCCTAACCTTGGGATCTGATGCCGCGGCCAGCATGGGCGTCAATCTCTCTCGCGTTCAGATTCTCGCTGTCCTTGGCACTGCTGCTTCCGTTGGCGCATCGACTGCAGTTGCGGGAGCAATCGGTTTTGTAGGGCTTGTAGTGCCACATCTGTTGCGCCCGCTGGTCGGTTCGCGCCCGTCACGTCTGCTTGTTGCCAGTGCGTTTGGCGGCGCTTCGCTTCTGTTGGCTGCCGATGTGCTGGTGAGAGTGATTATGCCGGGGCGCGAATTAAAGCTCGGAGTGTTAACGGCAATCATTGGCGCCCCGTTCTTCCTGTGGCTTGTCTTTAAATATCGGAGACGGCTGGTATGAGCACTCTTTCAGTCCACAATCTTGATGTGTCGCTGGGGCGCAAGGCGGTGCTTGAAGCTGTCGGTTTCGAGGCAGGTGAAGGTGAGTTTATCGGCCTGATCGGTCCAAATGGTGCAGGCAAGACCACGCTGCTGCGTGCGCTTTTGGGCCTTACGTCTTCGACGGGTGAAATTCTGCTGGATGGCTCGGACCTCCGAAGAATGCATGTTGCGGATCGCGCCAAGATCATCGCTTATCTGCCGCAGGAACGCGATGTTGCATGGCCGGTAACAGTTAGGATGCTGGTATCGCTTGGGCGGTCAGCACTGAAGCCTGTGTTTGCAGGACTGGACCGTGACGATGAAACTGTGATCGAGACTGCCATGCAGCGCATGGGTGTGGCTGAACTTGCGTCACGTCCTGCTAACGAGCTATCGGGCGGTGAAAGAGCGCGCGCCTTGATCGCGCGGGTATTGGCACAGAATACGCCGATCATCATGGCTGACGAGCCTGTAGCTGGGCTTGATCCGGCCCATCAGCTGGAATTGATGGAGCTTTTTGCCGGTTTGGCAACCGAGAAGAAGACGGTGATCGCCTCGCTGCACGATCTTGGTCTGGCCGCGAAATATTGCACCCGGCTGATTGTGCTTAATCAGGGTCGGCTCGTCGCCGATGGTGCGCAGGAAGAGGTGCTCAATCCAGCGCTCCTGAAAGAGGTCTATGGCATCGACGCGCAGCTGATGAAGATCGAGGACGAATTCATCCTGCACACGCGTAAGCGCTTTCGGTAGATTAAATTGGTTTCCACTGCCGCTCGCGGCTGGATGCGTAGATGGCTTCGATAGTTTTTTGCACCTCATAGCCTTCGCGGAAATCGGCGTGACCTGTATTCTGTCCTGCAATACTTAACAGGAAGTCGCGCACCTCAATCGTTTTCAGATCATTGAAGCCAATCTGATGCCCGCCCGCCACGCAAAACGCGCCATAAGGCTCGTGGTCTGGGCCTGCGAAAATCTTGCGGAAACCCTGTTGCCCTTTCTTGTCAGAGAAAAGGAATAGGTCGAGTTCGTTGAAGCGCTCTTGCGAGAAAAAGATCGAGCCCTTTGAGCCTGATATCTCAAAATCATGTTGCATTTTGCGACCACTGGCGAGCCAGTTCGCTTCGATAGTGCCGGTTGCGCCATTCTCGAACGATAGAAAAGCATGGCAGATATCATCCACTTCGACTGCTTTCATCTGCGATGGGTTGTTGTGGTCGGGACGCTCTGCAATTGCTGTCACGCTTTTGCCCATCACCTCGGCAACCGGACCAACCAGATAGCGTGCCGCGGCAATGATATGGCTGCCTATATCGGCAAGTGCGCCACCACCGCCTGCCGGATCAAGTCGCCATGACCAAGGAATTCGATGATCGGCCATGAAGTCCTCGGCATGGATGCCGCGAAAATTTCTGACTTTGCCAATTTCGCCGCTCTCGATAATGTCTCTAGCGAGCTTGATCATCGGGTTCTTGAGGTAATTGAATCCGACGGCGGTTTGAATGCCCTTCCGTTCGGCAGCGAGTGTCATTTCAAGGCATTCGGCGGCAGTTGGAGCTAATGGCTTTTCACAGTAGACGTGCTTGCCTGCATCAATGGCAGCAAGCGCCATTTCTTTATGAAAGCGATTTGGGGTGGTGATATCGATCAGATTGATAGCCGGATTGGCGATCAGGTCACGCCAACTGCCTGTGGAATGAGCAAAGCCAAGCTGACACGCTGCGCGTGAGGCGGTTTTCTCGTCCACATCGGCCAATGTGTGAAGCTCGACCGTCATCGGCAGGTCGAAAATCCGTTTTACATTCGCAAGGGCGAGAGCATGAGTTTTGCCCATGAAACCCGAGCCGATCAGGCCTGCTACAACTGCCATTCTCTCCTCCCAGAGCTAAATTGCATGTGCATTTTGACTGCTGCTTATGTGATTGACATGAGCTAACAGAAATGGAATTATAATTCCACGAGAATTTTCTAATGAATGTTTCATTCTATTAAATGACAAAGATTGCAGCGAAATTGCTGGGATCAAATGCGTGGAGGCAGCCCCGGAATTAGCTCTGAACGAGGTGCAGATAAATTAACAAACCGGCGGGGAGTGCCGGGCAGGGAGGAGTGAACATGAAATCTCTATTGAAATCGGCAGTTGCTGGCGTTGCGCTGATGGCTGCGTCATTTGCGGCGCAGGCACAGGATGTCAGCATTGTTGTTGTCAGCCACGGCCAGGCATCCGATCCTTTCTGGTCGGTTGTGAAGAATGGTGTTGCGGAAGCAGCCAAGGATACAGGTGCAAAGGTTGATTATCGCGCACCTGAAACATTCGACATGGTGCAGATGGCGCAGCTGATTGATGCTGCAATCAACCAGAACCCGCAGGGCATCGTTGTTTCGATTCCAGATGCCGACGCGCTCGGGCCGTCGATTGAACGTGCTGTTGCAGCCGGTATTCCTGTTATTTCGATGAATGCTGGTTCGGATGCTTCCAAAAAGCTTGGTGCGTTGCTGCATGTCGGTCAGGATGAGTTCGATGCTGGCAAGGTTGCCGGTGAAGCACTTAAAAAGGCTGGTGGCAAGAAAGGCATCTGCGTCAATCAGGAAGTCGGTAACGTCTCACTTGATCAGCGTTGCGCGGGCTTCAAGGAAGGTTTTGGCGATGTAACGGTTCTGCCTACTTCGGCAGATCCGACTGAAAATGAATCCAAGGTGCGTGCAGCACTCGCATCTGATACGGCGGTCGATACAATTCTGACGCTTAACGCAACGCTGGCCGGTGAGCCCGCGGTAAAGGCAGCTTCAGAAAGTGGTCGCGAAGGCATTCATATTGCCACTTTCGATATGTCGGCTGGCTTCCTTGAGGCGGTTGAAAACGGAAAAGCGGATTTCGCGATTGATCAGCAACAGTTTCTGCAGGGCTATCTGCCAGTTGCGTTTCTGGCGCTCAATGCGAAGTACGGCCTGATGCCGGGCGGCAATGTGCCGTCAGGCCCGAACCTGATTACCAAGGACAAAGCCAAGCAGGTGGTTGAACTGTCTGCCAAGGGCATCCGCTAAGCAGCAACGCATAACTTTTGAATATCTCACCCCGCCCATGAAAATGGGCGGGATCGAGTATCCATACCCATAAGTTCGCGACCTTCATGTCGCGTTGTCTAGAGCGCGTTTCTCTCAAATTGAATCAAAATGGTGCTCTAGGGAATTGTTTTAATGCGTATTTTCGCGGATACGCTTGAAGGAGGAAAGCATGAGTGAGCCAACTTCATCAGAGCAGCCCGCTCAGACCGCAGCAAATGATCCGGCGATCGCAGCTGCGCAACGGGATGAGCGGCTGAAGAACGCCAGTGCACTTCAGCGGATGCTTAGTCGGCCTGAACTGGGTGCGGTTTCAGGTCTCGTGCTCATCACGATCTTCTTCCTGTCGACAGCCAATCCGGCAATGTTCACCGCCGCCGGTATTATGAATTTTATGGCGCCTGCATCGCAGCTTGGCATTCTTGCTGTGGCTGCAGCATTGCTCATGATCGGTGGCGAGTTTGATCTTTCTATCGGCTCAATGATAGCGTTCGCTGGCCTAATATTCGCTGCTGCCCTCGTCGTTTGGCAGGTACCGCTCATCGTTGCCATCATTCTGACACTGGTTTTCGCGGCGCTTGTGGGGGCTGTGAACGCGCAGATTGTGCTTAAAACCGGCTTGCCCTCTTTCATTGTTACGCTGGCGTTTCTGTTCATCCTGCGTGGGCTTTCGCTGGTCGGCCTCAAATGGGCGACGGGCGGTGCAACGCAATTGCGTGGCGTGAAGGAAGCGGTCGGCACGAGCTATCTTGCGGGATTGTTTTCTGGTGATGCTTTTCAAGGGTTATTTGAATGGCTTGCGGAAAAAGACCTCATCGCGAAGTTCCCAAATGGCCAACCGACGGTGAAGGGTGTGCCGGTCGAAGTTCTCTGGTTCATCGGCATCGCTCTCGTGGCGACCTACGTTCTGGTGCGAACCCGCTTCGGTAACTGGATTTTCGCGTCCGGTGGTGATGCGCTGGCTGCGCGCAATTCGGGTGTGCCTGTGCGTCGTGTTAAGACAATTCTTTTCATGTGTACGGCAATGGCAGCAGCACTTGTTGCCATTCTTACTGTTCTTGATGCGGGGTCGACGGATGCGCGGCGCGGCTTCCAGAAGGAATTCGAAGCGATCATTGCAGCTGTTATCGGGGGCTGTCTGCTTACCGGCGGCTATGGTTCGGCCATTGGGGCATTCTTCGGCTCGATCATCTTCGGTATGGTGCTGATTGGCCTGACTTACACGACGATTGATCAGGACTGGTACTTGGTATTCCTTGGTGGAATGCTGCTGATCGCAGTTCTCTTCAACAACTTTATCCGTAAGCGCGCCACCGGCGAGCGATAGGTTTCAGCATTTACGCAGTTTCAGGGAAACCGCTTCCTAACTTTCCCGAAACTGCGTTGATAGGGAGTATGCACTATGACAACCCCGATCATTGAGGTTCGCAATCTTGTCAAACACTTCGGCCCGGTTATTGCACTGAACGGCGTTTCACTCAGTGTGGAACCGGGGCAGGTACACTGTCTGCTTGGTGACAACGGTGCCGGTAAGTCGACACTGATTAAAACACTGTCCGGCGTGCACAAACCAACAAGCGGAGAGTTTTTTGTTGAAGGCAAACAGGTTGTCTTCAACAGTCCGCGCGATGCGCTCGATCACGGCATTGCGACGGTCTATCAGGATCTTGCGATGATCCCTCTTATGTCGGTCATGCGAAATTTCTTTCTCGGTCGGGAACCGACCAAGGGGATTGGGCCAGTTCGCTGGTTCGATACGCAGTTTGCGGAAGATGTGACCCGTGAAGAGATGAAGAAGATCGGAATTGATGTCCGTGATCCGCAGCAGGCCGTTGGCACGTTGTCGGGTGGCGAACGACAATGTGTAGCGATTGCACGGGCAGTCTATTTTGGTGCGAAGGTGTTGATCCTTGATGAGCCAACCTCGGCGCTTGGCGTTCGTCAGACAGCTATGGTGCTGAAGTATATCAACCTTGTGCGTGAGCGAGGGCTCGGTGTGATCTTCATCACGCATAATGTGCGCCACGCTCATGCCGTAGGCGACAAGTTTACCGTGCTTAATCGCGGTGCCACCCTTGGAACTCGCACCAGAAGCGATGTGGACATGGATGAGCTGCAGAGCCTCATGGCAGGCGGCCAGGAACTGGCTGATCTCTCATCTGCGTTGGGTGGACGGGTTTAACTTATATTTGGAGCCAGAAATGAGCGGACAATTGAATGGCAAGGTTGCGGTCATCACTGGCGGCACCCAAGGTCTTGGTGCGGCTACAGCACGACTTTTTGCCGAACGTGGCGCGAAGGGCATAGTGATTTGCGGTCGCTCAGCTGAAAAAGGCAAGGCGCAGGCCAACGCGCTGGAGCAGCTTGGTGCAAAGGCCGTCTTTGTTCAGGCCGATCTGGAAAAGGTCGAAGATTGCCGTCAGGTGATTTCGGAAGCGGATAGGGCTTTTGGACGGCTTGATATTCTCGTCAATGCAGCCGGATTGACGGACCGTGGTGATATACTTGATACGTCGCCTGAACTGTTCGACCGGCTTTTTGCAGTCAATACGCGTGCACCTTTCTTTCTTATTCAGGAAGCGATCAAGCTTTTCCGGCGTGAAAAGGTTGAAGGAGCGATTGTCAATATTTCGTCCATGTCCTCCATGGGCGGCCAACCATTCATCGCTGCTTATTGTGCGTCCAAGGGTGCGCTTGATACGCTCACGCGCAATATTGCCTATTCGGTGCTGCGTAATCGCATCCGCGTCAACAGCCTCAATATCGGCTGGATGGCATCGGATGGCGAAGATCGTATCCAGCGCGAATTCCACGGCGCACCCGCCAATTGGTTGGATGAAGCGGTCAAGGCCCAGCCATTTGGACGTCTGATCGTTCCCAAGGAAGTTGCGCGCGCGATTGCGTTTTTAGCGTCGGATGAATCCGGAATGATGACTGGTGCAATCGTTAATTTCGACCAGTCGATCTGGGGTGCATACGATTCGTCGCCGCATCCAGCAAACCCGCTCTGAGGCTCTTCTGCACCAACTTGTGCAAAATCCTTCCAGAATGTGCAGGATTTTTTACATCTGTCGGCCGAAAAATCTTAATCTTTACCGATCCTGCTTGCTCTTACAATTTCTTGTGATTAACCAATCATCTATCAGATCCCGTTGAAATTGCGCTGAAAGGATGAGAAATCGTGGAGCAGGCAACGAGCGGAAAACGCAAGGGCGGACGCAAAGCGCTTTGGGCAGCTGTCGCAGTCATAGCTATCGCGGCTGCAGGTGCAGTCGGATACAAGATCACACTCGAAAAGACGATTAACGCCCAGCTTGAGCGGCGTGGCGGCAAGGCTGCCTCTGTTTCGGCAGATTTTCTCGGCCAAATAAAGCTGACCGATGTGGTCCTGCCTTTGAAAAACGGCACGAACGTCACCATCGCTTCGATCGAAGGTCGTCCAAAAGTACTGTTTCTGAATGGCATGCTTGATGCCAAGGGTATCAAGACGGAAATCGCTCAGTTTAAGATTGAGATGCCGAGTGTTCTTATCGACGATGCGAATTTCGATATCCAGATGCTGCGCGATACATTCGGTAATGGCGAGTTGAGCCTTGCTGAACGCGTTGGGCGTGTTTCTGCCAAGCGCATGTCGGTGCCTGAAATCAACATCGTTCAGATGTTGAACGATAAGGAACAGAAGACTTCTTATAAAGATGTCGCGCTGGAAGACATAGTTCATGGCCATGTCGCACGCTACACTTCAAGTGGCGCGACATTCGATCTTGATCTTTCGCTGCCCGATGAGAACGGCACGATTAATGAAGAACGTATGGCTGGTACGATTGGCGCATCGGAAGGCAAGGATATCGACGGCGTTTTCATAGCACGTCTTTATACTGAGAAGGCTGGCCCGAACGATACCGAAGCGAAGCCAGTTTATGGACCGTTTTCTGCGAAGAATATCGCCGTAAAGGGCACGAAGTCGAGCTTCAGCTATGATGAAGTTCGCAGCAACGGCTTTACCATGCGCCTGCCTGCAGAGCCATTTACCGAAACACTACAGAAACTGGAAGCAGCCAAGGACATCGAATCTCTTTCGCAGGAAGAACGTAAAGAGTTCTTCATGCGCCTGATCGGTCTCTTCGACACGATTGGTAAGGGCGACGTCGAGTTACTCGGGATGAAAATCCAGCCGGGTGATCCAGAAAAGGGCGAAGGCAAAATCGACAAGATGGCGATGTCCTTCGACAATAAGAAGCTCGACATGTCGCTTAATGGCTTCTCGGCTGGTAATGGCACCGACTTCGTGAAGCTGGACGAATTCTCGCTTAAAGGCTTCAACTGGGCGCCGTCGGCAGAGGCCGTGACAAAGTTTGCAGGTCTGAGCGACCAGGAAATGGAGAATTTCCCGTTCACGACCATGCTGCCTGAATTCGGCACGATGGTCGTCAAAGGTGTTGATGCTGACCTGCCGGGCGACAGCAACGCCAATGACGATGTTGATGTTGATGTTGAGGAAGATCAGGACACCACTGCAACGCCGCCAGCAACCGGTTTGCCTGAGCGCATCAAGTTCAGCATGAAGAGCTACGAGCTGGCATTGAACAAGCCGTTCAACGGTATTCCGACTGATATTCGTGTTGCCTATGAGGATATGTCTTTGCCTGTTCCTGCGAACAGCCGTGAAGAAATGTATCAGCAGCTGCGCAAGCTCGGTTATGACCGTGTAAACGTTTCATCCAATCTGGAAGCAAATTGGGATGAAGCCAGCCAGAGCCTCGTCATCAAGGATCTGTCGGTCAGCGGTCAGGACATGGGAAAAATTTCCATGTCTGGTCTACTGGGCGGCTTCACCAAAGAGTTCTTCTCCGGTGATAAAGTTTTGGCACAGGTTGCACTTCTCGGCCTCAAGGCTCGTGAGGTAAAGCTCAAGATTGAAGAACAGGGTCTGATTGAAAAGGGTCTCAAGTTCTACGCAGACGAAAACAACATGACTGTCGAAGATGCCCGCAGCGCTTTGACCATGATTGCTAATGCAGTTCTGCAGGAACTTGCTGCCGACCAACCGCAGCTTCAAGATGCGATCACTGCTTTTTCGACATTCCTTGTTAAGCCAAATATCTTTGAGGTGACGGTCAAGTCCAAGTCTGACAAGGGTATTGGTGCGCTGGAAATGGTTGCGGCATCGCAGAACCCGCTAGCGCTGCTCGATAAGGTCAATATTGAAGCGAAAGCCGAATAACGGTACTTTCCCTTTTTAAGTGATCAACTGGAAACGCCGGCTTTAATCAGCCGGCGTTTTTGTTGCTTGTGATCACCATAATGAGTGTGGACACGACACTTTCGCTTCTTTTATCTTTGCCCGGTGTCTCCAGAAACCGATATCGGTTATTACGGTGATGCTATAGGGTGCGTGCATTCAAACTCCACCATTCGGATTTACCCAATGCTTAAAAATCTAAACCCACTGCTGACCGGTTCGCTTCTTGAAGTGCTTGCGGATATGGGCCATGGCGACGATCTTGTTATCGTTGATGCCAATTATCCAGCACATGCTTCCGGTGTGCAGGTTCTGGACTTTCCGGGGATCAGTGCGACAGATATTGCAGACGCTGTGCTTTCTCTGCTGCCGCTCGACGACTTTGTTGATAAGCCAGCGGCTGTGATGGAGTGCCCTAGCGAGACGCCTGCGATTTTTGGTGAGTTTGAAGCTATCATTGAGAAGGCAGAAGGCCGCAAGATAGCTGTTGATCCGATTGATCGCTTTGCGTTCTACGATCGGGCGAGTTCTGCCTATGCAGTCATCCGCTCTGGCGAAAAGCGTCTCTATGGCAATATCATTTTCAAGAAGGGCGTTATTCGCTCATAATGGAAACAAAAAAGCCCGGGCTTTTTCGTAATGTTTATTTTACTGTTGTGGCTTTGGCTGGTGGTGTTCCATTTTGCCTCTGCCACCGTGATGCGGACCCTTTGGGCCATGGTGGTGGAACTTCTTGCCTGCACGTAGCTCGTGGCGGTCTAGCTTGCCATCTTCGTTGCGATCAAGCGCTGCAAATTCCTTCTGTCGCTGCTTTTCAATCGCTTCCAGAGTGATTTTGCCATCGCCCTTTACATCAAGGCGACGTTCCATGCGGTCTGCTGCGCGGCTGACCATGCGCTTGAGTGCAAGTGCTTCAATTTCATCGCGAGAGAGGACGCCGTCGCCATTTGTGTCGGCGGCTTTCAATTCGTCCATGCGGGAGAATTTCTCGAGATCGATTGGTCCGCGCTTGCCTTTAGATCCATCATTCTGTGTAATGGAAGTATCCGTCGCTGACTTGTCTGTATTTTCGCTGGCCTTTTCCTGTGCGAATGCGGCGGTGGAAAGCAATGCAGAAGCGATAACTGCAATATACAAGGTCTTCGATTTCATGGTTATTTGACTCCATTACTCTATACACGGCGCCATTTATTGGCGTGTGAGCAATGTCAGCCATTTTAGGTGAACCTGATATGAACAGGCCAATTAATAATTCGTAATGTTATGGTGCCTTGCTTGCGAGCTTTCGCTCCCGAAACATCGAGAAGAGGCCAGCCGCGACGACAATGCTTGCACCGGTCACTACATTCCAGGTCAGATGTTCGTTGAAAACAAGAACTGCAATGAACGCTCCAATCACGAGCTGGAGATAGGATAATGGTTGCACCTCACCGGCTTCAAGAATGTCGTAGGCGCGGATGAGGCAATAATGGCTTGCAATGCCACAGGCGCAAAGCGCCGCCATCCAGGGCCAGTCATGCTGCGCAATTGGTTCCATATGAAAAAGACCGACTGCGGTTAGTACAACAGCGCCGCCAATGCCCGTATAGAAGAAGCTGGTCATGGAGTTATCAGATTTGCTGACTGCGCGTGTCGCAATCGCATAAATTGCAAACATGGTTGTTGCAGCCATGGGGAACAGCAAGTTCAGGTCGAATTTCACATGAGTTGGATTGATGATGAGAAGAACACCGAACAAACCAACCACAATCGCGGTCCAGCGACGCCAGCCTACTTTTTCGCCAAGGAAGGGCACTGAGAGCATCGTGACGAGTAATGGGCCTACCTGAAAGATTGACTGCGCCATGGCCATGCCGACCCGGCTAAGGCCGAATACGAAGATAACGATTTCCGTTGCCAGCAAGACGCCGCGGAAGATCTGCAAAAATGGACGCTTAGTCGAAGCAGCGCGTACAATTCCCCCGGCGCGCATCGCAAGTAGAATCACGAAAACGGCAAACGCCCAATAACGCACCATCGTTATGAAGATGGGCGAGTAATGTGATCCGAGATACTTCGAGATGCCATCTTGTGCCGCAAAAATGGCAACGGCTAGAAGTGTGAATGTGTAACCAAGGCTCTTGGGGGTCATGTGGCACACTCATAGTACCACCTTATTGGTTTCGCCATGCCTATTTGCGCATTTAGGCTGCAATATTGCCGGATATTTACAAGTAGCAAGGAAGAAGATTTTCAACGCAATTGAAACTTGAGCCGGTTCGTCCGGCTATCGTGTAATCAGCGGTAACTCTTTGAAAGAAGAGGAGAAAATGGTGGGTGATGTAGGGATCGAACCTACGACCCGCTGATTAAGAGTCAGCTGCTCTACCAACTGAGCTAATCACCCACTCGCTTCTCCGAGGCAGAGGCAGCGGCCCCGGTGAGGTGAGCGGTTCTATAAAGGCCGCTTTTCTGTCTGTCTAGCCTTCAGTGATAAAAAAATGAAAAAAAGTTGCGGAGATTTCAAAAAGCCCGGAAATGCGGAGTTCTTAATTAAATACTCAATGCACCTATTCCGCGTATAAGTGAAAACTAATCGTTTTGATTGCTAAAATAAATTTCTGCCAGTGGAATCATTCTTGTCATGATTCTGATTTTGAATCATTTTTTCCAAATGACGTTGTAAGTGGACGCAGGAATTTCCATATTCGCAACGCTCGATTTGGACTTGCTTATGCTTCACTCAAGAGGGGACTGGCATTATTCGTTCGGGCTAAATGATTTGCGCAGCAAAATTCGAAGCCATGTCATCAATTTTTGATGCTTGTCTGAGATGGTTCGGCATATAAAAGACTTGATAGGCAAATAAGTTCTTAGCCATTGAGAGAATGCTGCAAGCGTTTGTTACGCGCAGGCAGGCGAGGGGTTCACGCACCGGATTGTCCTCGTTTAAGAAAACCCGAAGTCACCCCATGGTTGGGGTCTGACTTCAGAATCCGGTTCGCGGCATTTTGAGGACGGAATGGAAAGCATAATTAGCGATCTCGGACAGTTCATTTCCGATCATCGGGTATGGGCGGGTCCTATCGTAGGCATTATAGCCTTCGGCGAGTCTCTCGCTATTATCGGAATGTTCATTCCTGCCACACCTATCATGCTCGCTATTGGCGGTCTGGTGGGCGCCGGAATCGTGGAGCCTTGGCCAATCATCATCGGCGCCATCATCGGCGCGGTCATCGGCGATATCGTTTCTTATTTGCTTGGCTGGTGGCTTGGTCGCAGCATTATTCACAAGTGGCCGCTCAATAAGCACCGCACCGGCATTGCGCGGGCACGATTGCTATTTCGCCGCTATGGCTTCTCGGCTGTTTTCCTTGGTCGCTTCTTTGGGCCGGTCCGTTGTACCGTTCCGATGGTTGCAGGCATGATGTCGATGGATCAAAAGCGCTTCCAGACCGCAAACGTGCTTTCTGCGGTGGTCTGGGCGCCGCTCATGTTCCTACCAGGCTGGCTGGCTGGTCGCGGCATAGGTGTATTTGCGAAGATGGATGGCGATCACATGTTCTGGTCCGTGATAGGCATTACGGCCTTGACGATCGTGGTAACGGTGATCGGTATGCGTTATTTCAAAGGTCGCCCACGTCGTGAGCGCAAGCGCGGCGTGCATGTTTCTCCGGCTGAATAGTATATGGTCTTGCGCGTAAGCCGCGCGTCTGCATAATGTTGCCATCATATGCCATATGAAAACATGGTGTTCTGGAGCAGACAAAGGGTCTGCTTCGTGTCTCTTTAAAAGGTTCATCGCGCTTTATGCCCGACGACAGTTCTGACGATTCGTCTTCACGAAGTCCCGCTCCCTGTATGGGAGCATTGGACTTAAAAGGCTTTGAGCTTTCTCACGCCGTTTGCAATTCCTTCTGGCCGATCCGCTTTTCTGTGGTTCGGGAGGGAACCGCATGCGGCGTTTTTTCTGTTTCCTCTTTTCTCTGATTTTACAGGAGCCGACAAATCATGGATTGGTCCATGGACTGGATTGCCGACCCCAATGCCTGGGTAGGACTCGTGACATTGGTGGTGCTAGAAATTGTTCTCGGCATCGACAATCTCGTCTTTATCGCCATTCTGGCCGATAAACTTCCGCCTCATCAGCGTAATCGTGCGCGTATAATCGGTCTTTCATTGGCCTTGATAATGCGTCTCGCATTGCTGGCTTCGATCTCGTGGATCGTGACGCTGCGTGAACCTTTGATTGCCGTGATGGGACTTTCCTTCTCCGGTCGCGATCTCATAATGCTGGTTGGTGGTCTGTTCCTTCTCGCTAAGGGTACGATGGAGTTGCATGAGCGCCTTGAAGGTGCGCATGGACCTAAGAACACGCGCGTTGCCCATGCGATCTTCTGGCAGGTTATCGTTCAGATCGTCGTGCTTGATGCGGTCTTCTCGCTCGATAGCGTGATCACGGCTGTTGGTATGGTGCAGCATCTGCCGGTTATGATGATCGCGGTCATTATTGCGATTGCAGTCATGATGCTGGCTTCGCGCCCGCTGATGGACTTCGTCAACAAGCATCCAACAGTGGTTATCCTCTGTCTTGGCTTCCTGATGATGATCGGCTTCAGCCTTGTCGTTGAAGGCTTCGGCTTCCATATTCCGAAGGGCTATCTCTATGCCGCTATCGGCTTCTCGGTATTGATCGAGGCGGCCAATCAGATGGCGCGTAAGAATCGCGAAAAGCTCGTGACCACAAACGATCTTCGTGAACGCACAGCGGGCGCTGTTCTGCGCCTGCTCGGTGGCCATCGCGGCGATAACCCACTTTCGGACACAGTTGACGTGATTGCGCAGCAGACGGCTGCCAGTGACGTCTTCCTGCCGGAAGAAAAAGAAATGATCCGAGGCGTACTGGATCTTGCCGATCGCCCGGTTCGTTCCATCATGTCGCCGCGTAATGAGATCGAATGGCTTGATCTGGATGAGGATGAAGCTGAGCTTCATGAAGCGATTCGTAAGCTTTCGCATTCCCGCGTAATTGTTGCCCGTCGTCAGGTCGATGAGTTTGTCGGTGTTGCTTCGGTCAAGGATCTGCTGCTTGATATGACCGACAAGAAGCAGATCAACTGGGATGAAGTGGTCAAGCAGCCGCTGGTGGTTCATGAAAATGCGAATGTGCTTCGCGTCATGGAACAGCTTCGCGTTTCGCCGGTGCAGCTTGCTGTGGTGGTGGATGAGCATGGCTCGTTTGAAGGCGTAGTCACACCGACCGACGTGCTTGAAGCCATTGCCGGTGAGTTCCCGGATGAAGACGAAGAGGCTGCTGTTGCAGAATCAGACGGACAGGGTGGCTATCTGGTTGATGGTTTCACTGATATTCGCCGTCTCAGCAGCATCCTGCAGCGCGATCTGGTGGATGATAGTGATCGTTACACAACGCTTGCTGGCTATGCGCTTTGGCACCTCGGCCATCTGCCGGTGGGCGGTGAAAGCTTTGTCGAGGATGGATACCAATTCACCATCGAAGCGATGAGTGGTCGTCATGTTGAAAAGGTCCGGATCAGGCCTGTCGACGACTACGAAGTCTAAAATAGAATAATTTTGCGGGCATCCACATGGTTGCTCGCAAAATATTTCGCGATGTTAACTCCCATAAAATAAGTGGGATATTGACTTTATCGCAGAAGCCTTCAAAATTAACGCATCGTTCATTGTTGCGGCGAAAGCGCGGCCCAAATTGGGTTTCAGTTTGCAGCTTGAGTGGTGAACGTGAAATGGAGGCTCTTATGAACCGTAAAATTCAATTGCTGGCGCAAAGCATAAAAGATGCTGTGCTGCGCATGACGGCCTATCTGGAGCAGCCTTGGCGCGGCATGAAGCTGAGCGCTGATGAAATTGCAGAGCGTCGTCGTAATCGCTTGGAGCGTGGCGAGCAAAATTTTCTCTGGTGCTGGCAGCACCGTGGGTTTTGGTAACATCTAAGCAATGAAAAAAGTTTCGAAAGCCGGGAGCGAAAGCTTCCGGCTTTCTTGTTTTTATTGCGCGTTTCTACCTGTCTTTGGAAAAATATTCTCAGACCAATTTTGCCGTTAGGCGGGGTTTCCAATAATGGTTGTGAAAGTAGTTTATATATTTAAATCAATGATTTAGATTGATTCTTGCTTGTCTCTCTGTAGATTTGTTTCCCAACAGAAGTCGATTTACGGGCGCTTTGCGCAAGCAAAGTGAGAAGGGTGCGATCTATGAAGGAAATTATTCTATATGCGGCTGTTGCTCTCGGTTTGGGCGCAGCTCCGGTCAACGCGCAGGAGCCAAAGGAAATCCTTAACGTTTCCTATGACATCGCACGCGAGCTTTACGAGCAGGTCAACAAGGCATTCATCGCCGATTGGAAAGCCAAGACTGGAGAAGACCTCACTGTCAATCAGTCCCATGCCGGTTCATCCAAGCAGGCTCGTTCCATTCTCGAAGGTCTGGAAGCTGATGTTGTAACCTTTAACCAGGTGACGGATGTTCAGGTGTTGCACGATAAGGGCGACCTTATTCCTGCTGATTGGCAGAAGCGCCTGCCAAACAATTCTTCGCCTTATTACTCATTCCCGGCTTTCCTTGTGCGGGAAGGCAATCCAAAGGGCATCAAGAACTGGGATGATCTCGCTCGTGACGACGTGAAAGTTGTTTTCCCGAACCCTAAGACCTCCGGCAATGCGCGCTATACCTATCTGGCAGCGACGGCTTATGCCAACGAAGCTTTCAAGGGCGATCAGGAAAAGGTCCACGAGTTTATCGGTAAGATTTTCAAGAACGTACCAGTGTTCGATACAGGCGGTCGTGGTGCAACGACGACCTTTGCTGAACGCGGTATCGGCGACGTTCTGGTGACGTTTGAAGCGGAAACGCGCGGTACAGCCAAGGTGCTCGGCGAAGACAAGTATGATGTGGTTGTTCCGGAAGTCAGCCTTCTGGCTGAATTCCCAGTCACTGTCGTTGATAAGGTTGTCGACAAGCGCGGCTCGCGCAAGATTGCCGAAGCTTATCTAAACTATCTCTACGCGCCTGAAGGTCAGGAAATCCTCGCACAGAATTTCAATCGCGTGCACGATAAGGACGTGATTGCAAAGCATAAGGATATCTATCCAGATGTGCGCCTTGTAACAGTCGAAGATGCTTTTGGCGGCTGGGAAAAGGTTCAGAAAGAGCATTTTGCCGAAGGCGGCGTACTTGATAAGCTCTTTACTGCTAAGTAAACAAGACTACCCGGCGGGAGCACCCAGCTCTCGCCTTTCTTTTGGAAAAATCCAGTGTCGCTTCTGAGCATGAAACGCAATTCTGTGCTGCCGGGGTTCGGACTGACCCTTGGCTGCACTTTGCTTTATCTGGCGGTCATTGTCGCCTTGCCGCTACTGGCAATGATCCTGAAAACCGCCAGTCTTGGATGGAGCGATTTCTGGAACATCGTGTCTTCAGATCGTGCACTGGCGACGTTTCGCATCACAATCAGTGCCGCAGCCGTAGCTACCGTGTTCAACGGTCTGTTTGGACTTCTGCTTGCATGGGTTCTGTCCCGCTATCAGTTCCCTGGAAAGCGACTGATCGATGCGGCAGTCGATCTGCCTTTTGCTTTGCCTACTGCGATAGCTGGTCTGGCGCTCGTAACGCTGTTCGCACCCAATGGCTGGTTTGGTCGCTTTCTTGAGCCGATTGGTATCAAGGTTGCTTATGCGCCACTTGGCATTATGATTGCGATGTTTTTTACCAGCATTCCCTTTGTCATCCGCACCGTACAGCCGGTGCTGGAAGATATGAGTGCTGATGTGGAAGAGGCTGCACGCAGCCTGGGTGCCAGCCCCTGGCAGGTTTTCTCGCATATTATCTGGCCGACAATCTTCCCGGCGTTCCTGGCTGGCGCTTCGTTGTCCTTTGCCCGCAGTCTCGGTGAGTTCGGCTCCATCGTTTTCATCTCCGGCAATTTGCCGTTTGAAACGGAAGTCACATCACTTCTGGTTTTCATCAGGCTGGATGAATATGATTATCCAGCTGCTGCAGCACTCGCTTTCATGATGCTGCTCATGGCGTTTTTTATGCTTCTTGTGACTAATATTATTCAGGCAAGGCGGCTTCGTTATGCAGAGCGCTAGTGCAAGCGCGCAGGCGCGCAACAAGCCGGGCTCTGTGCGTAGCCTGCTGATCGGAATGGCTGCCATTTTGTCAGCAATCTGCATTGGCGCGCCGCTGGCCGTCATCTTCTCCTATGCCTTCAGCAAAGGGGTGGATGTCTTCTTTGGAGAAATTCTCAAGCCTGATACGCTTCATGCGGTGTGGCTGACGATCCTGACCGCGATTGTGGTTGTGCCGATCAATATGGCTTTCGGCATTTGTGTAGCTTGGCTGGTCACAAAATTCCGCTTTCCGGGTCGCCGACTGTTGATCACATTCGTCGAAATTCCGTTCTCGGTCTCTCCGATCGTCGCTGGTGTTACGTATCTTTTCCTGTATGGCTCGCAGGGACTGCTAGGACCGTTGCTTGAGAGCTACGACATCAAGGTCATGTTCACGGTTCCCGCGATCTTTCTGGTGAGCCTGTTCGTGACGTCGCCTTTTGTGGCACGCGAGCTGATTCCACTGATGGAAGTGCAGGGCAGTGATGAGGAAGAAGCGGCTCTTACGCTTGGAGCGAATGGCTGGCAGACATTTTTCTATGTCACGCTGCCCAATATCAAATGGGCGCTGCTTTACGGTGCTGTGCTTTGCAATGCCCGCGTGATGGGCGAATTTGGCGCAGTATCCGTTGTGTCAGGCGCTATCCGTGGCAAGACCAATACATTGCCGCTGCAGGTTGAGCTCTTGTTCAACGATTACAATGTCGCTGGTGCCTTTGCTGCCGCTTCGACACTGGCCGGCTTAGCATTGCTGACGCTTGTTCTGAAAATCTGGCTTGAGCGGAAACAGAACGGCTAAAAAGAAACCGCCTGCTTTTTTAGAGGCAGGCGGCTGGCGGTCACGCTGCTTGGGAGAGCGTGTGTGTTATTGGTTCGCGTTGCAGGGATGAGGCGAGGATTGCGCCTTCCGGCCAATGCGTGAAGCCACTTGCCACGTTGATATGGCCTGCATGGCCGACGTCGACAAAGCCCGAACCCCAGACATTCGCAATGGCTTCTGCCTTGGCAAAGCGCATATATTCGTCATCGCGGCTGGCAACGACGATGGATGGAAAAGCCAATTCATGCCGAGGCAAGGGTGCAAAGCTCGCAAAGCGGTTATCGCGACGCGACATAGTTTCAACGTCTGCCGGGGCGACCAGAAGTGCGCCAGCAACGTGAGCCGCAGCCGGACGGCTTGCCAGATGCGAAACAAGAATACAACCAAGACTATGGGCAACCAGAACCGCACCGGGATTTTCGGCGAGTTTGGCTTCAAGCGCGTGCATCCAGTCGGATAGCACCGGATAGTGCCAGTCATCTTGTTCGACGAGCACTGCTGACGGATCGTCATGCAACCATTGGCGCTGCCAGTGGCCTGCTTCCGATCCCTTGTAACCGGGGATGATCAATGTCGCAGGCATGCGTTAGTTCCTCTTGGAATGTGCCTTGGGAGGCGTTTCTGCTCTGCATCGGGAGGATATGCGAAGAAATTTCCAAGATAGGGGCTATTTCATATCAATTTAAGGAATATAAATTCAAATTGAGGCGGGTGTGTAAAAATTAATCCCGCCTCAGATTGATTACTTCTTTTGTTTGTCGTTCCAGCGCAGCACAAATTGCGATTTCTCGAAAACGAGAACCACGATCAGCGACATGGCAAATGGAATGAGAAGATAAAGCAGGCGGAAGACGATAAGTGCCGCCAGAACGTCAGCCTGATCCATATCCGGCAGGCCGGTGAGGAAAACCAGCTCAAGCACCCCAAGACCGCCCGGAGCGTGTGATATGAGGGCTGCCGAGAACGATACCAGGAAGATGCCGAGAATAATCAGGAAGCCCGGATTGCCTGCTTCTGGCAATGCGAAATAGATGATGCCTGCGGCACCAATCAGTTCGAGCGGCGCTACAATCAGCTGCTGTGTAACAACTGGCAAACGCGGATATTCGAGGCGGAATTTGCCGATCTGAAGTGGGCGTAATTGCAACCAGCTGCCGAAGATATAAAGCAATACAAAAGCCAGCATCAACAACGCGATGACTATCGACACAGTCGGCGTCAAGTCCGAGTTGAACCGCATCAAAATATGCGGTTCCAGCAGCAGGACAATGCTGGAGGTGATGATTACGCCGAGAATGAATGTGAATGAGCAGAAAGCGATAAGGACAGCGATTTCACTGCCTGGCATTCCTTGCGAGGAATATGCGCGATAACGCACCACTGCACCTGAAACGACCGACGCGCCGATATTGTGCGACAATGCATAGGTCGTAAACGAGCAGAGAGCGATGAAGAGCCAGGAAATTTTGCGACGCAAGTGGAGAAGCGCAATGCGATCATAACCGGCCAGCGAGCTATAGGCGAGGAGCGCTGCTGCTGTTGCCAGCAACCAATGATGCGCGCGGATCGCGTAAAGACTATCCAGAACGTCTTCAAGCGAGATACTGCGCAACTCCCGATAAAGAAGCCAGGCTGAAACAATGACTGCTAGAATGCCTATTACCGGCCAGATGTAATCCTTGAACTTCATTAACCGATCACCGCACCTTCAACTCGCATCTAATTCCCCTTTATCGATCTCTCCGGTTCTTGCATCAGGTTGCTTCCGGTTCGATCCCCTTCAAATCAACCAAGGTCTCGGACGAAGGGCGATGTTGCTGAACACCCTCGTTTCGTCTCTCGTTTATAATTGCTCTCTCCATTGCTCCGGCGATTTCGGCTTCGCCCAGGATAACGGAGTCTGCACCTAGATCGTGCAGGTATTGTGCTTCAGCTGCCGAGCAGGCTCGCACGATGATGCGCAGGCCCGGATTTGCAGCGCGGGCAAGTGATGTTGCGCGCCCGGCTTCAAATGCATTCGGGATAGCAATCACCAGATTGATTGCCATCTCAGGATTTGCCGCCTCCCATATTTCAGCATCAGAGGCATTTCCCGCAATAGCTTCAATGCCGATTTCTTTCAATCTGAAATAAATCTTGGGCGAATTTTCGATCACAAGGAAAGGCATTTGCTTTTCCTGCAAGGCCGAAGCCACTCGTTTACCGATTTGGCCATAGCCCACAATGATTGTGTGAGCTGTCAATTTGGTGTGCGGTAGCGGTTCGGGTTCCGAGATATCGAGGCTTGTTTCACCCAAATCATTGGTTGGGCCTTCAACGCCCTGACGCTTTTCGATCCAAGGTCGCAGTCGCTCGGCAACAATGAACATGACTGGGTTGAGGAAGATCGAAAGAATTGCACCGGCGAGGATCAGATCGCGCCCTTCAGGCGGGAGAAGGTTGAGGCCTACTCCCAGCCCTGCGAGGATGAATGAGAACTCGCCGATCTGGGCAAGACTTGCGGAAATGGTAAGAGCTGTTCCAACGGGACGTTTAAATGCGCGGACAATGAAGAATGCTGCAACCGATTTGCCGACCAGAATAATCAGGAGTGTCGCAATCAGGGGCAGGGGATCACGGATGAGACTCATCGGATCAAACAACATGCCCACGGAAATGAAGAACAGAACCGCGAAAGCGTCGCGCAACGGCAGCGATTCCTCTGCGGCGCGATGGCTTAGCTCAGATTCGCTCATCACCATGCCAGCAAAGAATGCACCAAGCGCGAAAGATACGCCGAACAGATGGGCGGCGCCAAAGGCAACACCAAGCGCTATAGCCAGAACGCCAAGGCGGAACAGTTCACGCGAGCCTGTCTGAACAATGACGTTCAGAAGCCATGGGATCACCTTTCGCCCCACCACCAGCATAAGCGCTACAAAAACTGCAACCTTGGCAATGGTCAGAAGAATGATGCCGCCAATGCCTAGCCCCAGCCACTCGGCGATAGGATCGTTGGCTGCGGCATGTCCGGCTTCAGTGCCGACACTGGCTAGAGCCGGCAGAAGCACCAGCGCCATGACCATGGCGAGGTCTTCAACTATCAGCCATCCGATGGCGATGCGGCCGCGATCTGTATCGATAAGACGCAGATCCTGCATCGCACGCAGGAGAACGACGGTACTGGCCGTTGAAAGTGCCAGCCCGAAGACAAGACCGGCTTTTACGTCCCAGCCAAGTGCAAGACCGAGAGCTGTGCCGAGTGCTGCTGCTGTCGCGATCTGTGCCAGCGCGCCGGGAACAGCAATAGCTTTCACAGAAAGCAGGTCTTTGAGAGAGAAGTGCAGACCAACGCCGAACATCAGCAGGATAACGCCGATTTCCGCGAGTTGGAGAATAAGGTCTTGATCGGCAACAAAACCGGGCGTGTGCGGGCCAGCGATGACACCAGCAAGCAGATAACCGACGAGGGGGGAGATTTTGAGACGGGTGGCAATCGCGCCGAAGATAAACGCCAGACATAACCCGATGACGATTGTCGCAATCAAAGGCGTGTCATGGGGCATAGGGGTGCCTTCCCGTTCTTCAGTCTTATAAAACTTTTATGGAGAGCCGGGCATGATCGTAACCATGCCCGGCAATGGAGTTATTTTTGTGCAGCCGTGTTGTCTTCAAGCGCCTGATGCGCTTCCCGACGATGCTGCCACCAGTTGCCCAGCAACAGCAGGATCGGTGCAGCGATGAAGATCGACGACGTCGTTGCAATGAAGATACCGAACAGCATAGGCACGGCAAAATTATGAACGGCGCTGCCGCCCCAGATTGCCATTGGCAGAAGGCAGAGGAACGTCACAACCGATGTATAGATACAGCGGACGAGTACCTGATTGATACTCATATCGACGATCTCACGCAGAGGCTTCGTTTTGTAGAGACGCATGTTTTCACGCATACGATCATAAACAACGACCTTATCGTTTACCGAGTAACCGATAGCGGTCAGAAGCGCTGCAATGGCGGTCAGGTTGAAGTCGAGCTGAAGCAGCGCGAAGAAACCAACCATCTTCGTGGTATCGAGTATCAGCGTGATAATCGCGCCGACTGCGAAGAACCATTCGAAGCGCCACCAAAGATAGATGAGCATACCAAGAGCCGAAAGCACGACCGCGATGAAGCCAGAACGGGCCAGTTCGCCGGAGACCTTTGGTCCCACAACTTCGGTACGTTCAATCTTCACACCCGGATCGATTTCAGTAACAGCGTCGCGCATCTTGTTGACTGCAACCGTCTGTGCTTCTTCACCGCCATCCTGACGCTGAATACGGATCAGCACATCATTTGGGCTGCCAGCAGACTGCAGGGCAACTTCACCAAGGCCAAGTCCGCCGAGCTTCTCACGCAATTGCGCCAGATCAGCAGGTTGCGACGTGGTGATTTCCGCCTGAATGCCGCCCTTGAAGTCGATGCCGTAATTCAGCCCCGGCTTGAAGAAGAGCGCGATCGAAGCAATCGACAGGACGATGGAAACGCCGATGCCGAAGAAGCGCGCATTCATAAAGCGGAAGTTAGGGTTTTCAGGCGCGATCCTTACCAGTGGCTCAATGCGAAGCACCTTGAGCTTGCGACGACGCACATACCAACCCATCGCCATGCGAACCAGCGTCACGTCGGTAAACATCGAGATTACGATGCCGAGCATCATGGCAACAGCAAAGCCGCGTACCGGGCCTGTACCGAACATGAAGAGGAGCAGGGTCGAAATCAGCGAGGTGACGTTGGAGTCAACGATTGTAGCAAAAGCGCTATGGAAGCCTCGGTCGAGGGCTGCCATGGCACCAAGGCCTCTTTTCGTTTCTTCTCGAATACGTTCGTTGATGAGAATGTTCGCGTCAACCGCGATACCGATACCCAGAATAATACCGGCGATACCGGGCAGTGTCAGTGTCGCACCGATTAGGCTCAGTGCTGCGAAGGTCAGCAACGTGTGGAGCAGAAGCGCTACGTTGGCAATCAGACCCCAGACGCCGTAAAGGAGCTGGATGAAGATCGCGACGAGGATAAAGCCAGCGATACCGGTGATCAGCCCCATCTTGATGGCGTCGCCACCAAGGTCAGGACCAACCGTACGTTCTTCGATAACCGTCAGCGGGGCAGGGAGAGCACCTGCACGCAACAATGCTGAGAGAACAACACTGTCCTGAACCGTGAAGCTGCCGCTGATCTGGCCGTTACCACCGGTAATCGGTTCGCGGATGACCGGCGCGCTCAGCACCTTGCCGTCGAGAACGATAGCAAATGGGCGATTGACGTTCTTGGTGGTGATGTCAGCAAACTGACGGGCGCCGAGGCTGTCGAAGCGGAACGAAACGATTGGTTCGTTGGTGCGCTGATCAAATCCTGCACGCGCATCGGTAAGACGCTCACCGGACAGGGCAACCTGATCTTCAATTGGGTATTTGATGTTTGGATCTTTGGAATCCGGCAGGATGCTGACACCCGGAGGCGGTGCATCATTCGGATTTGCGTCAGCCACCATGTGGAAGCTCATCTTCGCGGTGCTTCCGAGAAGCTGGCGAAGTTGTGCCGGGTCCTGAAGGCCCGGAAGCTGAACAACGATACGGTCGGAACCAACGCGCTGGATCGAAGGCTCGGCAACGCCGACCTGGTCAACACGCTGGCGAATGATTTCAAGGCTCTGCTGAAGCGCTGAATCAAGGCGATAGGTGAAACCAGCCTGTGTCAGCGTCAGACGGATCTGATTGTCGCTGGACGTGACGTCGATATCGTTGATCGCTGCGCCGAAGCCGCTCGTGTTAACCTGAGAAATCAGGGTTTTGAGCGCGGTCTCGGCCTTTGCACGCTGATCGGCGTCAGGGATCGTCACGATGACGGAATCACCAACGGCGCGGATCGATTGTGGCTGAATGCGTTCAGCGCGCAGCTTGCCGCGTGCATCATCAAGCAGCGCACGCATACGATCTTTTTTGAGACCAGCTGCATCCACTTCAAGAACAAGGTAGGAGCCGCCACGCAGATCGAGGCCGAGCGTTACCTGTCGTTTAGGGAACCACGACGGCATCGCGTCGAGATGCTGCTGTGTGAAGAAATTGGGCAAGGCGATGATGACGCCGATCAGAACGATCAGGCCATATAGCACAGCGACCCATTTAGAAGTACGCATGAGTTGAAGTTCCGGATATTGAGCGCATTCAAATTTCGTAATGAATACAAAAGCTTAAAGCGCATTTCTTCGTAAATGATTCAGGATTGACTACGGCCAATCTCAGTGACGACTTTCAGGCGCTCCTTGGTGGCGCGCGTGCGGGAGCATATGTGCTCCGCGAAAGTCTCAAAATCGTGTTTGTCCTTGCGGATTCGACTGGTTTTGCGTCGAAAAATGCAAGATCACGCGGCATCGCCGACAATCCCGCACCATTTCCGTCAGGATAGGTTGCCTTGATTTTAGCGGCAATCGCTTCGGCCAGAACGGCGCGTAACGGCTGCGTCGCAGGCATGGATTGCTGGCGTCCAGGTATCGCAGGCGCGTCTTCGACCTGCTGGGCCGCCATGCTTTTGGGAACAGTGCGGCAGGCTGCATCGCCAAGGGCAGAAAGGTCCACTGCAAACATAAAGGCCGCAAACGACAGGACGCACGTTACAAACAGCATGAATCCATGCTGATGATAACGATCAGTGCGCCGATCTGTGTTGTTCATGCCCTTAATCAAAACGCTTGGACTTTCCTCTACAGTCTTTCCGCAGAAATGAGCCAGTGCCAGAGTGCTTTTCCGATTGGTCTAAGCCACTCTAGTTATTCGATTTTATGCAAAGCCCGATTCAAAAACTTTGTATTTTTATCGGGACTTAGCGTTGACACCTACAGCATCGATTCACAAATTGGAATCTATTTCTGTCACCTGCTGCCCCTCGGTTCGCATGAAAGGGTTTGCGATGGTTCAAGATCTGCTGCTCACACAACCAAAATCCTGCATTGATCAGGCTCTGTCGGTCATAAAACCGATTTCGATTTTCGGCCCAATGTTGTAGGGCTTGCTTCCGCTTTAACGCGCTTTATGTTGAAACAGTGATCGTGAAACTGGCAGAGCTTAAATTGGCATATTTACCGACGTTCCGCGCAATTGCATTTGCAATGACCACTTTTGCTGTGTCGCTTGGGGCGCTGGATCATTCGTTTGCTCAGGATAACAAACCGCAACAGGCTCAGCCTTCCGCTCCGCAATCGGCGCCTGCTCAAGCTCCTGCACCGGTAGCAACAGAACCTGCGGCAGCTAGCACACCCGTTTCTGGTGTGGTGCAGCAACAAAAGCCGATCATCAATGATCTCAAGCAGCAGACCAAATCGATCAACGATCAGCTGCAAAAATCTTCGACCAGCGATGAGACGCTCGCAAATCTCAAGCTACAGCTTGATGGCCTTTCCAAGAAGCTGCTTGATGCGGGTGTTGCGTTTCGTCCAAGGCTGACGGAAATCAACACACGTCTGGAGCAGTTGGGTGCCGCCCCCTCCGGCGATCAACCGGCAGAGCCGCAAATCGTTGCGGATGAACGCGCACGACTGACTGCTGAAAAGGCCGAGATCAACGCTGTTATCGGCGAGACGGAAGATGCATCGCTTTCGGTCAATCAGATGTCGGCGAAAATCGGCAATATGCGCCGTGACCTGTTTGCGCAAACCTTGTCTCAGCGCGTCAATCTCGATCTTACGCTCGGATCTGAAGTAACCTCGGCTGCTGGGGATCAGATGGTTTCGCTGTGGAGCATCGTGAAATCATGGTGGCGCTTTGTCTCGACCTTCAAGCTGAATTCGTTTCTCGCCGCGGCCTTTTTCGCATTTGTTGCGGCACTGATCATCCAGCTCGGCGCGCGCCGTGTTCTCGGTTCGCTTTACGAACGTGATCCGACGATTGAAACACCGTCTTATCTGAGCCGTTTGTCGGTTGCATTCTGGTCGACAGCGATCCCATCGGGTGCTGTCGGTGTGTTTCTGGCAACAACCTATTTCTTTCTCAATTACTTCAATGTTTTAAGACCTGATATTGCAGGGCTTCTGCAGTCGCTCTTCGTCGTTTTAGGCATCGTGTTCTTTATCAGCCGGCTGGCGTTTGCCTGTATAAGCCCATACACACCAGCATGGCGGTTGGTGCCGGTCGCGCCACGCCCAGGTCGAGTTCTCGTCTGGCTGATTACAGGCATGGCATTGATTAACGGGCTTGACTCGTTTTTCAGCAAAGTAAACCAGGTTCTTTCCTCGCCGCTCTCTTTGACGATGGCGAAAAGCTTGCTTTCGACGGTCGTGATCGGCGTTCTGATCCTCATCGTCGCCTTTGTGAAGCCAATAGAAAAAGACGGAGAAGAGGGCGTCCGCCCCTGGCCTAAGATGTTCAGGATATTCCTGATCGTCCTTGGTCTTTTGCCGATTATCGCAGCTGGTCTTGGCTTTATCGGACTTGCACGCTTTGCTGCACAGCAGATCGTTGTTACCGGAGCGTTCCTCGTCACGATGTATCTTGGCTTTTTGACCGGTCGTGCAATTTCGGAAGAACAAGCCTTTGCGTCCAGCCCGATTGGTCGGGTTATGCGTGACCGCTTCCATTTTGATGAAGCGACACTTGACCAAATCGGGCTTGGCGTTGGCATTCTGATCAATTTTGCGGTGGCGCTGGTCGGCATACCGCTTGTGCTGATGCAGTTTGGTTTCCAATGGTCGGAGCTGAAAAGCACTTTCTATAATCTGATGACGGGTATCCCTATCGGCAATATTTCCATTTCGCTGATGGGTATTCTGACGGGTATTGCGCTTTTCGTCGTTGTCTATCTGATGACGCGCTGGTTCCAGAACTGGCTTGATAACAGCGTTATGGCGCGTGGCCGTGTAGATTCCGGCGTTCGTAATTCGATCCGCACGGTGGTCGGCTATGTGGGGCTAGTACTTGCGGCGCTGGTTGGTGTTTCGGCAGCTGGCTTCAATCTGTCCAGTCTCGCACTGATTGCTGGTGGTCTGTCACTTGGTATCGGTTTTGGCTTGCAGAACATTGTCCAGAACTTCGTTTCGGGCCTTATTCTTCTGGCTGAACGTCCGTTCAAAGTGGGCGACTGGGTCGAAGCAGGCACCGTTAGCGGTATCGTAAAAAAGATCAGCGTTCGTGCAACCGAAGTTGAGACTTTTCAGAAGCAGTCGATTGTCGTTCCAAACTCGACGCTTATCAACGGCAATGTCGGTAACTGGACCCTTCGTAACAAGCTTGGCCGAATCGATATTAATGTGCAGGCAGCCTATACCGATGAGCCGCGTCGCGTTCACACGTTGCTGCTAGAAATCATCCGCAGTCATCCTTCAATTCTAAAAAATCCGGAACCGTTCGTAGCGTTTCAGAGCATGACGGATTCTCTGCTGGTGTTCGATATCTACGCACATGTTGCAGATATTACATCGACAGGCGGTATCAAGAATGAGCTGCGATTCCAGATTGTTGAACGTTTCCACGCAGAAGGTATCGAGCTGGCCTCGTCTTCCACTGATCTGGTTCTTGGTGTTACGGAAATCGAAAAGCTTTCCGAGCTTATGAATAAAGATACCCCACGCGCTACAAAGACGCGGAAGGAAAAGCCTGCTGAGTCTGAGAAGGGCGAAAAGCCTGAACATGACGACAAAGTCTGAACGCCTTAAGTCAATTCCAGTTTTCACTGAATGGTTGGAAATTCTCTATCTATTTGTTTTTGCGTGCATCCTGTTCCGAAAACCGCCGCCGTCTTTTTGAGATGCGCTTTAATGCGAATTATGAATATGTCGTTCAGTTGCAGTTCAGTTTTGAAGTCTTATAAATGATTACGAAAAGAGGCAGGCGAACTGTCTTAGAGCAATGGGGCCGAATACTCGGCTTGTAGCGGGAGCAGCGGAAACGCTGAAACGATATGAACAGAACTCAGGTCAATTATGCTGGCAAGGTCGCTATCGGTGCGATGCTCGCGATTTCGTTCTCCATACCGAGTCTTTATGCTGCAACTGTTGCTAACAACGACAGCTCGGCTCAGACCATTGTGGTGACTGAAGGCGCTTCGAAGCGTGAAATGCTGGTGGCACCTGGTGAAACAGTCGATTTCTGCAATGGCGGTTGTTTTGTAACGTTCCCGAATGGTGATCGTGAGGCGCTGAAGGGCGACGAAACCATTACGATTTCGGGTGGCAAGGCGACCATTCAATAAGTTGACTAACACGAATTGAGAAAGCCGGGGCACAACCCCGGCTTTTTATTGAGCTTTACGATTAGAGCGTCTCCCATTTTCATTGAACCGTTGGGAGTTCTCTATCTATTTGTTTTTGCGCGCCTCTTGTTCCGAGAACCGCGTCGCACTTTTCGGTCTGCCCTTTAACTGCGGGGCTTGAGATTTTCCGGGTCGTAGAGTGGCTTGTAACCAATCGATACGACTTCCACTGGATAGGTCTCTCCGAAATATTCCACATTCAACTTCCGGCCTTCCTGGCAGTAAGACCAAGGCAGATAGGCAAGTGCGAGATTCTTGCCGATAGTTGGGCCGTAGGCGATGGACGACGTGAACGAGCGACGTCCGAGCTCATCGACCAGTGTTGCACCCGTTTCAGGGTCGAGCACCGGCAGAATGCCGACCGGGTAGCGTTTGACGCCTTTGGAGTCGACATTCTCGCTCATAACCAGCGTGCAAAGCATGGCTGGCTGATGCTCGCGAGCCTTGTACTCAAGATGCTTCGCCTTGCCACGGAAGTCTGCTTCCTTGACCTTCGGGCGAGCCAGATCAGCTTCAAGCAGATTATATTCAGTGAGCAGATCTGCATTCTGAAGGCGTAGGCTTTTCTCCATGCGGCGTGTATTCGCATAGGTCTCAACACCGACGGCAATTGCCCCGGTTGATCGCAGCGCATCCCAGACAGCGAGGCCGTCGTCGTAGCGCATGTGCAATTCCCAGCCCTGTTCGCCGACATAGGAAATACGGAACGCTGTTACGTCCTTGCCTGCAATACGGATTGGCTTGATGGCAGCAAACGCGAAGTTCTCGAGGTCAAGACCCTCCGGGTTCTCGACAACCTTTTTGAGATTGTCTCGTGCATTCGGTCCCCAAATGCCGATGGTGACATATTTCTCAGTCACATCGGTAATAGTGACATCAAAGCCCTTATCTTCAGCCACGCGGCGCATATAATGGAAATCGCGCGGACCGGCATCCGCGCCGTTGATCATGCGGATGCGGTCTGCCATGCGGATGGCCGTGAAATCGGCGCGCACCATGCCTTCATCATCGAGAAAATGCGTATAGATGCCTTTGCCGATATTGGCATCGCCGCCGATCTTGGCAGCGCATAACCATTCCATCAGCTCGACATGATCCGGACCTTCGATGTCGTACATGGCAAAATGCGACAGATTGATAATGCCGCAATCTTCACTCAGTGCGAGATGCTCAGCGTTGGAAACGCGCCAGAAATGGCGATTGTCCCACTCGTTCTCACGGACCGGAATGCGGTCGCCATATTTCTCAAGCAGATGTTCGTTGGCCGCATAGCCGTGCGCGCGCTCCCAGCCGCCCAGCTCCATGAAGTGGCCGCCAAGTTCCTTTTCACGCTCATAGAAAGGGGAGCGACGAATATTGCGGCCTTTGGAAAATGGTTCGCGCGGATGCACTGCCGGATTATAGACCTTCATCGCCGTTTCGGTGCAGCGATCCCATATGAACTGCTCGGTCATCTGATGCGGATAGAAGCGCGAATAGTCGATAGCGTGGTGATCGATTGCTGTACGGCCATCTGTCATCCAGTCAGCAATGAGCTTGCCCATGCCGGGGCCGTCTTTGACCCAGATCGCAACTGCATACCAGAGGCCGCGCACCTTCTGGCTTTCGCCCATTGAAGGACCGCCATCAGTCGTGACCTGAAGGAAACCATTGAAGGAATGGCTTTCATTGTAGCCCAGTTCGCCGAGGATCGGGGTCAGTTCGATGGCGCGTTCAAGCGGTTCGAGTACCTGTTCCATGTCGAGATCGCGCTGTGATGGCGACAGGCGTGCTTCATGCTTTTCAAGCAAATCACGCGGATGGCAGAGGCGAGGATTGGTTTCTTCGTAGTAGCCCCATTCGATCTGGCCACCTTCGGCCGTCTTCGGGTCGCCGGTGTCGCGCATATAGGCTGAGTTGCCCTGATCGCGCATGAGCGGCCAGCCGATTTCCTTACCGGTTCCTGCAAATTCATTATAGGGACCGAAGAAAGTGAGCGGATGGTCAATCGGCATGACTGGCAGGTCTTCGCCAACCATCTCGGCAATCAGACGGCCCCAGAGACCGGCACAGATCACAACATAATCCGCTTCGATCGTACCGCGATGGGTGACAACGCCCTTGATGCGCCCATTTTCAACAACAAGCGACTGTGCGGGGGTATTGGCGAAGCTCTGAAGCTTGCCAGCTGCTTCGGCCTGGTCAATCAGCTTGCCCGCCACCGTCTGCGAGCGCGGAATAACGAGACCTGCATCCGGGTCCCACAAGCCGCCCTGAACAAGACTTTCTTCGATTAGCGGGAATTTCTCTTTGACTTCCGCAGGCTCCATCAGGCGGGCGCGTGTGCCGAAAGCTTTGCCGGATGCGACTTTGCGCTTTAGTTCTTCCATGCGGGAATCGTCGCCGACGCGGGCAACTTCGATGCCGCCGACGCGCGCGTAATGGCCCATCTTTTCATAGAAATCGATGGAGTAAAGCGTTGTCCAGCACGATAGAAAATCATGGCTGGTTGCATAGCAGAAATCAGACGCGTGTGCGGTGGAGCCGATATCGGTGGGAATGCCTGATTTATCAATGCCAACAATATCGTCCCAGCCACGCTCGATCAGGTGATGGACGACGGATGCGCCAACGATGCCGCCCAGTCCGACAATGACTACTTTCGCTTTCTTAGGAAACTCTGCCATTTTATGCGATCCCGTTGTTCATTTGATGGAATCATAGTGATTGGCAGGAGCTTACAATTGTCATTCTACGACATAATCACGGCGTGAGGCGACCGAAGCTCAATGGCTGTTTGATCGTTTTGACGGTCAGGAAATCCGGAACCTTAATGTGTTGAGAATTTGATTCACAGAGCAGGGCTATCACTATGATTTAAAAAGAAAAGCCGCAGTGTGAATGATGCGGCTTTTATGCTTGGTTCTCCGATCAGGCCGCTATCAGCATTTTGCGATCAGCTCGTTCCTGCTGCGGCGAACGCCCATAAAGTTCGCGGTAGCACTTGGAAAAATGCGACGCGGAAACAAAGCCACAGGCAACGGCAACTTCAACAACCGGCATGGATGATTGCAGCAGCAGATGCCGCGCCCGGTCGAGGCGAATTTCGAGATAATAACGCGCTGGTGAGCGACCCATTTCCTGACGGAACAGACGTTCGACCTGGCGACGCGAAAGCCCAATATTATGCGCCACATCGATAAGCGCTTCGGGTTCTGAAAGATTGGCTTCCATCATTTCGATGATCGTCAGAATCTTCGAGTTCTGGATACCAAGACGAGCGCGAAGCGGCAGACGCTGGCGATCATGCGGATTGCGCACGCGGTCCGTGAGAGCCTGCTCGCAAATGCGGTTAACCAAATTATCGTCGAAGTCATCTCCGATGAGCTTTAGCATCATATCGAGTGAGGCGGTTCCGCCTGCACAGGTATAGATGTTGCCATCGACTTCGAAGAGATCGGCATAGACTTCGGCTTTTGGAAAAGCTTCGGAAAAGCCGGGCAGGTTTTCCCAGTGAATGGCGCAACGTTTACCAGAGAGAAGACCGGCAGCCGCCAAAATATGCGCGCCTGTGCAAAGGCCGCCAACCGCGACGCCGCGGTTATATTCTTCGCGCAGCCAGGCAAAGACTGTCTTGTTGCGAAATTCTTCGACATAAACGCCCGAGCAAACAAACACCATGGAAGGACGCTGTTCGCGCTGAAGGAAGCGTCGTTCGTCCTCCAGCGAAGCATTGACGGCGCATTCCACGCCGTTCGACGCCGTTACCGGTTTGCCGTCGGTGGATGTCAACCGCCAGCGATAGGCTTCATAGCCCAGCATTCGATTGGCAATGCGCAGCGGTTCAATTGCTGTCGCAAATGCGATCATCGAGAAGTCAGGGACCAGAAAAAAAACAATAGACCGCTTAACCGATGAAGCTTGATTCATAGCCTGATCGTTCCCATTCTCGAAAGCCCGAACTGCGGTTCCCGACGCAGTTTCCGGCTTTGTGCCTCCGTCATGACACCGGGGCTTTATCAGACCCTGTCATCCGGTCGCTTTCTGACCGGCCATCCTGTTGCTCCAGCCCGGATTTATAGGGGGTAGGCTATGACGCAAACAGGACAGACATATTGAGACATAGAACTTTCAGATTGCATAGTGCGGCTAAATGCCTGCCGTAAATTGGCATCTATATGTCGTTTAATTGAGGGCAAGGAATATCCTGCCCTCAACTGACGATGCTATTTACTTCTTTCGGCTGATGCGCGTGGAAGTTGGAAGGCGATCATCCACGCAAGGCCAGCCGATATCGTGTAGAATGTGTTCCGGTAAAGACTCCAGCACCCTACGGCTTTTCTTTACGCGCCGCTGATAAGCCCATTCGGCATAGAAAGCGACGACCGATGCAGTGTTCGCTTGCAGCCAGCTTGGGATGACAGATGGGCGCGAACCAGATTCGTTTTGCAGTGCTTCACATTGAATGCTCATTTTCGTTCTCCTGACAAAAAGTGAGACCAAGTGGTTGGGTGGAGATGTTCTGATCTCGATGATGAGAGCTTGCGACCATCTTGACGTTCAATCAAACGAAATATAGAAAGGTATAAGATCAGAAAAATTGAACTAACGGAAATCGCGGAGTTCAACATGACAGCGCCGGTTCAACATCCTCTGCCAATGCTCGATATTGATGTGTTGCGCACATTCGCGTCCATTGCCGATACAGGCAGTTTTTCGGCAGCGGCAAATGTGGTTTTTCGGACGCCCTCGGCTGTTTCGATGCAGATCAAGAAACTTGAAGAGCAGCTCGGGGTTGCCGTTTTTGAGCGAGATGCGCGTTCGGTTACGCTGACGAGTGACGGTGAGATATTGCTTGGCTACGCTCGGCGACTGCTTGCGCTCAATCGCGAGGCCGTGGCCAAATTTGTTGCTCCGACGGTTACAGGCGTTGTTCGCTTAGGGTCGCCTGACGATATTGGCGAATGCGTTCTGCCTCTGGTTTTGAAGCGATTTGCTGAGACCCATCCGGGCGTCACTGTCGATGTCGTCATTGATCAAAGCACCAATCTGCGTAAGCGGTTGGATGAACGCCGTCTTGACGTCACGCTGGTCAATCTCTCTCATACCGTTCCGGGCAGGGGTGACGTTGAAGTGTTGCTTGATGAGGAGCTGGTCTGGGCAGGCGCAAAATGTGGTACGGCCTATCGTCGTGATCCGCTCCCGCTTTCCATATGGGAAGAGGGCTGTGCATGGCGTGGAAATGCGCTGGAAGCATTGGAAAAGTCAGGCCGGTCTTATCGTATCGCCTATATGAGTTCTCATTCTACAGGGCAGCGCGCTGCCATACAGGCTGATCTCGCTATTGCACCTTTCGGTAAAACATTGCTGGGAGAGGGAATTGTAGCGCTCGGACCTGAACATAATCTGCCGCAGCTTGGACGTTATCAGCTCGGAATGATCATTAAACCGGACGCGCGCCAGCACATTCAGGTGGTCGCTGAACATTTACGCAATGTTTTTGAAAGCTATCGCCGCAGCGGTCGCTTCGATACATTTCGCGCAGGTTGAGCCGTGCAATGAAACTTTAGCAGTTTACTAAATACCTCTCTTGCCAGCGAAAAAAGCTGCGCTAGATTTTATATGTGACAGCCGAGTAACGGCTTCACCGCCAGAATACCGGGCAGCGCGCGTCAGGTAGTTTGGGAGGCATATTTGGTTGAATTGAGCATCTCAATGGAGAGACTGTTATGAAGCTATCCCGCATTGTCCCCGTTGCCATCGTTCTGTGTGCTTTCACGCTGGCGTCTTGCGCAAATACAGTCCGCGGCGTCGGGCGCGACGTCAAAGGCACCGCACATGCGGTGCAGGAAACAGTAGAATAAAATGAAAAGGTCCGGGTAATTAACCCGGATCTTTTTTATTTCTGCAGGAAGTAACTCACAGTGATGTTCATGTCTGGACGGGTTCTGTAGGCGATCTTGGTCGTTGTAATACCCGTTTCAGGAATATGAATCTGCGCCTCGTTTATAAGCGCCGATACACGCTCATTTGGAACTGCATCTCCGAACCACATAACCAGCGTAGGTCTCGCTGCATTGGCCGCACCAAACGGTGTTTCAGGATGAATAATCTGGAGAGACGGGTCGAAGAGACGGAAGTTACCGGGGATCTGTGCGTTGTCCGTCAAGATCGTTTTAAACTCGCCCTGCTGTCTCACTTCATCGTAAAGACGCTGATATTCCAGCTGGCCATAGGGCGGCGTGCTTGAGCCATATGTGAGATAATAGGCAAGGACAGGTGGCACGATTAGGGCCGCAACGATACTTACAGTCGCGAAATCTATCAGTGCTCGTGTTCCGGCTCGATAATGTGCAAACCAGGCAGCGGTGGCTGCAGGCAGAAGGAAAAGAACCGGCTGCAACCAACGGTCTTTGATATTGCTGACACCGGCCAGCACGACACCGGCAAAAACAATTCCCATTCCGATGATAAGCAGGCGACGCATAAAAATCTCGCCTGAAGTGAACGGTTTATTTGGTGATGTCCGTGCTTTCGAGTGGATGAGCGCAATAATGCCTGCAACCGCGAGTGCTACAATCGAAAATAGAAAGGCTGCTTCAATAAAGCTGCCGACACCGTTGAGGCGGTCAATAAAGAGATTTCCCGAAGCGCCTATCTGGAGTTTGCCAGAGCGAGCAATGACGCTCGATTTGTGCGCGAGCATCCACATGCCCGTGGGGGCGAAAGCCGCGCCAAAGGCAATGATTGTGACGATAGAGAGCTTTGAAAGGAGAATTTTTCTATATTCGGGGACTGAAAGAGCGGTGACAATCAGCATAATTATGAAAAGCGAGGCATTGAACTTGCCCAGAATCGCTGCAGCCATAGTAATGCCAAGTACGGCCGCCGAACCCACATGACGGGCGCGCATGTGCCAGGCAAGAGCCAAAAAGGCCCAACCACAGCCCGCTGTGCCTGCAACAGAGTGTGTGAGTGCGCGCTGCGATTCCCATCCAATCTGCGGAATGAGAAAAAGCCCAAGCATTGACGCCGAGGCAACGATACGTGAAAACCCGAGCAGCCGCATTGCGGCGAATACACTTAGAAAAAGGCTTGCGAGTACACCGAACTTGACGATCTGCAACGTCAGCATCGAAGTGCCTAGCACCGACGCCGTAATATTTGTTATCCAGGTGTAAAGCGGTGGCTGCGAGCCGCCGTAACCCCAATCAAGATAGCCGATATTGGCAAGCTGTTCCGCATCGTCGAGACCTGCACCGTTTGATACAAACGTGACCAATATTGCCTGGAAGGCGAAATAACAAAGGACAAAAAGCACCGCCGCCGGTAAACCGAACGTGTTTTTTTCGGCTGGAAGCGCCGTTATTGGTCGTGTTGCACTCAAAATCTATAGATCCCAGAAAAAATTACGCTTTATCTGCGTACCAAGCAGCGGTTAGCTTTCACAGGATTATGGCCAGAATTCAATCTTTGGGACCAGATCTAATATAAAAATCACGCATAATTTATGAAATGAACAATGGCAAAAACCGCGCTGCCTCTGAAGGTGCACGGTTTTGCCAAAAACGCATGGCGTTCCCGCCAAACAATACACAGGCGGGAGAGACTGAAGCTCCGGTACGCAGTACCAGATCCGGAGCGTCGAGAAGGTTTGCACCGTCTCTGGCTCCTTTTTAGCGCAACATCGTTACCGGACAGTTATCAGATACTTAAGCAAATCTAAACAAAGCAAGTTTTTCGCTGCTTTGGCGAAGAATTTCTCAATTGCCTGCTTTGGTTGAGCGCAAGAAATTTATTATGCCCGAAAAGTCGTCTCCGCCATGCCCTTCATTATCGAAGCGGCTGTAAAGTGCTTCTGCATGAGCGCCCAACGGCGTTGCAGCGCCCGAGCTTTTTGCCGCTTCCTGCGAAAGCTTGAGGTCTTTGAGCATCAGAGCTGCGGCAAAGCCGGGCTTATAATCCCGGTTGGCAGGCGATGTTGGTACTGGTCCGGGCACCGGGCAATAGGTGGTCAGAGACCAGCATTGCCCCGATGAGGTGGATGCCACATCAAAAAGCGCCTGATGCGAAAGGCCCAATTTTTCAGCCAGCACAAAGGCTTCACTGACGCCGATCATCGAGATGCCGAGAATCATATTGTTGCAGATTTTCGCAGCCTGACCTGCGCCATCGCCGCCGCAATGCACGATCTTACCAGCCATCGGCTGAAGAAGCGGCTCAGCCTTTGCAAAGGCATTATCGCTGCCACCCGCCATAAAGGTGAGGGTACCTGCTGCGGCGCCACCTGTGCCGCCCGAAACCGGTGCATCAATGGAGAGGTGGCCATGGCGGGCTGCGATCTCGTGTGCTTTGCGCGCCGAATCAACGTCAATCGTCGAGCTATCGATGAAAAGTGAGTCTTTACGAGCCTTAGGCGCGATGTCTCCATAAACAGAAAGAACATGTTTGCCAGCAGGCAACATGGTGATAACCGCGTCTACATCGCTGACCGCTTCTGCAGCATTTGCCGTGATCTGAAGGCCGTTGGCTTTGGCTTCTTCAAGATGAGCAGGCAGCAGATCAAAGCCTATGACCTTGTGTCCAGCCTTCACCAGATTGGCGGCCATTGGACCGCCCATATTACCGAGGCCGATAAACGCGATAGTGGCCATGATTTCCTCCCATTCAATATTTGTATCAGCGTCCGATCAGCTGGCGAGCAATGATCACGCGCATGATCTCGTTGGTGCCTTCGAGAATCTGATGAACGCGCAGATCGCGGACAAGTTTCTCGATGCCGTAATCATGAAGATAGCCATAGCCACCCAGAAGCTGCAGCGCGTCATTGGTGACGTTAAAGCCTGTGTCGGTCACAAAGCGTTTGGCCATCGCTGACCATTTGCCGGCATCATGCGTTTTGCGGTCAAGCTTGCTCGCAGCACTGTAAAGAAGCTGTCTTGCTGCCGAGAGCTCGGTCTCCATATCAGCAAGACGGAACTGCAACGCCTGAAACCGGTCAATTGTCAGGCCGAAAGCCTTGCGCTGCCCCGTATATTCCAAAGCTTTATTGAGTGCAGATTGTGCACCACCGAGCGAGCAGGCGGCGATGTTCAGTCGTCCACCATCAAGGCCAGCCATGGCAATTCGGAAGCCCGTACCTTCATCACCCAGACGGTTGGCGACAGGCACGCGGCAATTGTCGAAAATCACTGTGCGGGTGGGCTGCATATTCCAACCCATCTTGTGCTCATTGGCGCCAAACGACAGGCCGGGCGCATCTTTCGGCACAACGATGGTAGAAATTCCTTTCGGACCGTCCTCGCCGGTACGCACCATAGTTACATAAAGATCGGTAGCTCCCGCACCGGAAATAAACTGCTTGGTGCCGTTAAGTACATAGTGATCGCCATCGCGCTCTGCACGGGTGCGAAGCGCGGCTGCATCGGAGCCTGAACCCGGTTCAGTCAGACAATAGCTGGCAAGCCATTCCATCGACGTCAGTTTAGGCAAAAATGTCTGACGCTGGCTTTCATCGCCAAACGTGTCAATCATCCATGCTGCCATATTGTGGATGGAAATAAACGCTGAAAAAGCTGGGCAAGCCTCGGCGAGAGCCTCGAAAATAAGCACCGCGTCCGAGCGTTTAAGTGCCGATCCACCTACGTCTTCTCGGACATAAATGCCACCCATGCCGAGCGGTCCGGTTTCCTTTATAACGTCAATCGGGAAATGTTTGTCGCGATCCCATCGCAGTGCATGAGGCGCAACAAAATCCGATGCGAAGCCGCGCGCCATATCTTGAATGGCGAGTTGATCTTCATTGAGTTCAAACTGGTTCTGGTCGGCAGTATCCATGGTTTCCTCCCTATGAGCACCGCACCCTCCTGAGGCGACTAGATCACAATGGCGAGTGGCTGCCAACGCTCCATTGGAATAATGTTGCTCACTTTTGTAATAAACTGATGCGCATTTTTGCATATAAGGTTGCCGCAACCGCTGGCGATTGCCAGTCGCATGAAGTTGGGATAGGCAAGCTCGCATGACACGCGCAATCATGTTTCAGGGAACGGGTTCGGATGTCGGCAAAAGCGTGCTTGTTGCCGGTCTTTGTCGCGTTGCACGCAATCGCGGGCTGAAAGTCCGGCCGTTCAAACCGCAAAACATGTCGAATAATGCAGCCGTCAGCGATGATGGCGGCGAGATTGGGCGCGCGCAATGGCTTCAGGCTCTGGCTTGCGGCGAGCCGTCATCGGTTCATATGAACCCGGTTCTACTGAAGCCACAGACTGACATGGGCAGTCAGGTGGTTGTGCAGGGTAAAGTGCGTGGCGAGGCGCGTGGGCGCTATTATCAGCAGTTAAAGCCGCAACTGATGGCGGCGGTGATGGAATCCTTTGATGTTGTCAGTGAAGGCGCCGATCTGGTGTTGATCGAAGGTGCGGGGTCGCCTGCCGAAATCAATCTGCGCGCCGGCGATATCGCCAATATGGGCTTTGCCACGCGTGCAAATGTGCCAGTCGTCTTGGTGGGTGATATTGATCGCGGCGGGGTGATTGCCTCGCTGGTCGGTACGCATACAATTCTTCCAGATGAGGATCGCGCCATGGTGCGCGGCTTCCTGATCAACAAGTTTCGCGGCGATATTTCGCTGTTCGATGACGGTCTGGAAGCGATTACCCGCTTTACGGGCTGGCCTTCTTTTGGGGTCGTTCCATGGTTGAAAGCCGTGTCACGACTGCCTGCTGAAGATTCGGTCGTTCTGGAACGAGCAACGCGCGGCGATGCCAAGGCGTTGAAAGTAGCAGTCCCCATGTTGCCGCGTATTGCGAATTTCGACGATTTTGATCCGCTGAAAGCAGAAAACCAGGTTGAGGTTGTCATGGTTCCGCCGGGACAGCCTTTGCCGCATGACGTAGGGCTTGTGGTTTTACCGGGAACAAAATCGACGATTGCCGATCTGATTGCATTTCGCGAAAACGGATGGGAGCGTGATTTGCAGCTCCATGTGCGGCGTGGCGGGCATGTGCTTGGTATTTGTGGTGGGTTCCAGATGCTTGGCAACCGGATAAGCGATCCGGGCGGTATCGAGGGTCAGGTGCGCGACATTGACGGGTTGGGGCTGCTGGACGTCAACACTGTGATGGAACTGGAAAAAGTCGTGCGCAATGTTGCGGCTCACTCGCAACTTTATGATGCAGCACTTGATGGATACGAGATTCATATAGGGCGTACAAATGGTCCCGATGCTATCCGCCCATTCGCGCGGATCGGCGATCACGATGACGGGGCAGTCTCGGCGAACGGTCGGGTGATGGGCACCTACCTGCATGGTGTTTTTGGTGCGGATGAGTTCCGTCGGCAATTTCTTGCAACGCTCGGCGTGAGCAGTTCAGGCGAGAATTATCGTGCTGGCATTGAAGAGGCACTTGATGAGCTGGCCGACGGCCTTGAAAACTGTCTTGATATTGATGCGTTGTTTGCACTCGATTGACGCCGCATTGGCGAAAGCCTAGTGTCGATTTACACAACAGGTTTTGCCGGGACGAATCCCGGCGATACCAAAAGGGAATGCGACGGACGGACCCAATCCGGGCGTCTTTATCGCAGCCGACCCCGCGACTGTAGAGCGGAGAGGGATGAGGCAAGCCGGTTAAACGGCAGCCACTGGAAACATCAGTGTTTCTGGGAAGGCGCTTCAAACCCTGCGACCCGTGAGCCAGGAGACCTGCCTGTTGCGTGAAGGACGTTTTGTCCGCACCCCATGGGAGGTTTTCCCTGCTGCCTACACGGAGGTTGTCATGGCTGCGCGTACCCAAAATTCTGTTCCCAACACTTTAGCTATGCCGCTCGCAACGCGTCTTGGCACGGCTGTCGTTTCGCTGCTTCTTGGTGCATTTCTGATTTACGGTGTGGGTCTTGCTCACTCCGATAAGCTGCACGATTCAGCGCACGACACGCGTCATTCATACGGGTTTCCCTGCCACTAAGCCGTTTAGCTTTTAGAAACAGGAAATGAGCAACGCTCGATGGTGGACGGCCATCGGAGCGGAAATTGCTGTTGAGGGAATGAAATGTTGATCCGTTATCTTCTGGCCACACTTGCTGCTGGCCTTTTGGCAGGGCTTCTCGTGACGCCTGCCATGTACTTGAAAACCGTTCCGCTGATCATTCAGGCGGAAACTTATGAAGACGCTGGTGGCGGTCATAGTCATGGTGACGCAGCCGAAGCGGCTGCACCGCACGATCATGCAGCAGCTGCAACCAGCGAAGGTGAAGGTGAGGCCGGGGCAGAACTGCCGTTTGGTCGTCTTGGCAATACATTGCTCGCCAATCTCGTAGCTGGCGCAGGTTTTGCCCTGCTTTTGGGTGGTGTTGCGCTTCTTCTCGGTCGTCGTATTACGCCGCAGAACGGTATTTTCTGGGGTGTGGCCGGTTTCTTTGCCGTCGCTTTCCTGCCAGCTCTGGGACTTTCGCCGGAACTGCCTGCGATGCCCGCAGCCGATCTGGCGCAGCGCCAGCTCTGGTGGATTCTGACGGTGGTGTTAAGCGGCGTCGGCATTTATCTGCTGGTTTTGCGCGGTGAGATCATTTCCAAAATCCTTGGACTGGTGCTGATTATCGCACCACATCTTTATGGGGCACCGCATCCGGAAGATATTGCATCGCCAATCCCATCGCTGCTTGCTTCGCAATATGCAGTCGCATCGCTTGCAACAAACCTGTTCATGTGGGCCGTCATTGGTCTTGCATTGGGCTGGTTCATTCAGGCTTATGCGAAGTCGGATATTGAAGGCTGATACCTATGGCTCCGCCCAGAAATGAAAATGCAAAAATTACATTCGTTCTTGGCGGAGCCCGTTCTGGTAAGTCGTCTTATGCAGAAAAACTGGTTGAGGACTCAGGACTTCAGCCTGTTTATCTCGCGACAGGACGCGCATACGACAAGGAAATGGAAAGCCGTATTTCCATTCATCGCGACCGTCGCGGGCGTGAATGGCAGACGGTGGAAGAGCCGCTCGATCTGGTAGGAGCGCTTCAAAAACACGCGGGGCTTGACCGCTTCTTGCTGGTCGATTGCCTGACGCTCTGGATCACCAATCTGATGATGGCAGAGCAGAATATCGCTGCTGAAACCGAGTCACTGATAGCGGCATTGCGTCAGCTTTCAGGTCCCGTTGTTTTTGTTTCCAACGAAGTTGGCCTCGGCATTGTGCCGGAAAACCGCATGGCGCGGGAGTTTCGCGATCATGCCGGTTTTTTGCATCAGGCCGTGGCATCAGTGGCGGATGAAGTTTATTTCATGGCGGCAGGTCTGCCGCTCAAAATGAAGGGATAATTCGATGCAGGGACAAAAGATTCCAGCAACCGTGATCACCGGCTTCTTAGGTTCCGGCAAGACGACGCTGATCCGCAATCTGCTGGAAAATGCCAATGGCAAGCGTATCGCGCTCATCATCAATGAGTTTGGCGATCTGGGCGTTGATGGTGGAATTCTGAAAGGCTGCGGTATCGAGAGCTGCCGTGAGGAAGATGTGATCGAACTTAACAATGGTTGCATCTGCTGCACTGTTGCAGATGACTTCATTCCGACCATGACCAAGCTTCTGGATCGTGCGGATCGTCCTGATCATATCGTGATCGAAACTTCTGGCCTGGCACTGCCTCAGCCGCTGGTCGCTGCTTTCAACTGGCCTGAAATCAAGACGCAGGTAACAGTCGACGGCGTGGTGACGGTTATAGATGCTGCTGCCGTTGCAGAAGGCCGTTTTGCTGACGATCATGACAAGGTAGATGCTCAGCGCGCGGCGGACGAATCTCTTGACCACGAAAGCCCTTTAGAGGAACTTTTTGAGGATCAGATTCATGCAGCCGACCTTATCGTTCTGAACAAAGCCGATCTCGTTGATCCGTCGAAACTCGATAGCGTGAAGGCCGATGTGGCTGAACGCTCAACACGTCGCGTCAACATGGTGCCAGCAAGCTTTGGCAAGCTTGGTGCGGATGTGCTGCTCGGTCTTGGCGTGGGTACGGAAGATGATATTGCCAACCGCAAATCCCATCATGAAATCCATCATGCTGATGGCCATGAGCATGATCACGATGAGTTTGAAAGCTTTGTTGTGGAAGCAGGCTCGGTTGCTGATCCAAAGGCATTTACCGAGAAGCTCAAAGCTGTGATTGCGGAGCACGATGTTCTGCGTCTCAAGGGCTTTGTCGATGTGCCGGGCAAGCCGATGCGTCTGGTTGTGCAGGCCGTTGGTCCGCGTATTGAGCATTATTTCGATCGTCCATGGGGCAAGGATGAAGCGCGCAATACGCGTCTTGTCGTCATTGGTCTGCATGAGATTGACGAGCAGACAATCACCAAATCTGTGAAAGACGCCGTTTCGTAATGCATCTTTTACTTGCCCAGAAAGGAACGATAAGCGACGGCAATGAGGCCGTCGACCTCGGCCAGACGCCGGGTGACATATTGTTCCTTTCCGCTGCCGATACGGAACTGGCCAGTCTTGCTCAAGCACATAAGCTTGGGCAAAGCGGGCCAAGTCTCCGACACAGTGTGCGACTGGCCAACTTTCTAAGCCTCACACATCCCATGTCGGTCGACGCTTATATTGAGCGTACGGCACAACATGCGAAGCTTATTGTCGTGCGGATTATTGGTGGCGAGACCTATTGGCCTTACGGGCTTGAGGCGCTTCATGCCTGTGCGGTTTCACACGGCATCAAGATCGCCGTGCTGCCGGGTGATGATAAGCCCGATTACGGACTGACAAGGTTTTCGACCGTGCCAGCGCAGGAGCGGGATGCTCTCTGGCAATATCTGATCGAGGGCGGGGCCGCCAATACGTCTCGCTTTCTTGATTATTGTTGCGCATTGATTGATGAAAGCGAAAAGCCGGAAGAGGCGGCACCGCTTCTAAAAGCTGGACTGTGGTGGCCGGATATGGCCGCGCCTTCGCTCGATCTCATCCGCCAGCAATGGAAGGCCGCTGATGCGCCTGCTGCGGCAATCATTTTTTATCGTGCGCTCGTGCAGAGCGGACAGACACAGCCGGTTGAAGCAATGATCAGGGCATTGCAGGCCAAGGGCTTGAACCCAGTTCCGATCTTTGTTTCCAGCCTCAAGGACAGACTTTCGGCGGCGGTTGTTGATGGCCTGTTTGAAGATTGCCAGCCGGATATTGTGCTCAATGCAACCGGCTTTGCGATTTCATCACCGGGTGCCGAGCGTAAACCGACCGTGCTTGATAAGCGCGGCAATATGGTTTTGCAGGTGATCTTTTCTGGTACGCCAAAAGCCACATGGCAGGCATCTCAGCAGGGGCTGCTGGCGCGCGATCTCGCGATGAATGTGGCGCTGCCGGAAGTGGATGGCCGAGTGCTGTCGCGTGCGGTGTCGTTCAAATCGGCAAAGCAATTCGATAGCGCGGTTGAAGCCAATATAGTCACCCACGAGCCGGATGAAGGTCGCGTGGCTTTTGTGGCGGAACTGGCGGCAAACTGGGTGCGCCTGAAGCGGAAAGCGCAGCAAGAACGCCGCATTGCGTTGATCCTCGCCAATTATCCAAACCGCGATGGTAGGCTTGGCAATGGCGTTGGGCTTGATACGCCTGCGGGAACTGTGGAAGTGCTGTGGGCTATGAAAGGTGAGGGCTATCAGGTAGGTGAGGTGCCTGCCAATAGTGATGCTTTCATGCAGCTTTTGATGGCTGGCCCAACCAATGCCGCGCGTGATGGGCGTGTAATCCGCGAAATCATTTCTCTGAATCAATACAAGGCTTTCTTTGCAAAGCTTCCGAATGTGATTCAGAATGAAGTGACAATGCGCTGGGGTGGTCCGGAGAATGACCCGTTCTTTGATAGAAAGCTTGAAGGTTTCGCACTGCCGCTGATGAAACTTGGCGAAACCATTGCCGGTATTCAGCCAGCACGCGGCTATAATATTGATCCGAAAGAAACCTATCACTCACCTGATCTGGTGCCACCGCATGGCTATATCGCGTTTTATGCTTATCTGCGTGATGTGGCGAAGATCGATGCCATCGTGCATATGGGCAAGCATGGGAATCTGGAATGGCTGCCCGGTAAAGCCTTAGCGCTATCGGAAAATTGCTATCCCGAAGCGGTCTTCGGCCCGACACCGCATGTATATCCGTTTATCGTCAATGATCCGGGTGAAGGCACGCAGGCCAAGCGCCGCGCGGGCGCCGTGATCATCGATCATCTGACGCCGCCGTTGACGCGAGCCGAAAGCTATGGCCCGCTCAAGGATCTGGAAGCACTGGTCGATGAATATTACGAGGCGTCGGGCGTTGATCCGCGTCGCCTGCTGCGGTTGAAAGCGCAAATTCTTGATCTGGTGCGCGATATTGGTCTCGACCGCGACGCGGGTATTCACGACCATGACGATGAAGATATGGCGCTGCAAAAGCTTGATGCCTATCTCTGCGATCTCAAGGAAATGCAGATCCGTGATGGGCTGCATATTTTTGGTCTGGCCCCAGAGGGGCGTTTGCTTACCGATTTGCTGGTAGCACTGGCACGCGTTCCGCGTAGTATTCCTGTTGCTCTGGGTGGCTCACCGGGCGAACAGAGCCTGCAACGTGCAATAGCAAAAGATGCAGGTCTTGGCGAAGAATTTGATCCGCTCGATTGTGCGATGGCTGATCCGTGGATCGGGCCGAAGCCTGCACTGCTGTTGGCTGCAAGTCCTGCAAGCTGGCGTATTAAAGGTGATACGGTTGAACGTATCGAATTGCTTGCCGCGCAGTTTGTGGAGGGCGAGGTTGACTGCCCGGCAGAGTGGACGCAGACCAATGCAGTATTGCAATCGATCAATGATCATTTGCGCCCAATGGTGACATCCTGTGGCCCTTCGGAGATTGAAGGTTTTCTGTCTGCCATTTCAGGGCGCTTTGTGCCGCCGGGACCATCGGGTGCGCCAACGCGTGGACGGCCAGATGTTTTGCCGACTGGGCGCAATTTCTTCTCGACCGATAGCCGTGCCGTGCCGACACCAGCCGCATGGGAACTGGGGCGTAAATCAGCTGAACTGCTCATCACGCGCTACACACAGGATCATGGCGAGTGGCCGACATCGTTTGGTTTGACCGCATGGGGCACTTCCAATATGCGCACCGGCGGCGATGATATTGCGCAGGCGCTTGCGCTCATCGGTGTGAAACCTGTCTGGGATATGGCTTCGCGCCGTGTCACTGGCTATGAGATCGTGCCGATTGCCAAGCTTGGACGCCCGCGCGTGGATGTGACATTGCGCATTTCTGGCTTCTTCCGCGATGCTTTCCCCGAACAGATTGCACTGTTTGACAAGGCCGTTCGTGCTGTGGGTGCACTCGATGAAGAGGCGGACGACAATCCGATTGCTAACCGCATCAAAGCTGAACAAGCACGGCTTATCGCAACGGGGGCTGATGAAAAGACTGCCGAGCGTCGCGCGGGCTATCGCGTGTTCGGATCAAAGCCCGGCGCCTATGGTGCTGGATTGCAGGCACTGATTGACGAAAACGGCTGGGCCGGTCGCAACGATCTGGCAGAAGCCTGGCTCGTCTGGGGTGGTTATGCCTATGGCGCAGGCGAAGAAGGCCAAGCGGAACGCGGGCTTCTTGAAGAACGGCTTCGTTCGGTGCAGGCCGTGGTGCAAAATCAGGATAACCGCGAGCACGATTTGCTCGATAGCGACGATTATTATCAGTTCGAAGGTGGAATGGCTGCGACTGTTGAGAAACTGACGGGCGCGATGCCGACCGTCTATCACAACGATCATTCAAAACCTGAGAAGCCGGTTATCCGTACACTCGAAGAAGAGCTGGCGCGGGTTGTGCGTGGCCGTGCGGCAAACCCCAAATGGATCGCTGGTGTGATGCGCCATGGCTATAAGGGTGCAGCGGAAATTGCCGCCACTGTCGATTATCTTTTCGCTTTCGCAGCTACGACTGGCAAAGTCGGTAATCATCACTTCGAGGCTGTCTATCAGGCTTATATCGCTGATAGAGCGGTGCATGATTTTATGCTTGAGAAAAACCCGGCTGCATTGAGTGAAACCGCGTCAAAGCTCAACGATGCAATTGAACGTGGCTTTTGGGTGCCGCGTTCCAATTCTGCGCGGTTTGAGCTGGAAAACCTTATGGAGTATCGCACGAAAACGACGATGTGACGTGCCACTCTTTGTTTGTAAGCAAAGTCCGATCTGGAAGATCTGTCATCTTCCGTGGACCTTGTTAAACTTAAAAAACTGATTCCGGAAAGGGCATTAAATGGCTGAGAAATCTGCGAAACTTCTTTCGATGACGGAAGAGGAATTGAATGCCCGTCATGCCGATAAAATGCGCAAGAAGAAAGCGGCGCGCGACAAGATTCAGGCCACCAAGACCGACGAAAAAGGTCTTGTGATTGTCCATACGGGCAAAGGCAAGGGTAAGTCGAGCGCAGGCTTCGGTATGGTTTTCCGTGCGCTTGGCCATGGCATGAAAATTGGTGTCGTGCAGTTTGTCAAAGGTTCATGGGATACCGGCGAGCGCTGGGTACTGGAGAAGTTTCCGGAGCAGGTGACAATCTCGGCGCTTGGCGAAGGCTTTACCTGGGAAACGCAGGATCGTGCTCGCGATATCGCCATGGCGCGTGACGCATGGGAACAGGCGAAGGCCCTGATCCTCGATGAAAGCTATGACATGGTGCTTTGCGACGAGCTCAATATCGTGCTTCGCTATGACTATCTGCCGGTCGATGAAGTGATTGAAGTGTTGAAGGCCAAGCCTGAAATGAAACACGTCATCATCACCGGGCGTAACGCCAAAGATGAACTGATTGAGTTTGCTGATCTTGTCACCGAGATGGAAATGATCAAACATCCGTTCCGTTCGGGCGTGAAGGCGCAAAAGGGGATCGAGTTCTGATCATGGTAGCAAGCTGGCAATTCTGGGCATTGATGTCGGCAGTTTTCGCTGCCTTGACGGCGATATTCGCGAAGGTCGGCATTCAGGGCATCAATTCAGATTTTGCTACGCTGGTTCGTACGCTGGTGATTATCGGCGCACTGTGTCTTTTTCTGACCGTGACAGGTCAATGGCAGAAGCCCGGCGAGATTTCTGCAAAGTCGTGGGTGTTTCTCGTGCTTTCCGGTCTTGCGACCGGCGCCTCATGGCTTGCCTATTTTCGGGCGCTGCAAATTGGTGACGCGTCACGCGTCGCCCCTATCGATAAACTGTCGGTCGTTTTAGTCGCGCTTTTCGGCGCAGCCTTCCTTGGCGAACGTATGTCTACAATCAACTGGCTTGGAATTGCGCTGATCGGCTGTGGTGTTGTGCTGGTAGCGCTGAGGATTTAGAGCGCATCCCGAAAAGTGCGAAGCGGTTTTCGGATATAGATGCGCGTTGAAACAAATAACTAGAAACCTATCATCTGGCGAATAGGATTGCTCGGCTCCATCAGTAGCCGCACGGCAAGCGCGAGGCTCACTACAATCAGCAGGGGCTTTATGATGCGTGAGCCAATCTTCATGGCAAGGCTTGCACCGATCTGAGCGCCGATGAACTGTGCAATCCCCATACAGATGCCTAGTTTCCAGTTGATCGTGCCAACGAGCGCGAAAGTGGCAAAGCCGCCGATATTGGATGCGCAATTGAGCAGCTTGGTATGAGCAGTTGCTTTCAGTACGCCGTAGCCTGCAAGTGCGACGAATGCCAGCATGAAGAATGAACCGGTGCCGGGGCCGAAAAGCCCGTCGTAAAAGCCAATCAATGGAACCAGCGTGACGCCAAACAGGAAAGGTCCTATCCGGCGTGCGCGATCCACATCACCAAGGCTTGGTTTCACCGCAAAGTAAATGGCAATCGCGATCAGCAGAATTGGCAGTGCTGCCCGCATGATATCGACGGGCAGGACGGTTGCTAAAAGCGCACCAAAAACTGAACCGACCAGCGATGCAATGGCTTCGGGCCATTGTTCCTTGATGTTCACATGGCCTTTGCGTGCGTAGGCAATGGTTGCAGAGGAAGAGCCGAACAGACCTTGCAACTTGTTTGTGCCAAGCGCTTCGACAGGTGGTACACCTGCCAGAAGCAAGGCAGGGATCGTAATCATACCGCCTCCGCCTGCGATAGAATCGATAATGCCCGCAATGAAAGCGGCCATGGTCAGGAGGAGCGTCAATGTATCGAAAAATTCAAGCATGGGGGGTCCGGCAAAAGTTGACGCAACATAGAGCAGACAACCTGATTGCGCCAGACGCGTTTCGCCTGCTTTTTCGGGTAAAGACGACGGCGGGAACTTGCTGGCGCTTGCGTTGTTTTTTTGTTCAGGCATCATTATTGATGCAGGTCAGGTTGGTAACAGGAGACGGTCATCCATGAGCGAAAGCATTTTCGAACGCATTACTGCGTTTCTCAGCAAAAAGAGTGCTGTGCAGCGTGTCGCCGAAGATCCGGCACTCGCTTCGGAACTGCTTCTTCTGCTTCATGTGGTTTTTGCCGATGGCGATCGTCATCCGGCAGAAATTGCAGCTTTCAGAGACATTGTTTCCGAGAATTTTGGTATTTCGGCTGAAGAGCTGCCAGAAGTTACCGAGTATCTTAAAGACTTTGGCTATGAGACCACCACCAAGCAGGCGGCTTCTATGCTGGCTGAAATGGCCCCTGAACGCCGTGCGTCACTGCTGCGCGATCTAATGCGCATTGCGCGTGCAGATAATCATGTTGATCAGTCCGAAACAGCGATGATCAAGCGCATTGCCGACATCCTTGGCGTTACAGCGGATGATTTGCGGCAGGCTCAGCAGCTGGCCCCGCAATCGGCACCTCGTGCAGTCTAAGGAAAAACGGGCTGCGCTTGGGATGGGAAGTTCGTCAGGCGTAAGTCTCGAGGAACTCGTTTCATTGGCAGACAAGGTTTTGCTTAAAGCCGGTTTGAAGCGACCGGCTGTCATAGCAACAATTTCCACCAAGCAAGGTGATCTGGTCTGGGCCAAGTTTGCTCAACATTATGGTTGCAAGCTGCACTTCTTTGATGCCGAGCGGCTCGAAGAAGAAACGCCAAAGTTGAAGCACCCGTCGGACGTTGTTTTCGCTACGGTCGGATGCCATGGCGTTGCAGAATCTGCAGCGCTTGCTGCGGCTGGAGCTGATGCAGAATTGTTGATCGGAAAAACGACCAGTGAATGTGCCACCGCAGCGATTGCGGTGACACGGAGCGTATGAATTACGCGATCTTCACTTTGCGACGTTGCACGATGTAGGTTGCAACAGTCGCAACGAGCAGCAGGGCAGCGGTTGCAACGATGACAGCCACATAGGCATTTTCGAATGCCTCCGATGCGAGGGTAGTCAGAGCATAGGCATCCGCTTCCGGCATCGATTGTGCAGCGAGAAGCGCTTCATCCAGGCTGTCGCGGACAACAGATGGAATGCTTGAGCCTGCAGGCAGGATAAGGCTGGCGGTATAGAATGCCGACAGGATACTTCCGAAGATCGTCACACCCAGCGCATTGCCAAGTTCAAACGAAACTTCCTCGACAGATGCCGCCATGCCAGCCTTTTCGGCCGGTGCATTGCCCATGATTGACGAGGATGCGCCGGTCATTGCACAGCCAACACCAAAACCGAGGACTGCAAGCCCCGCCAGATAGAAATGCGTCGAGAGCTTATAGGTCAGGATATAGATCACCACACCGAGAGCGGTGATGCCGAGCGACGCCCAAAGTACCTTGCCTGCGCCAAGGCGCGGCAACATCATACCAGCCAGCGGTCCAGCTACAAAGGCCGCAAGTGGAATAGGCAAGATCATCAGGCCAGCCTGCAAAGGCGTCATGCCTTCGATCAGCTGCATGCGCTGGCTGAACACCAGTTCCATGCCAGTCATCGAACCGGACGCAACGAGAGCCGCAAACACACCCGTTGAGAACAGTCGGTTATTAAACAGCGAGAAGTCGATGAGCGGCTCCTTGCTTGAAAACTGACGACGCACGAAAATGGTCGTTGCGATGAGGCCGATAATCAGAGCACTCGCAAAGACAGTCATCGATGCATCGCGCTTGGCAAGTTCCTTGACGGCATAGGTCAACGCGATCAGGCCGATCATAATCTGGATCGAGCCGACGAGATCCCATTTGCGCTTGGAGCCAAGGGGACGATTTTCAAGGTTGAAGGCCGAAAGTGCCAGGGCCACCAGTACAACAGGCACGTTAATCAGGAACACTGAGCCCCACCAGAAATATTCGAGCAGTACACCGCCCGCGACAGGGCCGATGGCCGCGCCACCCGAAGCAATCGCCGCCCAGATGCCAATGGCAAGCGAGCGTTCTTTTTCATCGGTGAAGGTCAGTCGAATGATCGACAGCGTAGCAGGCATCATCATTGCCGCGCCACAGGCGAGAAATGCGCGGGCTGCGATCAGCACTTCCGGGTTTGGCGAATAGGCTGCGCATAGCGAAGCAAGGCCAAACACCACCAGGCCATTCATGAACATGCGCTTGTGGCCGAGCTTGTCGCCTAGCGTGCCGAGGCCCGGCAGCAGGCCTGCCACCACCAGCGGGTAGATATTCATGATCCAGAGCTTTTCGGAAGCACTTGCCGCCAGATCATGGGTGAGGCGTGGCAGCGCTGTGTAAAGCACTGTCATATCCACAACGATCAGAAACAACGCGCTGGAAACAATTGCGAGAACGAGCCAGCGATTTTGCGGCAACATCGGATTAAACCTTTTCAATACGAACGTATTCAAACTTGTCAGGGTGGCTGACATAATATAAATCCGTCCGTATGGAAAGTAAGAAATTGCAGAAAACCGGTCGTCCGCGCTCAATCGACCGTGACCACGTTCTGGATATGGCCGAGAAGCTGGTTGCCGAAGGTGGTATCGTTGCGCTGACCATGGATGCGGTGGCGCAGGCCTCCGGTGTTACCAAGGGCGGGGTGCAATATTGCTTTGGTAATAAAGACGGGCTGATGAAAGCTATGATCGAGCGGTGGGGCGACCGGTTCGACGATTTGGTGACAGCGCGCAAACAGCACAGACAAGATGCGATTTCACATATTGCTGCCCATATCGCGGTGACGCGCGAAAGCGATGCTGAGGACGATTCACGATTTGCCGCCATGATGGCGAGCCTTATTCCCAACTCCCATTATCTCGATGAAACGCGGACCTGGTATCGCAAGCAGTGGGATGGACTTGATGTTTCGACACCTGAAGGCAGGCGCGCGAGATTGGCTTTCATTGCTAATGAGGGTGCATTTCTGCTCAGAAGCTTCAACTTCTTCGAGCTGACTCCGGAAGAGTGGCAGTCGATCTTCAATGATATTCAAGGACTTTTGCCTGAAAAAGATTGACTCTTCTGCCACCTGACAGGCATTCGAAACGCCTGAACAGAGGAAGAAAACGTGACAGTTCATTTCATTGGAGCCGGTCCCGGTGCCGCCGACCTTATCACCGTGCGTGGTTTGCGACTGATCGAAAGCTGTCAGGTCTGCATTTATGCAGGATCGCTGGTGCCAAAAGAAGTTGTTGCATCTGCACCCGATAATGCGCTGCTGATTGATAGTTCCTCGCTGACACTTGATGAAATCATTGCGGCGATTGAGGCGGCTCATGCCAAAGGGCATGATGTTGCACGGGTGCATTCAGGAGATCCATCGATTTATGGCGCGATGGCTGAACAGATGCGCAGGCTTGATACGCTCAGTATCCCTTATGACGTGACGCCGGGTGTCCCGGCTTTTGTAGCGGCTGCGGCTGCAATGAAACAGGAACTGACAATTCCGGAAGTTAACCAGAGCATTATTCTGACGCGGACTTCGGTAAAATCATCTGCGATGCCGGAAGGTGAGGATCTCGCCACACTGGGTAAATCTGGTGCGACTTTGGTCATTCACCTATCGATCCGGAACCTTGCGAAGATCGAAACGGAGCTGACGCCACTATACGGTTCTGACTGTCCAGTGGTCGTTGCATACCGAATTGGGTGGTCAGACGAGCAGATATTGCGCGGAAAACTGTCTGACATTGTGGCGAAAGTGGAGCTTTCTGGCGTCAAAAGAACGGCGATGGTGTTCATTGGACGTGGTCTTGACCCGAAGAACTTCCGGGATTCAGCGCTCTATCATGAAGCGCATAGTCATGTTGCGCGCTCAAAACCTTAAAGCTGAACGCGCGAATTCAATTGCTTTATCCACAGTGGCGACAACAGTTTTGGCCGTAACTGGTGGGCGGCTGATCATCATGACCGGGATGGCGAGATCACGGGCCGCTTTGATCTTGGCATAAGAGATGCTGCCGCCGGAATTGCGGCTGACGATCAACCCGATTTTGCGTCCGCTAAGGAATTGGACCTCAGCTTCATAATTGCCGGGCTTTGCCAAGACGATCTCGCAATCGTGCGGGAGTTTGACTTCCGGCGGGTCGATCATCCGCATAACGAAATGCACATCGTTAAGTTCTGCAAAGGGGGCAATGTGCTGTCGTCCTAAAGCGAGCAGAACACGCTCACCAGCGGGGATCAAGGTCGCAGCCTGCGCTTCGTTCTCGACCTCAATCCAGTTATCGCCGCTTGCCTTTTCCCAGGCTGGACGTTCAAGCCGGAGTAGCGGAATATTTGCCATATCGGATGCAACGATAGCATTGTGTGAAATGCGCGTTGCATAGGGATGTGTCGCATCAATCAGAAGATCAATTTTTTCGGTTGCCAGATAAGCCGTTAGACCTTCTGCGCCGCCAAATCCGCCAATGCGCAGCTTGCCGATGACTGGAGCAGGGTTGGCCGTTCGGCCTGCAAGCGAGGTGATAGCTTCGACGGGTAGGGCCTCCAGTGAGGAAGCAAGCTTTGATGCTTCGGCCGTGCCGCCAAGAATGAGTATTTTAGAGGCGGGCAAGGATATTGCCTTTGCGATCCGTCACAATGATTTCGACTTCAACAGGTGCGCCGCGCAGGGTTTCGAGCGCCACCCGCTTAGCTTTTTCAGCAATCGGCGTAGCCATGTCGATGCCAAGGCTTTGAGTCATTTCAAGCACTTCCAGCGTAGTGTTCGCAAAAAGAATCCGGTCCTTCATGTCGCTTGGCGCGCCAGCCTTTTCGGCAATAGTCCAGAGGAAGCTTTTATCGACCTGTGAGCGCGCGGAATGAAGATCAAGTTCACCCTGAGCAAGTTTTGTAAGCTTGGCGAATCCACCTGCAAGGGTAAGCTTATCGATGGGATGCGCTCGCAGATATTTGAGTACGCCACCAGCAAAATCACCCATGTCGAGAATTGCAAAATCCGGCAGATCATAAAGTGCTTGTGCTGCGTCTTCAGAGGTTGAGCCGGTCGCAGCGAGTACATGTTTTTGCTTTTCGGCACGCGCCACATCTATGCCGCGATGGATAGAATGTATCCATGCTGAACACGAAAAGGGATGCACAACGCCTGTCGTACCCAAGATCGAAATGCCGCCAACGATGCCAAGGCGGGGGTTCCACGTTTTCTGCGCAATTTCTTCGCCACCCGGAACGGAAATCGTAATCACCAGATCGGCAGGCAGACCATATTCCGCACATATCTGTTCGCAGATCTCTGTCATCATGCGGCGCGGAGTTGGATTGATTGCCGCTTCGCCCGGCTGAATTTGCAAGCCGGGTCGGGTTACGGTGCCTACGCCTTCACCAGCCTGAAACACAATGCCTGTGCCGGGAGGGGCAGGGAAAACGGTTGAAATGATTGTTGCGCCGTGCGTGACATCCGGATCATCACCCGCATCTTTGACGATACCTGCCATGGCATAGCCTTCACCCAGCCCTTCATATTCAAGCTGGAAATAGGGGACTTCGCCTTTGGGCAAGATGATGCCGACCGGATCGGGGAATTCACCGGTAATGAGCGCAGTCAGCGCTGCCTTGGTAGCAGCTGTGGCACAGGCACCCGTTGTCCAGCCGCGACGCAGTTCGGCTTTTTCTTTGTCCGTTTCCGGAGTTTTATTCGCAGGGTCGGTTTCATCGTTCATGGACGCCTTATAATGTATCTGATAGCTGTGCCGCTAGTGGATTGAATCTTACGTTTGTATTTCTACTGAAGTAGGCGTCGTAACAAACGTAAAATTCGAAAAATCCACTAGGTTCATAGAGATGCTAGTGGTCTTTTAAACTCCAAAATTTCTCAGCGCTGGTAACCGATGGTGGTAAATTTTGGAGTTAGACCACTAGATAGAATTATGGTTGATGACGATGATTAAGCCTGAACATGCGCCGGAATGTATCGTTGCGAAGAGCAAAGTCAGCTTGCCCGCGATACAGCCCGGGCACGTCTGGCTTGTTGGTGCCGGGCCGGGTGATCCGGGCCTGCTTACATTGCATGCGGTCAACGCGCTGCGAGAAGCGGATGTTATTGTCTATGATGCGCTGGTCGATGAAGCCTGTCTTTCACTCAAGCGCGATGACGCAATTGTTGAATACGCAGGCAAACGAGGCGGCAAGCCTTCACCAAAGCAGCGCGATATTTCGCTGCGATTGGTTGAGCTAGCTCAGGAAGGCAAGAAGGTTCTGCGCCTGAAAGGTGGTGATCCATTCGTCTTTGGGCGCGGAGCCGAGGAAGCGCTGACGCTTGTTGAACATGGCGTGCCGTTTCGCATTGTGCCAGGCATTACAGCGGGTATCGGCGGTCTTGCCTATGCAGGAATTGCGGCCACGCATCGCGATATCAACCAATCAGTTACATTCCTCACGGGCCACGATGCAACAGGGCTGATGCCAGATCGTATTAATTGGGAGGGCATTGCTCAGTCTTCTCCGGTTATTGTGATGTATATGGCGATGAAGCATATCGACGTCATCACAGAGCGTCTGATGACAGCAGGACGCTCGCCAGATGAGCTGGTCGCATTTGTCTGCAATGCCAGCTTGCCTGAACAGGTGGTTCTGGAGACAACATTGTCACGCGCGGTTGTAGATGTAGAAGCATCGGGTCTCAAGCCACCGGCAATCGTGGTTGTGGGAGAGGTAGTGAAGCTACGTGCTGGGCTTGACTGGGCCGGTGCATCTCAGGGTCGAAAACTGACAAGCGATCCGCTTCATCTTAGCAGAGAGAAGAGCGCATGAAGGGTTTCATGATTGCAGCGCCGGCTTCCGGTTCAGGCAAAACCACTTTGACGCTTGGGCTGCTGCGCGCTCTAAAGCGGCGCGGCGAGGCGCTTGCACCTGCGAAAGCTGGTCCCGATTATATCGATCCTGCTTACCATAAGGCTGCCAGCGGTGTGGATTGCTTTAATCTTGATCCCTGGGCCATGCGGCCAGAGCTTATCAGTGCCATTTCATCCCGTATGACTGAGGGCAACAAGCTGCTTGTTGTTGAAGGCATGATGGGGCTTTTCGACGGATCGCTCGATGGAAAGGGTTCGTCGGCAGATCTGGCGCGAACTCTTGATCTGCCAGTGGTTCTGGTGGTCGATTGCGCCCGCCAATCCCATTCCATTGCAGCACTCATTTCGGGTTTCAGCCAGTTTCGCAAAGATGTGCTGATTGCCGGGGTTATTCTTAACCGGGTTGGCAGCGGCAGACATGAGGCCATGCTGCGCGAAGCGATCAAACCGCTCGGTATTGCCGTTCTGGGCGTAATTCCGCGAGATGAAGCGCTGGTTCTGCCTTCCAGGCATCTTGGGCTTGTTCAAGCAGCGGAACATGCCGATCTGGAGCGTTTCCTTGAGCACGCTGCGGATGTGGTTGATGCGCGTATTGATTTAAGCGCATTAGAGCATATCTGGTCGCGGCCAAAGCATCATGAGGCTATGGCGAATGTTCCTCGCCTCACGCCGCTTGGAAACCGCATTGCAGTAGCGCGAGACGACGCCTTTGCCTTTGCCTATGCGCATCTATTTGCAGGCTGGCGCAGGCGTGGTGCTGAGCTTTCATTCTTTTCACCGCTTGTTGACGAAGCGCCCGATGAAAGTGCTGACGCCATTTATCTGCCGGGAGGCTATCCTGAGCTTTATGCCGGGAAATTGAGCCAAGCGCAGCATTTCCAGCAGAGCATGAGGCGCGCTGCGGATCGTGGTGCGCGCATTTACGGCGAGTGTGGCGGCTATATGGTGCTGGGTGAGACGCTGGAAGATTCGTCATCGGTTAAGCACGCTATGCTTGGGCTGCTTCCGCTTGAAACAAGCTTTGCCAAACGCAAAATGCACCTTGGCTATCGCAAACTGGAACCTTTGTCGGGTTCGCCATGGCCGTTGCCGCTTTACGCCCATGAGTTTCACTATGCCAGTATTGTGCGTGAAGGTGAGGCCGAACGGCTGTTCCGCGTCCGCGATGCGTTAGGCGAGGAACTGGGAGAGGCGGGACTTCGCGTTGGTTCAGCTGCTGGCTCCTTCATGCATGTAATTGATTTTTCCGGAGAGAATGCCTGAACATGACTATTGAGCATGGCGGAGCGCTGGATAGGGCCATTGCGCGCTTTGGCGGTAAGGCCGACGACTGGCTTGATCTTTCAACGGGTATCAATCCCGAACATTTTCCTCTGCCGGAACTGGCTGCGCCCTTGTGGAATCGTTTGCCGGATGAGGGGTTATTGTTGCGGGTTCTGACTGCGGCGCGTTCCTATTACGAAGCAGGTCAGAATGCGCCAATCGTTGCCAGCCCGGGAACGCAGGCGCTTATTCAGCTTATTCCGACATTGCTTGAACCTGCGACGGTCGCCATTTTGGGCCCGACCTATCAGGAACATGCGGCAGCTTTTGAAGCGGCGAACTGGAATGTGATCGAATGTGCGACGCTCGACGACATCCCAGAGGATGCACGGGTGGTCACAATCGTCAATCCGAACAACCCGGATGGCCGGATTATTGCGCGGCCTGATTTGCTGGGGCTTGCGCGAAAGTTGGGCGAGCGTGGCGGTTTTCTGGTTGTGGATGAGGCTTTTGCCGATCCGCATCCGGAGGTGAGCATTGCAAGACATGCTGCGAATGCGCCGCTGGTCGTGTTGAAATCCTTTGGCAAGTTCTTTGGCCTTGCAGGTGTCCGGCTTGGGTTCCTGCTTGCGAATGATGAGCTTGTGAAGCGCGTTGCAGACAGGCTCGGTCCATGGGCTGTGGCGGGACCAACGCTTGCGATTGCACTCCATGCTTTCGAAAGTGGTGTTGAACTTGAGGCCTTTCACGGACGCATTGATACAAGACGGGCAGAACTTGCCGCGACGCTCGCACATTGTCAGCTCTTGGAAGTAGGTGGCACAGCTCTGTTTTCGCTCGTTGAACATGAAAATGCTCGTGCAATTTACGATGCACTTTGTGAGCGGCATATTCTTGTCCGAAAGTTTGCCTATGCACCAAGCTGGCTGCGCATCGGACTCGCGCCTGATCAGGCGGGCCTTATGCGATTTGAACATGCATTGCGGGATATTCTCCGCTTGAAAAAGTGATTCAGGAAAGCGCATCAAGTCGATGGAAATAAAGCTGATTATTCTTGCTTTAGCGCTTGTTCTGGACCGTGTGGTGGGTGATCCGCCGCAGCTCTGGCAGAAAGTTCCGCATCCGGTGGTTCTGTTTGGCAAGGCAATCAGCTGGGGTGAAAAACGTCTCAACGATCATAGTCTTTCCGTCAATGCACTGCGCAGTAATGGCATATGGCTGATAATCGGACTGGTAATTTCATGTGTTGTGGTGGGGTTGGCGCTAGACTATTTGCTGCCTTATCTGGGGACAGCGGGCGCGCTGGTTGAAATCACCATCGTCGCAGTGTTTCTGGCCCAGAAAAGCCTTGCCGATCATGTGCGGGCGGTAGCCTCTGGGTTGCGTGAAGACGGTATTGAAGGTGGTCGCAAAGCGGTTTCGATGATTGTCGGACGGAACCCGGATCAGCTCGATGAAGGCGGTATCAGTCGCGCAGCGATTGAAAGCCTTTCCGAGAATGCGTCGGATGGCATTGTTGCTCCTGCTTTCTGGTTTCTCGTCGGCGGATTGCCGGGGCTCTTCGCGTATAAACTCATCAACACGGCAGACTCGATGATCGGCCATCTCAATGACCGTTATCGTCATTTCGGGCGTTTCGCTGCCCGTCTCGATGATTTTGCAAACTATATTCCAGCACGATTGACCGGATTGCTGACTGCAATAGCTGCTGCGTTTACGGTCGATAAAAAAGCCGGGAAAAGAACACTATCCGTCATGTGGCGCGATGCGCGCCTGCACCGTTCGCCCAATGCTGGATGGCCGGAATCGGCCTTTGCAGGTGCGCTTGAGCTGGCACTTGCCGGACCGCGCCAATATGGATCGGAAAAGGTCGAAGCACCGCTGTTTTATGGTGAAGGTAAGCGGGAAGCTGATGCAGACGATATCGATGCTGCGCTTTCGCTTTTCTGGTCGAGTATGAGTGTTATGACCGGGATTATTATCGCTGCTAGCCTGATCGGGCTAATCAGTCAGCTGTTATAAAATGCGTCCCATCATAGCGCTGCAGGCGATTTGGATTGTCGCTGCGCATACCGTTACCATCGAATTTGATTGTGCCAAGCGCGGTTTCAAATGAGCTGTCGCGCAAGATATCAATAAGCGGCAGCTTTTGTTCCGCAGCTTTGCTGATCGCGGAAGCCGCGAGTTCAATGCTGGCAAAACCAGTGACGGAATAGGCTTCCGGCAGTTTGCCTGCCTGACTGATGGCATCGACCGCCGTTTTTGCTGTCGAAAGATCCTGCGGCTTCAGAGGTGCAATCATCAGGGTTTCAGTGCTCAGTGGTTGAGCACCCGGCGCTGCATTGAGGACGCTGCCGCCCGCGATAACCAGCGGATATTTAAGTGCCACGGCACTTGTGCCAATAGCTGCAATGTCGTCGCGTTCCCCACCGACATAAACATGCGTTGCTCCTGCACGACGCAGGCGCGCAACAAGCGCGTTTTGGTTTTCGAGGCCGGGGCGATATGTATCCGTGAAAACAGGCTGAAGCTGCTGGTCCTTCAGGTGAGCCAAAACCTGCCCCGCACGTTCGCGGCCTTCAATCGTGCCATCGTCTATGACCGCGAAGGGCTGGGAGCGCCATAGGCTTGCCAGAAAGCTACCCGTAGCACGCGTTTCCTTCTCCAGCCCTGTCGTAATGCGGAAAACCGGAAAAGGCGTTGCTGCACGCTTTTCTGTAAGGGTTTGTTCGCTGACGCCTGAGGCGATGACAGGAATATTCTGCTGGCTCAGAACGGGAAGTGCTGCTTCCAACGCTTCCGAACAGAGAAAGCCGGTTACGATCTGGACGTTTTCTTTGATGAAGGTTTCTGCCGCGGCTTTGCCACCTTCTGCATCACAGCGATTATCTGCAACGACGAGCTGCGCGTTTTTCGCACTGGCCGCCACGCGGGCGCCTTCGATCAGCTGGTTTCCAAGCGGGGCAAAGCCGCCACTCAAAGGTGCTGCCATTCCAATGCGAATTTCAGTCGCATTTTCCTGCGCTGATGCTGGAAAGCAAAGCATTGTGAAAGCCGATAGCGCCAGGGCGAAGAGTTTCGTCCCGTTGAGAACGCGCAATTCCGGGCGGAAAACCGCTTCATGTCTTTCGGGCAATTGCTCTGGCTTGATCACGCGATTTATCTTCTTCAAACATTTCATGGCTAATTGAACGAAAAGTGGGTAGCGGTTTCCTCGCCTTTGTGCAATGCCCGTATATGTATACAGGCAATCAGATATTGATTTCAGGAAGCCTGGCAGACAATACGGATGCTTGCTGACGTGCAAACGGATAAAAACACTACCTCAAATACTGTATCGCTCGAGCCGAAGACTTATCGCGATGCGATGAGTCATTATGCAGGTGCGGTGCAGGTTGTTACCACCGCAGGTGCTGCCGGAAGGCGCGGACTTACTTTAACTGCGGCCTGTTCAGTTTCGGATAACCCGCCAACTCTGCTGATATGCCTGCAGAAAATGCACGAAGAGAACCTGCTTTTCATCAAGAACGGCGTGTTTGCGGTTAATACGCTGGCAGGCTCACATCAGCAGCTTGCCGATGCGTTTTCAGGGCGTATAGGGCTTACGCAAGACGAGCGTTTCGAGCTGGCACAATGGGACATAATCGATACGGGTGCACCTGTACTCAAAGGCGCGCTGGCGGCTTTTGATTGTCGTGTGACAAGTGTGCAGGAGCATTCCACGCATCATGTACTGTTTGGCGAGGTCGTTGGCTTGCGTTCGAATGCAGACGAAGTAGCGCTGATTTATCTCAATCGTCGCTATCATACGCTGGAACTCTGAAATTGTTTGAGGGAGGGAGAATGAACAAGCGGGCTGGATTATTCGCGGGTTTGTTGCTGTTGACTGCAACATCCGCTTTCGCCCAAGGACCGCTCCCCCCGTTCAAGGATGATTATTTCGCCTATCCGGGCGTGCTAAGCAGCGCCGACAATGGCGATTATAAAGTCATCGATTACAACGAAATGCGCGATATCAATGGTCGCGATTCCGTGCCTGAAAAGCGCGTTAAAGACGCTTATGTTTCGCTAAAAGCGCGTGCATATCAGAAAGATGTCGTCTTCCAGACGGCGGCAGGGCCGGTAAAGGCCATGGCTGCTGGAAAGCAGAGCGGTGCATCGTTTATCGTCATTTATCTGCACGGGCGCGGCGGTAATCGTCTGCAAGGCATGAATGATTTTACGTTTGGCGGCAATTTCAACCGCGTGAAGAACCTTGCGGCGACCAATGGCGGACTTTATCTGACGCCGGACTTCAAGGATTTTGCGGCAACGGGTGAAGCGCAAGTTGCGGGGCTCATCGAAGCTGCGAAAGCGACTTCACCATCTGCACCGCTCATACTGGCTTGTGGATCGCAGGGTGGGGCGCTTTGCTGGCGTATCGCATCGAATGATAATGCGGGCAATCAGCTCTCCGGCCTGATCCTTTTAGGTTCACTGTGGGATGAGGGCTTTTTCAAATCGCCGGCTTTCAAAAAGCGTGTGCCGGTGTTTTTCGGCCATGGCAGTCGCGATCCGGTTTTTGCAATCGATAAGCAGGAAGGCTTCTATCGAGAAATACGCAAGCGCTCGTCCGGTTATCCCGTTCAGTTCCGTCGTTTTGAAAGCGGCAATCATGGAACGCCGATCAGAATGAGCGACTGGCGCGAGATGTTGAACTGGATATTCACGAAACAATGATGACGTCGTTGGGGATGCTCAACGAAAAACCGGCATTGTGGCCTTCCTGCCACTCGACAATCTGTCAAAAGCGAATAGTTATCTCAGTTAAAATTTTACCTAATCAGCAGATCGTAAGAGGTTGATCATGTACGGACGCACCCGCAACGGAGCCCGTTTGTTTGTTATTGCCATGCTGGCTCCTTTGGCTGCCGCTTGTACAACAACTACGCAGAACGCGACGGCTCCAGGCAAGTCTGAAGCGCCAGTAACAGCTTCGACTGTTTCGCTGCCACGTTTCATTCCAACGTCGACGGTCGATTCATCTTTGGCACAGCCTTGCATCACTGCTGCTGCCAATAAGTATTTCTTGCCTGAACGCGTGATCAGCGCAGTTAATTCGCGTCCGGGCGCCGGTGGTGGTACGGATGTTGACCTGAAGGTCGACCTGCGCACTGCAGTTTGTCAGGTTTCTGCAAATGGCTCGGTTCGTTCGGTTGTCGATACGTCGCCAAAGAGCGCCGATCAGATTGCAGCGGAAGCTGCTGCTGCTCAGACTGCATCGGCTGCACCAGCACCGAAAAAGTCGAAGAAGAAGTGATTCAGAAAAACTTTTTAAGTGATGAAAAAGGCAGGGTTTCCCTGCCTTTTTGTTTTTGATCTATTTGGGCTTTTCGCCATACCAGCGCGGCGTGTAAACCCACTCTCCACCTTCCGCGCGTGGAAAACGGGCAGTGTGGGATGAGCCGACAATCACCACGGTTCGCATGTCGACATCGTAAGGTGTGAGTTGCCCGAGCGAAACAACGCGAGTTGTTTCCGCAGGCCTGCCAATGTCGCGACCAAGCACGACTGGCGTTTCAGCATCGCGATACTGCCGGAGGATTTCCAGCGCTCGACCAAGCTGATGCGGGCGGGCTTTGGAAATCGGATTATAGAAAGCCATGGCGAGATCGGCTTGAGCTGCCAGTGCGAGACGCTTCTCGATCACATCCCAGGGCTTGAGATTGTCCGAAAGCGAGATGATGCAGAAATCGTGCCCAAGCGGTGCACCGATGCGGGACGCCGCTGCCATCGCTGCCGAAATTCCGGGCTGGATAACCAGTTCAACGCCTTGCCATGCAACATCAGATGATTCATGCAGTGCCTCAACAACCGCTGCAGCCATTGCAAATACGCCCGGATCGCCGGAAGACACCATCACGACGTCGCGGCCTGAAGCTGCAAGTTCAAACGCATGGCGTGCGCGCTGCATTTCTTCGCGATTGTCGGTCATGTGAATGATCTGATCGTCGCGGAAGGGGCCTGCCATGCGAACATAGGTTTCATAGCCGAGTATGTCTTCGGCCTGTTCGAGATCACGCTGCACTGCTGGGGTCATTAGATCACTGGTACCGGGGCCAAGCCCAATAACCGTGAGCTTACCGCGCTTGCGACCGATAAAAAGAACATCGGCAGGTGCTGCCGCAACAGCCAGCGTCAGGTTTTCAGTCGCTATGTGTTGAACAGGGTTTTCGACCGAGGCGGCTGTAAGATCGGCATCACCTGCAACAAAGCGCAATGGTGCTTCCAATACTTTTGCTGCCCGATGGATATGCGGTGATGCGCAATCTTTCTCATGAGCGAGAAGCAAAGCAAGCGAGTCTATCGATAGGCCTGCATCGTCAAAGGCTTTCCCGATGAGGCTTGTCAGTTCTTCGGTCGGCTTTTCGATAGCGATGGCAATTGTTCGTGGATGATAGATCAGCTCATTTGCCCGTGGCGTGCGGGTTTCGGGCGTGATGCTGATTGTGAGCTTCCCATCGTCAGCAAGCGGCAGCTTTGATGCCGTGAGCCAGCGAGAATTGCCTTTGATTTGTAGTGTTTGACCTGCCAGCAGGTCGGACATGAAAGTCTTGGCGTTGTCCGGATTGGCGAGTGTCAGTTCTGCCGGAGGATGCAGCAGGTTAATGCCAAAGCGTAACTCGCCAGTCGTGGTGATTGCGGGCGCTACTTCCAGTGCATGAGCGATTATTCGCGCCAGATCGTTGACGCCCGACAGACCGCCAAGCAATGGCACGACCGCGCTGCCATCTTCCGCAACGGCCAGAACTGGTGGTTCGATGCGTTTGTTTTGCAGAAGCGGTGCAAGGGCGCGGATGATGATGCCTGAAGCGCACAAAGCGATCACAGGTCGAGCTTCTTCATAAAGTGCGCGGATTATATCGCCAAAATGAGCAAAGCTTTTGTCGGCGCTTTGAACGCGGTTTTCCAGTCCCAGCACTTCCGCATTTCCAAGTGCTGATTGCACTTTCCGCGCTGTGGAAATTGCAGCTTCGCTCAAGATCAGAATTGCAGGCTTCATGCGCCGTTCCATTTGCTGCCCGGAACGAGAATGATCGAGAAATATGGGCAATCGCTACCACTGACCTCGGCCAGTGGCGCAATACGCTGGTTCTGCATGGTTGCACGCTCGATATAAAGCGCACGATCCATCAGCCCAAGCTCGTTGAGCACATCGCGCACCTTGTCGAGATTTTTGCCGAGTTTCATGATGGCTGCGGCCTCAGTGCCAGCGAGACGGGTTTTGAGTTCTTCTGCGCTCATGACGCCTGAAAGGATCGACAGGGTCTGGTTTCGGTAGACCAAAGGTGCGCCAAGCACGGCAGCAGCGCCCAGAACAGAGCAAACGCCAGGCACGACTTCCGTTTCGTATTTTTCGGCCAGTCGGTCATGGATATACATGAACGAGCCGTAGAAAAACGGATCACCTTCCGCGATTACGGCCACGTCGCAGCCTGCATCAAGATGACTTGCAATCGTCGTGGTGATCTCGGCATAGAAATCGCTGACGATTTGCTCATAGTCCATATGATCGGGTAGTTTTTCCGTTGTTACCGGATAGATGAGCGGAACCAAAGTCTGTTCTGAAGACAGATAGGTTTCGACGATCGTTAGTGCATTGCCCTTTTTGCCCTTGGCTGCGTGGTAGGCGACCACAGGAGCGGATTTGAGCAGTCGAAGCGCTTTTAGTGTGATGAGTTCGGGGTCGCCGGGGCCGACACCCAGACCATAAAGCTTGCCTTTGAGGGCCATTATTCGCGCTCCGAAGCAAGTGCATTGACGGCAGCTGCGGTCATAGCGCTACCACCACGACGTCCGCGCACAATGACGAAGGGGACGCCACGGCTGTTCTCAGCCAGCTCGTCCTTGGATTCTGCAGCACCCACAAAGCCGACCGGCATACCGATGATAAGCGCAGGTTTGGGTGCGCCATTGTCCAGCATTTCAAACAGGCGGAAGAGGGCGGTTGGCGCATTACCGATAGCAACGATGCTGCCTTCAAGGTGTGGGAGCCAGAGATCGAGCGCTGCGGCAGAGCGTGTGTTGCCGATCTTTTTCGCCAACTCTGGAACCGATGGATCGTTCAGTGTGCAGATAACATCATTATTGGCTGGCAGTCGGGCACGGGTAATGCCTTCTGCAACCATCCGCGCATCGCAGAGTATTGGTGCACCTTTGAGCAAAGCATCACGTCCGGCCTGTCCTGCGCCATCTGAGAAGACGATGTCTTCAACGATATCGACCATGCCAGATGCGTGAGCCACGCGCACGGCGAGCTTTTCGAGATCCGCAGGTATGCGGCTCAGATCGGCCTCGTCGCGGATGATGGCGAAGGAGCGGTCATAAATGGCCTGCCCGTCGCGGATGTAATCTGTCATGGCGTCCGCTTTTGCTATTTGTTCAGCAGCTTTGCTGCCTCATCAATGGTGATGTTTGACGCCAATAGCCGCCCGAAGCGTGCTGGTCCAGCTTTGTCTTGTAAAAATAGGTCGTAATGCATTGGGGAACGGGCGAGAAGCGTGTGCGGCAAGGGAGAAAGTGCGGCGCAGGATTTGGCGCAGCCCGTGATGTGAATCTGTGTGGTATCGCTTTGTAGCTTACGCGCAAGCTTTTCACTGTCTGCTTGTGTGTCTGCGAGAGCAGAGGCACAGCCTTTGGAACCGGAACAGGCACGAAGACGGGCGGCAGGCGAGGCAGGATCGGTGGAGAAGCCAAGGGCATGTAGCTGGCTGACGATGCTCTTGCCTTCAGCTTCCGCAATATGGGGGATCAGAATGCCTTGCCATGGGGTGAGATGCAGTTCTTCGCTTGCAAATTTGGTAAGTCCACGCAGTTTCTGCGGTGTCAGGCGACCAAGCAGCGGCATGGCGCCGACATAGAAGTTGCCGTCGAGCTGGCGATGTAAGCCAAGATGCGCGTGAGCGATGGGTGCTTTGCGTTGCCAGCTTGCTGGTGCATCAAATGCGAATGGAAGCGTTTGCAGAAAATCTGCGACTGGCATCACCTCGAAGAGGTGCTTGATGCGGGCAATGCCTTTGTGGCTCGCACCAAGAAAATGTTGTAGCATCGCTTCGATAAAAGGCAGCGCGTGTTCGTTTGAAACGAGGCCAAGCGCCTGTTTGTCAGGCGATGAAGCCAATCCAAACGCATAGGCTTTGCCGCCTTCAATGGCTGAGAGCCAGATGTCGCCAGGATGTGAAACCATAGCGCAATCTTCGCCACCATCGATCTGGAGCGAGAATTTGGGCGATAGCGCGTGATAAGTTTCATTGTCCTGCAAAACGGAAAGCAGATTGGCGGCGAGGGCAGTCACATCGCTAATCTGACCATGATCGATACCAGCAGTGGGGCTGACGATGACATTGCGAACATCATCTGCTGCTTCGTTTTGCGCGCCAAGCCCAGCCTCGTGAAGAGCTCCGATGATATCCGGCCAGACGTCGGGATGAATGCCGCGAAGCTGAATATTGGAGCGAATCGACAATTCAATCGCGCCCGTTTCAAATCGTTCGGCGATATCTGCGATGGCTTGAGCCTGTGCCACGCTGAGCCTTCCGAGCCGGAGTTTGATGCGAGCGATTGCGCCATCCTTGCTCATCACCATGCGCGAAAGTCCCGGACAGGCACTACGCCGGTCGGGTCTGACAGCAATGGTCTGGCTTTTTGGCTTGCTCAACATATTGGCCTTATACGCCTTCGCGCTTGCACTTGCTACTGCACCGCCATACGAACAAAGAAAAGGAGCAATGCTTATGAGCTGCTGGCTGACGGTTATCGGTATTGGTGAGGACGGGCTGGCGGGTCTTGGAAAGAACGCTCGCGACGTACTCAACCGTGCTGATGTGATTTTCGGCGGCAAGCGGCATCTGGCCTTGCTCAATCCTGACGTTGAAGCCGAGCAGATTTCATGGCCGTCACCGTTCGATAATGCATTTCCAATGATTCAAGCCCAACGCGGCAGGCAGGTTGTGGTGCTGGCTAGCGGTGATCCGATGTTCTTTGGCATGGGTGCATCGCTGAGCCGTCATTTCTCGACACGGGATATGCAGATCATCCCGTTTCCATCGTCATTGTCGCTGGCCGCAAGCCGTATGGCGTGGCCTCTGCAAGAAGTACGCATAGTCAGCGTGCATGGTCGTCCGTTTGAATTGCTGGCACCGCATATCTTGCCGGGCGAGAAGATCCTCGTATTGAGCAATGATGGTACGACGCCTGCGAAAGCTGCAGCACTTCTAAAGGCCAAAGGCTTTGGCCAAAGCCGTGTGACGGTTCTTGAACATCTCGGCGGAACAAAGGAAAAATCTATCAGTGACAGTGCTGATGGCTGGTCACATGAAAACTGTGCCAATCTCAATGTTTTGGCAATTGAATGCATCGCGGCGCCAGATGCGGTTGTTTTTTCACCTGTCAGCGGATTGCCAGACCATGCTTTTGAAAATGACGGGCAGCTGACAAAGCGCGATATACGCGCAGTGACGCTGTCACGGTTGCAGCCGCTGCCGCGTGAGCTTTTATGGGATGTAGGTGCTGGTTGTGGCTCGATTGGCATTGAATGGATGCGTGTTCATCCTTCTTGTCGGGCTATCGCAATCGAAGCCGATGAAACGCGGCAAGCGATCATTGAGCGCAACGCGCATGCTCTGGGCGTGCCCGGTCTGCAGCTTATGAAAGGTGAAGCGCCGGATGCACTTGATGGTCTCGAAGCACCGGATGCGATTTTCATTGGTGGTGGTGTTACAGATGCGGGCGTGATCGAAGCTTGCTGGAAAGCCCTAAAGCCCGGAGGGCGCTTGGTTGCTAATGCCGTCACATTGCAAAGCGAAATGCAGCTTTTCAACTGGCGTAAGCAGCATGGCGGCGAGCTGACAAGGCTGCAGGTTGCGCAAGCAGGCGCGCTTGGTTCCTATGATGCATGGCGTCAGGCACTGCCCGTCACAATTTATTGCGGCGTTAAAGTTAAATGATGACTTGAACCCTCATGTTAAATTCGGGTATGGCTGGCTCACATTCCATGATGAGGAGAACAGGCATGTCCGAATTGAGCCTGAACGCCAGCACACGTTTCACCGTCAACAATCCATCTCGTATTCTTGATCAGGTTCTCGATCATTTCGTCGAACATGCTGATGTAGAGCGGCAGGAAAACAGTGCGCGACTTGTGTTAAGCTTCGGACAGGCTGATGTTCAGTGGGACAAGGACGCAGTATCGGTCGATGTGAAAAGCCGTGACGAAACTGGCCTAGCCTATATGAAATACTCCATCGTTGAACATGTGATGGAATTTCTTGAAAAGGGCAGCCCAAAGCCTCGGATCGTCTGGGAAGGTGACGGTGCAGCAGGTCTGCCACTGCCTTACTTCCGCGAAATGCAGGTAGTTGCCGTCAGCAATGTTACGCCGCACATGCGCCGTGTCCGCCTGAAGGGGAACGAACTTGCGCGCTTTGCCCATACGGGTTTACACATTCGACTGCTATTCCCACCAAAAGATCTCGCTACGCCGCAATGGCCCGTGTCCGGTGAAGACGGTCGCCCCGTCTGGCCGGAAGGCGAAGCCAAGCTCGCGACCCGTGTTTACACGATCCGCCAGATTGATGCTCAAGCTGGCTGGGTCGATATCGACATGGTTGTTCATGGTGATGATTGCGATGCGCCGGGTTCCGGTTGGGCTATAAGCGCCAAGCCGGGCGATATTGTTGGAATGACAGGGCCGGGCGGTGGTGATGCTGCTGCCGATGCGAACTGGTATCTGTTGGCGGGTGATGAAACGGCTCTGCCAGCAATCGGGCGTATTCTGGAGCGTCTTCCAGAAGGTGCCAAAGCTGTCGTGCGCATTGAAATCGACAGTGATGCGGAAGAGCAGGTCATTCAATCGCGTGCTGACGTTGATCTGCAGTGGCTACACCGCAAAGGTGCTGAAGCTGGAACCACGACGCTTCTGCAGGATGCCGTACGCGCCGTTGAACTGCCCGAGGGCGAAGAGAGCATCTATGTGTGGGCGGGATGTGAATTCAACGCATTCAGGTCCATCCGCACCTATATGCGTAAAGAGCGGAATATTCCAAAGGATAAGCAGCTGATCGTTGCCTATTGGCGCCGTGGTCTGGATGGCGATAGTGCACGCCGCGGTGCAGACGACTAAAGTACCAACCGTGCATTGATTTACAGCGTTTCCAACGATTCATTCTTAATTGGAACTGCTGTAAGCCGGTTTTATCCGACGTGCGTTTCACGCTTTTCAGAATGGCTATTGAAAAAGGGGACCTTTTGGTCCCCTTGTTTTTAGCGCCTGAAGCCTTCACTGGCGGTCATCAGGTTCTTTGTATAGTCAGCATTGATATTGCCGCTGACAAGATCACCGGCTTCAAGCTGCTCGACAACTTCACCGTTGCGCATAACGGCCAACCGATCACACATATGCGTAACGACTGCGAGATCATGGCTGACCATAACGAATGTCAGCTTACGGTCGCGCCGCACTTGTTCAAGCAGGTTGAGTACCTCAGCCTGCACAGAGGCATCGAGCGCAGATGTAGGTTCGTCGAGAAGCAAAATACTTGGCTCGATGATGAGTGCGCGTGCAATGGCGATACGCTGACGCTGACCGCCCGATAGCTGGTGCGGATAGCGGAAACGGAAGCCTGAACCCAGGCCCACCTCATCAAGCGCGCGAACGATGCGCTTTTCTGTATCACCTATGCCATGCACTGCAAGCGGTTCAAGCAGCAGGCGATCGACCGTCTGACGTGGATGCAGAGAGCCGTAAGGGTCCTGAAACACCATCTGAACATTGCGGTAGAACGCTTTGTCGCGCGGTGTCTTAAGTGGCTTTCCGTCAATACGGATTTCACCGTCGTCGACAGGTGCAAGCCCGGCTACTGCACGCAGAAGCGTGGATTTACCGGAGCCGGACTCGCCCACCAGTCCATAAGATTCCCCGCGTGCGACATCGATGCTGACCGATTTGAGCGCGTGGAATTCGTCGAAAAATACGTCGATCTTGTCGACGCTGAGAGCTGGTGCGGTGCTCATAGACGCCATGCCTCCTCACGCTGCAAGGTGGGTAGCGGATGGCGGTCAGCTCCGAGTTTGGGCATGCAGTTCAGCAATCCTTGCGTATAAGGGTGTTTCGCATTTGCAAGATCACTTGCCGCAAGTTCCTCAACGATCTTACCAGCATACATGACGATGACGCGGTCGCAGAAGGACGATACGAGACGCAAATCGTGGCTCACGAAGATGAGGCCCATGCCGCGCTCTGCCACGAGCTTGTCGAGAATGCCAAGCACTTCGAGCTGAACTGTCACATCAAGTGCAGAGGTTGGCTCATCTGCGATCAGCATTTCCGGTTCCGCGACCAGCATCATAGCGATCATGACGCGCTGTCCCATGCCGCCCGAAACTTCGTGCGGATAGAGTTTCATCACGCGTTCAGCATCTCTGATCTGTACGGCTTCCAGCATGGCAATTGAACGAGTGCGGATTTCCGAACTCGAAAACTTGCCATGTGCTTTCAGCGTTTCCGCGATTTGCTTGCCGATAGTCATGACAGGATTGAGCGAATATTTCGGGTCCTGCAACACCATGGCAACCCGGCCGCCGCGCAAGGCGCGACGTTCACGAGGTGACGCATTGAGAAGATCGATTCCGTCAAATTCAAGCTTCTTGGCGGTGATCTTCGCGTGCGGTGGGGTAAGCCCCATGATCGCGCGTCCGGTCTGCGATTTGCCGGACCCGGATTCACCAACGATCCCGAGACGCTCGCGACCAAGCGTAAAGCTTACGCCACGTACTGCTTCAATCGCACCTGTACGGGTAGGGAAGGTGACGCGGAGGTCTTCAACTGTCAGAAGTGGCTTCATTGGTTGTTACCCCGCGGATCGAGTGCATCACGCAGGCCATCGCCAAGGAAGTTGAAGCCAAGGCTGACGACAAGAATCGCAATACCCGGCATGGCTGCCACCCACCACTGGTCGAGAATGAAGCGACGGCCAGAAGCAATCATTGCGCCCCATTCAGGTAATGGTGGCTGCGCACCAAGGCCAAGGAAACCAAGGCCCGCTGCCGTCAGAATGATGCCAGCCATATCAAGCGTTACTCGTACAATCAGCGAAGATGTGCAGAGCGGCATCACATGGCGCAGAATGATGCGGAAAGGTGACGCGCCCATCAGACGCACCGCGGAAATATAATCCGAGTTGCGAATGGTTAGAGTTTCAGCGCGTGCAATACGCGCGTAGGGCGGCCATGAGGTGATCGCGATTGCGATGATGGCGTTTTCAATGCCCGGTCCCAAAGCTGCGACAAAGGCGAGTGCCAGAATGAGCTTCGGGAAAGCAAGGAAAATATCGGTGATGCGCATGAGAACAGCATCGACCCAGCCACCGGCGTAACCAGCAACTGTACCGACGAGAAGGCCGATAGGCGCAGCAATGACGGCAACCAGCAAGACGACGTAAAGTGTCAGGCGTGAGCCATAGATAAGGCGTGAGAGAATATCACGTCCCTGATCATCGGTGCCAAGCAGATAGCCCGGTGTGCCCGGAGGCAGCAGACGAGCATTGGCCAAGTCGCCACTATAAGGCGAATGCGGTGCCAGTACATTGGCGAAGGCTGCAACGAGCAGCAATGCAATGATGATGAGCAGGCCGAGAATGGCTAGCTTATTGGCCGTAAAGCGGCGCCAGACCATGTAAGAACGGCCGAGGCGTGCCTGCATACGCGATTGCGGACGCTCGGAGAGCAGCCAGTCGCGCCACGAAAGATTGGATGTTTCTGTCATTTGGCTCATCGTGCGCGCGTCCTTGGATCGAGAAGCCGATACAGCAGATCGGATACGAGGTTGAGCGCGATAAAGACCGACCCGATGATGATTGTGCCACCGAGGACGGCATTCATGTCAGCATTTTGAAGCGAGTTGGTGATGTAAAGACCAAGACCCGGCCACGAGAAGATCGTTTCGGTCAAAACTGAGCCTTCAAGCAAGCCTGCATAGGAAAGCGCAATCACCGTCACGAGTGGCACTGCTGCATTGCGAAGAGCATGGCCCCATATGATGCGGGTTTCCGAAATGCCTTTCGCGCGTGCTGCAACGATATATTCCTGTTCAAGCTCGTTGAGCATGAAGGAACGCGTCATGCGGCTGATATAGGCCAGGCTGAAATAGCCAAGCAGAGCCGACGGCAGAATGAGATGCGAAACGATGTTGCGCAGTGCTTCCCAATCGCGCTGGATGATCGCGTCGACAAGGTAAAAGCCAGTGATCGGCGTGAAGGTGTATTCGAACGTGATATCGATGCGTCCGGGGCCAGACGTCCAGCCGAGGCGCGCATAGAAAATCAGAAGTGCGAGCATACCGAGCCAGAAGATTGGCACAGAATAGCCGACAAGGCCGATCACGCGTACGATCTGGTCAATGATGCTGCCGCGCTTGACTGCCGCCAGAACACCGAGCGGAATTCCGAGCAGGGCGCCGATGATCGTTCCAATGGTTGCGAGTTCCATCGTTGCTGGGAATACGCGGCGAATATCAGTCATGACCGGATTTGTGGTCAGTACCGATGTGCCGAAATCGCCTTGCAAGACACCTTTCACATAAAGGTAGAACTGCTGGTAATAGGGGAGGTTGAAGCCCATCTCTTGACGCACGCGCTCGACCACATGTGCGGGTGCGCGGTCGCCGACAATGGCGAGAACCGGATCAATCGGCACAACGCGGCCGATGAAAAACGTGACGGCCAGAAGGCCGAGATAAGTGGTAATAACGATGACCAGAAAGCTGGCAATCGCTTTAGCGATGGAAGAGGAGCGCCGTCGGGCGCCCCTCTTTTTAGTTACAGTTGTTGTCGTGCTCAATTGTCTGACCGTTCTTCAGATCAGTCTTTGCTGATCGGTGCGAGGAAGTTCGAGTCGAATGTCGGGCCGAGCTTGTAGCCCTTCACACCGCCACGAACGCCGGCAACTTCGGTCTGCTGGAACAGCATTACGAATGGGCTCTGATCAAGAGCTTCCTGCTGAAGCTTCTGATAGATTGCGGCGCGCTTGTCGTTGTCGCGTTCCAGAAGTGCAGCCTTGGTTTCCTCGGTCAGTGCAGGAATGTCCCATGCATTACGCCATGCGAGCGTCTTGTTGGAAGCATCGTCGCCATTGTCCGGGTTGGACGTGAAGGCTTCAGCATTGGAGTTTGGATCCCAATAGTCCATGCCCCACTGGCCGATGTAAAGATCGTGGTTACGCGCGCGATACTTGGTCAGCGTCTGCTTACCGTCGCCCGGAATGATCTCGATCTTGACGCCAGCCTTGGCGGCGGACTGCTGGAAGGATTCGGCAATGCCGGTCACAGGCTGTGTGTTGCGAACGTCGAAGGTGATCGAAAGACCGTCCTTGAGACCAGCTTTTTCGAGCAGTTCCTTCGCCTTTTCAACGTCGAGCTTGTAGGGGGCAGCGTCAAGAGCGCCGAGAACACCCTTTGCCTGATAGGTCTGGCGAACTTCGCCGATGCCCTTGATGAGAGTAGCGCCGATTGCATCGTAATCAACCAGATATTTGAAGGCTTCGCGAACTTCTGGCTTAGCCAGGTTCGGATTTTTCTGGTTGAGCGAGATATAATAAACGGTACCCTTTGGAGCACTGGCGACGGCCAGATCCTTGTTTTTCTGAACTGCTTCCAGATCGCCCGGCTCAAGATTGCGTGCGACATCGACGTCACCCGATTCAAGCATCAGACGCTGCGTGGCGCTTTCCTTGACGTGACGATAGAAGACGCGGGCGAGCTTCGGCTTTTCGCCATAGTAATTGTCGTTGCGTTCCAGAACGACAACTTCATTGGCGCGCCAGTCACGGATCTTGAATGGACCCGAACCTGCATAGCCGGTCTTGAGCCATGCTGCGGCATAGTCGGTTTCGTACTTATAATCGTCAGTCGGAGTGACCTTTACAGAATGCTCTTCAAGCAGCTTCTGATCCACAACCGCGCCAATCGTAGCGGTGAGACAGTTCAGCACGAAGCTTGGAGCATAAGCCTTGTCGACCTTCAGAACGAAGGTGGTGTCGTCAACCGCCTTGGCATTTTCCGTGACGTTTTCACCATTGAGACCGAACTGGGTCAGAATGAACGCCGGGCTCTTGTCGAGACGAACAGCGCGTTCGAACGAGTAAGCCACGTCCTTTGCAGTCAGCGGGTTGCCGGAAGCAAACTTGATGCCCGGCTTCATCTTGAACGTGTAGGTGAGGCCGTCATCAGAAATGGTCCAGCTTTCTGCCACGCCCGGCACAACTTTCGATGTGTCGTTGATGTCGAGACGAACCAGCATGTCATAGGCGTTGCCGATGAATTCTGCTGGCGAAAGTTCGAAGGATTCGGCCGGATCGAGCGTGATGGTGTCATCGATAGCCCAAGCCTGAACGAGTGTATCGGCCGGCGTTGCCGACAATGCCGGATTTGCAGCCATAACTGCAGCAAGAGCTGCACCGGCTGCAAGAATACGAAAACGTCCGAAATGCATCATTTTAGTTCCCTTTCTGTCATTTTGTTTTGGGATTTTGTTATCGAGCGATCAGGCTGCTTCGTGCCAAGCCTGTTTAAGCACTCTTATCCAGTTGTCGCGGCAAAGCTTCGCGAGTTCATCTTCACTATAACCTGCTTCCCGCAGCGCCGTGACGAGATTTTGCGTACCTGCTGCATCACCGATTTCGTTTGGAATGGTTGCGCCGTCGTAGTCAGAACCGAGCGCCACGCAATCGATGCCCATGCGCTCAACCATGTAATCTACGTGGCGTACCATATCTGAAAGCGGTGTATTTGCATTCTCGATGCCATCGCTGCGCAGCATGGTGGTTGCGTAGTTGAGACCGGCAAGGCCTTTACTGTCACGGATCGCATCAAGCTGACGATCTGTCAGATTGCGTGCGACAGGGGTGAGAGTATGTGCATTGGAATGGCTGGCAATAAGTGGCTGATCGCTCAGCTTTGCCACATCCCAAAATCCTTTTTCGGTGATGTGCGCGAGGTCGACGAGGATGCCTTTGCGATTGCATTCCTTGACCAAACGTTCACCGGCTTCTGTCAGGCCGGGACCTGTGTCAGGGCTCATAGGGAATGCAAAGGGTACGCCATGCGCGAAAATATTGTTTCGGCTCCAGACCGGGCCGAGCGAGCGCAGTCCTGCGGCGTAAAAGACGTCTAGTGCTGCCAGATCGGCGTCAATGGCTTCGCAGCCCTCCATATGAAGAACTGCCGCGAATGTGTCGCTCGTCAGTGCCTCGTCTAATTCTTTGCCGTTGCGGCAAAGTTTCCAGCCACCAGCTTCTTCGAGGCGGAGTGCCAGCGAAGCAAATTCAAGAGCGATGTCAAGAGATGGAGCGCGTTCCAGTGGAGGCGAAAGCGGCGTTTCGTAATGTCCGTTCTGATCTGGCTTACCCAGTTTGATATGGTGGCCAGATGGGATGTAGATGGCGCAGATACCGCCAGCCAGACCGCCCTTGAGTGAGCGGGGGCGATCTATGTGGCCAATCGACGTGCCGTCGATGAATTCCTTGATTGGGTCGCCACCATTGCGCTGGTTTTCCCAAAGACGCAGAAGGACATCATTATGTCCGTCAAAAACGCGCTGCATTTTCCATTCCTAGCTGAACGGCGAAGATATGTCTCGCCACCCAATTGAAAGCCGGTTCCCAATAGGGATTCAACGCTGCCGGAATTCACTTGAGAATTACTGGTGATGAGCGTCCCACTCGAACCGTTGATATATAAGAAGTTGGGAGCTAGCGAAGTCAAGTGGCATGAGGGGTGGCACGATAGCCGCTGCAGCCTTTCCAGCCTGAGAAATTGTGCAAAAGAAAAGGCTGCGCCGGTAAGCGCAGCCTTTTGTGCAAAAGCAGAATGAGCTTATGCGAAATTGGACTGAAGTGTCCTTCGTCAAGAATCAGAAGCGGTAGTTTACACCGGCCTTGATCGAATGATTCTTCAAATTGTTCGTCTGGCTAACGCCATTTACCTTCGACTTCACATCGTTGAAGCGCTGGAAGTCATATTCAGCCTTGATGGAAATTGGACCAGAAAGTGCCTGTTCAACGCCTGCACCGATCAGTGCTCCGCCTTCCCAGCCTGGAGCGGACGTGGTTGCATCCTTGGCCTTGAACTTCGTTACGCCATAGCCAGCAGTGCCGTAAACCAATGTTTTGTCGAAAGCATAGCCGACTTTGCCCTTGGCATTTGCATTCCAAGACTGCTGGAGGCTGCCGCCATTGCCGATACGATGTTCAGCTTCTGCAAAGTTACCCTCGAGCTCACCACCGAAAACAACGTTACCGCTCTGCATATTTTTGCCGACAACCGCGCCACCAAGGAAGCCAGTACGGTTCGTGAATGGGCCAGGAACGCGGGACGACGAAGCGCCGATCTGTGCGCCGACGTAGTTGCCCGACCAGTCATGAGGACCGGATGCAATCGGCTCGTTGTAGGTGTAATCCGCGCCGCCCATCATGTCAGCAGCAAAGGACGGGCCAGCAAAGGCAACGATTGCGGCACCGAACGCCGCGGCGATGTAAGAACGCTTCAACATTTTTTACTCCAGTTTTCCCGCCGAAAACGCTGACGAGAAATATACTTTAACTCTTATGACAGGGGCGGATTTGAAGCCCCTTGAACTATTCGCTTCGTCGCTTGTGATTGTGTCTAAATTTAAGAAAATTCGAGCTAATTTGTAGAGGTAAGCCCGCGTTTCCGTTCCTATGCTTAATGAATGGTAACCATTCACAGGTCCGAGAATAGAGCATTTCCAGTTTTGATTGAGTTATTGGAAATGTACTGTTCATTTGTTTCTACGCGCATCTTTTTCCGAAAGCCGCTTCGCATTTTTAGAGATGCGCTCTAAATCAGTTTCAGGCCTCGCATACTAATATGGCCGTGCTTGCCGATAATGATGTGGTCGTGGACCGAGATACTCAAAGCTTTGGCCGCATCGATCAGAAGTTTCGTCATGTCGATGTCAGCCCGCGATGGGGTTGGATCGCCAGACGGATGATTGTGAACGACGATTATCGCGGTTGCAGAAAGCTCCAGTGCTCGTCGTACGACCTCGCGCGGATAGACTGGCGTGTGATCGACCGTTCCCTGTTGCTGCACTTCGTCTGCGATGAGGCGATTTTTCTTGTCTAGGAAAAGCACGCGGAACTGCTCTCGCGTTTCATAGGCCATTGCGGTCGTGCAGTATGCGATTACTTGGCTCCATGAGCCTAACACTTCGCGCTCCATCACCATGCTACGTGCGGAACGTTTGGCTATTGCCTCAACTATTTTGAGTTCAAGCGCTATGGAAGGGCCAACGCCCGGTGTTTCGGCAATAAGTTTTTCGGGTGCACCAAGAACTTCGGCGAGAGAGCCAAAACGGGTAAGCAAAGACTTTACGATCGGTTTGGTGCCGGCCCGCGGAATAACGCGGAACAGAAGAAGTTCGAGCAATTCATAGTCCGCGAGCGCATCTGATGCCGCCTTGAAGCGCTGGCGAAGCCTGTCACGGTGGCCCAAATGGTGCGGCTTTTCGAGCCGCAGGCCGATCTGAATGCCTTCATTGAATCCGGGGAGGTCTAAACTCCCCGTTTTTTTATCTTTCGGTGCCATTCTGTTTAAACCCCCGCAGAAACAGACAGACAATATCTAACTACGCTTACCGCATGGATGGCGGGCCAAAAACATTCTTTGGTGACAGTGTGAATATTTCACAGCCATCTTTAGTAACGCCGACAGTGTGTTCGTATTGTGCCGTCAGCGAACGGTCGCGTGTAACTGCCGTCCAACCATCCGACAGCACTTTCACGCCCGGCTTGCCCAGATTGATCATTGGCTCGATCGTGAAGATCATGCCTTCCTTGATTTCGACGCCTTCGTTGACAGTGCCATAATGCAGAATGTTCGGTGCATCATGGAAAAGCTGACCAACGCCGTGGCCGCAAAAATCGCGCACTACAGAGCAGCGCTCGCCTTCGGCATAGGTCTGGATGGCTGCTCCAATTGCGCCGGTTTTTGCACCGGGTTTTACCGCAGCAATGCCGCGCAGCAGGCTCTCATAGGTAACTTCCAGGAGGCGTTCTGCCGCACGCTTGATTTCACCTACCGAATACATGCGGCTGGAATCGCCGTGCCAGCCATCGAGCAGATAGGTTACGTCGATGTTGACGATGTCGCCTTCACGGAGAGGCTTATCGTCCGGAATGCCGTGGCAAACGACGTGATTGATTGAGGTACAGGTCGATTTTGTATAGCCGCGATAATTAAGTGTCGCCGGGAAGGCGCCATTATCCATGCCGAATTCAAAGACGAAGCGGTCGATTTCATTGGTCGTGACGCCCGGCTTGACAATGTCATTCAATGCATCAAGGCAACGAGCGGTGAGGTTACAGACCTTGCGCATACCTTCAAAGGCGTCCGGGCCATAGAGCCTGATCTGCCCAGTATATTTCATCGGTGCGCTCGTCGCTTCGATATAAGTCACCATTTCGATCCGTCTTTCTCAAGCGCTTTAAAATCCGTTTTTATCAGACCGGCGCTCTAATCATTTATTCTTACGCATGCGCTGCCCGGAAACCGTTTTAAACAATTCGGGATGCGCTCAGTATTCAATGGGCACCAGAGTTTCAGCGGTGATGCCATTTTCTGTTATTTGGCATCGAATGGCCCAAGCCTCAACCCCGGCCGCTCGTGCGCGTTCAAATGCGCGGGCATAAGCCGAATCAAGATCGCCTGAGATGCTGAATCTGTCGCAATCGCTTCGCTGGATAATAAACACCATCACGCCCCGATATCCAGCGGATACGACATCAACAAGTTCATCAAGATGTTTTGCACCGCGCGCGGTGACAGTATCGGGAAATTCGGCAAGGGAAGGTGTGCGGATGAAGTGGACATTTTTCACTTCGACATAGGCGCGGGGCTGCTCACCTTCATCAAGTAGAATGTCGATCCGCGAGTTTTTGCCATATTTCTGTTCGCGTTTGAGAAGCCCGTAGTTTTTTAGATCAGGAATCATGCCGCAAAGAATGGCTTCTTCCGCGATCTTGTTTGGGAGTCCCGTATTGACGCCGACCAGTGTGTTGTCTGCTTCAACGATCTGCAATGTATGTGGATATTTGCGGTGAGGGGCGTCTGAGACGCTCAACCAGACGCGGGAGCCGGGAGCAGTCAATCCGAGCATGGAGCCAGTGTTGGGAACCGATGCGGTGATGAAGCGTCCATCGTCGAGCGTGACGTCGGCTAGAAACCTTTTATAGCGCCGCTCTAAGCGACCGGTGACAAGGGGAGTTTGAAAAAGCATGAGCCGGTGTAGGCTCATGATTGCTTTGTTGCAAGTATGTGCGGAGGAGTATCAGAACAGTACCTTGGCGACGTCCGCCCAGCTCATATCTGCGCCGAGCACAAGCATTGCTGCAATAAGGCCTGCACTGAGCAGTGTCAGTGTTGTTCTTGTTTCACTGGTCATCTTCACCACCAAATCATCTCTGTGTTGGTATGAATTTTGCGTGGGATTTAGCCCGCAATGTGATGTGAAGATGGCTATTCGGGGCAATTTGCGGGCAATTTATCGGAGGGCTGAACGGGCACCAAAGCGCCTATTCCTTCACCCAGTTGAAGACCAGTTCTTCGCGGAACGCAAAGCGCACGATGTGGCTTGCGACGACGTCTTCCATTTGAGAGAGGCTTTCTTCAGGTGCCTCGACCGTTGTGACGAGATTTTCCGGATTAGCATCCATTAGTACCACGCGATTCTCGCCAAGATCGATTCGACCATGCTCGGGTGTGAATTCAACGGTGAATTTATGAGCCCAATGTTTGCACAGCTGCTGTAAATAGCGACTGGCATGGGCGGTCGGTACGATTGCTTTGGTTTTAGCCATAATCTTGCTGTCCATTTTCAAGTTTTACGGACAGTGCGTAACATTGCTGTCGAAGCTATGTCACTTACCAAGATATCAACTTTTCGGGAGAAAAATAAAACCAGCAAGTGGTACGCCCAAGGGGAATCGAACCCCTGTCTGCGCCGTGAAAGGGCGCTGTCCTAACCGCTAGACGATGGGCGCCTGTTGCTGGTGTGGGTCGGCTTATAGGCAGGAAATTTCAGACGCGCAAGTCCTTTTTTAGAAAAAATCAAAGAAAATTTTCGTGGGCGAGCTTTCTGTATGATTCTTTGAAAACAAGGAGATAGGGCGGCTTGTGCAAAAACAACATGAACAACGAAAAACGTTGGCGGTCCTTGTGGCCTTCAACGTGCAAGCTGTGGATTATAGTATTCTGGAAAAGAAAAAACCAGCAAGTGGTACGCCCAAGGGGAATCGAACCCCTGTCTGCGCCGTGAAAGGGCGCTGTCCTAACCGCTAGACGATGGGCGCCTGTTGCTGGTGTGAGTGGGCTTATATTCAGGAAGATCCTGACTCGCAAGCCCTTAATATAACTTTTCTAAAAAAAACTTGTCGGATTGTCGTTTTCTTCTGGAAAAGCGGAGTGGGGAATCTGGCAACTATATGAAAAATAACAAAAAAGCCGGACTTTTGGTCCGGCTTGATTTGCTGTGATTACTTTTTACAGCTCCAGTTCCAGTCGCGTTCTGGACCTACATCGACGTGGACTGAGGTTGTATGGCAATAGGTGCCGACACCGCCGCGGCCTGTCATGTTGCGCGCATAGCGGGCGATCTCATGCTTTGAAACACCATCAATCTGAATGTCGGCTGCTGCACAAATCATATGAAGCGATTTGCGGGCACCATTGACCTTGCGGTTATAGGAAGGGCTACGATAGCCGGAAGTGACCATGACAGGTTTGCGGAAGTGCCGTTCCATGGTCTTCAGCATAGTGACGAGCTGAGGCTTAAGGCAGGCAACATCGACTGTTTCGCGCTGAACCTTCAAGCCATTTGGTGCGAGCCGCGCAAGACCCGGTGCCGATGCTAGCTGAACGGATGCGTAATCATCATATTCGTTCGCATCGATATCGCTGTCGTCATAGATGCTCTTGCGATGCTTGATCTCGAAGCCGCCGTTCGGACGCACGCCAGGTAGGGTGTAATTATATTCGTGCTTCGATTTTCCGGCTGGCCTTATAACTGCGAGCTTCTTGTTCTGCGACGTACCAGAGCTGTTTGCTGATTCATCGGTGAAGAGACGAGCGATGCTGCCTTGGCTTGCTGTTGAGGCGGGGCGCTGGGGCGCTGCATATGCATTGGCATTTTTTGCAGAGCCAAAAAGCGATGTCACTTGAGTAGGTTTCTCTGATTCGGCAGGTTTTGGCGCTTCGGCTTGTTTGGCTTCTTCCGCAGTAGGCTTAGCTACCTGTGCGGTAGCCTGCTCTTTTGTCTCTTCAGGTTTTGCAGTCTCAGTTGTTTCGGGCGCCGTTGTTGAATTTACAGGCGGCTCAGCTGGCTTTTTGCCAAACATGCCAAACAGGGAAGTGGATTTCGTCTGTGGTGCGAGAGCCGCAACCTGAATAGAGCCGTCTTGGGTCGGTTGCGCGTCGTTTGCCGCTGCTGTTGCTGGCTTTTGTGCTGTATCAGTTGATTTTGCTTCGGCGACAGCGGCTTTCGCCGTTTCAGTCGTTGCGTCAGCCTTTTTCGTTTCAGCCTTACCTGCGTCTGCTGCTACTTCGGCGGCAACTGTCTGATCGGCAGCACTTTGAAGAGTGTCGGCAATCATGGAACCATCGGCGTTGTTCGTCATTTGTAAAGGCGAAGTGCCGTTGCCAGTCGATGTGCAGGATGCGAGTACAAGTGCGAGCAAAGCTACGCTGCTTGTCAGCAATCTGCCGGTCTTCCGGTGTGAAGGTTCTGCAAATTTCAATGTCTGCTCCAGCTCGACGTCCCGGCTGTTTTATCAGCTTATCGGGATTTATCAGTCTGACGAACCGGAAGCCCGTGCCCGCCTGGTTTCGGGAGATCAAATCCCCCATGTGAGTCTCGCCAATTTTAAAGAAGGCGATTTTACTCACGGAAACCGGTCATTTGTACCGGGGTAGATAAACCAAGATTTTCAGCACTTTATAGCGATTACACCACATATGTAGGCGCATTTAAGCGTGAATATACAAATCACTCAGTGATAAGTAGTAACTAATTTTTAGGATTTTTAACTGTCAAACGCAACTATTGAATGTGCTATGTGTTTCATAAGCGCTTATTAGGTCGTTCAATTACAGCGATATAACACAATATTACTGCTTGTAATTTTTGGTTATACTTATTTATCATTCATACATCCGTCGCCGCGGAATGAAGCCAATCGCAACTCACTTGTTGACATGATGCATCGAGTTAGTGCTATCCATTCCGCACTATACTATCTGTGACGCGCTAAGTAATGTACTAGCGTCTTCAGAGCACCAGGATCGGAACCGGACATATGACCAAAAGCACACGGAAGTTTGCCAATCTCATGCTGGCAGCAACAGCCGTGGCGCTTCTCGCGGGTTGTGCCGGTGGGCCTGAGTTTCAGGGTACGCCTCAGGAAGGTGCCAAGCGCACCGATACCTATCCGACCTTTGGCCGAATGCCAAAAGCTGCGACTACACAGATTACGCCCGAAGAGAAGGCGCAGATGATGTCCGGCCTTGATTCTGACCGCACGCGTCTTGCGGCCACACGTTCTTCCAATGCAGCTCTCACGCCAGCTCAGGCTGCTGCTTTGCGCAAACAGGCGCAGGAAGAAACAGACGCCACCCTCAAGCAGATCGAAGCCGGGGAATAGCGGGCTTTTCTTTCTATAAAAGCTTCGTCGCAGAACTGTAACAAGTCTCGACCCGATTCGATAACAGGTGTATAGCTCCTAACCCGGCGCATACGCGCCGTTTCATTCAACTCCCTTCTGGAACAGGATCATGTCGGAAGAATTTCATAAAGTCCGTCGCTTGCCACCTTATGTCTTTGAACAGGTAAATCGCCTGAAGGCATCGGCGCGAGCGGCTGGAGCCGACATCATTGATCTCGGAATGGGTAATCCTGATCTGCCGACGCCAAAGAACATCGTCGACAAGCTTTGCGAAGCTGTTCAGGACCCGCGCGCGCATCGATATTCGTCGTCGAAGGGCATTCCCGGTCTTCGCCGTGCGCAGGCACAATATTATGCGCGTCGTTTTGGTGTGAAGCTCAACCCGGATACACAGGTCGTTGCGACGCTTGGTTCCAAGGAAGGCTTCGCCAATATGGCGCAGGCGATCACGGCGCCCGGCGATGTCGTGCTTTGCCCGGATCCAACCTATCCGATTCATTCGTTCGGCTTCATCATGTCGGGCGGTGTGATCCGTTCGATTCCGGCAAAGCCGGATGAGGATTTCATTCGTGCGCTGGATCGTGCGGTCAAGCATTCCATTCCAAAGCCGCTCGCGCTTATCCTTAACTTCCCGTCGAACCCGACCGCTTATATTGCTACCCTTGATTTCTACAAGGATGTGGTCGATTTCGCGCGCAAGAATGATCTGATCATTCTGTCGGATTTGGCTTATTCGGAAATCTATTTTGACGACAACAACCCGCCGCCATCGGTTCTTGAAGTGCCGGGTGCGATGGATGTTGCTGTCGAGTTCACTTCGATGTCGAAGACGTTTTCGATGCCGGGCTGGCGCATGGGCTTTGCGGTTGGCAATGAACGCCTCATTGCAGCTCTGACGCGCGTTAAATCCTATCTGGATTATGGTGCGTTTACGCCTATTCAGGTAGCAGCCACCGCAGCACTGAATGGCGACGGTACTGACATTGCTTATGTTCGGAATGTCTATAAGCAGCGTCGCGATGTGCTGGTCGACAGCTTTGGCCGTGCAGGCTGGGATGTGCCGCCACCAGCGGCAACCATGTTCGCATGGGTTCCGATTCCAGAGCGTTTCCGTGCGCTGGGCTCGCTCGAATTCTCCAAGCTTCTGGTTGAAATGGCCGACGTGGCTGTTGCGCCGGGCGTAGGCTTTGGCGAACACGGTGATGAGTATGTTCGTATCGCATTGGTCGAGAACGAACACCGCATCCGTCAGGCTGCTCGTAACATCAAGCGCTTCCTGTCCGCCAAGGACGAGAATGTGCAGAACATCATTCCGCTTGAAGGTCGCCGTTAAGCGATTTTAACCGGACAAAGCAGGGGCCGCCTTTTGGTCGGCCCTTGTTTCCCACCACATAGAAATTCAACGAATCGGAAAGACAGAACAATGAGTGATGCATTGCGGATCGGCGTTGCCGGACTGGGCACCGTTGGTGCTTCGGTGTTGCGTATTCTACGTGACAAGGCCGAAATGCTCACTCGTCAGTGCGGCAAGCAAGTTACAGTTACTGCGGTGAGCGCACGCGATCGAACTCGTGATCGCGGTGTCGATCTTGGTGGCATTGAATGGTTTGACGATCCGATCGAGCTTGCCAAAAGCGCTAATATTGATGTTTTCGTTGAGCTGATCGGTGGTGATGAAGGCGCGGCCAGATCGGCTGTTGAAGCTGCATTGCGTGCAGGTCATCATGTCGTGACCGCCAATAAGGCACTTCTCGCAAAGCACGGCGTGGCGCTTGCCAAGATTGCCGAAGATAAGGGCGTTCTTCTCAATTTTGAAGCAGCCGTTGCTGGCGGCATTCCCGTCATCAAGGCGATGCGTGAATCATTGACCGGCAACACGGTTTCGCGCGTTTACGGTATCATGAACGGCACCTGTAACTACATCCTCACCCGGATGTGGGAAGAGGGTATTTCGTTTGAAGATTGCCTCGCAGACGCGCAGCGTCTCGGTTATGCCGAAGCTGATCCGACCTTTGACATTGAAGGCAACGATACGGCGCACAAACTTGCGTTGCTCACAAGCCTTGCATTTGGCACCCAGATTGCAGCCGACGACATTTATCTTGAAGGCATCAGCAATATTTCACTGGCCGATATTCGTGCTGCTGACGAGCTTGGCTATCGTATTAAGCTGCTCGGCGTTGCGCAGAAGACCGATACCGGTATCGAACAGCGCGTGCATCCAACGATGGTTCCAACCTCGTCGGTAATTGCACAGGTCCATGGCGTGACCAATGCAGTTGCAATCGAAACTGACCTCTTGGGTGAGCTGCTGCTTTCCGGCCCGGGTGCCGGTGGTAATGCCACGGCTTCGGCTGTGATCGGCGATCTGGCAGATATTGCCAAAAGCCGTCCTGGCTTCCAGCACGGCCCGGTTTTCGGAACACCTGCGAAAGCCTTGCAGCCATATAAGCGCGCGAAGATGCGCAAGCATGCGGGCGGCTATTTCATTCGCCTGACGGTTTATGATCGTATCGGTGCATTTGCTGGAATTGCCAAGCGTATGGCTGAGAATGACATTTCGCTTGAGTCAATCGTTCAACGTCCTTTGATGGACAGCGACGTAAGTGACGGCATCAAGACTGTCATCCTTGTGACTCACGAAACGACAGAATCCGCTGTGAAGAAAGCTCTTGAAGCAATTCTCAAGGACGATCATCTGGTCAACAAGCCACAGATGATCCGTATCGAACGCGCAGGCTGATTATATTCAAGAGTGTCGCCGCTCTTGAAGGGCGGGAACGTCTTTGCTAAGAAGCACCCATCGGAATAGTCCGGTTTAGAGACAAATTTGGAAAAGGAGGGCTGTAATATGGATGTGACGCGTCACGACCGTCATCGTCAGTATGGCCCTGATTTTGCCCTGCAACAGTAAATTGTGCAGGGCCGATTAAGACTGAAACAAAGGTCTTTTTCTGCCTTTTCTGAGGGCTCAGCTTCAATTGCTGTAGCCGCAAATTTGCAAGCATGTTGATTGAAGCTGTTTGAGAACTGCTCGTCAGTGCTTGGTCAAATTGGGCCTATCGCCATGTCTCTTATATCTGTTCAGAATCTTTCGCTTAGCCTCCATCAGACCTTGTTTGCAAACCTCGATTTCGTCGTAGGCGATGGCGAGAGGCTTGGTATCGTTGCCGCCAATGGTCGTGGAAAGACCAGTCTTTTACGATTGATCGTCGGAGAGGGTGAGCCCACCAGCGGTACAATCACGCGCTCGCGTGGGCTCAAAATCGGTTATGTCAGCCAGTATGTGTCAGACGATCTGATGGATCTGTCTTTCTATGACGTTGTTCTCAGCGGACTGGATGAAGACGCACGCGCTTATGAAAGCTGGCGTGTTGATATTGTGCTTGACGATCTCAATGTTCCGGCTGAATTGCGTGAACTTGCAATTCGGCAGTTGAGTGGTGGCTGGCAGCGGCTTGCGCTTCTGGCACGCACATGGGTGTCCGAGCCTGACTTACTATTGCTGGACGAGCCGACAAACCATCTCGACCTTGAGAAGGTGCATTTGCTGGAAAACTGGCTTGATGCGCTCCCGCGTTCAGTAGCCGTCATTGTTTGCAGTCATGACCGCGCCTTTCTTGATGTGGTGACGAAACGCACGCTTTTCCTGCGTGCTGATAAGTCGTTCGTCTTTGCGTTGCCCTATAGCCAAGCGCGTGTGGCGCTTGACGAGAAAGATGCGGCTGACGCCCGCCAGTTTGAAAAGGACATGAAGATTGTCCAGCAATTGCGCAGACAGGCCGCGAAGCTCAACAATATAGGCATTAATTCGGGAAGTGATTTGCTGGTGGTGAAAACCAAGCAGTTGCGTGCGAGAGCCGAGAAAATCGAGGAAAGCGCGAAAGCAGCTCATGTCGAACGCTCTGCTGGCAAGATCAGGCTCGATGGTCGGGGTAGCCATGCCAAGGCACTGATCGTTATCGATCAGGCCGAGATCGCGACTCCTGACGGTCGCCCCCTCTACAAAACCGGGCAGTTGTGGGTAAATCCCGGTGACAGAATTGTGCTGCTCGGCGCTAACGGTACGGGTAAGACGCGATTGCTCACACTGGTTCGTGAAGCAATCCTTCAGCCGGAACAATCGCTTGCGGGCATCAAAGCGCCGCCTTCACTCGTGTTGGGCTATAGTGATCAGGCTTTATCCGAGCTGAATGGTAACTGGACGCCATTTGAGACTATCATGAAGCGTTTCGATGTCGGCGACCAGCGAGCACGATCCTTGCTTGCCGGCGCCGGTATGACGCTTGAGATGCAGGCGAAACCTTTGTCGCGGCTTTCGGGCGGACAAAAGGCGCGGCTTGCCATGCTGGTTCTGCGTCTGACCAAGCCGAACTTCTACATTCTCGATGAGCCGACCAATCATCTGGATATCGATGGGCAAGAAGCGCTGGAAGCAGAACTGTTGAGCGATGAAACAGCAAGCCTCATCGTATCACATGATCGCAGTTTCGTGCGTAACGTTGGAAATCGTTTCTGGGTAATCGATAGAAAAAAGCTGGTCGAAGTTGATAGCCCAGAGTTTTTCTTCGAAGCAGCTTTAGGTTGATCTGCAGAAGCTTCTTCTGGTTGCTTTCAGCTTTCTGGTCTCAATGGTTGGGTGTGTTCGTTCACGCCCGACCAAGACATGAAACCAAGTGTGTGACCTTAAATCGATTAAGCGCTTGAGTGCAAAATCTTTTTACCCTTCATTCTCTTGCAGGCGGCAGGGGACTTTGACAAAAGATTTGCATATTGTCGCTATAAGTGACGACACTGTCGTTCTGTCGACGCAGCAACCTCATTCGAATTCAGGACTTTGTTCACATGGCCAAGACCGCAGAGCAGCAACCGCATGGATCAGCCCAGGGACTGGATCGCATTCTCACACTCGAACTCGTTCGTGTGGCAGAACGCGCGGCAGTGGCTGCAGCACGCCTTCGTGGACGTGGCGATGAAATGGCTGCCGATCAGGCCGCAGTTGACGCCATGCGTCAGGAGCTTAATCGTCTGCCGATTGCTGGTACCGTCGTAATTGGTGAAGGCGAACGCGATGAAGCGCCGATGCTCTATATCGGTGAAGAAGTTGGCACCAAGCAGGGGCCTGATGTCGATATTGCGCTCGACCCCCTGGAAGGTACGACGATTTGCGCCAAGAATCTTCCGAACTCGCTGGCTGTTATCGCCATCGCTGAGAAGGGGAATCTGCTCTATGCGCCAGATGTTTACATGGAAAAAATTGCTGTTGGTCCAGGTTATCCGAAGGGCGTTGTCGATCTCGATGCAACACCTACCGACAACATCATGGCCATTGCAAAGGCCAAGGGCGTAAAGCCACATGAAATTACGGCCTGCATTATGGATCGTCCACGCCACGCGCGTCTGATCGAAGAAGTGCGTGCGACTGGTGCGTCCATTCGTTTGATCGGCGATGGTGACGTTGCGGGTGTTATGCACACGACCAATCCGGATGAAACCGGCATCGATATTTATATCGGTATCGGTGGTGCGCCGGAGGGTGTGCTGGCAGCTGCTGCATTGCGTTGCATTGGCGGCCAGATGCAGGGCCGACTTCAGCTTAATTCTGATGAGAAAATCGCACGCGCGGCCAAGATGGGCATTTCAGACCCGAAAAAGGTCTATACGCTGGAAGAGATGGCGAAGGGCGACGTGCTTTTTGCTGCAACCGGTGTGACGGATGGTAATATGCTTTCTGGCGTCAAGTTCGCCCGTGATTATATCCAGACCCACACAATCGTCATGCGCTCAAGTTCGCAGACGGTTCGTGAAATCAAGGCACGGCATCAGGATTTGTCGAAGTTCTAACAGAGCTATCATAGGGTTGTTTAAAAGGCGGCATTGCAAAAATGTCGCCTTTTGTGTCTTTAAGAAACCATGACAACAGAACGCTTTTTTCTTGGTATCCGGAAATCCGTCACTGGCCAGAAGTGGATGGACCGGCTCGGGCCTCGTGAGGCCAATACGGCGCTCGCAATCGCGCAGCATCATGGCATTTCCGATCTGGTATCGCGCGTGCTTGCAGGGCGCGGGGTTTCTGTTGAAGGTGCGCCGGAGTTTATCGATCCGAGCTTGCGCAATCTGATGCCAGATCCAGCGATGCTGACCGATATGGATAAAGCCGCAAACCGCATCGCCGACGCTATCATGCGGCGCGAGACGGTTGCGATTTTCGGTGACTATGACGTTGATGGCGCATGTTCATCCGCCCTTATGGCGCGGTTTCTGAAACATTATGGTATCGCGCATTCAATCTATATTCCGGATCGTATCTTTGAAGGCTACGGCCCGAACCCCGATGCCATGCGTGAACTGGTCGCAAAGGGCGCCTCGTTAATCGTGACGGTTGATTGCGGCACCAACAGCGCGCCGTCGATTACGGCTGCAAAAGAAGCTGGTGCCGATGTCGTGGTTATCGACCACCATCAGGTGGGCGGTGATCTACCGGATGATGCGGTGGCCATCGTCAACCCGAACCGCGAAGACGATATTTCACAGCAGGAGCATCTGTGCGCCGCGGGCGTTGTTTTTCTGACGCTTGTTCAGGTGACAAAAGTTTTGCGCGAACGCGGGAAGGGGGCCGGGCCGGACCTTCTTTCGCTGCTCGATTTGGTGGCACTTGCGACAGTTTGTGACGTGGTTCCGCTGAAAGGTGTCAATCGCGCTTTTGTCGTGAAGGGGCTGCTGGTTGCGCGTAGCCAGAGCAATGCGGGACTGGCAGCGCTTGGCCGGGTTTCGCGCATTGGAGAGCCGCTCAATGTTTTCCATCTTGGTTATCTGATCGGCCCGCGTATCAATGCCGGGGGACGTATTGGTGATGCAGGGCTGGGCGCTCGGTTGCTTACACTGGACGATTCAACCGCTGCTGATCCAATTGCCGCAGAACTCGACCGACTCAATCTGGAGCGACAGGCTATGGAAGCCGAAATGCTGATTGAGGCCGAAGCGGAAGCTTCACTTGAGCTTTCAGGCGGTGCAGGTGCATCGGTGATTGTGACGGCAAGTGATCGCTGGCATCCGGGTATCGTCGGATTGCTGGCATCGCGGCTCAAAGAAAAGGCGCGTCGGCCTGCCTTTGCCATTTCATTTAATGCGAATGGCATTGGCTCGGGGTCGGGGCGTTCTATTTCCGGACTTGATCTTGGCAAACTGGTTCGCGGTGCGATGGAGCGCGGGTTGCTGGTAAAGGGCGGTGGTCACGCCATGGCAGCTGGTATTACCATTGAGCGCGGCAAGCTTGGTGCGCTTCGTGCATATCTTGAGGAAGAATCGGCTGATACGGTCGCAAGGCTTCGTGAAAATCAGAGTCTTTCGATTGACGGGGCGGTTGCTGCTTCGGGCGCGACTGTTTCGCTTTATGAATCGTTGCAGAAAGCTGGTCCTTTCGGCTCAGCGCATCCACAGCCGGTGCTTGCACTTCCGCATCATATATTGGCGGATGTGCGTTTAGTTGGACGGGATCATGTGCGTGTTGCTCTGCGTGGCGCAGATGGCAAACGCGTCAACGCGATCGCCTTCCGCGTTGCTGAAGGCGATCTGGGGCGGTTTTTGTTTAATAATATCGGTCAGAGTGTCCATATTGTTGGGAATCTTTCGCTCAATCACTGGAACGGTTCAGTCACTCCTCAGATACAGATTCTGGATGCAGCTGTGCCTATTTGAATTTTCTCAACTTTTTTGTCTTCACGCTCTTGTGAAAACGGGGAGCGAATTCCCATATAATCACGGACTAATATATTCTGTGATTACTCTATTGGGAGATACTTATGCCGGGTTCCGGAAACCGCCTGACCAAACTGACCGCTGCAATGGTCCTTGGGCTTATAGCCTCTTTTGCCGCTGTTGATTTCGCCGAGGCTCGCCGTGCTGGCGGGGGCGGTTTTGGTAGCCGTGGTGCGCGTACATATCAGGCGCCTGCACCGACGCGCACTGCACCAAACAATGCAGCGCCTATGGAACGTTCGATGACGCCAAATACAGGTGCAACCCAGACCAATCGTCCGGGTGCAGCGGCAGGCACACAGAATGCAGCTGCGGCTCGTTCTGGCGGCATGTTTGGCAATTTCGGCCGTTCGATGCTCGGTGGTCTCCTTGTTGGTGGTCTGATCGGCATGTTGCTGGGTAATGGCCTTGGCGGTATGGCCGGCATGTTAGGCCTTCTGTTGCAGGTCGCTGTCATTGCGCTGATCGCGATGTTCGTCATGCGCATGATTGCAAATCGTCGTCAGACGGCAGCAGCGGGTGCAGGCAACGCCGGTGCTCAGCCTTTTAATGCTGCACAGGTTTTTGGTTCTGCAAAGACTGCTGCACCACCGTCAAATACTACAAGCCGCACGCCTTCGGTAAATCCCTTTGGCGCTAAGCAGGAAGAGACCCCGGTTGCAGCTGCGGTTGAAGAAGAGCCAATGGATGTTGGCCAGGAAGAACTGGATCGCTTCGAGCAGATGCTGTCAGAAATCCAGACCGCTTATGGCCGTGAGGATTATGCAGCACTCCGCAAGCTCGCAACACCGGAAGCCATGTCCTACCTGGCTGAAGAACTGGGTGAGATCGCTTCCAGCGGTATGCGTAATGAAGTCAAGGACGTGAAGCTGCTTCAGGGCGATGTTTCCGAAGCATGGCGTGAAGGCAATGTCGACTATGCGACTGTCGCCATCCGTTACTCGGCTATCGATGTTATGCTTGACCGCAATACAGGCGCTGTCGTTGAAGGCAACCCTGATGAGCCGGTTGAAAGCGTCGAAGTCTGGACGTTCACCCGCGTTGATGGTAGCGACTGGTTGCTCGCAGCGATTCAAGGCACCGAATAAGCCTAACAGTTTTAATGAAAAGGCCCGGTCGAGATACCGGGCCTTTTTCTTGATTACCAGCTGCCGATATTTTCGGCCGAAGCCCATGGCTCCTGCGGAGCGAGGCGCTCACCCTTCTGGATCAGTTCGATGGAAATGCCGTCGGGTGACTTGATGAAAGCCATGTGGCCGTCGCGTGGTGGACGGTTGATTGTGACGCCAGCGTCTTTCAGCTTCTGGCAAGTCTCATAGATATTATCGACCGCATAAGCGAGATGGCCGAAGTTACGGCCACCGGTATAGGTTTCCGGGTCCCAGTTGTAGGTAAGTTCCAACTCTGGAGCGCGTTCCGCCTTGGCCTTATCCTTGTCTGATGGCGCGGCAAGGAAGATGAGCGTAAAGCGACCTTTCTCATTTTCAGTCCGGCGAATTTCTTCAAGGCCAAACTTGTTCACGTAAAAATCGAGCGATTCATCAATGTCGCGAATTCTAACCATCGTGTGCAGATAACGCATAGTCTTCTCCTGGTTCGCATGTTTGCCGGTTGTAGGATTTAACGCTTTCCCCAGAGAATGGTTCAGCTTTTCGTATCCTTCCGCCCGGTTTCCATTGCACGGCTTGAAAGAGCAATTTCGTGGATAGGCGGCTTACGTGAAAACGCAAGTAAACAAGTTGTCGAATTGCCATGCTGCCATATGTTTTCGACGAGGTGCTTGATACGGCAATTTTCAATTTTAGAAATTGGCAAATTAACGCTGAGAGCACAAAGCCTGTGATCATCTTCATGACAGCAAAAGTTTAGGCTTGCCGCCTCCGGTTAAGGAAGTGTTATTCTTTGGGCAAGAATCAGGACAGAATCGCAACGGAACAAAAGAGGAGGGACGAGCGCATGGCGGACAAATCTGTGTCGAATGACCAGTTTCGCAGTCAGGCCTCCTCAGAAGAGCTAGGCGAACTTATTGAAGTGTCCGGCCACATCAAGTGGTTCGACGTTGCAAAGGGGTACGGTTTCATCGTTCCCGACCAGCCTGGGCTTTCCGATATTCTCCTTCATGTCACATCGCTTCGCCGCGATGGCTTTCAAACAGCGCTCGAAGGCGCGCGTATCGTTTGTGAAGTGCGCAATGGCGATCGTGGTATGCAGTGCTTCCGCGTTCTTTCCATGGATACGTCTACAGCAGTTCATCCGGCTCAGATGGCGCCACAACGCACGCATGTAACGGTTACGCCATCAAGCGGACTGGAGCGCGTGATTGTGAAGTGGTTCAACCGCACCAAGGGCTTCGGCTTTCTGACGCGCGGCGAGGGCACAGAAGATATTTTCATTCATATGGAAACGCTTCGTCGCTTCGGCATGATGGAACTGCGCCCCGGTCAAGTCGTTCTGATCCGTTTCGGCAATGGAGACAAGGGCCTCATGGCTGCGGAAATCCATCCAGATATTGGCACGGCGATTCCGGTTTCTCATTGAGCAGCCCACCAAAGCTCATAGAATCACTCTATCTCTTCGCTTAATGCATCATCCAACGCAAAAACGTTTCGCACTTTTGCTGGAGATGATCGAACTCCCATTTCATATTCTGTAACAACCGGGTGATGCTGGCGACTTAGTCTTGCCGTACTACAACCTCGTTGTTATCTTCGCGGCTCAATCGCACCATTCGTGAGCGCCCGTGACAGCGCAATTGGCACGAACGCGCAGCACGAGAGCAGGGTATGGGCCGGATTCTTTTCGCATTCGCTTTTCTATTTTTTGCTGTTTCTGCCCATGCGCAGGAAACCAAGCCAATGCTATTGCCTTTGGATAAAGAACCGCTGACCTTCGTTACCTCAAAGGGCAAGGTTTCATTCGGGTTGGAGATTGCTGCTACAGATGAAGCGCGTATGCGTGGTCTGATGTGGCGAACCGATTTTCCGAAAGACCGCGCGATGCTCTTTGTTTTCGGCGAAATGCGGAGCGTGATGATGTGGATGCAGAACACGCCTTCGCCGCTGGATATGGTTTTTCTTGAGGATACCGGCCATGTGTCGGCGATCCATGAAAATGCAGAACCGTTCTCCGAGGCCATCATTTCTTCGCAAGGGCCTGCGGCTTATGTGGTTGAACTTCTGGCCGGGACTGTTAAACGAACCGGTATCAAGCGTGGTGACAGTGCGATCCACAAGGCCATTTGTGGTGAGTGTCGCAGTTAAGCCTGTCAAAAATCCCGCATTCTGAAATTCAAAAGGAATACAAAATTGAGCGCGCTCGATATCGAATATTTCGAACATGATGGTCTGCGTCTTGCGTATCGTCAGGACGGAGAGGGCGATCCGATCCTGCTCATTCACGGCTTTGCCTCGTCAAGCATCGTCAATTGGGTGTCGCCGGGTTGGTTCCGCACTTTGACTGAAGCAGGTTATCGCGTGATCGCCATCGATGATCGTGGCCACGGCTTTTCTGCAAAGAGCCATGAGGCAGCGGATTACACACCGAGCGCCATGGCGGGTGATGCCGCGGCTCTGCTCGATCATCTTGGTATCGAAAAAGCGCATGTCATGGGATATTCGATGGGCGCGCGCATCACTGCGTTTCTGGCAATCGAGCACCCCGAACGTGTTCATAGCGCCGTGTTTGGCGGTCTTGGCATCGGCATGGTGACGGGCGCGGGCGACTGGGAGCCAATTGGTGAAGCACTTCTTGCAGAAGATCCATCGACCATCACGCATCCACGCGGGATGATGTTCCGTAAATTTGCCGACCAGACCAAGAGTGATCGAATTGCGCTCGCGGCTTGTGTCATTACATCCAAGGAACTGGTTTCTGCCGAGGCAATTGCGCGCATCATGCAGCCGGTCCTTGTAGCGGTGGGCACGACAGATGATATTGCAGGGAGCGCTCAAGAGTTGGCAGATATGCTGCCAAATGGCCGGGCGCTCGATATTCCTGACCGTGACCACATGTTGGCGGTGGGTGACAAGATTTATAAGAAAGGTGTTCTGGCCTTTCTCGAAGAAAACCCTCTCTGAGTTCGGGCGCGATACGCTAACGACAGCGATAAGATTTATGCGGTGTAAAGGCACGGCATTTTGAGATATGTTGTCTGCCGAACTCGCATTGCAATGCAGGCTTTATGGGCAACGGGAGTGTTCAATTGTCTGCAATGAGCAAAATTGGAGTATGCATGATGTCCGTTCGTTCGAACGCAAAATTGTCCCCTTCGTTGGGGCAGGTTGATCCGATCTGGCATTCCATTCGCGCTGAAGCGGAGGAAGCGGCCAAGAACGATCCCGTGCTTGGAACGTTTCTGTATGCGACGATCCTCAATCAATCGACGCTCGAAGATGCAGTGATGCATCGCATTGCCGAACGTCTTGGTCATGCGGATCTGAGCGCGGATATCCTGCGTCAGACTTTTGATGCGATGTTTGAAGCCAATCCGGAATGGTCGCATATAGTGCGCGTCGATATACAGGCCGTGTATGACCGCGATCCGGCTTACAGCCGTTTTATGGACCCAATTCTTTATCTGAAGGGTTTTCATGCCATCCAGACGCATCGTCTGGCTCATTGGCTTTATAAAGAAGGTCGTAAGGATTTTGCTTATTACCTGCAAAGCCGTTCGTCTTCGATCTTCCAGACTGATATTCATCCGGCTGCAAAGTTTGGCAGTGGGTTGTTCCTTGACCATGCGACCGGGCTTGTGGTGGGCGAAACGGCTGTCATTGAAGACAATGTTTCGATTCTGCATGGCGTAACGCTGGGCGGTACGGGCAAGGCCAGTGGTGATCGTCACCCTAAGATTCGCCATGGTGTGCTTATCGGAGCGGGTGCGAAAATTCTGGGCAATATCGAAGTTGGCAATTGCTCAAAAATTGCGGCTGGTTCTGTCGTGCTGAAACCTGTGCCGAATAATGCGACGGTAGCTGGTGTACCGGCAAAGGTTGTCGGGGAAAGTGGTTGTTCCGAGCCATCGCGCGTTATGGACCAGACGCTAGGCGAAGCAGCCTTTGGTGAGCACATGTATGGCGAGGGTATTTAGCCCGGCATAGTTCCCATAAATCGTAACGATCTGCCGCGTCTGGTCTTTTCATCAGCGCGGACTATATCCACGATTAGTCATCCAAACTAACGGTGTATGCGCTGAGCCGCTCATGCGTTAGTGCTTTACATCAAACAATGCCGGGTGCATTAAACCGGCCTCAATTCAATATCAGGAGAAGCCGGTTGAAACCCGAAGAACTCAAGAAACTCGACGCATATTTCAAGCGGACTTTCAACAATCCGGGCCTTCAGGTGAAGGCGCGTCCGCGCAAGGACGATTCCGCTGAGGTATATCTGGATGATGAGTTCCTGGGTCTCGTCTATAAGGACGAAGACGAAGGCGAACTTTCCTACAACTTCTCGATGGCTATTCTTGACGTCGATCTTTAAGATCCGTCTTGATTGATGAACCAGAACGCCCTTTCTGCTTTGCAGAGAGGGCGTTTTTTATTGGCTTGATGGTCCGAGGAGCGTTCTCTACAAAAGTTGGCGCTGATTGAGGAAGGTGGGAGAAATCATGATTGATTCATTTGCGCGCCATGTTTTGGGTACTGCCGCAGCCCTATGTTTGGGCCTTGTGGCTTCCTCTGCGCTAGCGCAGGCGATTGACGATGACGGTACCTGTCCCGAACTGGCCCAGAAAATGAGCAAGATTTATTTTGGTTTTCCTGAGATTGTTGATGGTTCCATTGAACGTTTTGCCAGCTGGAAGGCATCTTGTGCCGCTAAGGCTCCTGCGGGACAGGGAAATGTCGTCGCTCTTTGTCAGGGCAAGCTTCAAGGTGAAGGCAATGTCTTCTTCTGGATCAGGGCAGCCGTGGAAGCTGAAAGCAGCGGCTATGAAATCTGCGATTGATCATGGCGCAAGAAGACAGAGATAAACAGCTGCCTATCTGGCTTAATATCCGCAATCGTGAAAAGCGCGATATTAAGCCGGATCCTGAAAATCGACCGCAATCTGAAATGCGAAAATTTTCGTCGGGTTCGCTTTGGGCCAGTACAGTGCTCGGGGGACTGGTGTCGTTCTTTTTGCTTCGTAGTGCTTTTAATAACGTAACCACAGGAAAAATGGCGGTTTCATCGCAGATGGGGAGGCTTCGCAGCACCTATTACTGGCCGGATGATTGGGGATTTTTCTCGACAATTGTTGGCTTCAAAGTGCTCGCCGGTATCATCTTCCTTGCGGTAACACTCTATTGCCTGAAAGCCGCATTCCGTTCGCATGATAATTAGCGCATGTTGTTCCAAGAATTTGTGATGGAGGAAAGCTCATGCCGATCTATGCGTATAATGGTCACAAGCCTGAATTTGCCGACCGGGCCAGTAATTGGATTGCACCGGATGCAACGCTGATTGGTAAAATTCTCGTTGGCGAGAATGTCGGCTTTTGGTTTGGAGCGGTTCTGCGCGGCGATAATGAGATGATCTCGGTTGGTGCGAACACCAATGTGCAAGAACACACCATCATGCATACGGATATTGGGTTTCCGCTCAGCATTGGGGAGGGCAGCACGATTGGCCATCGCGCGATTCTTCACGGTTGCACAATTGGCGATAATAGTTTGATCGGCATGGGGGCCATTTTGCTCAATGGTGCGAAGATCGGGAACAATTGCCTCATAGGCGCGGGCGCGCTGGTGACAGAAGGCAAGGAGTTTCCGGATAATTCGCTGATTGTCGGCTCGCCAGCGCGCGTTATTCGCGAGCTTGATGTTGCCGCTGTCGAAAAGCTGAAGTTGTCGGCCAAGCATTACGTCGAGAAAGGCCAATCTTTCATGCGTGGTCTGGAACCGGCATAAGCAGAATCTGATAAATATAAATAGGGACGGGGAATGACGACCCGTCCCTTTTTAATGTGATACTTGATGAAAATCAGTTGCGGATGCTGCTGACGAAGGTTTCGCGGCCATCCTTGATAGAGACCCAGGTGCCAGTGTTGGTCGTCGATTGGCGCTTAAGATAGGTGTAGTCGGTTTCGTTCCAAAGGCGCACACGCTGATCGAGATTGTCGAGAATGAAGTCGCCGCGATCTGTGCGTACCGTCAGAACCGCATGGCCTTCGCCATTTGCCTGACGAACGACTGTCATCAGGAGCGTGTTGAGAGGGATACCGAGTGCAATCAGCTCGCGGCGCTTGAGCAACATATAGTCATCGCAATCGCCAGCCGTGGTTGGGTATTCCCAATATTCCTCGCGGCCCCAGACGTCCATATCGGTGCGTGGTGCGATTCGTTCATTGACGCTGGCGTTAACAGCGATGATTTCTTGCCAGACTTTCTGATTGAGCGTCAGCGGTGCGCTGTTAGCGCTGGTGATCTTGCACTCTGTGTCATGGCGCTCGCAAAATTCATAATGGCCGATCGGCTGAGATGTACGCTCACCCGTTGGCATCCAGTGCGACTTAGATGCTGGATTCGCTGCTTGCGCAAAAGCCGTACCTAGTATCAGCAGGATTGCTGCGATGATTGTTTGCTTCGTCATTCTTTTGTCTCCCTGTTGGAAACAAGAATGCGTGCAAGACTTTGAGGGCTGGGAAATTCAGACGCGAAAATGCGAATCTAATTTGAATAAAACTGCGCGGAACTCAGCAATGTTTTGTTCAGAAATGGCGCGTTTAAGACCATTTTAGAGGGTTTTATGGCCTTTTGATGCCCAAATTGCCCAAAAATGCGGTTTGCCAATCCGTAACCTTAGTGCGCGTTTACCTTTATATTGCTGACCTTAAATGTTTCCAGTCAGGCTTTTCCGCCGTTGATGACCCGGAGAGCTGGCATATTGTGCGCAGGAACCGGCGTACCCCAGCGGCGTGTGCTGTTTGCTACATTGACGGTCATCACGGAAGGTTTGCGGACCTCCTGCTCAATGATTAGATCGGGGGCAAGCGGTTCAACACTGTTAAGATGGCCCAAGACCAGTGGATCAGCACCGGTCCATGCGACATCACTAAGAACAACGATGCTGCCAAGCAGATTGATTCTTCCGCCTTCACCTCTTTCGAGCGGTGCCAGCAACATCTCAAAGGCTAGGCTGCGCCCTGAGAGACTAATGCCGTCATTCTGGCTCAAAGCCGGGACCAACAGAGAATCAATGTTTCTGGCAAGTTCGTTAAGGGCAGAGCGATTGCGTTCAGGCCAGAGTGACAAGAACCGAGTGGCTTTAAGTTCGCGACCGAACAGGGCACAAACGCGTGTGCCCGCGAGGCGGAACATCAGGTCACCCGTTTCATCTTCTTCAAGAATGAACAGATCCGACAAATGCCGTCCGAGCTTGCGAGGCTGGATCAGTTCGCGCTGCGGCGCATGGAGCGCGTTACCCTGACTTAAAGCCAGTCGCTGCCATTCGCTAAAGATTGCGATCGTGCTGCGGTTTTTCATTATGCGCTGCTTGCCGTTTTATCCTGATTTCGGGCAGTGCCCGTTGGTCAGCGCATTAAAATAGTATTAACGGCGAGGGCGCCAGCTTAACCCTTTCTTCATCCACTAGGGTTGGTTGTTAAGGTTAACAAGAAGTAATAGTTGCAAAAGTTCTTTTATAGCAGTTTGATGGGTTGTCAGTTGAAGCCATTGTCTTGGTTGGCTTTTTTCTGATCTCCAGATTCTGTCTCGCAAAAGTCAGACATTTGCGACAAGGCCGTACGGGATACTCCGGCGGCCTTTATTTTTAACGAATTGTCACTTATCAAGAATCCATATCCAGATGAGCGCGGCCGCCAAGAGCGATCAGCGCGACAGGTCTTTCGCAGACGGAAAGTGGCAATCGATGAGCACGCCTCAGCCTGAAATGCGCGGAAACTCCAACGATTCGAGACGTTCGGGCGGCAGCGAACCAATATTCAACATACCGAGCGTCATTCTTGCGCTAATGGCGATCTGCGCTGGCGTCTATATCTATCAAAACTACATTATCAGTGAGCAGCAGAACTATGAGTTCATGCTGAACTTTGCTTTGATTCCCGCGCGGTTCTCACTTGCTGGTGGCTTTACCGATCCGTCCGCACTTTTCACGCTCATCAGTTACTCTTTCATGCATGGCGGTTTTGCGCATATTGCGGTCAATATGATCTGGTTTGCGGCTTTCGGTTCTCCGCTCGCGGGCCGTATCGGTACTGGTCGAATGATTATTTTCTGGATTCTAACGTCGGTGATTGCGGGCCTCACGCATTATGCGATCTATCCCGAAAGCGTAACGCCACTCGTTGGTGCTTCCGGCGCAATCTCCGGCATGATGGGGGCTGCAGCGCGTTACGGGTTCCGCCGTGTCGGCTTTGGGCGCAGGTCGGAATTTGCAGGGCCGGTGCTGCCTATTGGTCTCACGCTCACACTTAAGCCTGTGCTGACCTTCGTGGGTATCTGGTTTCTGATCAATATTTTCACGGGTCTTTATTCGACAGGCGGAGCTGATTTATCGGGAATTGCATGGGAAGCCCATATTGGTGGCTTCATCGCAGGCTTTTTCGGGATTTCACTGCTTGATAAGCCCCGAAGCTACGACGCTGTGATTAGGCGCTGAGCTTAGGTCTCCCAATTTAGTCTGCTTGCAAAGCGGCTAATCAAAGCGCACCATTATTGGAACGCAGCTGGAGGAGTTGCGTTAGAATCATGCAGCGATCCTGCAGATTGGATTGCTGAACCTTGGGAGGGACTTTGGCATGACTGTTAGATCGATTCTCGAGACAAAGGGCAGAGATGTTGTTGTTATAGGCCCTGAGGAAACGCTTTCTCATGCTGTTGCTGTCTTAGCTCAACACAAAATCGGTGCTTTGGTCGTCTGTGATGAAGCAGGTCGGATAAAGGGCATTTTTTCTGAACGTGACGTGGTGCGTGCTATCGCGTCTATGCAAGAAAAGATCGCTGACCGGCTTGTGTCTGAGTTTATGACTACAAAGGTACAGGTTTGTCGGGAACATCACACTGTGAATCAGGTGATGGAAATCATGACTCGCAACCGGTTCCGTCATATGCCGGTGGAAGAAAATGGCAAGCTTGCTGGAATCATCTCAATCGGTGACGTAGTTAAGCGGCGCATTGAGGATGTGGAGCGTGAAGCAGAGGATATTCGGACTTACATCGCCACGGCCTAAATCCGTGTGTCCTATTCTTCAAATCATCTGGAGCGCATGAAACGCTCCAGATAAAAACTTGAATCGCTTTTAAGAACCGTTGCGCGCACGCAGATAACGTTCCGCTGCATAGAGCGAAATTGCTGCAGCATTGGAGACGTTAAGCGATTTGATTTCGCCCGGCATATCGAGACGTGCCAGTGCAGTCACTGTTTCACGGGTCTTCTGACGAAGACCTTTGCCTTCTGCGCCAAGAACGAGTGCAACGCGACCACCCACAAGTGTCGCTTCCATTTCAAGTGGACCTTCCGAATCAAGGCCGATGGTCATGAAACCGAGCGAATGAAGTTCTTCGATCGCTTCTGCAAGGTTGCGAACCTCAATATGAGGAATCAGTTCGAGCGCACCCGAGGCAGCTTTTGCCAGAACCCCGCTTTCTTGAGGGCTGTGACGGTTAGTGGTGATGATTGCTCCTGCACCAAAAGCCACTGCCGAGCGGATGATAGCACCAACATTGTGTGGATCGGTAACTTGATCCAGCAGCAGCAAAAGCGGGCTATCTTTCAATTCTGACAACTTTTTATGCCGAAGCGGTTCTGCTTCGATCATGACGCCCTGATGGACGGCATCCGAACCAGTCTCTTTGTCGATCTCTTTAGGTTCGACGATTTCGACTGGGAAGGGGAGGCTCTCCGCTTCGCCAATTTCAAGGCGCGCAAAGCCATTGCGAGTCGCACGCATACGCAAAATCGTGCGTGCGGAATTCTCTACAGCTGCGCGAACCGTATGCAGACCATAAAGGCGCACGGTTCCATCCGCCACTCGACCGGCCGGAATAGGTGCTCGTTGAGGCCTGTGCGGCACTTTGCCTTCTGCGGCTGCCTTATGGTCACGATGTTCGCGACGCAGGCGCGCATAATGAGAATCTTTAGGGGTACGGGGTGAGTTTTTATCATTCATGCGGCGCTTATACCCTGTCCACAACATGGAAGATAGCGTGCTCGATTTTATTTAATGTGAGAATTTATATCTCTTTATAGGCGTCAAATCCCGGTTTCGCGCGGTTCTCGGGGGCTGAGTGCGAGCTGATCTGTCCAAGCTGTGGAATGTTCTGCATTCTTTTCACTTTTACCCTGTTGACAGGAGCGACGCATATCGGCATAAGCCCGCTCACAGAACGACGGCGGGCCCAGCGCCAACCGGAAACTCTGTGAAAAATGCCTAGTTACTCGACTCTGCTGATAGTGATATTAGGAGGAATGCCCGAGCGGTTAAAGGGGACGGACTGTAAATCCGTTGGCTAAGCCTACGTTGGTTCAAATCCAACTTCCTCCACCACTGTCGGATTAGAGTTTAGAGTGCGCGGGTATAGCTCAATGGTAGAGCAGCAGCCTTCCAAGCTGAATACACGGGTTCGATTCCCGTTACCCGCTCCAGATTTTCAAGAGCGGATAGGCGTGTAAGGAATCATCGACGGGCGGTTCGCCGTTCCGTTTTGGCATAAATGTCGGCCTGGAAATCTGATTGGTTTCTATGCGGGCGCTCGAGCGGTTCTAGAACAAAGAGAACAACGGCGATGGCAAAGAGCAAGTTTGAACGTAATAAGCCCCACGTAAACATCGGCACCATTGGTCACGTTGACCATGGCAAGACCTCGCTGACGGCAGCGATCACCAAGTTCTTCGGTGAATTCAAGGCATACGACCAGATCGATGCTGCACCAGAAGAACGCGCTCGCGGTATCACCATTTCGACGGCTCACGTTGAATATGAAACTGCAAACCGTCACTATGCACACGTCGACTGCCCAGGCCACGCTGACTATGTTAAGAACATGATCACCGGCGCTGCACAGATGGACGGCGCGATCCTGGTTGTTTCGGCAGCTGACGGCCCGATGCCACAGACCCGTGAGCACATCCTGCTCGCTCGTCAGGTTGGCGTTCCTGCGATCGTCGTGTTCCTGAACAAGTGCGATCAGGTTGACGATGCTGAACTTCTCGAACTCGTAGAACTCGAAGTTCGTGAACTTCTGTCGAAGTACGACTTCCCAGGCGACGAAGTGCCAATCGTTAAGGGTTCGGCTCTTGCAGCTCTCGAAGATTCCTCGAAGGAACTCGGCGAAGACGCAATCCGCAACCTGATGGATGCAGTTGACTCGTACATCCCAACTCCAGAGCGTCCAATCGACCAGCCATTCCTGATGCCAATCGAAGACGTGTTCTCGATTTCGGGTCGTGGTACGGTTGTTACCGGTCGCGTTGAGCGCGGTATTGTTAAGGTTGGCGAAGAAGTCGAAATCGTCGGCATCAAGGCAACCGGCAAGACGACCGTTACCGGCGTTGAAATGTTCCGCAAGCTGCTCGATCAGGGCCAGGCTGGCGACAACATCGGCGCACTGGTTCGCGGCGTTGGTCGTGAAGACGTTGAACGTGGTCAGGTTCTCTGCAAGCCAGGTTCGGTTAAGCCACACACCAAGTTCAAGGCAGAAGCCTACATTCTGACCAAGGACGAAGGTGGTCGTCATACGCCATTCTTCACCAACTACCGTCCACAGTTCTACTTCCGTACGACTGACGTGACCGGTGTTGTTACCCTGCCAGAAGGCACGGAAATGGTTATGCCTGGCGATAACGTCACTGTAGACGTCACGCTGATCGTACCGATCGCGATGGAAGAGAAGCTCCGCTTCGCTATCCGTGAAGGTGGCCGCACCGTCGGTGCAGGCATCGTCGCTTCGATCATCGAGTAAAGAATTTGACTGGCGGTTATGCCGCCGGTCTGGCATCTTGAATGCCAAATAGGGGTATAGCTCAGTTGGTAGAGCGACGGTCTCCAAAACCGTAGGTCGCGGGTTCGAACCCTGCTGCCCCTGCCATTTAAAACGAGTACTCATGGCTTGACTGTGAGTGCTCGTTTTTTGTATTAAGAGTTAGCGGTTTCGCTGACTATTCTGATTAGCGCTCTGGCCTTTTGGCAGCGAAGTCAGATATCGATAACTTTCCGCCGGTTATTCAGATCGGGCAGGGGAGGTCGCGGCGGCACGATTGAATGGTGCAGCAAGCGATGTTCGTAAGGATCGGATTTCCGATAAGCCTGTATGGTATTCTTTTAACTATTGGGCTTGTTTTTTTTGGGAATCGATTCTATGTAACGTCAACAGACACGCGGTGCGTGGGGCTGAATCTTCAGCTTTACGTGCCGTATACGCATGGGTATCGGGTTCTGATTCGTTTTGAACGGTCCGGTTTCCTCAAGCAAGAACAGAGTGGCAGATGGCATCTAAGACGAATCCGATCACCTTTCTTCAGCAGGTTCGCGCCGAAACGGCGAAGGTGAGCTGGCCGACCCGGCGTGAAACAGTCATTTCCACCATTATGGTGGTTGTAATGGCCTTTTTTGCTGCTGCATTCTTTTTTCTTGCCGATCAGCTTATGGCCTATGGCGTAGAATTTATACTTGGCCTTGGCCGCTAAGCAGGATTGGGGAGTTACGAGATGACAGCGCGCTGGTACATCGTTCACGCCTATTCCAACTTCGAAAAGAAGGTGGCTGAGGATATTCAGGCTAAGGCTGCACAGAAGGGTCTTTCTGGCCTTATTGAGCAGATTGTCGTGCCGACCGAGAAGGTTGTTGAAGTTCGCCGTGGCCGCAAGGTTGATGCTGAGCGCAAGTTCTTCCCGGGTTATGTTCTCGTTCAGGCTACCCTGACCGATGCTGTATTCTCGCTGATCAAGAATACGCCTCGTGTGACTGGCTTCCTTGGTGATTCCAAGCCTGTTCCGGTTTCACAGAAGGAAGTAGATCAGATTCTGAATCAGGTTCAGGATGGTGCAGAGCGTCCGAAGACTTCTGTGACCTTCGAAATCGGCGAAAATGTTCGCGTTTCCGATGGTCCGTTTGCCTCGTTCAATGGCATTGTGCAGGAAGTCGACGAAGAGCGCGCGCGCCTCAAGGTTGAAGTTTCCATCTTCGGGCGTGCTACGCCTGTTGATCTTGAATACGGTCAGGTCGATAAGCTCTGATCGTTTAGCTCGCGAGGGCGTTCACCGTAACAGGTGAAAAGGGTGGAAGGGTAGGTGGCTTTAGCCGGTCGCTGATCTCGAACCACCGAACTGCCAGTCAGTTTTACTGACGTCAGTCGAGAGCCGGATTTCCGGCATTAATCGAGAACGCCGGTTTCCGGTATTTTTATGAAGGCAGAATGCAATGGCTAAGAAAATTGCAGGCCAGCTGAAGCTCCAGGTAGCAGCAGGTGCGGCCAACCCATCGCCTCCGATTGGCCCAGCTCTGGGTCAGCGCGGCATCAACATCATGGAATTCTGTAAGGCATTTAACGCTGCCACACAGGAACTGGAAAAAGGTTCGCCGATTCCAGTCGTGATCACATACTACCAGGACAAGTCTTTCACTTTTGTGATGAAGACCCCTCCGGTAACCTACTTCCTTAAGAAGGCTGCCAACCTTAAGTCGGGTTCCAAGGCGCCTGGCAAGGAAAAGGCAGGCACGATTGCGCGTGATAAAGTTCGCGAAATCGCTCTTGTTAAGATGAAGGATCTGAACGCATCTGACGTGGAAGCGGCTATGCGTATGATCGAAGGTTCTGCCCGTTCGATGGGCCTGGAAGTGGTGAGCTAAGACCATGGCAAAGATTTCCAAGCGTGTAGCTAAGATCCGCGAAGGCGTTGACGTCAACAAGCTCTATGACCTGTCCGATGCTATCGGCCTGGTTAAGGAACGTGCAGTTGCCAAGTTCGACGAAACCATCGAAATCGCAATGAACCTCGGCGTTGACCCACGTCATGCTGATCAGATGGTTCGTGGCGTTGTTAACCTTCCAAACGGCACCGGCCGTACTGTTCGCGTTGCTGTTTTTGCACGCGGCGACAAGGCTGAAGAAGCCAAGAAGGCTGGCGCTGACATCGTTGGTGCGGAAGAACTGTTCGAAATCGTCAACGGCGGCAAGATCGACTTTGATCGTTGCATTGCAACCCCAGACATGATGCCACTCGTTGGTCGTCTTGGTAAGGTGCTCGGCCCGCGTGGCCTGATGCCAAACCCTAAGGTTGGTACTGTTACTGTCGACGTTGCAGCTGCAGTTACCGCTTCTAAGGGCGGCGCAGTTGAATTCCGCGTTGAAAAGGCTGGTATCATCCACGCCGGTATTGGCAAGGTTTCCTTCGACAACCAGAAGCTCGAAGAAAACATCAAGGCTTTTGCCGATGCAGTTATCAAGGCTAAGCCTTCGGCTGCTAAGGGTGAATACGTCAAGCGCGTATCGATTTCTTCGACCATGGGCGTTGGCGTCAAGGTCGACCCGTCAACCGTTAAGGTTGTCGCTTAAGTTATTTAGGCTCCGGCTCGCCGGAGCTTAGCCTTTCTTCGAGAAGGGCGAATGGTGGTACACCTGCATCGTGAAAGCGGTCAAAAGTGCAAGAATTCCGGATCGCAAGATCCGGATAGCCGGACGAAAGTCCGGTTATCCTGTCCGAGATTGCAGGCGGACATTCATCTTCGGGTGATTGTCCTTAAACATATGGCCTGCATGAGACGTGGAATAACCCTGTTTCGCATGAATGTGCATGCAAGGTTTGAACCGTAGTTGCCTTTGAGTGATGCCTGGTTTCCAGGATAGCTGAAGGGGACAGGATCCTCGAACGTCGGACTGACTGTGAAGTTCGTCCGGCAAAGGCAACCCGGCAGGACCATGTGGTCCTGTCTACTGGAGAGAGACAGTGGATAGAGCGGAAAAACGCGAATTTGTCTCGTGGCTGAACGGAGCTTTTAAAGATTCCGGTTCGGTCGTCGTGGCCCACTATACCGGTCTCACTGTTGCGCAGATGAGCGATCTTCGCTCAAAGATGCGCGATGCTGGTGGTACCGTTAAAGTCGCGAAGAACCGCCTTGCCAAGATCGCTCTTCAGGGCACGGAATCGGAAGGTATCTCTGATCTGTTTACAGGTCAGACGGTTGTTGCTTATGCAAACGACCCAATTACCGCTCCGAAAGTAGCCGTCGAATTCGCTAAGGCTAACGACAAGCTCGTTATCCTCGGCGGTGCAATGGGCGCAACGACACTTAACGCCGATGGCGTAAAGTCGCTTGCTTCGCTCCCATCGCTCGACGAACTGCGCGCAAAGCTGGTTGGAATGATCCAGACCCCGGCTCAGCGTCTCGCAGTACTTACCAGCGCACCAGCGGGCCAGATCGCTCGCGTTATTGGCGCGCACGCCCGGAAGAACGAGGCGGCGTAAGGCCGTTTTTCGCTGTCAATTGTTCAAACCTTGAAACTAAGGAAATACCAAAATGGCTGATCTCGCAAAGATCGTTGACGACCTGTCGGCACTGACCGTTCTCGAAGCTGCAGAGCTTTCGAAGCTTCTCGAAGAGAAGTGGGGCGTTTCGGCTGCTGCTCCTGTAGCAGTTGCTGCTGCTGGTGGCGCTGCTCCAGCTGCTGCTGCTGAAGAAAAGACTGAATTCGACGTCGTCCTCGCTGACGGTGGCGCAAACAAGATCAACGTGATCAAGGAAGTTCGCGCAATCACCGGTCTCGGCCTCAAGGAAGCTAAGGACCTTGTTGAAGCTGCTCCAAAGGCAGTTAAGGAAGGCGCTTCGAAGGACGAAGCTGAGAAGATCAAGGCACAGCTCGAAGCAGCTGGCGCTAAGGTCGAACTCAAGTAAGTTCGAAAATTCCGACGGACGGTTTCCGTCCGTCGGTTTCACTCTGGACTTGCATCTGGAGTAAATGCATGAAAAGAAACGAAAAGTGCGGAATTTGCTTTGATTTGTGCATCTTATAATCGGAACGGATATTTGAAGAGCGTTCTGATCCTGTTGAACCCTTTTTCTGATGGCCTTGAAGGGGCTTTCAGAAAACGGGTTTTAGCCCGTTAGAAGGACCGCCGAAAGGCGGCGCACGATAAAGGCCGCAAGGCGTGAGCAAGCCGTAAGGCTATAGAACGAGGAGCGACGATGGCTCAGACCCATTCTTTCAATGGTCGCAAGCGCGTACGCAAATTTTTCGGCAAGATTCCCGAGGTCGCGGAAATGCCTAACCTCATCGAGGTTCAAAAGGCATCTTACGACCAGTTCCTCATGGTTGAGGAACCAGCTGGCGGGCGTTCTGACGAGGGTTTGCAGGCGGTTTTCAAGTCTGTTTTCCCAATTCAGGATTTCTCCGGCGCTTCAATGCTCGAATTCGTTCGCTACGAATTCGATGCACCAAAATTCGACGTTGACGAATGCCGTCAGCGCGATTTGACGTATTCGGCACCTCTCAAGGTGACGCTGCGTCTGATCGTGTTCGATATTGATGAAGATACCGGTGCGAAGTCCATCAAGGACATTAAGGAGCAGGACGTTTACATGGGCGATATGCCGCTCATGACGGACAACGGCACCTTCATCGTCAACGGTACAGAACGCGTTATCGTTTCGCAGATGCACCGTTCGCCGGGCGTATTCTTCGATCACGACAAGGGCAAAACCCATTCGTCGGGTAAGCTTTTGTTCGCAGCTCGCGTTATTCCTTATCGCGGTTCGTGGCTTGACATCGAATTCGATGCCAAGGACGTAGTCTATGCACGTATCGACCGTCGCCGTAAGCTTCCAGCTACGACGCTGTTGATGGCGCTTGGCATGGACGGCGAAGAGATTCTGTCGACGTTCTATAAAACTGTCACCTATTCGCGTGACGGTGATAACTGGCGCATTCCTTATTCGGCTGACCGCTTCAAGGGTATGAAGATCATTTCTGATCTCGTCGATGCGGACACCGGAGAAGTCGTTCTCGAAGCTGGCAAGAAGTTGACCGCTCGCTCGGCAAAGCAGCTCGCTGAGAAGGGCCTCAAGGCTATCAAGGCGACTGAAGACGATCTGTTCGGCTCGTACCTTGCAGAAGACATCGTCAATTACGCTACCGGCGAGATTTATCTGGAAGCTGGTGACGAAATCGACGAAAAGGTTCTCAAGACGCTTCTCGACACCGGTGTTGAAGAGATCAACGTTCTCGATATCGACCATGTCAATATCGGTGCGTATATCCGCAACACGCTCGCTGTCGACAAGAACGAAAGTCGTCAGGAAGCTCTGTTCGACATCTATCGCGTTATGCGTCCAGGTGAGCCGCCGACAATGGACTCGGCTGAAGCCATGTTCCATTCGCTGTTCTTCGATTCGGAACGCTATGACCTTTCTGCTGTTGGTCGCGTGAAGATGAACATGCGTCTTGATCTGGATGCAGAAGACACCGTGCGTGTTCTGCGCAAGGAAGATATCCTTGCTGTGGTCAAGATGCTGGTTGAACTGCGCGATGGCCGCGGCGAAGTTGATGACATCGATAACCTCGGTAACCGTCGTGTGCGTTCGGTTGGCGAACTGATGGAAAATCAGTACCGCGTTGGTTTGCTCCGTATGGAGCGTGCGATCAAGGAACGTATGTCCTCGATCGAAATCGACACGGTTATGCCGCAGGATCTGATTAACGCGAAGCCTGCAGCCGCAGCAGTGCGCGAGTTCTTCGGTTCTTCGCAGCTGTCGCAGTTTATGGATCAGACCAACCCGCTTTCGGAAATCACCCACAAGCGCCGTCTTTCGGCTCTTGGACCCGGTGGTCTTACCCGTGAGCGTGCTGGCTTCGAAGTCCGCGACGTGCATCCGACCCACTATGGCCGTATCTGCCCGATTGAAACGCCGGAGGGCCCGAATATCGGTCTGATCAATTCGCTTGCAACTTTTGCCCGCGTCAACAAGTACGGCTTTATTGAAAGCCCGTATCGTAAGGTTGTCGACGGCAAGGTAACGAGCGACGTTGTTTACCTTTCGGCTATGGAAGAAGCGAAGCACTCGGTTGCTCAGGCAAACGTTGAGCTGGACGAGCAGGGCGGTTTTGTTGACGAATTCGTCATCTGCCGTCACGCAGGCGAAGTTATGATGGCTCCGCGTGAAAACGTGGACCTGATGGACGTTTCGCCGAAGCAGCTCGTTTCGGTTGCAGCAGCTCTTATTCCGTTCCTTGAAAACGACGATGCTAACCGTGCTCTCATGGGTTCGAACATGCAGCGTCAGGCCGTTCCACTCGTTCGTGCGGAAGCTCCGTTCGTTGGAACCGGTATGGAAGCAGTTGTTGCACGTGACTCAGGTGCTGCTATTGCCGCTCGCCGTGGTGGTGTGGTTGACCAGGTTGACGCAACGCGTATCGTTATTCGCGCTACTGAGGACCTCGATCCTTCTAAGTCTGGCGTTGATATCTATCGTCTGCAGAAGTTCCAGCGCTCGAACCAGAGCACCTGTATCAACCAGCGTCCGCTTGTACGCGTTGGTGATCCTATCGGTAAGGGCGACATCATTGCTGATGGCCCATCGACTGATCTGGGCGATCTGGCTCTTGGTCGTAACGTGCTTGTCGCGTTCATGCCTTGGAATGGCTATAACTACGAAGATTCGATCCTTCTTTCCGAGAAGATTGTTTCGGACGACGTCTTCACCTCGATCCACATTGAGGAATTTGAAGTCGCCGCCCGCGACACGAAGCTTGGACCTGAGGAAATCACACGTGATATTCCGAATGTGTCGGAAGAAGCGCTGAAGAATCTCGACGAAGCAGGTATCGTTTATATCGGTGCTGAAGTGCATCCTGGCGACATCCTTGTCGGTAAGATCACACCGAAGGGCGAAAGCCCGATGACGCCTGAAGAAAAGCTTCTGCGCGCTATCTTCGGTGAAAAGGCGTCCGATGTTCGTGATACCTCGATGCGTATGCCTCCAGGTACTTACGGTACCGTTGTTGAAGTTCGCGTTTTCAATCGCCACGGCGTTGAAAAAGACGAACGTGCAATGGCGATCGAACGCGAAGAGATCGAACGTCTTGCCAAGGACCGTGACGACGAACAGGCTATTCTCGACCGTAACGTTTACGGCCGTCTCGCCGACATGATCGATGGTAAGGTTGCTGCTGCAGGCCCTAAGGGCTTCAAGAAGGGCACGACCATTACTCGCGATATCATGACCGAGTATCCGCGTTCGCAGTGGTGGCAGTTTGCTGTTGAAGATGAAAAGCAGCAGGGTGAACTCGAAGCTCTGCGCGGCCAGTACGACGAATCCAAGAAGCTGCTTGAAGCACGCTTCATGGACAAGGTCGAAAAGGTTCAGCGCGGCGACGAGATGCCTCCAGGCGTCATGAAGATGGTCAAGGTCTTTGTCGCTGTTAAGCGCAAGATCCAGCCGGGTGATAAGATGGCTGGCCGTCACGGCAATAAGGGTGTGGTTTCCCGCATTCTTCCTGTCGAAGACATGCCATTCCTCGAAGACGGTACACATGCCGATATCGTTCTTAACCCGCTTGGCGTGCCGAGCCGTATGAATGTGGGCCAGATTCTGGAAACACATCTTGGCTGGGCTTGCGCAGGTATGGGCAAGAAGATCGGTGAGCTGATCGATGTTTATCGCAAGACGGCAGACATTCAGCCGCTGCGTGATACGCTCGAGCACATCTATCCGGACAATGACCGCAATGAGCCTGTTCGCTCTTATGACGATGATTCAGTCATAATGCTGGCGAACCAGGTCAAGCGCGGCGTGTCTATCGCGACGCCGGTCTTCGACGGTGCGGTGGAAGCTGACATCAATGCGATGTTGACGGATGCAGGTCTTGCGACCTCGGGTCAGTCGACGTTGTATGATGGACGTACGGGTGAGCCGTTCGACCGTCAGGTGACGATGGGCTACATCTATATGTTGAAGCTCCACCACCTGGTTGACGACAAGATCCATGCTCGTTCGATCGGACCTTACTCGCTCGTCACTCAGCAGCCGCTTGGTGGTAAGGCGCAGTTCGGTGGTCAGCGCTTCGGTGAAATGGAGGTCTGGGCTCTGGAAGCATACGGTGCAGCTTACACGCTGCAGGAAATGCTTACGGTCAAGTCCGACGACGTTGCCGGCCGTACCAAGGTCTATGAAGCCATCGTTCGTGGTGACGATACGTTCGAAGCTGGTATTCCAGAAAGCTTCAACGTTCTGGTCAAGGAAATGCGTTCGCTCGGTCTCAATGTTGAGCTGGACGACACACGTGACGAGCAGCCGGCACTTCCGGACGCGGCGGAATAAAAAAACATCAAGGCGCGCCATGGTATTGCCGTGGCGCGCCCGTAAGGTGTTTCCAGACAATGCAAGAAGTGATTTGCGTAACGGAAATGCTGAAACGGAATGTGCAGTTTCAAACTGCTTAATACCGCGATTTCTTTTCAAGATGGCAGGGACTTTCAGCCTGTCATCGACGACACACAGGGCGGCGGATCGCCCTCAAGGAGAACGGCATGAACCAAGAGGTCATGAATCTTTTCAATCCTCAGGCTCCGGCACAGACGTTCGATTCCATCAGAATCTCGATTGCCAGCCCTGAGAAGATTCTGTCCTGGTCATACGGCGAGATCAAGAAGCCGGAGACGATCAACTATCGTACGTTCAAGCCTGAACGCGATGGTCTCTTCTGCGCGCGTATCTTTGGCCCGATCAAGGATTATGAATGCTTGTGCGGCAAGTACAAGCGTATGAAATACAAGGGCATTATCTGCGAAAAGTGCGGCGTGGAAGTCACGCTCTCGCGCGTTCGTCGCGAGCGCATGGGTCACATCGAACTCGCAGCGCCTGTTGCTCACATCTGGTTTCTGAAGTCGCTGCCTTCGCGCATCGGCACGCTGCTGGACATGACGCTCAAGGATATCGAGCGCGTCTTGTACTTCGAAAACTACATCGTGACCGAACCAGGTCTGACTTCGCTTAAGGAGCATCAGCTTCTTTCGGAAGAAGAATACATGATCGCTGTCGACGAGTTCGGCGAAGATCAGTTCACAGCCCTTATCGGTGCAGAAGCTATCTTCGAACTCCTGGCTTCGATGGATCTGCCAAACATCGCTGCAGACCTGCGCGTTGAACTTGCAGAAACCACTTCGGAACTGAAGACGAAGAAGCTGATGAAGCGTCTCAAGATTGTTGAGAACTTCATGGAATCCGGCAATCGTCCTGAATGGATGATCATGAAGATCGTTCCGGTCATTCCACCGGATCTGCGCCCTCTGGTTCCACTGGATGGCGGTCGTTTTGCTACGTCCGATCTCAACGACCTTTACCGTCGTGTGATTAACCGTAACAACCGTCTGAAGCGTCTCATTGAACTGCGCGCTCCGGGCATCATTATCCGTAACGAAAAGCGTATGTTGCAGGAAGCTGTTGACGCGCTGTTCGATAACGGCCGTCGTGGCCGCGTCATCACCGGTGCTAACAAGCGTCCGTTGAAGTCGCTCTCCGACATGCTCAAGGGTAAGCAGGGTCGTTTCCGTCAGAACCTTCTCGGTAAGCGCGTCGACTATTCTGGTCGTTCGGTTATCGTGACCGGTCCTGAACTGAAGCTGCACCAGTGCGGCCTGCCGAAAAAGATGGCGCTCGAACTCTTCAAGCCATTCATCTACGCTCGTCTTGACGCCAAGGGTTACTCCTCGACTGTCAAGCAGGCGAAGAAGCTTGTTGAAAAGGAACGTCCGGAAGTTTGGGATATCCTCGACGAAGTCATCCGTGAGCATCCGGTTCTCCTGAACCGTGCGCCTACGCTGCACCGTCTTGGTATTCAGGCATTCGAACCCACGCTGATCGAAGGCAAGGCCATTCAGCTGCATCCGCTCGTTTGTACAGCTTTCAACGCTGACTTCGACGGTGACCAGATGGCTGTTCACGTTCCGCTGTCGCTTGAAGCTCAGCTTGAAGCGCGCGTGCTCATGATGTCGACCAACAACATCTTGCACCCAGCGAATGGCGCACCAATCATCGTTCCTTCGCAGGACATGGTTCTCGGCCTCTACTATCTGTCGATCGTGGCAGACAAGGAGCCGGGTGAGGGCATGGTGTTTGCCGATATGGGCGAACTTCAGCATGCACTTGAGAACAAGGTTGTCACGCTGCACACCAAGATCAAAGGCCGTTTCAAGACGGTTGATGCGGAAGGCAAGCCTGTTTCCAAGGTTTATGACACCACGCCTGGTCGCATGATCACTGGTGAGCTTCTGCCGAAGCACGCCAATGTGCCTTTCGATATCTGCAATCAGGAGATGACGAAGAAGAACATCTCCAAGATGATCGACCACGTCTACCGCCATTGCGGTCAGAAAGAGACGGTTATCTTCTGCGATCGCATCATGCAGCTCGGCTTCGCCCATGCATGTCGCGCCGGTATTTCCTTCGGTAAGGATGACATGGTCATTCCAGACTCGAAGGCCAAGATCGTTGCAGAAACCGAAGCTCTAACGACTGAATACGAACAGCAGTACAATGACGGTCTGATTACTCAGGGCGAAAAGTACAACAAGGTCGTTGATGCCTGGGGTAAGGCGACTGACAAGATCACCGAAGAAATGATGGCCCGCATTAAGGCTGTTGAATTCGATCCGGTGACCGGACGTCAGAAGCAGATGAACTCGGTCTACATGATGTCTCATTCGGGTGCCCGTGGTTCGGTCAACCAGATGCGTCAGCTGGGCGGTATGCGTGGTCTTATGGCCAAACCGTCGGGTGAAATCATCGAAACCCCGATCATTTCGAACTTCAAGGAAGGCCTGACGGTTAACGAATACTTCAACTCGACCCACGGTGCCCGTAAGGGTCTTGCCGATACCGCGTTGAAGACCGCTAACTCGGGTTATCTGACACGTCGTCTCGTTGACGTTGCACAGGATGCGATTATTTCGGAAGTCGATTGTGGCGCCGAAATCGGTCTCACCATGCAGCCAATCGTTGATGCTGGTCAGATCGTTGCTCCAATCGGACAGCGCGTTCTGGGCCGTACGGCACTTGATCCGATCATCAATCCGGCAACCGGCGAAGTCATCGTCGAAGCTGGCCGCATGATCGAGGAAAAGGACGTTGAAGTCATCGAGAAGGCCGGCATCCAGTCGATCCGTATTCGTTCGGCTCTGACCTGTGAAACCCGTAACGGCGTTTGCGCCAAGTGCTATGGTCGTGACCTTGCACGCGGTACGCCTGTTAACCAGGGTGAAGCAGTTGGCGTTATCGCTGCTCAGTCGATCGGTGAGCCTGGCACTCAGCTGACCATGCGTACGTTCCACCTTGGTGGTACTGCACAGGTTGTTGACTCGTCTTACCTGGAAGCTTCGTACGAAGGCACTGTCAAGCTGCGTAACCGCAACGTGGTTCGCAACTCCGATGGCAATCTCGTGGTGATGGGCCGTAACATGGCTGTCCTGATCCTCGACTCGACCGGCAAGGAACGTGCGGTTCACCGCGTAACCTACGGTTCACGCCTGTTCGTTGACGAAGGTGATGCAGTCAAGCGCGGCCAGCGTATTGCTGAATGGGATCCGTACACCCGTCCAATCTTGACGGAAGTTGAAGGTTATATCGAGTTCGAAGATCTCGTTGATGGCCTTTCGGTTTCGGAAACAGCGGACGAGTCGACCGGTATCACGAAGCGCGTCATCATTGACTGGCGTTCGACACCACGCGGTGCGGACCTCAAGCCTGCTATGGTCATCAAGGACAAGAGCGGCAAGATCGCGAAGCTGTCGAAAGGTGGCGAAGCTCGCTTCCTGCTTTCGGTAGAAACGATCCTTTCGTTCGAGCCTGGTGCACATGTTAATGCTGGTGATGTTATTGCGCGTCTGCCGATGGAAAGCGCGAAGACTAAGGATATTACCGGTGGTCTGCCACGCGTTGCGGAACTGTTTGAAGCTCGTCGTCCGAAGGACCACGCCGTCATCGCAGAGATCGATGGTACCGTTCGTTTTGGTCGCGATTACAAGAACAAGCGTCGCATCATCATTGAGCCAAACGACGATACGATCGAGCCTGTTGAGTATCTGATCCCTAAGGGCAAGCCGTTCCATCTTCAGGACGGCGACGTTATCGAAAAGGGTGAATATATCCTCGACGGTAACCCAGCACCGCATGACATTCTGGCGATCAAGGGCGTTGAAGCACTCGCTTCGTACCTCGTGAACGAAATCCAGGAAGTCTATCGTTTGCAGGGCGTTCTCATCAACGACAAGCACATCGAAGTGATTGTTCGTCAGATGCTGCAGAAGATCGAGATCACGGAATCCGGTGATACCGGCTACATTCCGGGCGATCACGTCGACCGCATCGAACTGGACGAAATCAATGATCGTCTGATCGAAGAAGGCAAGAAGCCAGGTTCGGGTAATCCGGTTCTGCTTGGTATTACCAAGGCGTCGCTTCAGACTCCTTCGTTCATCTCGGCGGCATCGTTCCAGGAAACCACTCGCGTACTCACCGAAGCTGCAGTTGCAGGCAAGATGGATACGTTGCAGGGTCTCAAGGAAAACGTCATCGTCGGTCGTCTCATCCCGGCTGGTACAGGTGGCATGACCAACCAGATCCGTCGCATTGCAACTGCTCGCGACGAACTGATCATCGACGAGCGCCGCAAGTCGACCGGTTCTTCGGAAGCCAACGTGATGCTGGCAGATATGACCAACAACGCTGCCGAATAATCGGAAAGCAATCAACAAAGAAAAGGCCGCCTTTCGGGGCGGCCTTTTTGTTATGCAAATTTCAAAAAGAAAGGGCAGTTTAAAACCGCCCTTGAAGATTATGCAAAGCGGAAGATGCTCCACATTTTTCGGTGCTCGCTTGCGTCGAACTTATTCGTCTTCTTCGTCGCCTTCGAATTCAATCAATGCAACTTCGCCGGTGAGGGCGGTGTGCCATGCGCTCTTGTGTGGTTCTTCTTCTGGTTCTTCCGTGATGGTACCCATCTCGACCAGCTCTGCTTCGTGATAACCTTCTTCCGCCAGGATCGCGAGAACCGTCTGAACGAGATCTTCGTCTTCATCGGATTTCAGCAGGATATGGACTTCGATAGATTCCTCTTCACCTTCGTTCCAGACGTCGGCGATCACCAGGTGAACAATCGGCGAATCGTTCTCTGTGGATGTGGTGGTGGATGACATTGAGAATCCCTTAATATTGTGTTGCGTTTCGACTCGGATGTGCTTCAATAGCGACTGTTGATGTCTGGCGCTATGCTGGCATACGAAAATGACAGTTTTGCCGCGAAATATTAGCGATATGAAGCCTAATGCGGCGCAATAACCTGTCCGGCGGACCCCAAAACGCCCCCGAGCGGCCTTTTGGATAAGAAACTTAACGTCCTGCCCTTGACGAAACGCCTGTAAACACGTATCAGCAGCCCATCTGAGCCGATGTGAGGCTGGCATTTTCGGAGCGACGCGCTTTGGAGTTCGCCTCAAACAGGGTTCGTTTTACGATCGAAATGCAACTTGCCGTTCGCATGAAGCTTATGCTTCCTCTGCTTTTGTTCGGGTGGCCGCTGATGGAGTGGCTCGTCCCGAATTTGTGCATGAGCACTCCGGTGAAACGGCCCTTATTGGGCGCCGATACGAGATTTTTTATAGAGGAAGGTTCAATGCCTACCGTAAACCAGTTGATCCGCAAGCCGCGCACTGCGCCGGTAAAGCGTAATAAGGTTCCTGCTCTGCAGGCAAACCCACAGAAGCGCGGCGTTTGCACCCGCGTTTATACAACGACCCCTAAGAAGCCAAACTCGGCTCTCCGTAAGGTCGCTAAGATCCGTCTGACCAATGGCTTTGAAGTCATCGGTTACATCCCTGGTGAAGGTCACAACCTTCAGGAGCACTCCGTGGTCATGATCCGCGGCGGTCGCGTAAAGGATTTGCCGGGTGTGCGTTACCACATCATCCGCGGCGTTCTCGATACCCAGGGTGTTAAGAACCGCAAGCAGCGTCGTTCGAAGTACGGTGCGAAGCGTCCTAAGTAAGAATTTTCCGGGGATACCGGCCGCCGGAATGGCGAGTTGAGCCCGATGTAATTGAAAGTTGAGACGAAATGTCCAGACGCCATAAAGCTGAGAAGCGTGAGATTAATCCGGATCCAAAGTTCGGCGATCTCGTTATCACGAAGTTCATGAATGCAGTTATGCTTCATGGTAAGAAGTCGGTTGCTGAAAGCATCGTTTACGGTGCGCTGTCTGCAATCGAAGCCAAGGCGAAGTCAGAGCCGGTCGCGCTGTTCCATCAGGCGCTCGACAATGTTGCTCCGCACGTTGAAGTCCGTTCGCGCCGCGTTGGTGGTGCAACCTATCAGGTTCCGGTCGATGTGCGTTCAGAACGCCGCCAGGCACTTGCCATTCGCTGGCTGATCAATGCAGCTCGTGGTCGCAATGAAACGACGATGATTGACCGTCTCTCCGGCGAACTGCTGGATGCGGCAAACAATCGTGGTTCCGCTGTCAAGAAGCGTGAAGACACGCACCGCATGGCAGAAGCCAACCGCGCGTTCTCGCATTACCGCTGGTAATCGTCGAACCCTATTCAAAGAGCAAAAACATGGCCCGCGAATATAAAATCGAAGACTACCGCAATTTCGGTATTATGGCTCACATCGACGCCGGTAAGACGACGATGACCGAGCGTATTCTGTTCTACACCGGTAAGAACCACAAGATCGGTGAAACCCATGATGGCGCGTCCACCATGGATTGGATGGAGCAGGAACAGGAACGCGGTATCACCATCACGTCCGCTGCCACGACCACGTTTTGGCAGGGTCAGGATGGCAAGAAGCGTCGCTTCAACATCATCGACACCCCGGGCCACGTTGACTTCACCATTGAAGTTGAGCGTTCGCTCCGCGTTCTCGATGGCGCAATCGCTCTTCTCGATGCGAATGCTGGCGTTGAGCCGCAGACTGAAACCGTATGGCGTCAGGCTGAGAAGTACCACGTTCCACGTATGGTCTTCGTCAACAAGATGGACAAGATCGGTGCTGACTTCTACCGTTGCGTAGAAATGGTTGGCTCGCGTCTTGGTGCAATCGCTCTCCCAGTTCAGCTGCCAATCGGCGCTGAAAACGAGTTCGAAGGCGTTATCGACCTTATCGAAATGAAGGCTCTGACTTGGGATGGCACGATCGGCGCAGCTGCGACCGTTGGTGAAATTCCTGCAGACCTCAAGGATCAGGCTGAAGAATACCGCGAAAAGCTCATCGAGCTGGCCGTGGAAATCGACGAAGCTGCGATGGAAGCTTACCTCGAAGGCACCATGCCTACGAACGACCAGCTCCGCGCACTGATCCGTAAGGGCACGATCGACGTTAAGTTCCATCCGGTTCTTTGCGGTACTGCGTTCAAGAACCGTGGCATTCAGCCGCTTCTCGACGCTGTTGTTTCTTTCCTTCCAGCTCCAACCGATGTTCCTGCAATTAAGGGCATCGACGTTAAGACGGAAACCGAAACAACCCGTGAATCTTCGGATGAAGCACCCCTCTCGATGCTCGCATTCAAGATCATGAACGATCCGTTCGTTGGTTCGCTGACCTTCGCTCGTATCTACTCGGGCAAGATGACCAAGGGCATTTCGCTCGAAAACACTGTTAAGGGCAAGCGTGAGCGCATCGGCCGTATGCTGCAGATGCACTCGAACAGCCGTGAAGACATCGAAGAAGCTTTTGCAGGCGACATCGTTGCTCTGGCTGGCCTCAAGGAAACCACCACCGGCGATACGCTCTGCGATCCGCTGAAGCCGGTTATTCTTGAACGTATGGAATTCCCAGATCCGGTTATCGAAATCGCGATCGAACCAAAGACCAAGGCTGACCAGGAAAAGATGGGCATCGCGCTCAACCGTCTGGCTGCTGAAGATCCTTCGTTCCGCGTTAAGTCGGATGAAGAATCGGGTCAGACCATCATCGCCGGCATGGGCGAACTTCACCTCGACATTCTCGTCGATCGCATGAAGCGCGAATTCAAGGTTGAAGCTAACGTCGGTGCTCCGCAGGTTGCTTACCGTGAATCGATCACCCGTCAGGCTGAAATCGACTACACGCATAAGAAGCAGTCGGGTGGTTCGGGTCAGTTCGCTCGCGTCAAGATTATCTTCGAACCGCATGACGGCGACGATTTCATCTTCGAATCCAAGATCGTTGGTGGTGCTGTTCCTAAGGAATACATCCCAGGCGTTCAGAAGGGTATCGAAAGCGTCATGGGTGCAGGCCCGCTGGCAGGCTTCCCGATGCTCGGCGTGAAGGCAACCCTGATCGACGGCGCATACCACGACGTTGACTCCTCGGTTCTCGCGTTTGAAATCGCGTCCCGTGCAGCATTCCGTGAAGGCGCACAGAAGGCTGGCGCACAGCTTCTCGAGCCAATCATGAAGGTTGAGGTGGTAACACCTGAAGATTACGTCGGTGACGTTATCGGTGACCTGAATTCGCGTCGTGGTCAGATTTCTGGCACCGAAGCACGCGGTATCGCTACGGTCGTCAACGCAAATGTTCCACTGGCCAACATGTTTGGTTATGTGAACAACCTGCGTTCGATGTCTCAGGGCCGCGCCCAGTACACGATGCAGTTTGACCATTATGAGCCGGTCCCAACTGCAGTCGCACAGGAAATCCAGAAGAAGTTCGCGTAACCTCCGGGTTACGCCAAACATTAAAAAGCCTGAGCAGGCTGTAATTTTAGGAGAGCTCAGATGGCAAAGAGCAAGTTTGAACGTAATAAGCCCCACGTAAACATCGGCACCATTGGTCACGTTGACCATGGCAAGACCTCGCTGACGGCAGCGATCACCAAGTTCTTCGGTGAATTCAAGGCATACGACCAGATCGATGCTGCACCAGAAGAACGCGCTCGCGGTATCACCATTTCGACGGCTCACGTTGAATATGAAACTGCAAACCGTCACTATGCACACGTCGACTGCCCAGGCCACGCTGACTATGTTAAGAACATGATCACCGGCGCTGCACAGATGGACGGCGCGATCCTGGTTGTTTCGGCAGCTGACGGCCCGATGCCACAGACCCGTGAGCACATCCTGCTCGCTCGTCAGGTTGGCGTTCCTGCGATCGTCGTGTTCCTGAACAAGTGCGATCAGGTTGACGATGCTGAACTTCTCGAACTCGTAGAACTCGAAGTTCGTGAACTTCTGTCGAAGTACGACTTCCCAGGCGACGAAGTGCCAATCGTTAAGGGTTCGGCTCTTGCAGCTCTCGAAGATTCCTCGAAGGAACTCGGCGAAGACGCAATCCGCAACCTGATGGATGCAGTTGACTCGTACATCCCAACTCCAGAGCGTCCAATCGACCAGCCATTCCTGATGCCAATCGAAGACGTGTTCTCGATTTCGGGTCGTGGTACGGTTGTTACCGGTCGCGTTGAGCGCGGTATTGTTAAGGTTGGCGAAGAAGTCGAAATCGTCGGCATCAAGGCAACCGGCAAGACGACCGTTACCGGCGTTGAAATGTTCCGCAAGCTGCTCGATCAGGGCCAGGCTGGCGACAACATCGGCGCACTGGTTCGCGGCGTTGGTCGTGAAGACGTTGAACGTGGTCAGGTTCTCTGCAAGCCAGGTTCGGTTAAGCCACACACCAAGTTCAAGGCAGAAGCCTACATTCTGACCAAGGACGAAGGTGGTCGTCATACGCCATTCTTCACCAACTACCGTCCACAGTTCTACTTCCGTACGACTGACGTGACCGGTGTTGTTACCCTGCCAGAAGGCACGGAAATGGTTATGCCTGGCGATAACGTCACTGTAGACGTCACGCTGATCGTACCGATCGCGATGGAAGAGAAGCTCCGCTTCGCTATCCGTGAAGGTGGCCGCACCGTCGGTGCAGGCATCGTCGCTTCGATCATCGAGTAATTAGATTTGTGCAGGAGCGTCTCTCCGGAGGCGCTCCGCGTAACAAGGAACAGATGAAATGAACGGTCAAAACATCCGCATTCGCCTCAAGGCGTTTGATCATCGGATCCTTGACGCTTCGACGCGGGAAATCGTGTCGACTGCCAAGCGTACCGGTGCCAACGTGCGCGGACCGATCCCACTTCCAACGCGGATCGAAAAGTTCACAGTTAACCGGTCGCCGCACATCGACAAGAAGAGCCGCGAGCAGTTCGAGATGCGCACGCACAAGCGTCTTCTCGATATCGTTGACCCAACTCCACAGACTGTAGACGCGCTGATGAAGCTCGATCTGTCTGCCGGTGTTGATGTCGAGATCAAGCTTTAATCGGCTTGAGGACGGAAGGAACGAACCCGATGCGTTCAGGTGTTATTGCACAGAAGCTGGGCATGACCCGCGTCTATAACGACGCTGGCGAACATGTACCAGTGACAGTTCTCCGCATGGAAGACTGCCACGTGGTAGCTCAGCGTACAGTTGAAAAAAACGGTTATACGGCTGTTCAGCTTGGCGTTGGACTTGCCAAGGTAAAGAACACAACTAAGGCTCTGCGCGGTCATTTCGCGAAGGCTGAAGTTGAGCCTAAGGCGAAAGTAGCGGAATTCCGCGTTTCGCCGGATAACCTTCTCGAAGTAGGCTCGGAGATTCTTGCCGAGCATTTCGTCGCCGGCCAGAAGGTCGATGTGACGGGCACTTCTATCGGTAAAGGTTTTGCCGGTGTTATGAAGCGCCACAACTTTGCTGGTCATCGTGCTTCGCACGGTAACTCAGTTACCCACCGCGCTCACGGCTCGACCGGTCAGCGTCAGGATCCGGGTAAGGTGTTCAAGGGCAAGAAGATGGCTGGTCACATGGGTCAAACCCGCGTGACGACGCAGAACATCGAAGTTGTCTCTACAGATAGCGATCGTGGCCTTATTCTGGTTCGCGGCGCGGTTCCTGGCTCCAAGGGTGCCTGGATCCTCGTTCGTGATGCAGTCAAGGTTTCGCTGCCTGAGAATGCACCTAAGCCGGCTGCCCTGCGTTCAAGCGCAAACAATGCAGCTGCGGATGCAGTCGCGACTGAGGGAGCCGAATAATGGATCTCACGATTACAACTCTTGAAGGCAAGGATGCCGGCAAGGTCAAGCTGAACGAAGAAATCTTCGGCCTCGACCCACGCGACGACATTCTTCAGCGCGTCGTGCGCTGGCAGCTGGCTCGCCGCCAGCAGGGCTCTCATGATGCCAAGGGCCGCAGCGACATCAGCCGCACCGGTTCGAAGATGTACAAGCAGAAGGGTACGGGTCGCGCTCGTCACCATTCGGCTCGTGCACCGCAGTTCCGGGGCGGTGGTCAGGCTCACGGACCAGTAGTCCGTACGCATGATCATGATCTGCCAAAGAAGGTTCGCGCTCTCGGCTTGCGTCATGCTCTGTCGGCTAAGGCTAAGGCATCCGACCTGATCATCATCGATGATCTGGCTGCCTCTGAAGCCAAGACAAAGCAGCTTGTTTCGCAGTTCGCAAAGCTCGGTCTTGAGAATGCACTCCTCATCGGTGGTGCAGAGATCGACGTGAACTTCCAGCGCGCTGCTTCGAACATCCCGAACATCGATGTTCTGCCAGTACAGGGCATCAATGTTTACGACATCCTGCGTCGTGGCAAGCTCGTGCTTTCCAAGGCAGCTGTCGAAGCCCTCGAGGAGCGTTTTAAATGACCGATCTTCGCCATTATGACGTGATCGTCAGCCCAGTTATTACTGAGAAGTCGACCCTTGTTTCCGAACATAACCAGGTCGTCTTCAACGTAGCTCGCAAGGCGACGAAGCCGGAAATCAAGGCTGCAATCGAGGCGCTTTTTGGCGTCAAGGTAAAGGCCGTTAACACCACTGTGCGCAAAGGCAAGGTGAAGCGGTTCCGCGGCATTGTCGGGCGCCAGAGCGATGTCAAGAAAGCGATCGTTACTTTGGCTGAAGGCCAGAGCATCGACGTTTCGACAGGTCTCTGAGAGGCCATGGAGTAAAGACAATGGCACTCAAGCACTTTAATCCGACCACGCCAGGCCAGCGTCAGCTGGTCATCGTGGACCGTTCGGAACTCTACAAGGGCAAGCCGGTCAAGTCCCTGACCGAAGGTCTGTCCAAGAAGGGTGGCCGTAACAACACCGGTCGTATCACTGTTCGCTTTCAGGGCGGTGGTCACAAGCGTTCTTACCGTTTTGTTGACTTCAAGCGTCGTAAGCACGACGTCGTCGCTACGGTTGAACGCCTGGAATACGATCCAAACCGCACCGCGTTTATCGCGCTGATCCGCTATGAAGACGGCGAGCTGAGCTACATTCTGGCTCCGCAGCGTCTGGCAGCCGGCGACAAGGTCATTTCCGGCCAGTCCGTCGACGTTAAGCCAGGCAATGCAATGCCGCTTTCGTCGATGCCTGTTGGTACGATTATCCACAACGTGGAAATGAAGCCAGGCAAGGGCGGCCAGATTGCTCGTTCGGCTGGTGCATATGCACAGCTCGTCGGACGTGACCAGGGTATGGCTATCCTGCGTCTCAATTCTGGTGAACAGCGTCTGGTTCCAGGTGCATGTTTCGCAACGGTTGGCGCAGTTTCCAACCCAGAGCATAGCAACATCAATGACGGTAAGGCCGGTCGTTCGGTCTGGCGCGGTAAGCGTCCTCACGTTCGCGGTGTTGCAATGAACCCAGTTGACCACCCGCATGGTGGTGGTGAAGGCCGCACTTCCGGTGGTCGTCATCCGGTCACGCCTTGGGGCAAGCCTACGAAGGGTAAGAAGACCCGTTCGAATAAGGCGACCGATAAGTTCATCATGCGCTCGCGTCATCAGCGCAAGAAGTAAGAGAGGTAGTCTGAAGTGGCTCGTTCAGTTTGGAAAGGTCCGTTCGTCGATGGCTATCTTCTCAAGAAAGCTGAGAAGGTACGCGAGGGCGGTCGTAGTGAAGTCATCAAGATGTGGAGCCGTCGCTCCACTATCTTGCCGCAGTTCGTTGGCCTGACCTTCGGTGTTTATAACGGCAACAAGCATGTGCCGGTATCGATCTCCGAAGAAATGGTTGGACACAAGTTCGGTGAATTCGCGCCGACACGTACCTATTACGGTCACGGCGCGGACAAGAAGGCAAAGAGGAAGTAACGATGGGCAAGGCCAAGGCTCCCCGCCAGCTTAAGGATAACGAGGCGAAAGCCGTCGCCCGTACGCTTCGCGTCAGCCCGCAGAAGCTTAATCTTGTCGCGGCATTGATCCGCGGTAAGAAAGTAAATGCGGCACTTGCTGATCTGACGTTCTCGCGCAAGCGGATCGCGGAAACAGTGAAAAAGACGCTCGAATCGGCTATCGCCAACGCAGAGAACAATCATGATCTCGATGTTGACGCGCTGATCGTTGCTGAAGCTTATGTCGGCAAATCCATTGTCATGAAGCGTTTCCACGTTCGTGGACGTGGTAAGGCAAGCCGCATCGAAAAGCCGTTTTCGCATCTCACCATTGTTGTCCGCGAAGTTGCGGAAAAAGGGGAGGCCGCATAATGGGCCAGAAGATTAATCCAATCGGTCTTCGTCTCGGCATCAACCGCACCTGGGATTCGCGTTGGTACGCGAATACCGGTGAGTACGGCAAGCTTCTGCATGAAGACGTGAAGATTCGCGAATATCTTAAGAGCGAACTTAAGCAGGCTGCGATCTCCAAGATCGTAATCGAGCGTCCGCACAAGAAGTGCCGCGTGACGATTCACTCGGCTCGTCCGGGTATCATCATCGGCAAGAAGGGTGCAGACATCGAAAAGCTTCGCAAGAAGCTTTCCGAGATGACGAATTCCGATGCGTCGCTCAACATTGTTGAAGTTCGCAAGCCGGAAGTCGATGCTACGCTGATCGCTCAGTCGATCGCTCAGCAGCTCGAACGCCGTGTGGCATTCCGTCGCGCCATGAAGCGTGCTGTTCAGTCAGCAATGCGTCTGGGTGCGGAAGGTATTCGTATCAACTGCTCCGGCCGTCTGGGTGGCGCTGAAATCGCACGTATGGAATGGTACCGCGAAGGCCGCGTTCCTCTTCACACGCTGCGTGCTGATATCGACTACGGTACAGCAGAAGCGCAGACCGCTTACGGCATCTGCGGCGTGAAGGTTTGGGTATTCAAGGGCGAAATCCTTGAGCACGACCCAATGGCTTCTGAACGTCGTGCGGTTGAGGGTGACAATCAGGGTTCCCAGCAGAACCGCCGCCGCGAAAACGCTTAAAAAGCGGGCCGCGGGCGAGAAATTTGGAGTAGAGAACAATGATGCAGCCTAAGCGCACCAAGTTCCGTAAGCAGTTCAAGGGCCGTATTCACGGCAACTCGAAGGGCGGTACGGACCTTAATTTCGGTGCATTCGGTTTGAAGGCCGTTGAGCCTGACCGCGTCACAGCACGACAGATCGAAGCGGCTCGCCGCGCGATCACCCGTCACATGAAGCGTGCCGGTCGTGTATGGATCCGTATCTTCCCGGATCTGCCAGTAACATCGAAGCCTACCGAAGTCCGTATGGGTAAAGGTAAGGGTTCAGTTGACTACTGGGCATGCCGCGTAGCACCAGGTCGTATAATGTTTGAGCTTGACGGCGTACCCGAAGATGTGGCACGCGAAGCCCTGAGACTCGGCGCTGCAAAGTTGTCGGTCAAGACGCGCTTCATTCAGCGCATCGCAGAGTAAGAGAGGCAGTCATGAAAGCCGCAGACGTTCGGGCCAAAAGCCTCGATCAGATGAACGATGAGTTGGGCGCCCTGAAGAAAGAGCAGTTTAATCTGCGCTTTCAGAAGGCAACCGGCCAGCTCGAAAAAACCGCGCGCGTGAAGCAGGTTCGCCGTGACATTGCGCGTATTAAGACCATCGCCCGCCAGAAGGCGGCCGAAAGCAAGGCATAAGGAACAAGTATAATGCCTAAACGCGTTCTGCAGGGCGTTGTCGTCAGCGACAAAAACGATAAGACTGTTGTGGTTAAGGTTGAGCGTCGCTATTCGCACCCGCTCCTCCAGAAGACCGTTCGCCAGTCGAAGAAGTATAAGGCGCACGACGAAAACAACCAGTTCAAGATTGGTGATCAGGTTTCTATCGAAGAATCCAAGCCAATTTCGAAGGACAAACGCTGGGTCGTTCTTTCGAACGTAACAGCGGGCTAAATTACAAACACGCAGCTTAGGTAGGGCAGGAGCCCTTAACCAGCTGAAGGAAAAGAAGGCGGCCAGTCATGATTCAGATGCAAACAAACCTCGACGTGGCGGATAACTCCGGCGCACGTCGTGTCATGTGCATCAAGGTGCTGGGCGGCTCGAAGCGGCGTTATGCTTCCGTTGGCGACATCATTGTGGTGTCGATCAAGGAAGCTATTCCGCGCGGCCGCGTCAAAAAAGGTGACGTGATGAAGGCGGTGGTCGTACGGACCGCCAAGGACATCCGTCGCGCAGACGGTAGCGTTATTCGTTTCGATAATAACGCAGCTGTTCTCATCGATAACAAGAAAGAGCCTATCGGCACGCGTATCTTCGGACCGGTTCCGCGCGAACTTCGCGCAAAGAGCCACATGAAGATCATTTCGCTGGCTCCGGAAGTTCTGTAAGGAAGCAAGACGATGCAAAAGATTCGCAAAGGCGACAGCGTTGTCGTGCTGTCCGGTAAGGACAAGGGCCGTACAGGCGAAGTTCTTCAGGTTATGCCTAAGGACGACAAAGCCGTTGTTCGTGGCATTAATGTTGTGAAGCGTCATCAGCGCCAGACACAGACTCAGGAAGCCGGCATCATCTCGAAAGAGGCGCCGATTCATTTGTCGAACCTGGCAGTTGCTGATCCTAAGGACGGCAAGCCGACTCGCGTTGGTTTCCGCGTTGAGGACGGCAAGAAGGTTCGCGTCGCAAAGCGTTCGGGAGCAGTGATCTGATGGCTGAAGCTAAGGCACTTCCACGCTTCAAGAAAGTTTATCTGGATACGATCCGCAAGGCTCTTCTTGAAGAATTCAAATATGACAACGAGATGCAGATCCCACGCATCACCAAAGTTGTTCTCAATATGGGCGTCGGCGAAGCGACTTCTGATTCGAAGAAGCCAGCTGTTGCAGCAGAAGATCTGGGCTTGATTGCCGGTCAGAAGGCTGTCATTACTCGCGCCCGTAATTCGATCGCGACCTTCAAGTTGCGTGAAGACATGCCAATCGGTACGAAGGTAACTCTTCGTGCGGACCGCATGTACGAATTCCTTGATCGTCTGATCACGATTGCGCTTCCGCGCGTTCGAGATTTCCGCGGTCTGAATCCGAAGAGCTTTGATGGCCGCGGCAACTTCGCCATGGGTATTAAGGAACACATCGTGTTTCCAGAAATCAACTACGATAAAGTTGATCAGATCTGGGGCATGGACATCATCGTTTGCACGACCGCTAAGACGGATGATGAAGCCCGCGCTCTTCTGCGCGCCTTCAACTTCCCGTTCCGGCAGTAACGGCAAGCGTAGCGAGGTATATTAATATGGCCAAGACTAGCGCAGTCGAAAACAACAAGCGCCGCGAAAAGTTGGTTAAGCGTCATGCTGAAAAGCGTGCACGTCTGAAGGCGATCGTAATGGATCAGAGCCTTCCGCTGGATGAGCGTTTCCGCGCTACTATCCAGCTCGCCGAACTGCCGCGCAATTCTGCTAAGGTCCGTATTCGCAATCGTTGCGAAGTTTCGGGTCGCCCGCGTGGTTATTACCGTAAACTGAAGATGTCGCGTATTGCGCTTCGCCAGTTGGGTTCGCTTGGACAGATTCCAGGCATAGTTAAGTCGAGCTGGTAAGGAGTAGCATATGTCTGTGTCAGATCCTATCGGCGATATGCTGACCCGTATCCGCAACGCAGTTGGCCGCAAGAAGACCAAGGTTTCGACCCCGGCTTCGAAGCTGCGCGCTCGCGTACTGGATGTTCTTCAGTCTGAAGGTTACATCCGCGGATACACGCAGAGTGAATTCGTGAACGGCAAAGCCGAGATCGAAATCGAACTGAAGTATTATGAAGGCGTTCCAGTCATTCGTGAACTGACCCGCGTTTCGAAGCCTGGCCGTCGCGTTTACGTGTCGGTTAAGTCGATCCCGCAGGTTGCGAATGGCCTTGGCATCTCGATCCTGTCCACCCCTAAGGGTGTGATGGCTGATCATGAAGCTCGTGAACAAAACGTTGGTGGTGAGCTGCTCTGCCGCATCTTCTGATGCGGCCGACAGTGAACAGATAAAAGACAGGTATAAAAATGTCTCGTATCGGTAAAAAACCCGTGCCGGTCCCGGCGGGCGTGACCGCCAGCGTTGAAGGTCAGACCGTCAAGGCTAAGGGCGCGAAAGGCGAATTGTCTTTCGTAGTGCACGATGAAGTTCTGGTTAAGCTCGAAGACGGCGCTGTAAGCGTCGATCCTCGTGACCAGTCCAAAGAAGCTCGCTCCAAGTGGGGCATGTCGCGTTCGATGATCGTTAACATCTTCGAAGGCGTCGAAAAGGGCTTTGAAAAGAAGCTTGAGATTAGCGGCGTTGGTTACCGTGCTGCTATGCAGGGCAAGAATGTCCAGCTTTCGCTCGGCTTCAGCCACGAAGTGGTCTATGACGTGCCTGCTGGCATCACTGTTGCTGTTCCTAAGCCGACGGAAATCGTCGTCACTGGTATCGACAAGCAACAGGTCGGTCAGGTCGCGGCTGAGATCCGCGAATATCGCGGCCCCGAGCCTTACAAGGGCAAGGGCGTCAAGTATGCTGGCGAGAAGATCGTCCGCAAAGAAGGCAAGAAGAAGTAAGGGAAGCGCGTCATGGCATCGCCAAAAGAAACTTTGCAGCGTCGCGCTGCTCGTGTACGCCGTCAGGTCAAGGCTGTCGCAAACGGCCGTCCACGTCTCAGCGTACACCGCTCTTCCAAGAACATCTACGTTCAGGTTATCGACGACGTTCGCGGTGTTACCATCGCAGCTGCTTCGACCCTGGATGGCGACCTGAAGGGCAAGCTCAAGACCGGCGCCGACTCCGCAGCAGCAGCTGCAGTTGGCAAGCTGGTTGCAGAGCGTGCTAAGAAAGCAGGCGTCAGTGAAGTAGTGTTCGACCGTGGTGCATTCATTTACCACGGCCGTGTGAAGGCTCTCGCCGAAGCTGCCCGCGAAGGCGGACTTAGCTTCTAATAATTTTGTGCTTCCGGAAAAAAATAAAGGAATAGGATATGGCACAGAAAGAACGTAACCGCGAAGATCGCGGTCGTGAGGAGCGCGACAGCGAATTCGTTGACAAGCTCGTTCACATTAATCGCGTCGCCAAGGTTGTTAAGGGTGGCCGTCGTTTTGGTTTCGCTGCGCTCGTCGTAGTTGGCGACCAGAAGGGCCGCGTTGGCTTCGGTCATGGTAAGGCACGCGAAGTGCCTGAAGCGATCCGTAAGGCAACTGAAGCTGCTAAGCGCGACATGATTTTCGTTCCGCTTCGTTCGGGCCGTACTCTGCATCACGATGTGCAGGGCCGTCACGGCGCTGGCAAGGTTCTCCTCCGTGCAGCTCCTGCCGGTAAGGGTATCATTGCTGGTGGTCCAATGCGTGCAGTGTTCGAAACGCTTGGCGTTCAGGACGTTGTTGCTAAGTCGCTCGGCTCCTCGAACCCTTACAACATGGTTCGTGCAACCTTTGACGCTCTGAAGCATCAGATGCATCCAAAGGACATCGCTGCACAGCGCGGTATCAAGTACTCGACCCTTCAGGCTCGCCGCCATGATGTGGTCGGTTCGGAAGAATAGCCGATAGTTTGTGCCAGTCCGGTGCACAAACACCGGATACGCCATAGACAAGGGATTTGAGTGATGGCTGAGAAGAAGGGTAAGACGGTTACGGTCGAACAGATCGGAAGCCCTATCCGTCGTCCAGCCGAACAGCGTGCAACGCTGATCGGACTCGGACTTAACAAAATGCACCGCCGCCGCACACTGGAGGATACTCCTTCGGTTCGTGGTATGATCGCCAAGGTTCAGCATCTCGTCCGCGTTGTGGACGAGGCCTGATAACGCAGGGGATAGAGACATGAAACTCAACGATCTGCGTGATAAGCCAGGTTCAGTAAAGGCGCGTAAGCGCGTCGGCCGTGGTATCGGCTCCGGCACCGGTAAGACCGCTGGCCGCGGCGTCAAGGGACAGAAGTCCCGTTCTGGCGTAGCGATCAACGGCTTTGAAGGCGGCCAGATGCCAATCTACCGCCGTCTGCCTAAGCGCGGCTTCACCAACATCTTTGCAAAGAGCTTCAACGTTGTTTCGCTCGGCCGTGTTCAGGCTGCGATCGACGCTGGCAAGCTGGATGCAAAGGCAGTTGTGAATAGCGATTCGCTTAAGGCTGCTGGCGTGATTCGTCGCGCTCTGGACGGTGTTCGCGTTCTGGCGGACGGCGAACTGAAGGCAAAGGTAGCCTTCGAGGTTGCTGGTGCTTCCAAAGCTGCGATCGAAAAGATCGAAAAGGCCGGCGGTAGCGTAAAGCTTCCTGAAGCTGCTGCCGAATAAGGCATCGACATAAAAATAAAAAGCGGCGGCCCTTGTGCCGCCGCTTGCACATTTATGCCAATGCGCATATCTGGGTAGGGTCTTCTTGTCCGAAGGGATGCGAGTTGGAGAAACGCGCGTCGATGGGAGTGGGGGACCGGAGACTTTTCACCGGAGAAATTTAATGGCATCGGCTGCTGAACAGCTAGTTTCCAATCTCAATTTTTCGGCTTTCTCGAAAGCTGAAGAACTCAAGAAGCGCATCTGGTTCACACTGGGCGCTTTGCTGGTGTACCGTTTCGGCACCTATATTCCGCTGCCCGGCATCAATCCTGATGCGCTTGCGCAGGCTTTCCAGCAGCATAGCCAGGGTGTGCTCGGACTTTTCAATATGTTCGCCGGTGGTGCGGTTGGCCGTATGGCTATCTTCGCTCTTGGCATCATGCCGTACATTTCTGCCTCGATCATCGTGCAGCTTATGACGTCGGTTGTTCCGACGCTTGAAGCGCTGAAGAAAGAAGGCGAGTCGGGCCGCAAGATTATCAATCAGTACACCCGCTATGGTACGGTGCTTCTTGCAATCGTACAGGCTTATGCCATTTCAGTAGGTTTGCAGTCGGGTAACGGGATTGTCACCAATCCTGGACCGATGTTCCTGATTTCGTCGGTGATTACGCTTGTTGGCGGTACCATGTTCCTGATGTGGCTCGGTGAGCAGATCACTGCTCGCGGCATCGGTAACGGTATTTCGCTCATTATCTTCGCCGGCATTGTTGCAAACCTTCCACATGCTATTTCCGGTACGCTGGAACTGGGCCGTACTGGCGCTCTGTCGACCGGTCTGATCCTTGGCGTTATCGTTCTGGCTATCGCGCTGATCGCTATCATCGTTTTCGTTGAGCGTGCACAGCGTCGTCTTCTGATCCAGTATCCGAAGCGTCAGGTTGGCAATCGCATGTTCCAGGGCGATACTTCGCATCTGCCTCTCAAGCTCAACACGGCTGGCGTTATCCCTCCGATCTTCGCTTCGTCGCTGCTGCTTCTGCCTGCCACCGTTGCTGGCTTCGCAAATACAGCTGAAATGCCGGCCTGGGGTACAACTATTCTCAACGCTCTCGGTCATGGTCAGCCGCTTTACATGCTGTTCTATGCGGGCTTGATGGCATTCTTCTGCTTCTTCTACACGGCTATCGTGTTCAATCCCAAGGACACAGCTGACCAGCTTAAGAAGCACTCCGGCTTTATTCCGGGCATTCGTCCGGGTGAACGTACAGCTGAGTACATAGACTATGTGTTGACACGCATCACTGTTGTCGGCGCCATCTATATTGTGCTTGTCTGTCTTCTGCCGGAATTCCTGATTTCCGCGACCGGTGTACCATTCTATCTTGGCGGTACTTCGCTGTTGATCGTGGTCAGCGTAACGCTCGATACGGTTGCGCAAATTCAGGGACATCTTGTCGCTCATCAGTATGAAGGGCTGATCAAGAAGTCCAAACTCAGAGGTGGGAAACGTAATAAATGAGACTGATACTTCTTGGGCCGCCCGGAGCAGGTAAGGGGACGCAGGCTGGACTTCTTACCAAGAAGCATGGAATACCTCAGCTTTCGACTGGCGACATGCTGCGTGCAGCAGTCGCTCAGCAGAGCGAGATCGGGAAGCGCGCCAAGGCAGTGATGGATGCCGGGCAGCTGGTTTCTGATGAAATCGTCAACCAGATCGTTTCAGAGCGCATTGATGCGCCGGACTGCGCAAGCGGTTTCATTCTGGACGGTTATCCGCGTACTGTGCCTCAGGCGCAGGCACTCGGCGAAATGCTGGTTGGCAAAGGTCTCAAGCTTGATGCGGTTATCGAGCTTAAGGTTGACGAGAATGCATTGGTCAAGCGGATGGAAAGCCGCGTGGCTGAAACGATTGCCAAGGGTGGTCAGGTTCGTTCCGACGATAACCCGGAAGCCTTCCGTAAGCGTCTCGTCGAATATCGTGAGAAGACTTCGCCTCTTTCCAGCTATTACGCTGGAACCGGTGAACTTCGCGTCATCAATGGTATGGCTCCGGTTGAAGAAGTTACTGCCGAAATTGAGAGAATTCTCGTTCCGGCTTGAGGCTTGAAAAAGTCGTTTAAAAATTGCGGACAGGAAGACGTTTAGCGTTTTTCTGTCCGCTTCTCGCTTTCAAGAGTTGCTTTTAATGTCTGTGCAGTTGCTTTGGCAGCTTTACGGACAGTTAAGAGTTGACTTTTTCGGGCGATTCCGTCAAAGACTGCCCCACTTCAATTGGTTTGAATGGTCGGTTCTGGCGGAAATAGTAAGAGGCCGGGACCGGTCAAACAATGCTGTCTGGTTGATCGCATCTGCCAGATCGATTTTTATGTAACTCAAGGAGAACAGACGTGGCACGTATCGCTGGCGTCAACATCCCAACGAACAAGCGCGTAATCATTGCGCTTCAGTACATCCACGGGATTGGACCTAAATTTGCTCGTCAAATCGTAACGAAGGTCGGCATTGCTGACGATCGTCGCGTAAACCAGCTGTCGGATGCTGAAGTACTTCAGATCCGTGAAGCTATCGATGCTGAATACCGCGTCGAAGGTGACCTGCGTCGTGAAGTTTCCATGAACATCAAGCGTCTGATGGACCTTGGCTGCTACCGCGGTCTGCGTCATCGTCGTTCGCTGCCAGTTCGTGGTCAGCGCACGCATACCAATGCACGTACCCGTAAGGGTCCTGCAAAGGCTATCGCAGGTAAGAAGAAGTAACTTTCGGCAGAACCAATCGTTCTGCCGGGCTTGCCCGATAATCGGGTGGGTTCGGTGCTGGTCCTTATCAAAGGGCCGGTGGAGCCGCTGGAACTACGGCGGTGTCGAGATCGAGTTTTGAGAGGACTATCATGGCTAAGGAAGCCCAGCGTATTCGCCGTCGCGAGCGCAAAAACATCTCGTCGGGCGTTGCCCACGTTAATTCGACGTTCAACAACACCATGATCACCATCACGGATGCGCAGGGCAATGCGATTGCCTGGTCTTCTGCGGGTGCTCAGGGTTTCAAGGGTTCGCGTAAGTCGACCCCGTTTGCCGCACAGATCGCTGCTGAAGATTGCGCCAAGAAGGCTCAGGAACATGGCATGCGCTCCCTCGAAGTCGAGGTTTGCGGACCGGGTTCTGGTCGCGAATCTGCGCTGCGCGCCCTTCAGGCTGCCGGCTTTGTGATCACGTCGATCCGCGATGTTACGCCGATCCCGCACAACGGTTGCCGTCCGCGCAAGAAGCGCCGGGTCTAATTTCTTTTATATGCCGCATGAACCTCGGACTATGTGTCCGGGGTTCCTCTGCGGATCTTCACAAGATCGCTACGATTGGATGGTAGCGACGGTTGATAGAGGAAAATAAAATGATCCAGAAGAACTGGCAGGAACTGATTAAGCCGAACAAGGTGGATTTTATCACCAACGGCTCACGCACCCATGCAACCGTCGTTGCTGAACCGCTGGAACGCGGTTTCGGTCTGACGCTCGGTAACGCACTGCGTCGCGTGCTTCTGTCGTCGCTGCGCGGCGCTGCTGTAACCGCCATTCAGATCGATGGCGTTCTGCATGAATTCTCTTCCATTCCGGGCGTCCGCGAAGACACCACGGATATCGTTCTGAACGTCAAGGAAATCGCTATCCGTATGGAAGGCGAAGGCCCGAAGCGCATGGTTGTCCGTAAGGAAGGCCCTGGCGTTGTTACGGCTGGTGACATTCAGACTGTTGGCGATGTCGAGATCCTTAATCCGGATCACGTCATCTGCACGCTGGATGAAGGCGCTGAAATCCGCATGGAATTCACCGTCAACACCGGTAAGGGCTATGTGCCTGCCGACCGTAATCGTGCGGAAGATGCTCCAATCGGCCTTATTCCGGTTGATAGCCTTTATTCGCCGATCCGCAAGGTATCGTACAAGATCGAGAACACCCGTGAAGGTCAGGTTCTTGATTACGACAAGCTGACGCTCAACATCGAAACCAATGGTTCCGTGAGCGGTGAAGATGCAGTTGCTTATGCAGCTCGTATTCTTCAGGACCAGCTGGCGATCTTCGTCAACTTCGAAGAGCCACAGAAGGAAGCTCCGCAGGAACAGGTTGCGGAACTGGCTTTCAATCCGGCTCTGCTCAAGAAGGTGGACGAGCTCGAACTGTCGGTACGTTCGGCAAACTGCCTGAAGAACGACAACATCGTCTATATCGGCGATCTGATCCAGAAGACGGAAGCCGAGATGCTGCGGACTCCGAATTTCGGCCGCAAGTCGCTCAACGAGATCAAGGAAGTTCTGGCGTCGATGGGTCTCCATCTCGGTATGGAAATCCCAGCCTGGCCGCCTGAAAACATCGAAGACCTCGCTAAGCGCTACGAAGACCAATATTAAGACCGGACGTTTCCGGCAGAACTGAGTTAAAAGGAGAAGGCCATGCGCCACGGTAATGGACAGCGTAAGCTGAACCGCACTGCCTCGCATCGCAAGGCAATGTTCGCCAACATGGCGGCTTCGCTCATCGAGCACGAACAGATTGTGACCACGCTTCCTAAGGCTAAGGAAATCCGTCCAATCGTAGAAAAGCTTGTCACTCTCGGCAAGCGTGGTGACCTGCATGCACGTCGTCAGGCGATTTCCGCCATCCGCGACGTCAAGCTGGTTGCTAAGCTGTTCGATACGCTGGCTGCACGTTATGCAACCCGCAACGGCGGCTACATCCGCATCATGAAGGCAGGCTTCCGCACTGGCGATAATGCGCCACTCGCAGTTGTCGAATTCGTTGAACGCGATGTTGATGCCAAGGGCAAAGCTGACCGCGCACGCGTTGAAGCTGAAGCTGCTGCAGAAGCTGACGCAGCGTAATTTACGCTTCGCACTTATTGAAAAAGGGCTGCCTCGTGCGGCCCTTTTTTCGTTTGCAGATAGTTTTTATTGAATTGTTGCGAGGTTAGGAGAAGCGTGACGTAATTCATTACGAAGCTGTAATGCGCTTTGCCATATTCCAGCCCTTTATACTTGGCCTTGTTAGCTCCATATTGCCGATATTGGCTCCGAGGAATCGGATGCGAGATGAGGAAAACTGGAGTTTGCGAATGAATTGGCGGCGTTATGGAATTGCGGGTCTGCTTATCGCGTCGATCAGCACAGTCACTTTGCCTGCGATCGCGCAGGAAACAGCCGTTCCAGCTCAGGGCAAACAGATCCCTCTAAGCCGTGGCGATATGCAGCTTTCCTTCGCGCCTCTGGTGAAGGAAACAGCGCCTGCAGTCGTTAACGTCTACGCCGCGCGTCAGGTGCAGCAGCAGGCATCACCATTTGCAGGCGATCCGTTTTTTGAGCAGTTTTTCGGGAAGCAGTTTGGCGGCGGTGGCAAGTCGCGCACTGAGCAGTCGCTCGGTTCGGGCGTCATCGTTGATGCGTCTGGTATTGTTGTCACAAACAATCACGTCATTAAGGACGCCGACGAAATTAAGGTGGCGCTTTCAGATGGCCGCCAGTTCGAAAGCAAGGTGCTGCTGCGCGATGAAACGACCGATCTTGCGGTATTGAAGATCGACGCGAATGACAAATTCCCGGTTCTTTCGCTGGGTGATTCCGATGGTGTTGAAGTTGGCGATCTTGTGCTGGCTATCGGCAATCCGTTTGGGGTAGGCCAGACCGTTACCAACGGTATTGTTTCCGCCCAATCTCGTACGCAGGTTGGCGTTTCAGATTTTGACTTCTTCATTCAGACTGATGCCGCTATCAATCCCGGAAATTCGGGCGGCGGTCTGATCGACATGCGTGGACGCCTGATTGGTATCAATACCGCAATTTATTCCCGCTCAGGTGGATCTGTCGGTATCGGATTCGCTATTCCTTCCAATATGGTACGCGCCGTTGTTGATGCCGCATTGAGCGGGAGCACGAGCTTTGAACGTCCATTTATCGGTGCGACCTTCCAGAACATCACGCCTGACGTTGCTGAAGGTCTCGGCATGGATAAGTCCTTTGGCGTGCTGGTGACAGCCGTCACCAAGGGCGGTCCTGCCGAACAAGCTGGCTTGAAAGTTGGCGATGTGGTGCTTTCGGTACAGGGTGTCAGGGCCGATAATATCGATGTGCTCGGTTATCGTCTTTCGACAGCTGGCATCGGCAATACAGTGACGCTGGATATTGTGCGTAACGGCAAGGACAGCAAACTGCCTGTTAAGCTTGCAAAAGAGCCTGAAGCCAAGCCGCAACAGAAGCAGACCATAGAGGGTGACAATCCCTTTGCAGGTGCCGTGGTTGAAGAACTAACACCACAAACGGCTTCAAAAATGCGTCTGCGTGATGGGGCGCGGGGCGTTATTGTGACGGATGTCGTCGTTAATTCGCAGGCCGCACGACTCGGTTTGCGTCAACGTGATATTATCAGGGGTATCAATGGTAACCCGATCCGCACGATTAATGATCTGACTGCAGCGCTTAATGATGGCCGAGGTTTGGCCTGGAGACTGGAAGTTGAGCGTAATGGCGCGCTGATCCGACAGTTTGTTCGCTGACCTCATCGCCAAGCATTTAAAGTTGCATGTCGTTTCAGGCGGGACTATGCCTGAGACGACATCTGTTTTTCTGGCATTGAGCGAAGCGAAATGAGCGACCTTTTTTCAACTGCGGTTGATCCGAATGCGGACCGTAACAGGCCACTCGCTGATCGCTTGCGCCCGCGCCACCTTTCGGAAGTGACGGGGCAGGAACACCTGACAGGACCAGAAGGTGTGCTGACACGCATGATCGCGTCCGGATCGCTCGGCTCGATGATCTTCTGGGGCCCTCCGGGTACTGGCAAGACAACAGTTGCCAGGCTGCTTGCCGGAGAGACTGATTTGGCTTTCGAGCAAATTTCAGCGATTTTCTCCGGTGTTGCTGACCTCAAAAAGGTTTTTGAATCAGCGCGTGCACGACGCATGTCGGGTCGCCAAACACTGCTCTTTGTGGACGAGATTCATCGTTTCAATCGCGCGCAACAGGATAGTTTTCTGCCGGTAATGGAAGACGGCACGGTCATCCTGATTGGCGCTACGACAGAAAATCCTTCGTTTGAACTCAATGCCGCTTTGTTGTCGCGGGCGAGGGTGCTGACTTTTCATCCGCATAATGGCGAAAGCATCGCTACGCTTCTCACGCGTGCAGAAGAACAGGAAGCACGTCCGCTGCCGCTGGACGAAGAAGCACGAGCAAGCCTGGTTCGCATGGCCGATGGTGACGGTCGTGCCGCGCTAACACTTGCAGAAGAAGTATGGCGTGCAGCACGGCCTGACGAGGTGTTTGACGCTGCAAAGCTTCAGGATGTTGTTCAGCGTCGCGCGCCAGTTTATGACAAGGGACAAGACGGCCACTACAATCTGATTTCCGCTTTGCATAAATCGGTGCGGGGATCTGATCCTGATGCCGCTCTTTATTATCTCAGCCGCATGTTCGATGCCGGTGAAGATCCGCTCTATCTTGGGCGTCGCCTTGTCCGCATGGCGGTTGAAGATATTGGCCTGGCTGATCCACAAGCGCTTGTTATCTGCAATGCCGCGAAAGATGCCTATGATTATCTGGGTTCACCGGAGGGGGAACTGGCGCTTGCCCAAGCCTGCGTCTATCTCGCGACAGCACCCAAATCCAATGCGGTTTACATGGCTTATAAGGCTTCGATGCGTGCCGCCAAAGAGAATGGCTCATTGTTGCCGCCGAAGCACATTCTCAACGCGCCGACGAAGCTGATGAAGAATGAAGGCTATGGTGATGGTTATGCTTATGATCATGATCAACCTGACGCATTTTCGGGTCAGGATTACTTCCCGGAAGCCATGGGACGGCAGGTTTTCTATGATCCGCCGGAAAGAGGCTTTGAGCGCGATATTCGCAAGCGGCTTGATTATTGGTCACGCCTAAGGGCCGAACGTCAAACACGCCGTTGAACGGATGGTTCTTGTGTGACGTCAGAGTTGTGCTTCGATGCCCGCTTTATCGAGAACAGACCAGACCTTGCTGATTTTGTTGTCCGAAAACTCATAAAAGACGTTCTCGGAAAAACGGATATTCCTGCCATTTATGGGAAGGCCGAGAAATTGCCCGACAGGCGTGCAATCAAAATCTAATCTGCTTGCGACAACTGGTGGCTCAACAACCAACAATCCTATCTTAAACTGTAGATCTGGTATCTGTTGATAATCTCGAATGAGCATGTCGCGATATCCGTCAACGCCCAATCTCTGACCATTATGCTGAGCATCTTCAGCCACATAAAGCTTTAACGATGGCCAATCCTGAGCATTAAGACAGGATATATATGTTTCGTAAACTTCACGCAGCTTTTGCACATTCATGAAAGCTCCTCCGTTGTTCTATGCATGAACACACTCTGCATCAGACACGTTTTAACAGCGTTTTTGAGTTTAGTCACAATTCGGCCTTCATCCTGCGAGCCGCAGTCAATGTGTAGGCAATCAATGGTTGTATTCTGTGGCCGTCTAGAGATTGGTTTTACCAATGAATTCAAACGTTCAGCAACCAACGGAAGAGGCTGTAAACATTGTAGTAACCATAGTTAAATCAATGCCTTAGTTTAAGTCCTCTTTAATTTTTACAATTTATCAATTTTTGTAATTGCAATGAGGTTTCCCATGACGCGCGTTTTGCTTCTCGTCGCGCTCGTTATTCTTGGCGGCTGCGCGACTGCTCCACGACAGGTCAGCAATGTTTGCGCAGTCTTCGATCAACGCGACGGTTGGATAAATAATTGGCAGAAAGACGCGACCCGCGCTTCGCGCGAGTTCGGTGTGCCGGTCCATGTTCTAATGGCGACAATTTATACTGAATCCGGATTCCGCCCTTATGCTCGTCCACCGCGTACCAAGCTGCTTGGCTTTATCCCGTGGAAACGCGCCTCGAGCGCCTATGGCTATTCGCAGGCACTGAACGGAACCTGGGATCGCTATAAGCGTGAGACTGGCCGCTGGACCGCTTCTCGCAGCAACTTCGGCGACGCGATCCACTTCATCGGCTGGTATCACAATCAGAGCTATCAGAAGAATGGTATCAATCGGACTGACGCTTACAGTCTCTATCTCGCGTATTACTCGGGACATGGTGGATATTCCCGTGGAGTCTGGCGCGGCAATGCGACAGCGTTGAACGGTGCGAGACGCGCCCAATCCATGGCCAACCGTTACGCAACTCAGCTGCGTCAATGCGGGCGGATTGGCTAACGCGCGGCGATCAAATGTCGGCAAGCTGTTGTAAACAAGCCAAATTGCGTTCTAAAAGTCGCGGATGGGGATTTAAAAACACCATCCGGCCTTAATCGAAGCTATCATTCGCGACGAATCGACAATTGAGGATTACCAATACATGCTGAAGAAAATCGGGATTGCCCTAATTGGTGCCACATTTCTGGCAGGCTGCACCACCGATCCTTATACCGGTGAACAGAAGGTATCAAACACCGCCGGTGGCGCTGCAATCGGTGCCGCTGTTGGTGCGCTTGGCGGCCTCATGGTCGGCGGCTCCAGCCGCGCTCAGCGCAATGCAGTCCTGATCGGCGCCGGTATTGGTGCTTTGGGTGGCGGCGCAATCGGCAATTACATGGATCGTCAGGAATCCGAACTGCGCAATCAGCTGCAGGGCACTGGCGTTTCAGTTACGCGTAATGGCGACCAGATTATCCTGAATATGCCTTCAGCCATTACTTTCGATACGGATCAGGATCAGGTTAAGAGCCAGTTCTACCCAACGCTGAACTCGGTTGCGATCGTTCTGCGTAAGTTCAACCAGACTCTTGTCGACGTTCACGGCCACACCGACTCGACCGGTAGTGCTAGCTACAATCAAGGTCTCTCGCAGCGCCGTGCGTCGTCTGTTGCAAGCTATCTGGGTTCGCAGGGTATCGATCCACGTCGCTTTGCGGTTATCGGTTACGGTGCTAGCCAGCCAGTTGCGACCAATGCGACGCCGGATGGCCGCGCGCAGAACCGCCGGGTTGAAATTCAGATTTCGCCGCTTCGTGGCGCAAGCTGATAAATCAAGAATCAGTCAGATTCTTTTTCAGCGCAGTCCTTCGGAAGAAGGGCTGCGTTTTGTATTTTGCAGAATCGTGTATCAAAAACTTCAGTTTTTCTTAACTAATGCGTGGATAGCGATTCACATTTGTCATTTCTAATATTATAGAACAATAATAGAACAAAAAAATTATATCTATTTAAATCAATTGCTTGACTAGGTTGCTAAATTGGAACAAAACGGATACAAATAGATATTGGCGATGAGCCCTATGGGCTTCTAGCGATGCAAGAGGATGGTGTAAGATGTCTCAGAAATCATTGCGACTCGTTGAGGAAAATTCAGTGGACAAGACTAAGGCACTTGATGCGGCGCTGTCGCAAATTGAACGTGCGTTCGGCAAGGGCTCAATCATGCGGCTCGGTCAGAACGAGGTCGTCGATATTGAGACTGTGCCAACCGGCTCGCTTTCTCTCGATATCGCATTGGGCGTCGGCGGTCTGCCCAAGGGACGTATCGTAGAAATCTATGGCCCGGAAAGTTCGGGTAAAACCACTCTCGCACTGCATACGATTGCAGAAGCACAGAAGAAGGGTGGTATTTGCGCATTCGTGGATGCGGAACACGCACTTGATCCGGTATATGCCCGCAAGCTTGGCGTTGATCTTGAAAACCTGCTGATTTCTCAGCCTGATACTGGCGAACAAGCACTTGAAATCACGGATACGCTTGTGCGGTCCGGTGCTATCGATGTTCTGGTTGTCGACTCGGTTGCTGCTCTTACGCCGCGTGCTGAAATTGAAGGCGAAATGGGCGATTCTTTGCCGGGCCTTCAGGCGCGTCTGATGAGCCAGGCTCTGCGCAAGCTCACCGCTTCGATTTCGCGTTCGAACTGCATGGTCATCTTCATCAACCAGATTCGTATGAAGATCGGCGTTATGTTCGGTTCGCCTGAAACAACGACCGGCGGTAATGCACTGAAGTTCTATGCTTCTGTACGTCTTGATATTCGCCGTATTGGTTCGATCAAGGAACGTGACGAGGTCGTTGGTAACCAGACTCGCGTGAAGGTGGTCAAGAACAAGCTTGCCCCTCCATTCAAGCAGGTCGAGTTCGACATCATGTATGGTGCAGGTGTTTCCAAGACTGGTGAGCTGGTCGACCTTGGCGTTAAAGCCGGTGTGGTCGAGAAGTCCGGAGCATGGTTCTCCTATAATTCCCAGCGTCTCGGGCAGGGCCGCGAAAATGCCAAGCAGTACCTCAAGGATAATCCGGAAGTCGCGAAAGAAATCGAAACGACACTCCGTCAGAACGCCGGCTTGATCGCCGAGCAATTCCTTGAAGATGGTGGTCCGGAAGCGGATGACGGTCCAGACGCAGCCGAAGCATAAGTTTCCTGGCTCTATAATTTGACAAAAGCTCCGCACGAAAATGCGGAGCTTTTGTTTTTGAGCTGGGGCGCATCGCGTCAGGCATTACTCGCAGCATTTACGGTGAAGCCGAATTATTGGCTCTCCTATGGTTCAACACTGTTGCATAGATGCCGTTTTCTAGGTTTCCGGGTTAAATTGCTTTTATAGCGCACACTGCTTATCTGGACAGAAAAGCAGCACGCCGCTAAAAGCGGACAACCGAAACTCTACCTTACGGACTTTCCATTATCGGGTAGTCGAAGCGTGGCGGCAAAATGTGCCGTATATCGCCGCATTCCTGCGGGTGGAGATTATATAATTGATGCGTATTTCATGCGCATCTCATGCAGGGCAGAAAATGTCCAAGGGTGAATTATGGCTGGCGTCAACGAGATAAGGTCCACATTCCTCGACTATTTCCGCAAAAACGGACATGAAGTCGTTTCATCAAGCCCGCTCGTTCCTCGTAACGACCCGACGCTGATGTTCACCAATGCGGGTATGGTTCAGTTCAAGAACGTTTTTACTGGTCTTGAACAGCGCCCTTACAGCCGCGCGACTACTTCGCAGAAATGCGTACGCGCTGGCGGCAAGCATAACGATCTGGATAATGTGGGCTACACAGCACGCCACCACACTTTCTTTGAAATGCTCGGCAATTTCTCGTTTGGTGATTACTTCAAGGAAGAAGCGATCAGCCATGCCTGGAACCTGATTACCAAGGAATTTGGCCTCAACAAGGACAAGCTGCTCGTCACCGTCTATCACACGGATGATGATGCTGCGAATTTCTGGAAGAAGATTGCCGGTCTTTCGGATGATCGTATCATCCGCATTGCAACGAATGACAACTTCTGGGCTATGGGTGACACCGGACCGTGCGGTCCTTGTTCGGAAATCTTCTACGATCACGGCGATCATATTTGGGGTGGACCTCCCGGATCAGCAGATGAAGACGGCGATCGTTTCATTGAGATCTGGAACCTCGTTTTCATGCAGTTCGAGCAGGTTACACCTGATCAACGCATTGATTTGCCGCGTCCTTCGATTGACACAGGCATGGGCCTTGAGCGTGTTGCGGCAGTGCTTCAGGGCGTGCACGATAACTACGATATCGATCTGTTTAAGGCGCTTATCCGTGCTTCGGAAGAAGCAACTGGCGTTAAGGCCGAAGGCGATTTCCGCGCCAGCCATCGCGTAATTGCCGATCATTTGCGTGCATCGAGCTTCCTGATTGCAGATGGCGTTCTGCCGTCTAATGAAGGTCGCGGTTATGTTCTACGCCGCATCATGCGTCGCGCTATGCGCCATGCGCAGCTGCTTGGCGCGAGCCAGCCATTGATGTGGCGTCTGCTGCCAGCTCTGATCCGCGAAATGGGCCAGGCTTACCCGGAACTCATCCGCGCAGAAGCGCTTATTTCCGAAACACTTAAGCTGGAAGAAACCCGTTTCCGCAAAACGTTGGAACGCGGCCTTGGCCTGCTTTCCGATGCTTCGGAAAACCTGGTTGAAGGTGATCGTCTTGATGGCGAAACCGCGTTCAAGCTTTACGATACCTATGGTTTCCCGCTTGATCTGACGCAGGATGCTTTGCGCCAACGCGGCGTGACGGTCGATACTGATGGCTTCAATGTCGCCATGGAACGCCAGAAGGCGGAAGCTCGCGCCAACTGGACCGGTTCCGGCGAAGCTGCAGCGGAAACCATCTGGTTCGGCATCAAGGATAAGGTCGGCGCGACCGAGTTCCTCGGCTATGAAACCGAAAGTGCGGAAGGTGTTATTGCTGCCCTCGTGCGTGATGGCGCAGAAGTGGCATCGGCTGCCGAAGGCGAAACCGTGACCGTCGTAGTCAACCAGACGCCATTCTACGGCGAATCTGGTGGTCAGCAGGGCGATACCGGAACAATCTCCGGCGAAGGCTTTGTCATCACGATCAAAGACACCCAGAAGAAGGGTGAAGGCCTCTTCGTTCACACCGGCGAAATTACCAAGGGTTCCGCGAAGGTTGGTGAACCGGTTGAGTTGAAGGTTGATGGAGAGCGTCGCACGCGCATCCGTTCCAATCACTCGGCCACTCACCTCTTGCATGAAGCTCTGCGTGAAACGTTGGGTTCTCACGTTGCACAGAAGGGTTCGCTTGTCGCGCCTGATCGTCTGCGCTTTGACTTCTCGCACCCAAAGCCGATTTCGGCTGAGGAACTGACAGCTGTTGAAAATCTCGCCAACGAGATCATTCTGCAGAATGCTCAAGTCACCACGCGCTTGATGGCTGTGGATGATGCTATTGCCGAAGGTGCGATGGCGCTGTTCGGCGAAAAATACGGCGATGAAGTGCGCGTTGTTTCGATGGGCACGGCGAAGCACGGCGAAAAGGCCGGTAAGGCTTACTCGGTTGAGCTTTGCGGTGGTACGCATGTGCGCCAGACCGGTGATATCGGTCTCGTTCGCATTCTATCTGATAGCGGTGTTGCCGCCGGTGTCCGTCGTATGGAGGCTCTGACGGGTGAGGCGGCTCGCCTTTACCTCGAAGAACAGGACGAGCGCGTCAAGGCAATCGCCGGCGTGCTGAAAACCACGCCATCGGAAGCACTGGAGCGCGTCAATGCTCTGGTTGATGAGCGCAAGAAACTCGAACGCGAACTTACCGAAGCACGCAGACAGCTTGCGTTGAGCGGTGGTTCTTCGGACGGTGGCAGCGCTGTGGAAACCGTCAACGGTGTCAATTTCCTTGGCAAGGTTGTGACAGGTGTCTCGCCGCGTGATCTCAAGCCACTTGCCGACGAAGGCAAGAAGCAGGTTGGCTCTGGTGTTGTCCTCTTCATCGGCGTTGGTGAAGATGGCAAGGCAAGCGCAGTTGCTGCCGTGACCGAAGATCTGGTTGGTCGGTTCAGTGCAGTTGATCTGGTTCGTGCTGCTTCTGGTGCGCTCGGTGGCGCTGGCGGCGGCGGTCGTCCGGATATGGCTCAGGCCGGTGGTCCCGATGGCACCAAGGCAAATGATGCAATCGCAGCGGTTAAAGCGCTGATGGTCTGATGAATTTCTTATAAGAATGAAAAGGCCGGGATTTTCCCGGCCTTTTTTATGCGGCGTGAATCTTGCGGCTATCGTCAGGAGCTTCTTCGCGCTGATCGAGCCCGTAATCGCGAGCGACATTCGCAACACGTAGACGGTAGTTTTCAAACACACCGCCGCGCCCTTTCGTCTGTGCGATCCGATGTGTTGGCAGATTGCGCCACTGCTTTACGGCCTCTTCGTCACGCCAGAAGGAGAGAGACAGCAGCTTTTCTGGCTCAACCAAGCTTTGAAAGCGTTCAATGGATATGAAGCCGTCAATTTTTGCCAGATCGGCGCGCAGGCTTGCGGCGATATCGAGATACTGCTCGCGCCTTTCATCATCTGCTGGCCAGACTTCAAAGATGACAGCGATCATGGCTTGATAAACTCCGCATGTGGAGCTGATTGAAGCTTAAGAAATATGCGTTCTTCAGACCGGATGAATTGCTCGCGCTTCGCGAATTCATAGTTTGCCCGGCCGATTGGGTCTGCGGCCAGACGTGCGCGAAACTGTTCATAGGCAGCAAGGTCTTCGACTGAATAAACGCCATAAGCGGTTGTGGTGGAGCCCTCATGCGGGCCAAAATAGCCAATCAGCCTCGCGCCACAACGGGGGCTTGCCTGTCCCCAGTTGCGTGCATATTCCGCGAAAGCATCGGCTTTGAACGGGTCGATTTGATAGCGGATGAAGCAGGTAATCATTCTTATCTCCTGAAATTGGCTGATTTGCTGGAGACGTTTTAGCGTATTGAACTTCATCCATGCTTCGGTTAGCATCGAAGTATGAATGACGGACCGATCATAGCTTCTGTTGCTGCCCTTTTGGGTGATCCGGCGCGCGCAAACATGCTGACTGCGCTGATGGACGGTCGTGCTTTGACGGTAAGCGAACTTGCAGCCGCCGCAGGCGTAACACTTCAGACAGCCAGTGGGCATCTTTCCAAGCTTGATGCTGCCAATTTGCTGGTGGCTGAGAAGCAGGGCAGGCATCGTTATTTCAGGCTATCAGGTACGGATGTGGCGCAGGTGCTCGAAGGGCTTATGGGGCTTGCACAGCGAACCGGCGCCGTGCGTGTTCGCACTGGTCCGAAAGATCATGCGCTGCGTAAGGCGCGGATTTGTTACGATCATCTGGCGGGCGAGCGCGGCGTGGAAATGCTTGATGCATCGTATAAGCTCGGTTTGATCAATGATGCCAACGAGCCACTCCTTACTGATGAAGGAAAGTCATTCTTCTCTTGCATGGGCATTGATGTTGATACGCTGCAAAAGGGCAAACGGCCACTCTGCCGTCATTGTTTAGACTGGAGTGAGAGACGCAACCACTTGGGCGGTGCGCTTGGTGCAGCGCTTCTGAAAAACTTCATCGATAAAGGTTGGGCGCGTCGGGAGGAAGGTCGTGTTATTGCCTTCTCACCCAATGGCGCCCAGGCCTTTGCCAAGGCTTTTCAGCTTTAGAGCGGTTCCAGTTAATACTGAATCATTCAAGCTGCTATATCTCTTCGTTTTTATAGCATTATCCATGCAAAATCGTTTCGCACTTTTGCTGGAAATGCTTTAACTAATGTTTTGAAGCCGCTGCGGCTGCGGCGGCATCATCCAGTTCATTGGCACGTTTCATCGCAGGGCGATCTTTCAAACGATCCCAATAAGCCTTAAAGGCAGGCTTTGCTGGCAAGGTGCCGAAGCGCAAACCCCATCCGATATGTGAGCCGACATAGACGTCAGCTGCATTAAAGCGTGATCCGGTGATGTAGGGATGGCGTGACACTGCATTTTCAAGCGTACTAACAACCGTATCGTAATTGCCATAGCCGACCATACCCTGCTTGTCGGCTGGCACTTCATAACCCAGCGCGTGGTTGGACAGAGCGGCTTCGACCGGGCCAGATGTGAAGAAAAGCCAGCGATAAAAATCGGCGCGCTCGTCCGGATGTGGGGCAAGACCAGATTCAGGGAAGGTGGTCGCAAGCTAGGCACAGATGGCTGCCACTTCCGTGACGATGTCGTTGCCATGACGAAGGGCAGGCACTTTGCCCATCGGATTGATGGCGCAATAGTCTGGCCCTTTCATGGGTGGGCCGTAATCCAGTATTTCAACATCATAGGGTTGCCCGATCTCTTCGAGCATCCAGCGCGCAATGCGCCCGCGTGACATGGGATTGGTGTAAAGCTTCAAATCGCCCATTGCTGATCCTCCCTGCAAGCTCTGAGCAAGGATGCTCTTTCTTGCAGCAAAAAGAAACGGGAAACCGGTTTTTTTAGAGCGCCTTGCGATATTGAATGAAACCAGACTCTTGCGCGATGCTGTCATAAAGACGACGCGCTTTCGCATTGCTTTCATGCGTAAGCCAATAGAGGCGGCCAGCACCTTCTTCACGAGCAAGATCGGCCACAGCCTCAATCAGTGCGGCACCTGTGCCTTTTCCACGCTGGGAGTTTTCGACATAGAGATCCTGGAGATAGCAGGTCCATTTTGGCAACCAGCAGGAGCGGTGAAAGATCACATGGACTATGCCAACGAGGCGTCCGTCGTCATCAAACGCGCCCAGTGCGTGCATCGGCTCAGACGCATCGTGAAAGCGCCCCCATGTAATGTCGGTTGTCTCTGCGGGAATGTCGACTTCGTAAAAGACCTGATAGGCTTTCCATAATGGCTCCCACGCAGTCCGATCTTGCGGTGTTAACGCCCGAATTGTCGACATACCAGTTCTCCCTGTTTCTGAATCAACAGACTATCGGGGAGCATTTGCGCTTACGAGCGATAAATAGTGCGGTGCAAACAAAAAACGGCGGGAAAATCCCGCCGTCTTTATGTGACTTTGCTTGCGTTTAAGCAGCCATTGCCTTCTGAAGGTTTTCGTCGATCTTGTCGAGGAAGCCAGTGGTCGAGAGCCAAGGCTGATCTGGACCGATGAGCAGCGCCAGATCCTTGGTCATGTAGCCGCTTTCGACTGTATCGACGCAGACCTTTTCCAACGTGTCAGCAAAACGCTTCAGCTCAGCATTGTTGTCGAGCTTTGCACGATGTGCGAGGCCGCGGGTCCATGCGAAGATCGAAGCAATCGAGTTGGTCGAAGTTTCTTCGCCCTTCTGATGCTGGCGATAGTGACGAGTCACGGTGCCGTGTGCAGCTTCCGCTTCAACGGTCTTGCCATCTGGCGTCATCAGAACCGAGGTCATCAGACCAAGCGAGCCGAAGCCCTGTGCCACGATGTCGGACTGAACGTCGCCGTCGTAGTTCTTACAAGCCCAGACATAACCGCCAGACCACTTGAGGGCCGAAGCAACCATATCGTCGATCAGGCGATGTTCGTACCAGATCTTTGCTTCCTTGAACTTCTCAGCGAATTCAGCCTGATAGACTTCTTCGAAGATGTCCTTGAAGCGGCCGTCATAGGCCTTCAGAATGGTGTTCTTGGTCGAGAGATAGACCGGATAGTTGCGCTGCAGGCCGTAGTTCAGCGAAGCGCGTGCAAATTCGCGGATCGATTCGTCGAGATTGTACATGGCCATTGCCACGCCAGCAGCCGGAGCCTGATAGACTTCGTGCTCGATGGTTTCGCCGTCTTCACCGACGAACTTGATCGACAGCGTGCCCTTGCCAGGGAACTTGAAATCGGTCGCGCGGTACTGGTCACCAAAAGCGTGGCGGCCAACGATGATTGGCTGGGTCCAGCCTGGAACCAGGCGAGGAACGTTCTTGCAGATGATTGGTTCGCGGAAGATAACGCCGCCGAGGATGTTACGGATGGTGCCGTTAGGCGACTTCCACATCTTCTTGAGCTTGAATTCTTCAACGCGGGCTTCATCCGGCGTGATGGTTGCGCACTTGACGCCAACGCCGTGTTCCTTGATGGCGTTTGCAGCATCAATGGTAACCTGGTCATTGGTAGCATCACGGTGCTCGACCGACAGATCGTAATATTTCAGATCGATGTCGAGGTATGGGTGGATCAGCTTGTCCTTGATGAACTGCCAGATGATGCGGGTCATCTCATCGCCGTCGAGTTCAACGACCGGGTTTGCAACCTTGATTTTTGCCATTGATAATGCCTCTCATTTAATGCGTCGCGCTCGTATAGCATCGGTAAACGCGAAGGCAAAGCGTAAGAGGCTTATTCTTTGGCCTATAGGCACATTTTCAGGCGGCGTGATGGGTGGATTTTCGCCATTCTGAGCGCTGATCACGATAAGTTTCCTGCTCACGCAGCAATATGGCATCTGCATCCAGTGTCGAGATCGCAGTTGATTTGTCTGTTGGTAGGAAACCATTGAGTTGTAGTGCCAGATAGCGCCCGCAGCAAACGCGCAGAAACGATGCGAAATTATCAAGGTCGTGGCCTTCCGTGCGGGATTCCTCATAGAGGCGACCGAGAAGGCGATTGACGGTCAGATCGTCACGCATGGCTATATCTTCCAGCGTCCACCAGAAGAAATTTTCGAGCCGCACACTGGTTACGACGCCATCAATGCGCAGCGAGCGTGTGACGCTTTGCCAGAGTTGCGGTTCTGCCCCGATGAACAATCTGCACATATGTTCCTCCCGAAATATCTCCCGTCCCAATGTCGCGCAGTTTGGAGCTGCCTGCAACCAGCTTAGCATTGCAGGCAGCTTACAATCAGGCGTGTATGATTTTGGTACCGAGAACGGCGAAAAATTGTGACAGCCATGCCGGATGGGCCGGCCATGCGGGCGCTGTTACCAGATTGCCATCAGTGACAGCCTGATCCACCGGAATATCAGCATAAGTGCCGCCAGCCAGCTCTACCTCAGGGCGGCAGGCGGGATATGCCGAGCAGGTGCGACCTTCCAGAACGCGTGCAGCCGCGAGCAACTGTGCGCCATGGCAGACGGCTGCAACAGGTTTGCCAGCTTCAAAGAAGTGTTTGACGATGGCGATGACCTTTTCATCAAGGCGCAGATACTCAGGGCCGCGACCACCGGGAATGACGAGTGCGTCATAGCTTTCTGCTTTGACGTCGGCAAAAGTAGCGTTGAGCGTGAAATTATGGCCTGGCTTTTCAGTGTAGGTTTGATGGCCTTCAAAGTCGTGGATAGCGGTGGCAATGGCATCGCCTGCCTTTTTCCCGGGGCAGACGGCATGGACTTTGTGGCCTACGGCGAGCAGCGTCTGAAACGGAACCATGGTTTCGTAATCTTCGCAGAAGTCGCCGCAAATCATGAGAATCTTTTTGCCGGACATGATTTTCCTCCCTGTAAACGTCAATGTCGGTGTCGGCAGTCTGACATGGATGGGAAGAAGACTGGTGTTATTCCGCTACTACACGCGATTTTCGATATGGAATGTAAGGGGAATCTTTGCGATTTTTCGTCAATTATGTCAGGGAAGCGCCGTGTTTATAAAGTAGTGACGGAAATTACCATGGCAGGAACAGACAAACAGCGCCCTTTGATCACCGAAGGACCGGCGATCATTCTGGTTAATCCCCAATTGCCGGAGAATATCGGCATGGTGGCGCGCGCTATGGCGAATTTTGGTCTTGCCGAATTGCGTCTGGTTGAGCCGCGCGAAGAATTTCCGAGTGAAAAGGCACGCGCAGCGGCAAGCAAGGCCGATCACATCATCGACAATGCCGTTGTTTATGACGACCTGCCATCAGCAATTGCCGATCTCAATTTCGTTTATGCCACCACAGCACGTGAGCGCGATGGTTTCAAACAGGTGCGCAGCCCTGTCGAAGCAAATGGCGAATTGCGCCGCCGTTTCAAGGCTGGTGAAAAGACTGGCATCATGTTTGGGCGTGAGCGTTTTGGGCTGAGCAATGAGGAAGTTGGTCTCGCAGATGAACTGGTGACATTCCCGGTTAATCCGGCCTTTGCATCGCTCAACATCGCGCAGGCTGTACTGCTTATGTCTTATGAGTGGATGAAGTCGGGCCTTGAGAGCGATACTGATACGGTTTTCCGTGGTCCGGAAATGGAAGCAGCGCCCAAGCTGGAATTGCAGAGTCTTTTCAACCATCTGGAAGAAGCGCTTGATATTCGGGGTTATTTCCGCCCCGAGGCGAAGAAAGAAATCATGGTCAACAATCTGCGCTCGGTGCTGACGCGCGCGGGTTTTGCATCCGCAGAGCTCAAGCTTCTGCGTGGCGTCATCACTTCTCTTGATGTTTTCACACCCAAAAAGCCGCGCGGCTCAGGCGCACCGGAAAGCCGGGCCCGCAAGCCTGCAACAGAGGACAAGGCTGAATGAAACACGCACCCGCAGCAGACGTTTCTGCCAAAAAGCTGGTGACAGATGAAAGGCCTATTTTGGTCTTCGATAGCGGTATTGGCGGGTTGACGGTTCTGCGCGAGTTGCGGGTGATGATGCCGGACCGGCGATTTGTCTATATCGCCGACGATGCCGGTTTCCCTTACGGCGATTGGGAAGAGGAAGCACTGCGCGCGCGAATTGTCGAGCTCTTTGGCAAGTTCATAGCCGAGTATGATCCCGAAATCGCGGTTATTGCGTGCAATACGGCCTCGACACTGGTGCTGGATGATTTGCGCCGCGCTTATCCTGCTGTGCCATTTGTTGGTACGGTGCCTGCGATCAAGCCTGCCGCTGAACGTACATCGTCGGGGCTTGTTTCGGTTCTGGCAACGCCGGGTACGGTCAAGCGCGCCTATACACGCGACCTTATCCAGTCATTCGCCACCCAATGCCATGTGCGCCTGGTGGGAGCGGACAGGCTTGCAGGCGTTGCGGAAGCCCATATTCGCGGTGAAAAGATCGATGAGGCGCTGATCGTTGAGCAGATCGCGCCATGTTTTGTCGAAAAAGATGGTGAACGTACGGATATCGTCGTGTTGGCCTGCACGCATTACCCATTCCTCGCAAATGTTTTCCGCAGGCTGGCGCCATGGCCGGTGGATTGGCTTGATCCGGCAGAAGCCATTGCGCGCCGTACTGTATCGCTATTGCAGCCAAGACAGATTGATGAGGAATTGCATCATCACGATGATCTGGCGGTGTTTACATCGCAGAAGCCGGATTATGCCATCCGCCGCCTGATGCAAGGCTTTGGCTTGCAGTTCGCCTGATCTAGCCTATGTTTTTCGTAGTCGCGATTTTATGCGCTTACTGAAGCATCAAGAGGCGAACCATGACCGGACAAATTCCACAAGTGAAACTGGCGTCGGGCACCCATGTGCCTGCACTTGGACAGGGCACATGGTATATGGGTGAGGATGCGCGGCAGCGGCGACTTGAAGTTGAGGCGCTGCAATGCGGTATAGAACTTGGCATGACCCTGATCGACACCGCAGAAATGTACGCAGACGGTGGAGCGGAAGAGGTGGTCGGCGAGGCGATCGGAGGCCGTCGCGATGATGTATTTCTCGTCAGCAAAGTGCTTCCCTATAATGCATCTGCTCAGGGAACGATTGAATCCTGTGAGCGCAGCCTTAAGCGGCTTGGCACAGAAAAGATCGATCTTTACCTGTTGCATTGGCGTGGTCGCTATCCATTGGAAGAAACCCTGTCTGCATTTGAAGAGCTACAGCGGGCCGGCAAAATCGGCGCATGGGGTGTCAGCAATTTTGACACGGATGACATGCAGGAGCTGAGCAATATTGCTGGCGGCAAGGCGGTCGCGACCAATCAGATTTTGTATAATCTTATCCGGCGCGGACCAGAATTCGATTTGTTGCCATGGTGTGCCGCTCGCGAAGTGCCATGGATGGCCTATTCTCCGATCGAACAGGGGAGGCTTTTGGGCAACAGTGTTCTACATGAAGTTGCGGATGAAATTGGCGTGTCGCCTGCCGCAATCGCGCTTGCATGGACCATGCGAAATGGCAATGTCATTGCTATTCCAAAAACGTCGAAGCTCAGTCATGTTCGCGAAAATCGAAATGCTGCAGATATCAAGTTAACGGAAGAACAGCTGACTTTGCTGGATCGGACTTTCGCGCCGCCAACCCGGAAAACGGCATTGGAAATGCTGTAGGTAATTTTACAAGAAAAGACTTCAATATATTGTTTTAATTGCCTCTCTCGGTAAATTTGATCGAGAGAGGCATGGATAAGAATAGGATCAGCTGGCGGCTTCCTGTCGGGAATCACGCTTAGCCTGAGCGACACTTGCAGCCTTTTTCAGACGGCCACGCTCCATAGGTCGTATCAAGCTATCGGTCTTTTCATTCGGTATGTTGCGCATCCCATGGCGCGCATGACGCGTGTTGAATGTCTTATCCGGCTTTTCATTGGCTTTCTTTGTTGCCAATGCCTTTTGCGCATTCGCTATAAGTTCGTTGCTGGCTGACATGCTGCGGCGGCGGTCGACTTCTGCATTGATGCGACGCATGGCCATTGCTAGCACAGACACCTTCAAATGCGAACCTTCATCAGCCTTAGATGCTGAAGCGCCTCTTGCGGCAGTTTTTCCGCGCATCTCACGGCGCCGCTGGTGGGCCTGATCGCGCGCTTTGCTGCGACGGTCGCGCAATAGCTTTGCCAATTGTGATAGCTCGGAGTCTGGTACGTCCTGAAGGTGAGGGTGATGAGATTTCTCGACCAGCTCCTTCTCTTCAGCATTGAGGGCGCGGGCTTCTTCCTTTCTTGTGATGGCCATAAGACGTCCTTTCTGTTTTTGATTAATTCGTCCACATTTTGGATATAGGCACGAGTTGTTTCAGGAAAAGGCGGCTGCGTCGTTTCATTCATTCTCTTCCTGCACGGCGGCGGCAGTTGCGCGTTTTTCGCCTTCCTGTTCGAGATGTTTTAAGATCAACTTGAGCTTATCGAGAGGGAGATGCTCTGCACCAATCGTCTCGCTTCGTGTTTTGGAAACGAGGTTTAGGATTTCATCGAGCTTTGCCTGGGTGGCGCTGGCTTCGCGGTCCTGCGAATTTTGGATAAGAAACACCATCAGAAAAGTGATGATCGTGGTCGATGTGTTTATCACCAGCTGCCAGGTGTCAGAAAAATCGAAAAATGGCCCGCTGATACCCCAAACGACAATGAACAGTGTTGCCAGAATAAACGCAGCATAGTGCCCGGCAAGTTCTGCGGCTTTCTCACTGACTTGCGTGAAAAACTGAGACATCGCTTCCTCCCACAATTTGCCAGAAAGCGTTTCAGCATGACACAGGTTCCTTTTCGGGAACTATCGTGGTCGTTTGCCGTTGTTTCTGCAGGTGAAACACGGAGGTAAAAGCCATGGATATCGTTGAAACCCGTGTCAGTTCGCTTGGCGGTTTCGCGACCTATATGGTCGAATTTGTAACCGAAAGCGAAGAGCGCATTACCGTCAAGGTCGAGAACGACACAGGTGCCGAGCTTCCACGCGATGCTGTGATCCGCAAAGCAGCACTCAAGCTCGGTGAAGCGCTAAGCGTTGCCTGTATTGAATGCGGTATTGAACCGGCAAGCCAGATCACCATTCCAAGTGCGCGTCGCGCCGGTGATCGTACCGAGCTTGAACGACAGCTGGATGAGGGATTGGAAGATACTTTTCCGGCTAGTGACCCAGTGTCCGTGACAAGTTCTGCCATTGCAGGTTTCGCGGGACCGAAGAACTGATTGGATCTAGACAATGAGAAGCCGGACAATTCATCCGGCTTCTGAAACGGCTCATAAAATGAGTCTCATAGTGCCCGTATATTATTGATAATATTATAAATTGCGCCGCTTGCCTTCCATGAGGTCGAGTACGGCACGTGCGCAATCGAGTACATTGCTGCCGGGGCCGAATACTGCTGATACGCCGTGGTCGAACAGATATTGATAGTCCTGGCGCGGGACGACACCACCACATACAACGATGATATTTTCGGCACCTTTTTTGCGAAGTGTTTCGACTAGCTGCGGCAGCAGTGTCTTGTGCCCGGCTGCGAGCGAAGACACTCCAAGTACATGCACTTTGGCCTTGATTGCCATGTCTGCGGCTTCATCTGGCGTCTGGAACAGAGGTCCAGCCAGCACTTCAAAGCCGATATCGCCAAAGGCGGAAGCGATGATTTTCGCACCACGATCATGGCCGTCTTGACCGAGTTTGGCCACCATCAGACGGGGTTTGTCGCCGCTATGTCTGGAGAACTCTTCGAGACGCTCTACAAGGGTGAGATATTCCGGCTCATTTTCGTAGGCGGTGCCATAAACCTTGCTAACGACCTTCGGCACAGCTGCATGATCACCGAAGGCGCTACGCATGGCATCGGAGATTTCTCCAACGGTTGCGCGGGCGCGTGATGCTTCGACAGCCGCAGCAAGGATATTGCCTTCGCCGGTTTTCGCGACCTTTTCAAGTTCAGAAAGCGCCGCTTCAACTTTCGTCTTGTTACGGGTTTCCTTGATCCGGTTGAGGCGCGCTATCTGCGAATTGCGGACGGCGGTGTTATCGATTTCAAGAATGTCGATATTGTCTTCCTGTTCCAGACGAAACTTGTTTACGCCGACGATGACTTCCTCACCCTTGTCAACGGCTGCCTGTCGGCGCGTTGCCGCTTCTTCGATCAGACGCTTGGGGAGGCCGCTTTCAACGGCTTTGGTCATGCCGCCAAGACCTTCAACCTCTTCGATCAAAGCCCATGCTTTTTCTGCCAGTTCATTCGTCAGGCTTTCGATGTAATAAGACCCTGCAAGTGGATCCACGACTTTGGTAACGCCGGTTTCGTTTTGTAGAATGAGCTGTGTGTTGCGGGCGATACGGGCGGAAAATTCTGTCGGCAAAGCAATGGCTTCGTCAAAAGAATTGGTGTGAAGTGATTGTGTTCCGCCAAGGGCGGCGGACATGGCCTCAAAAGCTGTGCGGACGATATTGTTATACGGGTCCTGTTCCTGCAGTGAGACGCCTGATGTCTGGCAATGGGTGCGCAGCATCAGTGAGCCGGGCTTCTTCGGGTCGAATTCCTTCATGATGCGCGACCAGAGCAGGCGCGCTGCACGAAGCTTGGCGATCTCCATGAAGAAATTCATGCCGATGGCGAAGAAGAACGACAGGCGCCCTGCGAATTCATCGACATTGAGACCTTTGTTCAAAGCTGCTCGCACATATTCGCGGCCATCGGCCAGCGTGAAAGCCAGTTCCTGCACCAGTGTCGCGCCAGCTTCCTGCATGTGATAGCCGGAAATGGAAATCGAATTGAATTTCGGCATTTCGGTCGCCGTATAGGCGATGATGTCAGCAATGATCCGCATAGATGGTTCCGGCGGATAGATATAGGTGTTGCGAACCATGAACTCTTTCAGAATATCATTCTGAATGGTGCCAGACAGCAAATCGCGCGAAACGCCCTGTTCTTCACCAGCGACGATAAAATTGGCGAGGATCGGGATTACTGCGCCGTTCATCGTCATGGATACCGAGATTTTCTCAAGCGGGATTCCGTCGAATAGGATTTTCATATCCTCGACGGAGTCTATCGCCACGCCTGCTTTGCCGACATCGCCTTCAACGCGCGGATGATCGCTGTCATAACCGCGATGGGTGGCAAGATCGAAAGCGACAGAAACGCCTTGCTGACCAGCCGCTAGCGCCTTGCGGTAAAAGTTGTTGGATTCTTCGGCCGTGGAAAAGCCCGCATACTGGCGGATGGTCCACGGACGGCCCGCATACATGGTTGCACGCGGGCCGCGCAGAAATGGCTCGAAGCCGGGCAGGGTGCCGAGGTGGTCTACCTGATCAAGATCGTCGGCAGTATAGAGCGGCTTCACATCAATGCCTTCAGGCGTGTGCCAGACGAGGCTGTCAGCGGGACGCTTCAGTTCCTTCTCGGCCAACGCCTCCCAATCCGCGCGGGTTTTCTGCGTCATTGGCTTATTCTCCATCCCATAAAGCTTTGCCTCCAAGAGGCGCAAATGCGCCTGCTCAAAGCTTATTCAAATTCCATGATCAGTTCATCGACGGCGAGGCTTGCACCTGCTTCCGTCGTTATTCGTTTGACGGTAGAGCGGCGTTCCGCACGCAGCACATTTTCCATTTTCATGGCTTCAACCGTTGCCAGTGGCTGGCCTGCCTCGACCGTATCACCTTCTTTGACGAGAACTGAGGTGATCACGCCCGGCATCGGGCAGAGCAGCATCTTCGAGGTATCTGGCGGAAGCTTGACCGGCATAAGCTTTGCCAGCTCAGCAACGCGTGGCTTACGAACATGAGCGATCACATCAATGCCGCGCCAGCGTAAACGCCAGCCCGTGCCGGAGCGCAAAACCTTGACTGCAATTGACTTGCCGCCGACCGTGAACGAGCCGAGCTGCTTCCCCGGATGCCAGTCACTGGCGACAGGGAGGCTGTTACCATCAGCGAAGTTGATTATCGTACCGCCTTCACCCTCAGCGATCCTGATAGGCAAATTGAAGCCGCCTAGGGTGACGACCCAATCGGTTGCAACAGATTGAGCCTGTGAAGAGATACGGCCGGAAATTAAGCCATTGCGCTGTTCAATCGCCATGTTGATCTGCGCTGAAACCGCCGCCAGCACATGCGCGTCTTCTTCCAACACGGTAACGCCCGCAAAGCCGTCGGGATATTCCTCAGCAATGAAGGCTGTGGTAAGCGCGCCAGCGCGAAAACGCGGATGCTCCATAACGGCGGAAAGGAATGGCAGGTTGTGACCGATGCCTTCCACTTCAAATGCATCCAATGCGTCGCCCATGGCTTCAACTGCGCTGGTCCGGTCCGGTCCCCAGCTGCAAAGTTTTGCAATCATGGGGTCATAATACATCGAGATCTCGCCCCCCTCAAAGACACCAGTGTCGTTGCGGATGACAGAGCCATTATCGCGCCGACCTTCGACCGGTGGACGATAACGGGTCAGCCTGCCAATAGAGGGCAGGAAGCTGCGATAAGGGTCTTCGGCATAAAGGCGGCTTTCGATGGCCCAGCCGTTGAGCTTTACATCGGCTTGGATGATGCGCAGCTTTTCGCCCGATGCCACGCGGATCATTTCCTCAACAAGATCGATGCCGGTGATGAGTTCCGTCACCGGATGTTCGACCTGCAAACGCGTGTTCATTTCAAGGAAATAGAAATTGCGGTCGCCATCGACGATGAACTCGACTGTGCCTGCGGAATAATAGCCGACAGCCTTGGCAAGAGCGACGGCTTGTTCGCCCATAGCCTTGCGGGTTGCTTCATCCAGAAACGGCGAGGGTGCTTCTTCAATCACCTTCTGATTGCGGCGCTGAATGGAGCATTCGCGCTCGCCCAGATAGATGATATTGCCGTGCTGGTCGCCGAGCACCTGAATTTCGATATGGCGTGGTTGGGTGACGAATTTTTCGATAAAAATGCGATCATCACCAAACGATGCTTTGGCTTCATTGCGTGAAAGCTGAAAGCCTTCACGCGCTTCTTCATCGTTCCATGCAATGCGCATTCCCTTGCCGCCGCCGCCAGCGGAAGCCTTGATCATTACCGGGTAGCCGACTGTACTTGCGATTTTTACCGCCTCGTCTGCATCCTCGATCAACCCCATATGGCCGGGAACGGTGGAGACACCAGCCTCGGACGCAAGCTTCTTGGACGTGATCTTGTCACCCATGGCCTCGATGGCATTCACTGGTGGGCCGATGAAAGTGACATTGGCGGCTTTTAGTGCTTCGGCAAAACGTGGGTTTTCCGACAGGAAGCCGTAGCCTGGATGTACGGAATCAGCACCCGTCTCTTTTATCGCCGCCAGTATCTTATCGATGACGATATAGGACTGGTTTGAGGGCGCTGGTCCAATATGCACGGCTTCGTCGGCCATTTTAACATGCAGCGCATTGCGGTCGGCGTCAGAATAGACGGCGACCGTGGCAATGCCCATTTTCTTGGCTGTTTTGATAACCCGACACGCGATTTCGCCGCGATTGGCAATGAGGATTTTCTTGATCATCTGTATCGTACCCGTGGCTATCAGAGCGGAATAGTGTCGTGTTTCTTCCATGGCGTGTTCTGGCTTTTGTTACGAAGCGCAGAAAACGCACGGGCGATACGGCGGCGGGAAGAATGCGGCATGATCACTTCGTCGATAAAGCCGCGTTCGGCAGCAACGAAAGGATTGGCGAAACGCTCTTCATATTCCTTGGTGCGGGCGGCGATCTTTTCCGTATCGCCTAGTTCTGAGCGGTAAAGAATTTCGGTAGCGCCCTTGGCACCCATCACGGCGATTTCGGCAGTCGGCCATGCATAATTGATGTCGGCGCCGATATGTTTTGATGCCATCACGTCATATGCGCCGCCATAGGCCTTGCGGGTAATAAGTGTGACCATTGGGACGGTCGCTTGTGAATATGCGAAGAGTAGTTTCGCGCCGTGCTTGATGACACCGCCATATTCCTGTGCGGTGCCGGGGAGGAAGCCAGGAACATCCACCAGCGTGAGGATCGGAATGCTGAAAGCATCGCAGAAACGCACGAACCGCGCAGCCTTGCGCGATGAATCAATATCGAGACAACCAGCCAATACCATCGGCTGATTGGCGACCACACCGATTGTCTGGCCTTCCATGCGGATGAAGCCGGTGATGATGTTTTTGGAGAAAGCTTCCTGAATTTCGAAGAAATCGCCTTCATCGGCAAGCGCGAGGATCAGCTCCTTCATGTCGTAAGGCTTGTTGGCGCTATCCGGGATCAGCGTATCAAGCCGCATTTCAAGACGCGCCGGATCATCGAAGACAGGGCGAGTGGGTGGCTTTTCCCGATTGTTGAGCGGCAGGAAGTCAAACAGAATGCGTATCTGTTCCAGTGCCTCGATGTCGTTTTCAAAGGCGCCATCGGCAACAGAAGATTTCTTCGTGTGGGTCGAAGCGCCGCCGAGTTCTTCCGCCGTAACGATTTCATTGGTGACGGTTTTGACCACATCAGGGCCGGTCACGAACATGTAGGAACTATCGCGCACCATGAAGATGAAGTCGGTCATAGCGGGCGAATAGACCGCGCCACCGGCGCATGGTCCCATGATCACAGAAATCTGCGGAATAACACCCGATGCATCGGCATTGCGTTTGAACACATCGGCATAGCCTGCAAGCGAAGCGACGCCTTCCTGAATGCGTGCACCGCCAGAATCGTTGAGGCCGATCACAGGAGCACCATTCTGCATGGCCATATCCATGATCTTGCAGATTTTCTGTGCGTGCGTCTCAGACAGAGAGCCACCAAGAACAGTGAAATCCTGACTGAAGACATAGACCTGCCGACCGTTGATCGTGCCCCAGCCGGTCACAACGCCGTCACCTGCCACTTTCTGTTTTTCCATGCCGAAATCGGTACAGCGATGCGTGACATACATATCGAACTCTTCGAACGAACCTTCGTCGAGAAGCACTTCGATTCTTTCGCGGGCGGTGAGCTTGCCTTTGCCGTGTTGCGCGTCGATACGTTTTTGTCCGCCGCCAAGACGGGCTTCGGCGCGACGGGCTTCAAGCTGTTCGAGAAGTTCCTGCATTCGCTATGCCTTTGGAAAGCTGTGAAATTGCGGGTTGTTGTCTCAATGATTAGAGCCAGTATGCCGCATTCTGAAAGCTTGAAAAGGTGTGGCTGTGTAATTTATAAATTTGCAAATAGCGAAATGCAAAGTTGCAAATATGGCACCGAAAAAACTCTATGTCGGCAGGAAGATCCGCGAAATACGTGAGCAGCATAAGACGACACAGTCGGGCTTTGCTGAACGCTTAGGTGTTTCAACGAGTTATCTGAACCAGATCGAGAACAATCAGCGTCCGGTTTCGGCAGCTGTTCTGCTGGCTTTGGCTGAGAATTATCAGATCGACATTGGTGCGATTTCGCTTGGTGATGATGATCGGCTGTTATCGGCAGTATCCGAGGCGCTGGCCGATCCGGTGTTCGACAATTACAAGCCGAATTTGCAAGAGCTGAAGCTCATCACGCAAAATGCGCCGGGTTTGGCTCATGCGTTGATAGCTTGTCATCAGGCCTATCGGCGCAACAGTGAGCAGCTTGCGAGCCTTGATAATCAGCTTGGGCGCGCGCCGTCAGCCGCCGAGCCAGCACCTTATGAAGAAGTGCGCGACTTCTTTCATTTTATCGATAACTATGTTCATGAGCTTGATATTGCGGCGGAAAAGCTGGCCGATGAGCTGAAGATACCATCACGCGATATTGGTGTCGCACTTCCGCAATATATGGAAAGTCATCATCGGGTACGCGTTGCACGCGCTGATCCCGATGAAGCTATTCTGCGTCGCTTCGATCCAATTGCTCGTGTCCTTTATCTTAATCCCTATTCGCCAGCGTCGACCCGTAATTTCCAAATAGCGTTTCAGATTGCCGAACTGGAGATGGAAGAGCTTGTGACAGCAATTGCTAAGCGTGCGGACTTTCGTTCATTGGAAGCGGTCGAGATTTGCAAAATCGGCTTACGCAATTATTTCGCTGGTGCGCTGGTCTTACCTTATCAGACGTTTCTTTCAGCGGCCAAAGAGCTGCGGCATGATCTTGAATTGCTCGCCTCGCGCTTTGGGGCAAGTCTGGAACAGGTTGCGCATCGGTTGAGCACTTTGCAGCGCTCCGGCCAGCGCGGCGTGCCGGTGTTCTTTGCGCGGATCGACCGTGCCGGAAACATTACCAAGCGGCACAGTGCCGCCAAGCTGCAATTTGCGCGTTATGGCGCGGCATGTCCGTTGTGGAATGTTCATCAGGCATTCGAGACGCCTGGGCGAATTATCCGGCAGCTTGCGGAAACGCCGGATGGTGCGCGCTATCTCTGCGTTGCCACCGAGCTAACCAAGAGCGAGGGCGGGTTTCACGCACCACAGCGTCGTTATGCTATCGCTTTGGGATGTGAAGTCACACACGCGCAGGATTTTGTCTATGCGGATGGGCTGGATATTGCGACACGCTCGGCATTTGATCCGATTGGTGTTTCCTGCCGTATCTGCGACCGAGCTGAATGTGTGCAGCGTGCGGTCCCGCCTTTGAAAAGCAGACTGGCGGTCGATCACGACCGCCGTGGTATCTTGCCTTACAAACTTCTTTAGCGATTAAAAACCAGCATGTTCCTTGAGGAATTCGGCTTCCTCGCTGGTCGTTTCGCGACCCAGAACCTTGTTACGGTGCGGGAAACGACCAAAACGCTCGATAATATCGTGATGCTGGCGGGCAAAGCCCAACGAGAAATCATCACCCAGTTTTTCGTAAAGATCGACACAGCGTTTCTGGTCGCTGAGATGCTCGCTATGCATGAATGGCAGGTAGAAGAACTGACGCTGCTCAGCTGAAAGTTTGCGGTCGAAGTCATGATCAAGCGCCTGCGCTGCAACGTCACGGGCGAGACCGTCGCTTTCAAATGAGCGTGGAGAGCTGCGGAACATATTACGTGGGAATTGGTCGAACAGGATAGTCAGCGCGAGTGCACTTTCCGGCTGCTGTTTCCAGTCTTCCAGCTTGTCTGCGCGACCATCTTCATAAGCTGCCAGAAATTTTTCGCGAATTTCCGCATCGATGTCATCGCTTTTGCTGAACCAGTTTTCGCGCATCTTTGCAGAAAACCAGAAATCGAGGACGTCTTGGGGTTGAATGGCCATTACTGCCTCTTTTCGGGTTATGGATTTTGGTTCGGGCTGTCGGGTTGCGGGCAGGGCGTCTCGCCCTTCATGTTACGAGACATGCAGGCGAATCGATCAAAGCCTTTGCCTGCATCCATTGCCGCTTTTCCGGCACCACAGCCGGAGAGAACGGCCAGCGAGATCAGTAGGACAACTTTGTTCATCTGGAGCGTTTCCGGTTTCAAAATGATGCCAATCACGGGATTTAATAATAAGCATCGTGACTTCTAGCGGCAATAGTTACAGAGATTTGTGATCAACCGCGACCGCGATAATTGGGTACAGACTGTTCAGGAATCCAGACATTCTTTGGTGTTTCGCCCGTCTGATAAAACACATCAATCGGGATGCCGCCACGCGGATACCAATAGCCGCCAATGCGCAGCCATTCCGGGTCCAACAGTTCAACAAGTCGCTTGCCGATTGTGACCGTGCAGTCTTCATGGAAAGCACCATGATTGCGGAATGAGAACAGGAAAAGCTTGAGCGACTTGCTTTCAACCAGCCACTTGCCCGGAACGTAATCGATCATCAGGTGAGCGAAATCCGGCTGTCCGGTCATAGGACATAAAGAGGTGAATTCTGGTGCTGTGAAGCGAACGCAGTACGGCGTTCCTGCTTGCGGGTTTGCGACCCTTTCAAGAACGGCCTCTTCCGGAGATTGCGGTATCGTGCTGTTCGATCCGAGTTGTTTGAGATCGGAATATATTGTCTTTTCAGACATTTGCGTGCCTTTTTAAAAGCCACGGTGCAGTCTTCACGCTTGCATATCAAGCGTTTGTCCTTGTTTTGACCGGGTAGGCTGCGACCGGTGGCAGATTGCCAATGGCTTCGAGTAGCAGTCTTGTACAAGCAGGTAAAGCCCATAGAAAAACCCGCGCTGGGAGGGCGCGGGTTAGTCGGGAGGATTTTTTTGATCAGCGGCGATCGGAGGAGATCACGCAACCAATTGCAACGCCGATCAAAATTCCGAGTACACCTGCGGTGCCGAAAAGCGTCGTTGCCGTGCCAGGGTTTTCCTTGACTGTTTCCGCGACAGCCTGACCACGCTCACGAACAACCTCTGCCGCGTGGCGAAAACGTCCGGATGCATCATCAAACGCGTCTTCCGCAGAATCCCTCAGATCGCTTGAGCGGGATGCCAAGGATTTCGACAGGCGCTTCAGTTCACCACGAAGATCAGAAATCTGCTGTTCCAGAGCCTGTTGAACGTCGCTAGCAGTCTTATTGTCGGCCATTTGAAACCTCCATTGGAATTGATGCGGATAAAACGTACCGACAACCAATTGGTTCCATTAGAGGAAAGAGATTTTACCTCTTCAATCTGCTTTCAAAGAAAGGCAAGAGGCTCAAGCCTCGGCCTATACAAACGCCCGCAAGGGCACCAACCGCTTTGAAAAGGAAATCGGCAAATTCGCCGTGCCGTCCGGGTGCGAGCCGCTGAAGCAGCTCAAACATGCCAGCGCACCCGACCGTAAGTAACAGGACTGCCAGCCATTGGCGTGGGTAGGCCAGTGCAAAGAGAAAACCGACAAGAAAAAAAGCAGCAAAACGTTCCAGATCAGCAGGCTCGCCGGTGATCGGACGGAACTGGATTGGGCTGATCGTTACCACGAGGATTAAAACCAGAATCGACCAGGCAGCGATACGCAAAAGTCGCGTCATTAAGTAAAGGCCTTCTATTCTGCCGTGTAGTTGCCGACAGGTTCGTCCTGATTAGGGTCGCCGCAGCGCTGATACATGCGATCGGTTATTGCTTTTTTCAGCCCGTTCGCAAATGGCAATTCATAATGAGCGATGACATCGACGCCCATGCACCATTTTACGTTCTGCGGTGAGAGACCGTAATTGGTTTCGAGGAAGCCAATGGCATAGTTTATACCTTCTTCGCAATTCTCAGTTGTGCAGAAATTGCCATCTTTTGCCAGTTGACGGATTGAGCCTTCGCCGATCTTTTGGACGATTGGTTCGACGGCAAAGGGAGTTGCCCCGGCAAGCGCAACGATAACCAGTCCAATAAGGGTAAATTTGATAGAGCGCCGCATGAATCGCCGTCAGTTATTGATCCTATTGTCATTTCATAACGCATGGGTGGCACTATGATGGCAAGGTCATACGTTAAATGTAGTGGCTTGTATTAGCCAATGTGCGGGATTGTGACGGTTTAATATTGACTTTTACGTAAATGCGGTTGCACAACATTCGCCTGCATATTGCAAGATTGGAATATTGTGGTGCGCGAATATTATACGATCACAGAACTGACGCGGGAATTCGGGATATCGACCCGGACATTGCGTTTTTATGAGGATGAGGGGCTGATCTCGCCGGTAAGGCGTGGCCGCACACGCTTGTTCAGGCCTTCTGATAGGCATCTTCTGAAGCAGATTATGCGTGGAAAGCGTCTTGGCTTTTCAATCGCCGAGATACACGAAATCGTACAGATGTATCGCGAGCCGCCGGGTGAAACCGGCCAGCTCAAGCTTTTGATGAAGCGCGTTGAGGAAAAGCGTGCGGATCTTCGCCAGAAGCGTCGCGACATTGACGAAACGCTTTCCGAACTCGATCAGGTTGAAGAAGCCTGCATTGAACGTCTTGCAGAACTTGGTGTTTCTACCTGATTTAAGGCTGATTATCCGGCACTGGTGAGCACATCTCGGCGATCTGCTGAACCGTGCTGTTATTGTTCTGGTCAGCCTTGCCGTTAAAGACGTCGTCGAACAGTTTTGCCTTGTCGAGTTCGCTCACAACACAGCCGCAGAACTGCGTGCATAGCGTTTCACTTCCATTCTGAATGCAGGATGCGACGCAGGATTGCATAAAGGCTTGGCGTGGCGCTGGCTGTGCTGGCGGCATGATCTGCGAGAACAGATAGACAAGCGCGATCAGTACAGGCTGATGGATCAGATAGAATGCAAGACTGTGGCGACCGATAGAGGTGAGCGGCTTTTGCAGAAAGGCGGGCTTAATGCCGCCGGATAGTATCGGGAGCCAGTTAAAGCGCTTGAAGATACGTGCCGCCGCTATACCAATCAGCACGGCGCCAAACCATGGAAACAGCGGCACGTAATCGTTGGAGCGAGGCGGGACTGTCGAAAGCCCGATCCATGCAAGCCACATCTGGTTGAAAATATCTGACTGTGCATAAAACGGTGCGGTTATGACGAAAGCTGCCACGATCAGTGTAACAACAGGTGGCAGGCGCAAGAACAGTAGACCCAGCACGCTTGCCAGTGCGATCTGATGCAGAATGCCGAAGAAAATGAAGTTATCGGGTGACATATAGTATGTCACAGCGGAAATGGCTGCTGCTGCCGCTCCGATCTGCAACAGACGCTTTCCCATTGCTTCCCAGCGGATGGCTCTGCCATGCGCGAGAACAAGACTAAAACCGACCAGAAACAGGAAGCTTGATGCGATGCAGCGCGCAAAGAGCTTCCATCCGCCATGTGCTGTCGTTGCCGGTGCCATGTAGCCGAAGAACTCAAGATCCCAGCCGAAATGATAGATCGCCATCGCAATAAGCGCGACGCCGCGCGCAATATCAATGCGTGTCAGGCGCGGACGGCTTGCGGGCGTTACAGTCAATTCAGCATTGCTCTGCATGTTATTTCCTGAGCTGTGACACTAAGAGTCGAGCCGATTCCTATCACATGCGATTGCATGGCTGTAGCACTTGCACGAAAATCAGAATGATTTTTGGAAAGCGCGATGCACCGAATTGAACTATGTCAAAGGACCGGATTCGTTCGGTTCGGGTTATATCGTGCTGCTTATCGGTGGAGATCGCGTTGTTTTTCAGTGTTTCCAAGCTTTTCTGGCTGTTTTTTCAGCCGCTGACAATCATCCTCGTATTTCTGTTGATCGCACTTTTGCTGATCTGGACCGGCTTTAGAAAACTCGGGCTTACAACGCTAATTGCCGCTGTATTGGTGTTGTTTATCAGCGCTTATACAACACTTGGCACCGTGTTGCTTGCGCCGCTGGAAGATCGCTTTGCAAAACAGACCGAGCTCCCGAAACGTGTTGATGGCATTGTGGTTCTGGGCGGTTATATGAATGGTGACATCAATGCAGGGCGTCCCGGATTTGAATTGAACAGCGCTGCCGATCGAATTTTTGAGACGATGCGGCTTGCACGGCTTTATCCCGACGCGAAAGTCATTGTGTCCGGTGGGGACGGTGCCTTTTTTGAAGACGCCAAGCCCGAAGCCGATAGCACACGCACAATGTTGTCTGATCTGGGCTTTTCAGGTGATCGCTTCATTTTTGAGAACAAATCCCGCAATACAGTAGAAAATGCGGAGTTTTCCAAGGCGCTCGCTGAACCAAAGCCCGGTGAAACATGGCTTCTGGTGACGTCGGCCTATCATATGCCGCGGTCTATCGGGTGCTTCCGCAAAGCAGGCTTTGACGTTGTTGCATGGCCGGTTGATTATAAGACACCACCAAAGCAGGGCCTTTCAATCTATCTTGAATCGCCGAACGAAGCCTTGTCGCGCTTTAGTGTAGCAATGCGTGAATGGGTAGGGCTTACAGCCTATTGGATGACCGGCAAGACAGATATGCTGCTGCCTCAACCCTGATGCCCCATTTCTGCCGTGACTTTAAAGCTTTTGTTAAGCATAGCTGTTGTTAAGGTTCTGATACTAAATCAGTTTTTGAATCGTGCTGTTGCGAATTGATGAAATGCGCCGCATTTCCGCCATTTTTCACAGTTGCGTTTCATCTGCGTCAGGATTATATCTCCGGTAACAGCGTTGTGAAGGACGCTGCTTATAAGAGTTGCACAACAAGGTTGTAAAAAAATCTCCATGGACGAAACCGTTCAAAAATCCTGCTGGGGCGTGACGCTCTGGGCAGTCGTTGGCCTCGCTACAATCATTCTCATGGCTTATCTTTTTTCCGCTTGATGCGGATGCATTCGGTCCCGAAAAGTTGAATGGCTTTTCGGATACGGCTTTGCATTGAAAATGGACAGAACGTGCGTTCGTATCTTAATTGAGGTTCGACGTGCTATGGAGTTGCGTAAACCGGAAATTTAATGCCGCATTTCGGCATTCTGTTGGCGTTGTTCCTCTCCTACACTATCTGTTAATGGTGTAATATTATTGCGCGTTCGCGCGTGACATTGCGCTGCCCGTTTGCGGGGCGAAATAGGTGTAGAATGTTTCTGTCGGTATTCGATCTGTATAAAATTGGTATTGGGCCTTCGAGTTCGCACACGATGGGTCCGATGACGGCTGCCCATATGTTCCTCGATGAGCTGGTCAGCGGCAATTGGCCGAAGCCCGCCAATGCGAAGGTTTATCGATTGAAGGCGAGCCTGCACGGCTCACTCGCCTATACCGGCATCGGCCACGCCACGGATCGCGCTGTGATTCTGGGCCTTTGTGGTTTCACACCTGATTCGATTGATCCGGATATTATGGATAGCGAAGTCGAAAAGGTTTCGCGTGCCAGGACGGTTCAGCCCGCTGGGCATCCGGCATATCAGTTTGATCCCAAGACCGATTTGGTTCTTGATCGTAAGACGCCTTTGCCCGGCCATGCGAATGGCATGGCTTTTGAGGCATACGACAAAAGCGACCGATTGCTCCTCCGCCGTGTGTATTTTTCGATTGGCGGCGGCTTTGTTGTGACTGCGGAAGAATTGAGCCGCGTGCAGACCAGTGGTGGAAAGCGCGAGGAAAAGGCCAATGTGCCTTATCCGTTCAACAATGCAGCTGAAATGCTCGCTATGGCACGTTCAAGTGGGCTTTCAATTGCCGACATGAAGCGCGCCAATGAAGAGTGCCATATGTCGTGCCTTGATCTCGACGAAGGTCTTGATCGCATCTGGGGTGCGATGCGAGGTTGTATCGAACGTGGCCTGAGCCGTGATGGTATCATGCCGGGGGGCTTGAAGGTCCGTCGCCGCGCACGTCAACTATTTGAGCGTCTGGAAGACGATTGGCGCAACAACAAGCTCAATCCGCTGCTCGCAAATGACTGGCTGTCCGTCTATGCTATGGCCGTCAACGAAGAGAATGCTTCGGGTGGGCGTGTTGTAACCGCACCGACCAATGGTGCGGCGGGTGTCGTGCCTGCTGTTCTGCGATATTACCTTCATTTCCACGACGATGCCGATGCAAAGGGCATTCGAGACTTTTTGCTGACGTCAGCGGCAATTGGTGGCGTGATCAAGCACAATGCTTCGATCTCAGGCGCAGAAGTAGGTTGTCAGGGTGAGGTCGGTTCTGCATCAGCTATGGCCGCTGCCGGTCTTGCGGCTGTTATGGGCGGCACGCCTGAGCAGATTGAGAATGCAGCTGAAATAGCCCTTGAGCATCATCTGGGCATGACCTGCGATCCGGTAGCCGGTCTCGTGCAGGTGCCTTGTATTGAACGCAATGCGCTTGGCGCTGTAAAGGCTGTTACGGCTGCATCGCTTGCTGTGAAGGGTGATGGTCAGCATTTCGTGCCGCTTGATGCCTGTATCGAAACCATGCGTCAGACGGGTCACGATATGAGCGAGCGCTACAAGGAAACCAGTCAGGGCGGACTGGCCGTCAATGTGGTTGCCTGCTGAGGATAACATTCTTATCACTTGAAGCCTGCATTCAGCTTGGCTAAATCAGCCTCATGGCACTTAATCTCGTCAAACTCTGCGTCGGCTGCGATAGCATCGAAGATCTCGCAGCCTGGATCGATTTCAGGCTTGCGGAGCAGCGCGCTGCCGGGCTTGTCCCGGAACAGTTTCACACGACACGCATGGTTCCCAAACGTATTGATGAACTGCTTGAAGGCGGATCGCTTTATTGGGTGATCAAAGGCAATGTTCAATGCCGCCAGCGCTTGCTCGATATTCGCCCGTTTACGGATGAGCAGGGCATCAATCGCTGCCATCTGGTGCTGGAGCCGAAAATCCATCCGACTCAGTGGCAACCACGTCGTGCTTTTCAGGGCTGGCGCTATCTCAGTGAAAACGAGGTTCCGCTTGATGAAGCGGCTGGTAAGTCGGGCAGGGCAGCACTGCCGCCGGAGCTTCGGCAGGAACTTGCAGCGCTGGGATTGCTTTAGTTTACAAACAAAAAAGGCCCGTCGAAATGACGGGCCTTTTTTGTAGGTGAGATATTTCAGCTCTCAATCGTGATGCGTACTGCCACTTTATCGGACGTAACCGGCAGGGTCATACGCATCATGGTGCGCGGCTGCACCATGCGGCGATTGCGAGCGGCGTGGCCAACCAGCAATCCAACCAGATCACGCGTATGGAAACCTTTTCCATGACGCACATCGGCAAGACGAATCGCAGCCTGCTTAAGAGCCTGAACGGAGAACAGTGAACTAAGTCCGGATGGGCGAGGCGCTTGTTCAGTCCATATGCTGGACTTCAGAGCATATTGTCCGATCGTTTCATTCATATTCGACATCTCGAAACCCTCTACGCAATACTATTTTCGGGTTTAAAGCGGTTACGAGAGAGCCTCCCCTCTCGCTCGGATTAATTGGCGACTGCGTAGCAGCCAAAGTTCTTCTTCTTGAGCGATGCGCATGCATCCCATGCAGCCTGCTTCGAGGAGAAGCCTACAAAGCGAGCACGGTAGAAAGTGGAGTTACCCTTCACGAATGTTTCAGTGTAAGGCGATGCGGAACGAAGTGGCGCACCGACTGATGAAGAGACCTTGGTCAACATATCGCGTGCCTGGCCTTCGCTTGGCAGCGAGCCAACCTGAATGGCCCAGCCACCGGAAGCGGGTGCTGATGCTGTCGTTACAGGGTCGATATCGTGTGCTGGAGCCGACGGAACTGCGGCCTTTGGCGTTGGGCGCACAGCTGCCTGCGCTGCCATTGCAGCTGGGCGCTGTGTCGGTGCGGCGAGAGCCAGAACCTGTGGCTGGTCAATATCGCCTTCGCCGCTTTCGTTGTTGATGACGTCAGCAACTTCAGTGGTCTGACGAGCAACTGGAACCGGTGCATTACGTGCCTTTGGCAGATCAACCGATGCGACAACCTGTGGAACTTCACCACGCATTGCAACAAGTGGTTCCGAAACGCGGCCACGAGTGGCTGCAGGAAGATACTTGCGGATCAGCTGGGTCATGTGTGCATCGCGGCTCGCGCCGGTGTTACCGCCCATGACAACGGCAACAAGACGACGACCGTCATAATTGACCGATGAAGCGAGGTTGTAGCCCGATGCATTGGTGTAACCGGTTTTAATACCGTCAACGCCTTCAACACGACCGAGCAGGCGGTTGTGACCATTGATTGTCTGACCACGGAATACGAAGCTACGACGCGAGAAGTATGAAAACTCCTGCGGGAAGTGCTGACGAAGCGCAATGCTGAGGATTGCCATGTCGCGTGCAGTCGTAACCTGCGACATGTTCGGAAGGCCCGACGCGTTGCGGAAAGTGGTGTTTGCCATGCCCAGACGACGGGCTTTGGCCGTCATCATCTGTGCGAAACGCTCTTCTGAGCCGCCAAGGAATTCGCCCGAAGCAGTTGCAACGTCGTTGGCAGACTTGGTCACCATGGCGAGAATAGCATCTTCAACACGGATGGTCTGACCTGGCTTGAAGCCAATCTTTGTCGGTGGACGCGCTGCTGCATAAGAAGAGATAGGAATACGGGTATCTTTATTGATACGACCTGACTTCATGCCTTCAAATAGCATGTACATGGTCATCATCTTGGTCAGCGATGCCGGATAGCGTTTAGCGTCTGCGTTGGATGCAAACAGCGTTTTTCCGGTGTTCGCATCGATCACAATAGCGGCATATCTGTCATTTGCCACAGCAGGAACTGTCGTTGAGGCCGTAGAGCAGCCTGTTACAACAGCGAGAAGAAGTGTGGCTTGCGCCGCTCTTTTCAAGGCATATGCTACTTTGCTGAATGCGGTACGCACGATGATGACCTGCCTGTATTCCGGTTTTTTTGAACTGCGGCGCAAAGGGCACACAGCTGTCTAATTCCGTAACCTTACTGTCATCAGCGTTACCAATCCGTTTATGGTAACTACAATATTCATAAATTTTGAAAAAATGTGCCCAGCGGTTTCGGGTGCTCGTTCGTCTTATTGATAGCTATTTTTGATTTTGAACATCTTTCGATGGTTGCCTACTCGTAAAAGTGACTGAGATAACTGTGCCAATGCAGCACCTTGCAATAAGTCTCGGTTGCAAGTGTCGATGAAGGGCTTAAAATCAGATCATGACGCCCTACATATGAGGGCAGGCAGGCCAGATAGTTGGGCATTCGGGTGTTAGGTTTCATGAGGCATTTTAATCCAGTCATGCAGAGCAAGACCAACGGCGGGAACGGACCGGATAACGGTACGGTTGTGGTCACGCGCACGCAGCCTAAAACCAAGAAGCCAAGCCTCTATCGTGTCCTGCTTCTCAATGATGACTACACTCCTATGGAGTTTGTCATTCATGTCCTGCAGCGGTTTTTTCAAAAGAATATGGACGACGCAACGCGTATTATGTTGCATGTTCATAACCACGGTGTCGGTGAGTGCGGCGTATTCACTTACGAAGTTGCCGAAACCAAGGTTAGCCAGGTCATGGATTTTGCCCGCCAAAACCAGCATCCATTACAATGTGTAATGGAGAAAAAGTGAGGTCATATGCCATCGTTTTCTCCCAGCCTTGAAAGGGCGCTGCATCAAGCGCTTACCATCGCGAACGAGCGGCATCACGAATATGCGACGCTCGAACACCTCTTGCTTGCCCTGATCGACGATCAGGATGCGGGCGCAGTGATGCGCGCCTGTAACGTCGATCTCGAGCATCTCAAACGGATCGTGACCGATTATATCGACCGTGAACTGGACAATCTTGTCACTGGCTATGACGAGGATTCCAAGCCGACGGCAGCTTTCCAGCGCGTGATCCAGCGCGCCGTGATTCACGTCCAGTCTTCCAACCGTGAAGAAGTTACCGGTGCGAATGTGCTGGTTGCCATCTTTGCAGAGCGCGAAAGCCATGCTGCCTACTTCCTGCAGGAGCAGCAGATGACGCGCTATGATGCAGTCAATTATATTTCGCACGGCATTTCAAAACGCACGCAGAGCAGCGAAACGCGTACCCCGCGTGGCGCTGAAAGCCCGAGCGAAGAACGTACGAGTGTGGAGCCGGAAGAAGGCGCAAAGAAAAAGCAGGATGCGCTTACTGCCTATTGCGTCAATCTGAACGAGAAAGCCAAGTCCGGTCGTATTGATCCGCTGATCGGTCGTGACAGCGAGATCAGCCGCACCATTCAGGTTCTCTGCCGTCGCTCCAAGAACAACCCGCTTTATGTGGGTGATCCGGGCGTTGGTAAAACCGCAATCGCCGAAGGTCTGGCAAAGCGAATCGTGGAAGGCGATGTGCCTGAAGCGCTTGCTGATGCCACGATCTTCTCGCTCGACATGGGTACGCTGCTTGCCGGTACACGTTATCGCGGTGATTTCGAAGAGCGTCTGAAGCAGGTCGTAAAGGAGCTCGAAGAATATCCGGGTGCGGTTCTGTTCATCGACGAAATTCACACTGTCATCGGTGCCGGCGCGACTTCCGGCGGTGCGATGGATGCATCGAACCTGCTAAAGCCAGCGCTTTCTTCGGGTGCAATCCGTTGCATTGGTTCGACGACATATAAAGAATATCGTCAGTTCTTCGAGAAGGACCGCGCACTGGTGCGTCGTTTCCAGAAGATTGATGTCAATGAGCCATCGATTCCGGATGCGATTGAGATCATGAAGGGTCTGAAGCCGTATTTTGAAGACTTCCACAAAGTCAAATATACGGTTGATGCTATCAAGTCGGCTGTAGAGCTTTCTGCACGCTATATCTCCGACCGCAAGTTGCCCGACAAAGCCATCGACGTGATCGATGAAACTGGTGCAAGCCAGATGCTTCTGCCGGAAAACAAGCGCAAGAAGACCATCGGCGTCAAGGAAATCGAAGCAACCATTGCCACCATGGCGCGGATACCGCCGAAATCTGTTTCGAAGGATGACGAGCAGGTGCTCGCACATCTCGAATCGGAACTGAAGCGCGTTGTCTATGGTCAGGATCTGGCGATTGAAGCGCTTTCCTCTGCGATCAAGCTTGCCCGCGCAGGTTTGCGGGAAGCAGACAAGCCAATCGGCTCCTATCTGTTCTCCGGCCCAACAGGTGTCGGTAAGACGGAAGTGGCCAAGCAGCTTGCTTCTTCGCTGGGCGTCGAACTGCTGCGTTTCGATATGTCGGAATATATGGAGCGTCACACTGTATCGCGTTTGATCGGTGCCCCTCCAGGATATGTCGGCTTCGATCAGGGTGGCCTTCTGACCGATGGCGTCGATCAGCATCCGCATTGCGTGCTGTTGCTCGACGAAATCGAAAAGGCGCATCCAGACCTCTACAACATTCTGTTGCAGGTTATGGATCATGGCTCGCTCACCGATCACAACGGCAAGAAGATCGATTTCCGCAATGTGATTCTGATCATGACCACCAATGCCGGTGCCGCCGATATGGCAAAGGCTGCGATTGGTTTCGGTTCGACACGGCGCGAAGGCGACGACATGGAAGCGATCAACCGGCTGTTCACGCCGGAGTTCCGCAACCGTCTCGACGCAATCGTTCCATTCGGTCCGCTGCCGGTTCCGGTCATTCATCAGGTCGTTCAGAAGTTCGTGCTGCAGCTCGAGGCACAGCTTGCAGAACGTGGCGTGACATTCGAACTGACCGAGCCCGCTATCGCTTGGCTTGCTGACAAAGGTTATGACGAGCGCATGGGCGCGCGTCCGCTGGCTCGCGTCATTCAGGAACACATCAAGAAGCCATTGGCCAATGAAGTGCTGTTTGGCAAGCTCAAGCATGGCGGTACGGTTCGCGTCGATGTGACGACAAAGGACGACGGCAAGACCGATCTTGCTCTTGAGACTGTTTCCGACAAGCCGGTTACTCCGAAGAAGGATATTCCGGCAGAAAAGAAGCAGCCCGTGCGCAAGAAGGCAGCACCGAAGAAGGCTGAAAAGGAAAAGGTTCTGGCTGGCAAGGATGAGGTCGCGCCAAAACCTGCCACCAAGGCTTCGACGGCGAAATCGTCGGTTCCTAAAGTGCCGCGTAAGAAATAAGAACTTAAAAAGGCCCTTCACATGAAGGGCCTTTTTTATTGACTGCATTTGCGGCTGAAAAACCGCTTCGCAATTTTGGCTTAAATACATCTTCAGTTTTTAATATGCATTATCCTGCGCAAAACCGCTTCGCACTTTTGCTGGAAATGCTTTAGTTTGAAGCATGTCTTCGAGTCTTTCCCCCAGTTCCGACCAACAGTCAGCAGAGCAATCTGGCCATCTTGGCTGGTTTTTTCGCGGTACGCGCCGAATCGTGAGCGTGCCTGCCATTTTACTGATGAGTTCCTTTATTGGCTTTTCAGGGCTGGCGATTGAAAGTGGCATAACAGCCGGGCAGGCGGTGTTTATGACACTGACCATTTGGGCTCTGCCTGCAAAGGTGGTGCTCATTGGCGCGATCAGCGCCGGGGTATCAATTCCCGCAGCGGCCTTGGCTGTCGGATTGTCATCTGTTCGCCTCATGCCGATGGTGGTGGCTCTTTTACCGGAATTGAAAGGCCCAAAGACACGCAAGCTGACACTTGCGGCCCTATGCCATTTTGTGGCGGTGACGGCCTGGGTCATGGCAATGGAAGAGCTGCGTAATGTGCCACGCAATATGCGGACCAGCTATTTTGCAGGCATCGGCACCGTTCTTGTTGGCACGAATGCGCTTGTGGTCGCCTTGGTTTATATGCTGTCGGCATCTTTTCCGCCTGTCGTGTTTGCAGCGCTTTTCATGCTCACGCCGATGTACTTTCTAACATCGCTCTGGAGATCGGCCCGCGAACGGGCGGGGCAGATTGCGATGGTTTCAGGCATCGTGCTTTTCCCGATCTTCCACCAGTTTGCACCGGGCTATGATCTGCTTCTGACTGGTGTTTTCGGCGGGCTGATTTCCTTCGCCTTTCACCGCTCGCGCAAGGCGAGCAAGGAGGCTCTGCAATGAATTGGGACAGCTATTCCGATTGGTGGTGGCCGCTTGTATTCATTCTGCTTGCAGGAGCGCTTCCAACATACATCTTCCGGGTCATGGGAGTGGTTGTCGGTGGCCGGGTACGTGAGGATTCGGAGGTTCTGGTGTTTGTGCGCTGTGTTGCGACGGCACTGGTTGCAGGCGTGATCGCACAGCTTATTCTGTATCCGAACGGGGAGCTCGCAAACTCCCCGATGTGGCTTCGTGTTGGATCGGCAGCTGCCGGATTCATCGCTTATCTTATCGCGGGCAAGCGCTTGCTTGTCGGTATTGTGGTGGCAGAAGCGCTGCTGATTGCCGGATTGTTGAGCTTATAAAGACGATTCTTATCAAAGTGCTGCGCGGATTTTCTCAGCATTTGCTGTAAGAACCGCTGCGTCTTCCATTTTTCCGGTATGAGGCTTCAGTTCTACACCTTCAAAACGCGGGATGACGTGGAAGTGCAGGTGATAAACTGTCTGGCCTGCTGCCGGTTCGTTAAACTGAATGACAGTGACGCCATCCGCGTCAAAAGCATTCTTCACGGCATTTGCGATCTTCTGCACGGCTTTGATGGCTTGGGCGAGCGCTTCCGGCTTTGCATCAAGCAGGTTGCGTGAAGGGGCTTTTGGAACAACCAGCGTGTGGCCGGTTCCCTGCGGCATGACATCCATGAATGCCACAATATCATCCGTTTCATAGACGCGCGTTGAAGGAATCTCGCCGCGCAGGATTTTTGCAAAGATGTTGTTGTCATCATAGGTGGCGGACATACTGTTCTCTCCAGTTCAGTCTCTTATTCGGTTGTTATCGTCATGCCTGCTTGAAGGGCGTGTGCTCTTCCAGTGCTGCATGTATCTGATCGACTTCTCGCCGTTCACGTTCCAGATAATCGCTGACAGCGCGGCGGAAACCTTCATGCGCAATATAATGCGCGGAATGGGTCGTAACAGGCACATAGCCACGTGCAAGCTTGTGCTCGCCCTGTGCACCTGCTTCCACAACCCGTAATTTGCGATCAATCGCGAAGTCTATCGCCTGATGGTAGCAAACCTCAAAATGGAGGTATGGGTGATCCTCGATACAGCCCCAGTGACGTCCATAAAGTGTATCGCTACCGATGAAATTGATCGCACCGGCAATGTAACGACCATTGCGTTTCGCCATGACCAGCAGGATATCCTGCGCCATCGTTTCGCCAATCAGCGAGAAAAACTTGCGGTTGAGATAGGGGCGGCTCCACTTGCGGCTGCCTGTATCAATATAGAATTCATAAAAGTCATCCCAGACCGCTTCCGTCAACTCCTTGCCGGTCAGCCAGTCGATTTCGATGCCTTCTGAAAGCGCCTCTCGGCGTTCTTTTTTGAGAGCTTTGCGTTTTCTTGACACAAGCTCATTTAGAAAATCATCATAATCGGAAAAGCCATTGTTTATAAAGTGAAACTGCTGATCGATTCGATGCAGAAAACCGGCTGCTTCGAGCGATGAAATCTCGGTCTGAGGCGCGAATGTAACGTGAGCAGAAGAAGCGCCTGTCTGATCAGTGAGTTGCCGCAGCCCCGTCGCGAGAGCAACCTGGATGGCTTCGGGTTCAAACTCCCGATGGTGAAGCAGGCGCGGGCCGGTTGCGGGTGTGAACGGAACTGATGCCTGAAACTTGGGGTAGTAACGCCCGCCTGCGCGTTCAAAAGCATCTGCCCAGCCGTGGTCGAATACATATTCGCCCTGACTATGGCCTTTCAGGTAATTGGGAATTGCCCCGATAAGATACCCCTGATCGTCTTCGAGGCGGAGATAGTGAGGCAACCAGCCAGCCTGTTGTGACACGGAGCCTGACTGTTCCAGCGCCAGAAGAAATGCGCGGGAAATAAACGGGTTATAATTGCCATCCTGCCGGGAAGTTCCGGCAAGATGGTTCCATTCGTCTTCCGAAAAGTCGCCAACGCTTTCAACGATGCGAAGAGCGAAGCTTTGCTCAGTCTGCTTCTCGTCGTCACTCATGGCGAAATGTCCTGTTAAGCGACCAGTGCGCGCGGATCGAAGCCTTCAAAGGTGATCTGATCCACGTTGAGATCGCTATGCTTTTTCATTTCTGCATCGCGTACTGTCCAGCTGATAACCGGAAGGGCGAGCTTTTCACGAACGAAGCTGACGAATGGGTTCGGCAGGTGATGCACATTATAGGATACGAAGGAAATCTGATGCGCGAGCATTGAGAAATGTGCTTCGAAATCCTTTGTACGCGTGCCTTCTGCGGTCAGGCCTCCCGGGATGCCGGGAGCGTCGCTTGCAAACAGTCGAACCAGATGATGGTCGAAAGACATGATTGCAGCTTGGCCCTTATAAGAAGCGAGTTCTTTTGCAACAGCCGCCACGAGACCATCGTCGCGGCCTTCAATGCCCTTCAGCTCAATCACGACAGGCACGCGGCCAGCAATCAGATCAAGCATCTGTTTGAGCGTTGGCGCGCGATCAGCGGTGCCGCCAATATGAAGCTCAGTAGCCTCTGCGAGCGTCAGATCGCTGATACGGCCTTCGCGCCCGGTAAGGCGCTTGAGATCGTCATCATGAAACACGATGACGCCGCCGTCTTTGGTCAGATGCACGTCGCATTCAATTGCAAAGCCAGCTTTCGCTGCTGCATCAAAGGCTGCGAGTGTGTTTTCCCACCGCTCTTTATTGAGATCGTGGATGCCACGATGCGCAATTGGCTGTTTCTTGAGCCATTCAGGAGATGACATTATGCAACCTCGATGATTGCTTCGATTTCAACCGGTGCATTCAGCGGCAGGCTTGCAACGCCGACAGCTGAGCGGGCGTGTTTGCCAGCATCGCCAAGGACAGTGACGAGAAGATCTGATGCGCCATTGGCAACCAGATGCTGTTCAACGAAATCAGCTGTCGAGGAAACGAATACGGTGATCTTTACGACGCGCTTGATCTTGTTCAGATCGCCAAGAGCTGCCTTTGCCTGTGCGAGAATATTGACGGCGCAGGCGCGTGCTGCAGCCTGGCCGTGAGCAACCGTCAGCGCATCGCCGATCTGACCAGTGTGAATGAGCTTGCCGTTTTCCAATGGAAGCTGGCCCGAAGTCAGCAACAGAGGGCCGGTTTGCGCGAAAGGCACATAGTTTGCAGCCGGTGCTGCAGCTTCCGGTAAAGATATACCCAGATTTTTAAGACGGCTGTCGATTGTGTCGGTCATTCCATTAATCCTTGCTAACTTAATGCCTTTCGCACCCGATACATTAAATAGAATCGGTGAAGCTTTTGGGGAGGGTGCGTTTTTTGCCTCGCTTCCGCCACGAGTTTTTTTATCATGCTCCTCAATAGATCGGGAGATTCATGTATGCGTTTTTTGAGAATGACATTTGCGGCGACTGGAGCGGCAGTTTGTGTTTGGGGTGGTTCGGCAACGATTGCCAATGCTGCTTCGACGGTAACGTTGGTTCCGCATCGCGCAGTGTATGATCTCACATTGGATCGTGCCGATGAGAAATCCGGGATTAGTGGCCTGACGGGGCGTATGGTCTATGAGTTCAATGGCTCGGCTTGCGAAGGCTATACGACGAATTTTCGCTTTGTGACGCGCATCGATATGGATGAGCAGCCGCAACGCGTGACCGATCAGCAGACGACAACGTTTGAAAGCGGTAACGGCAAGGATTTCCGTTTCGTCAACAAAACCTTCGTTGACAAGGAACTGGTCAAGGAAGTTCGTGGCGATGCCAAGGTTGCAGATGGCAAGACCCTTGTCGAACTGACCAAGCCGAAGGAGAACAGGCTCGATCTCAAGGCGACGCAGTTTCCGACGATGCATATGGAAGAGCTGATCGCCAAAGCGGCAGCTGGTGAAAAGTTCTATCAGACGTCTCTTTATGATGCGTCGGAAGATGCGGACCGCGTTGTCTCGACGACGGTTGTCGTTGGTAAGGAGCAGGAAGCCAAGAACGACGAAACCAAAGCCATGGGCAAGTTCACGAAGGACAATGTCTGGCCGGTGACGATCTCCTACTTTGACGACAAGGAAAAGCAGGACGGTCTTCCAATCTATCGCATCAACTTCAAGCTTTACAAAAACGGCATCACCCGCGACTTGACTATGGATTACGGTGATTTCGCCATGCGTGGAAAGCTGGTTAAGCTTGATGTCTATGATGACAAAGCACCCAAAGCGGATTGCAAATAGGTCGTTTGCCACAGCCTTTGGCGTTATAATGGTCGCAAGGCTTGCATTTATTGGCGTGTTGGTTTAACAGCGCGCCTATTCCACACACGGGATTGGGCTTTTGCAGGGAGAAATCCTGCCTCAGCCTCCGGTGGCGAGCAATCGCCTCAGCCCGTGGAGGTTCAACCGGAAAAGGAAAATACAGATGGCATTGCCTGAATTCAGCATGCGTCAGCTTCTGGAAGCTGGTGTTCACTTTGGTCACCAGACCCACCGCTGGAACCCAAAGATGGCTCCTTACATCTATGGCGACCGCAACAACATCCACATTCTTGATCTGTCCCAGACCGTTCCTCTGCTGCACAACGCGCTGAAGATCGTTTCGGACACCGTTGCTCGCGGCGGTCGCGTTCTGTTCGTTGGTACGAAGCGCCAGGCTTCGGACATCATCGCTGACGCAGCAGCTCGTTCGGCTCAGTACTACGTCAATGCACGCTGGCTCGGCGGCATGATGACCAACTGGAAGACGATCTCGAACTCGATCCAGCGTCTGCGCAAGCTCGACGAAATTCTCGCTGGCGACGCTCAGGGTTACTCGAAGAAGGAACGCCTGAACCTCGAACGCGAACGCGAAAAGCTTGACCGCGCTCTCGGCGGCATCAAGGACATGGGTTCGGTTCCTGACCTGATGTTCATCATTGACACCAACAAGGAAGCAATTGCTATCCAGGAAGCCAAGCGTCTTGGTATTCCAGTTGTTGCGGTTATCGATTCGAACTGCGATCCAGACCAGATCGACTTCCCAATCCCAGGCAACGACGACGCTGCACGCGCTATTTCGCTCTATTGCGATCTGGTTGCTCGCGCTGCTCTCGACGGTATTGCACGTCAGCAGGGCGCTCTCGGCATCGACGTTGGCGCACAGGCTGAAGCTCCTATCGAGCCAGCTCTCGAAGCTCCAGCTGAAGGCGCATAATCAGCGCTCATGAATTTCATCCATCCGTCACATGACGGGTGGATAACTTCATTCGTTCCGATGCAATGAGCGTCGGTTAAAAGTTGGCACACCCATTCGGTGTGCCTTCGCTTTCGTGAAAGGCGACACAATGAGCATTTCCGCATCACAGGTTAAAGAACTCCGCGAACTGACCGGCGCAGGCATGATGGACTGCAAGGCAGCGCTTGCTGAAACCAACGGCGACGTAGAAGCCGCTGTTGATTGGCTGCGCGCCAAGGGTATCGCTAAGGCTGACAAGAAGGCTGGCCGTACGGCTGCTGAAGGTCTGGTTGGCGTTGCTGCTTCCGGCAACAAGGCTGTTGTCGTTGAAGTCAACTCCGAAACCGACTTCGTTGCTCGTAACGACGCTTTCCAGGATCTCGTCCGCAAGATCGCTCAGGCTGCTCTTTCGACCGACGGTTCGTCTGAAGCTGTTGCTGAAGCAAACATCGACGGCAAGTCCGTTACGCAGGTTGCTAAGGACGCAGTTGCGACCATTGGTGAAAACATCAGCTTCCGTCGTTCGGCAGCTCTTGAAGTTTCCAAGGGTGCAGTTGCTACCTACATCCACAACGGTGTTTCGGATGGCCTCGGCAAGCTCGGCGTTCTCGTTGCAATCGAAACCGAAGGCAATGCAGAAGCTGCAAGCGCATTCGGTCGTCAGGTTGCGATGCACGTTGCTGCTATCAACCCACTCGCTCTGACCGCTGCTGACGTTGATCCAGCTGCTGCAGAACGCGAAAAGGCGATCTTCATTGAGCAGGCTCGTGAATCGGGCAAGCCAGATGCAATCATCGAAAAGATGATCGAAGGCCGTATGCGCAAGTTCTATGAAGAAGTTGTTCTTCTTTCGCAGGCTTTCGTTATCAATCCTGATCTGACTGTTGAAGCTGCCCTCAAGGAAGCTGAAAAGTCGATCGGC